>CAYQOU010000033.1:5702-33565 GCA_964419255.1 uncultured Fibrobacterota bacterium | reverse complement strand
ACTCTCAGTTATCAACATCTGTGGACAACTTTTTTTGCCCAATTCTAAGCATTTGATGTTCTGAAAGTTAGATCACGGTACTACCTGTTGGGTTTTTAACATCTGTTGACACACCATATATTGACGCGTATAATTTGACTGGTTGCGTCATTACGGCGCGTTTTCAGATTCGCCTGATAAGGGAGGAAGGTATGATGCACAGCTATAAGAAGGTGCGCTGCACCGATTGTATTTATTATACCTCATGTACTCAAAAAACACGTCTCTTTATAAACTACTGCGGATCCAAAAGCTCCACTATGCAGGGTCAGATAGAAAAGGCACGGGAAGAGTGCCGCACCCGGCGTGCACGAATCTTTCGGTTCAATTCACCGGCGCCTGCCCTCAGATAGGCATGTATACCACTTGACGCGATCCTCCGGGACAAGCTTTAAGCATTTGCGTCCCCTTCTGCATCTCTCGATGAACGAATTCTATCGCCATTAACACCAAATTTCTCGGCATACGGGTTTACAGTGGCCTTTTGGGCCGACTGGTATTATTTCTCTTGCTTGAGATATATTTCTTTAGTATAGTTGTAGTATACCGCCAGGTATTAATAGAGTCTCTGATACCATTTTCCACCCGTACCGAGGCTCCCGATTGCCCAATCGGGACTAAATGAGCTATTTTTAAACAGACACCGACAAAAAAAAGAACTGGATTCGATAGTGCAAGTACCATTTTTCCGATTAATATCATGTGTTTCTCTCGCGTTTGTTGTCGCCGGTTGCGGCGCCAGGCTGGCGGGCACTCACGATTTTATGCGCCCTTTGGCGGAAGACAAATCAGTTGTCATAGAAGAGATCGATTCGGTGATCATCATCGACGATTCGCCTGTTATCGAGCAGATCCCTGAAATAGTGATGGGTGATTCGGTTGTGATGCTTATAGATAAGGCTCGCATTGCCTGTGATGAGGCGATCTATAGTCAGGCCGATTCTCTTCTGCGCCGAGCATGCTTACTCATCGACTCAACGGGGCCTTCCGATATGGAGCTTGAGGCATTCTATGAAGATATCGCGCATATTTATGCGATCCAGCTCCCCCCGCAGTACAGTGAGAATATTCCCGAGCAGGTATCGGCGCTGGTGTTTCGTTATCAGATGAATTTTTCTCTGGACTCCCTGACCTCTGAGATCGACAGCTCTCTTTTTGCCCGAAATTGTCTCCGGGGTATGCCGTACAACGTACCTATCAGTAAAAACAGCCGGGTGCGTAAGGCACTGACCCTTACGCTGAATCATCGGTTCGGGTATATACAGAACTCCCTGAAACGCGGAAGCCGCTATATTCCTTTCATGAAGAAGGTTTTCTCTGACAGCGGACTGCCGACTGATCTGGTATATCTGCCGATTATCGAGAGCGGGTTTAACTATCGCGCTTACTCTCATGCACACGCGGCCGGGGTATGGCAGTTTATCCCATCCACCGGGAGAATATATGGCCTCCGAAAAAACTACTGGATGGATGAGCGGCGCGACCCGATAAAGGCAACCTTTGCTGCGGTGAGATATCTCAAGAAACTTTACGGAGATTTCAACGACTGGCATCTCGCCCTTGCAGCCTACAACTGTGGTGAAGGACGGGTGGCTCGAACAATCAAAACAGCAGACACTTCCGATTACTGGCAGCTTCGATTGCCCCGTGAGACCATGAACTATGTACCGCATTATCTGGCGACGATGATGGTTGCCAAGAACCCGTCCTGTTTCGGATTGGACATTCCAGTAATGCACGATACACTGGTGTCCATGGACACGGTGCTGATAAGTGACTGTATCGACATGAAAAAGATCGCGCAAGGCATTTCCATACCTGTTGATACACTCAAAGATCTCAACCCTCACATCCTTCGCTGGTGTACTCCCCCGGAGGTTACCGATGTCACGCTCTATTTACCCCACGGTAAAGCTGCCCAATTCAGGGAATTTTACGCGGGACTTGACGATAAAGACAAGGTAAAATGGTATCGTTACCGCATACAGCGGGGCGACAACCTGAGCACGATAGCCCAGCGCTTTAAGATATCCTTTACCGCATTACGTTCTGTTAATGACTTGAGATCCAGCAGAATAATCGCAGGCCGACACCTTTTCATCCCCATACCGGTGGATGGTCCGGCGCAGCAATCAAAAACGGCGACGGTTGTGGCTCAATCCGGCTCCACCAGAGCACAAAACAAGGTTCCGGTGCCCCCACACAGTCGGAAAGTGACCTATCGGCTGAAAAGAGGCGATACCATGCATGGTATTTCGAAGCGTTACGGGGTAAGTATAGAGCAGATTTGTGGATGGAACAATATCGATCAACCGGAGAGACTGACTGCGGGACAGGCCTTAACAATCTATACCCGGTCGGTTAATGGTAAACAAAAACACCTCTCCACATCAACTAAGTTTGCATCGATTCCAAAAGGGGCGCGAAAAAAAACCTATCGTGTCGGTAAAGGTGACAACCTCTATTCGTTGAGTAAAAAGCTGAACGTGGAAGTGGCCGAGCTTGCCGGCTGGAACAAAAAGAATCTGAGAAATCCCCTAATCCATCCGGGTGAGAATCTGATTTACTATCTAACCGACAACTCTTCGAATAGCGAACGACCTGCAGCATCAGAAGGTAAAAAAGCTGCTTCAACAGAAGGTGTGGCCGGATGCAAGGACTGTAGAACATACAAGGTTTCGGCAGGCGACAACATTTATCGTCTCTCCCGTCTTTTCGAGGTGGACATGCAGGAGATACTCGCATGCAACGGATTAAGCAAAAATGACATCTTACAAGTGGGAGACATCCTGAAGATACCATCATCCGGGAAAAAAACATCGGTGCGGCAGACCGGTAACAAGCTGGTGTATTACAGGGTGCAGAAAGGGGATAATCTCTGGCGCATAGCGCAGCTGTTTGAAATTCCGGTGAAAAAATTGTACGAGGTCAATCACCTGAACCCCGGCACGGTCCTTATGCCCGGAGATACAGTTCGGGTAGTACTGGCGGAGGAATTGTGAAGCGGCGTCAGATTGTAACCATTGCGGCATTGATTCTGTTACCGGTAGCTGTAGGCTTTATCATTCTTGCAAACAGTGATGGTGGTGGTGTGGGCTTTCAGAAAGGCAGTCAGATCGGTCTGGTCCGAGTTCAGGGTATAATTTACGATTCCGAAGAATACGTACGGCAGCTCAAGGAGCTTCGGGAAGATATAACCGTGGCCGGTATTATCGTGCGGGTGGATTCGCCAGGGGGTGCGGTTGCACCATCCCAGGAGATTTACGCCGAAATCATCAGGTGCCGCAATCTGCACAAGCCGGTGGTGGTCAGTATGGGAAATGTTGCGGCATCCGGTGGCTATTACATCGCCAGCCCCGCGACAAGGATTTTCGCCAATCCGGGCACTCTCACCGGCAGCATCGGAGTGGTATTCACTTTTCCTCAATATCACCAGCTTCTGGACAAGCTGGGTGTAAGCATACAGACTCTGACTGCCGGTGAATTCAAGGATATAGGCTCACCCAGCAGGAACATGACTTCCGATGAAAAGAAGATACTCTCCGAGCTGCTCGATGACACGCATCAGCAGTTTATACAGGATATCTCCCGGGCGCGCAACTGTGCTCTCGATTCGATTCGGGCGCTTGCGGACGGGCGGATCTATACCGGCAGACAGGCATATGGACTGGGTCTGGTGGATTCACTGGGCGGGTTTGAGGAAGCGATCGGGTATCTCAAGCGTCATTTACGATTACCCGAAAAGGTGGGGATTGTGGAAAAGGCAAAAAGACCGACGTTTTTTCAATCTTTTCTTCCACAGGCTATATTAAAACAAATATCGGGGTTTAAATCCCCACTTAAACCCGCAGGAACATATTTTCTCTTTGAAGGGTTATAACAACGAATCGAAGGGCATAAAACTTTTTTGGACAAAAACGTGACAACGCCCCGTTCGCGGATATATACTTCATTTTACGTTTTTCTGGATTACATATACATCTTTTCATACTTACAAGGAGGAGCAGCATGAGTCTGGAAGCGTTACTTAACGAGGTTGAACTTCTGAAGGCTGAATACGAGAAATTCGAACGGGGAAACAAATCGGCAGGCACCCGTGCCAGAAAATCTCTTCAGAATATCAAGAAAATGGCACAGGATCTGAGAGTAGAGATTCAGGAATCGAAGAAATCCGAGTAGTCGCAACAGCTTCGACAAGCCACGAGGTTTAAAGGGACTCAGAACACTGAGTCCTTTTTTTTGTGTGTGCAGGCGCTATTTAGGGAAATTCACTTCCTCCCGGCCTCCCCTTCCCGCGTGCGGGACGGGATAAGGGGGAGGGGGCAAACGCGGCCCCCGGAGTAAATGCACCTTAAGCACCTTCCCAATACCAAGGGAGAGGTGGCCGGCCGGTGCATTTGCGGCTGGGCGGATGGGGTGTGCTAATAAAAACGCTGCTCATATCGGTATCGGTACACAATAATTATTTTGCCATGACGAAATATCCGCGAGAACACAATAAGAAACTCCGTTCTCCATAATTTGCAAAGACTTGACTGCGTCTTATTCATACATGCATATTATGGTCGCAATACGGATATACTAATACTGCATCTATTCATAATTATCATGAAATGGTGATGCCTATGAGTTCAACAGAAAATGGTACGATGCTCGATGTGCAGCAGCTTAACAAACGTTTCGGTGCCGTACATGCTGTCAAAGATCTGTCTTTTCAGATCAAGAAGGGCGAAGTGTTTGGCTTTCTGGGGCCAAACGGAGCCGGTAAAACAACGACGATGCGTGTGATCACATCTTTTATCCCGGCCTCCAGCGGCTCGATCGTAGTCGACGGGATACCGTTGGGTGATGATACTCTGGAGATTCGCCGCAAGATCGGGTATCTGCCGGAAAACACTCCCCTGTACAACGACATGCTGGTTAGTGAGTACATGGAGTTTGTGGGCGAGATCCGCGGACTCAAGGGTCAATCCCTGGACAAACGTATCGATGAGATTTTTCAGATCTGCGGCCTGACTACGATGGCTCGCCGCCCAATCGGAAAACTCTCCAAAGGCTATCGCCAGAGAGTGGGGCTGGCACAGGCTCTTATCCACAATCCGGATCTTCTGATTCTGGATGAGCCGATGTCGGGGCTTGATCCCAACCAGATCATCGAAATTCGCCAATTGATCAAGAAGATCGGTCAGGAGAAGACGGTTATTTACTGTTCGCATATCCTCAGTGAAGTATCCGCGACCTGCAGCAGGATCCTGATCATAAACGATGGAAAATCGGTGGCAACCGGTACTCCCGATGAGCTTATCGCTCGTATGGATAAGGGCATTCAGTACACACTCCGAATAAAAGCCGACAAGGACTCGGTGGAAAGCAGTCTTCCTTCGCTGAATGGTGTCAAATCGGTAACGATCAGGGAGAGTCATGACGGCTGGCATCTGACGCATGTGGCAAGTGATGAGAAGCATGATATCGGAGAACTTCTTTTCAAGAGCGCGGTCGACAACGGGTGGGTTCTCAGTGAACTCAAACGTGAAACGGTCAGCCTCGAAGACGTGTTCACGCAACTGACAAGGGGATAGTACAATGCAAAACATTTTAGCAATCTTTAAAAAGGAATTCAGGGCGTATTTTCTCTCCCCCATCGCCTACGTCTTTATCACCGTGTATCTGGTGGTAACCAATTTCCTTTTTTTCCAAGGCTTTTTTATCATGAACCAGGCGGATATGCGCGGCTATTTCGGTCTGCTCCCCTGGGTGTTTTTGTTCTTCATACCGGCCATTACCATGCGCAGCTGGGCGGAAGAGAAAAAGATTCGCTCTCTTGAGCTTCTTTTGACCTGGCCGGTGACCGATCTTCAGGTGGTTATCGGGAAATTCCTGGCGAGTTTCCTTTTCCTTTCCATCGTGATGTTTCTTTCGGTGACCGTACCGATTACCATCAACTATCTGGGCAACCCGGATATGGGGCCGATTATCGGGGGATATCTGGGCGCCATACTGATGGGTGCGGCGTATCTGTCGATAGGATTATGGATATCATCATTGACGGAAAACCAGATCGTTGCTTTCATTGTAGGCGTGGTGGTGACTTTCATGCTGTTTATGATCGGCAATCCGTTTGTCACCATGGTTGCTCCCCCCGCACTGGTTCCGGTTCTGTCATATCTGGGACTGGGAAGCCATTTTGAGAGTATTGGCCGCGGTGTCATCGACAGCAGAGACATTGTCTACTACTCGTCGGTGATCGGTTTTTTCCTTTTCTTAAATGTGCGTTCACTCGAAAGCAGGAAGTGGGAATAATATGGCGTCAAAGAAAATGACTCGAAGCACGCAGTCGATCATTTACATATTGGCAGTTCTTGGTTTCATCGTTGTGATTAACTATCTGTCAAATAAAGCATTCAAACGTGTTGACCTGACTGAATCCAAGCAGTACAGTATCTCTTCGGCATCCAAGGAAATGCTAAACGATCTTGACGATATCGTCAATGTGAAAGTATACTTTTCTGAAAATCTCCCGCCCCGACTGCAGAATCTCGAATCGGGAGTGCGCGATCTGTTGACCGAATTCAAGGTTTACGCCGAACGCAACCTTCGCATCGAATGGGAAGATCCTTCAAAAGACGAGGACACCAAGAGCAAGGTTCGTGAGCTGGGCATACCGGAGGTTCAGCTTCAGACAGTCGAAAAAGACAAGGCTCAGGTGATGAATGGATTTCTGGGAATCGCGGTGTTGTATGCCGATGAAAAAGAGGTGTTACCGGTGATTCAGGATCTGACCAACTTCGAATATGACCTGATGTCGGCGATCATGAAGGTTCTTCGTACGGAGACTCCAAAGGTTGGTGTGGTGAAAACAGACACCATGCCCTCCCTGCCGCCAAACATCCAGCAGCAGATGCAGACCCCCGATGGGATGGAAGAGACTTACAAGCCGATATTCGAAAACCTTCGTAAAAACTACGAAGTGGTGACCGTTGATCTTTCCAAAGGAGAGCCGATCGACCCTTCCATTCGCACGCTTATCGTGCCGGGGGGTGATGATAAGAGCTTTTCGGAGCGGGATCTTTTCGAGATCGATCAGTATTTTATGAATGGCGGAAACCTTATAGTGCTGGCTGACGCCATGAAGGTTGATTTTCAGTACGGAATCAATGCGACTCCGTCTTCACCGCGGATTCTGGAGCTGGTGAAGCATTACGGAGTCAGTGTGGAGCCCAAGATGGTACTGGATGCATCATGCGGAAGGGTAAATATTCCGCAGAAGGTTGGTATGTTTGAGATGAATGTGCCGGTCGAGTATCCCTACTTTATCCGCCTGGGCGCGGAGGGTTTCAACACCGATAACCCGGCGGTCTCCGGCCTCAGTGATGTGATCATGCCCTGGGCCAGCCCGGTAAAGCTTCTTGTTGGCAATGCCGATTCCACCGATTCAGGCACGGTCAACGCGACGGTGCTTGCTCACTCGTCGGAAAAAAGCTGGACGGAAGCAGGCAGGGCCAATCTCAACCCTCGCCAGAACTGGCCTCAGGTGCTTCAGAACAAGCAGGATCAACTGGAAGAGAGCAATCTCATGGTTCATGTGACGGGTAGCTTCAACAGCTATTTTGCCGGCAAGAGTGTGCCGTCGGTAAAGCAGCCAGGTGCCGAGGGTGACAGTGTGATGAGCCAGATCAGCCTTTCGGCCCAAGACAGCGACCGCGACATAACCGGGCAAAACGTCAAGGGGCATCTGGTTGTGGCGGGTGATTCGGATTTTCTGTCCAGTCAGAATGCCGCGCCATCGAATATCACTCTGCTTATGAATCTGGTGGATTGGTTGACTCTGGATGAAAACCTGATTGAGATACGTTCCCGCGCGATTGCCGATCGTACCCTCGAGCACGATCAGCTTAAGGAGGGTAATTCTTTTGCAAACGTGATCAGATATGCAAACGTTTTGGGAATGCCGCTTCTGGTTATCGCTCTGGGGATAGTAATTTTCTTCAAGCGCCGCGAAACGGTAAACACCAAGCCCGCCGGCGCCAAAACGGAGGAGAAGAAACAATGACAGGAAAAAAGCTTCTTTTACTGGTAGTTGCCCTTGCCGTGGTGGTGGGAATCATCATCGTCTCGGAAAACATGGGTAAAAAAGAAGAAACTGCTGCGTTTTTTCCGCAGCTGAGTGCCGAAAACATATCGGCGATAGAGATCTCGGATAATGGCGAATCCGTCGAGCTTCGACGAAGGGATGGCTCATGGGTCGTCTCGAAATCAAACGGTGCCAAAAGGAATGTAGCTCCGGCTCTGAGCGCCGATGTCGAATCCGCCCCGGCCGACACTCTTCCATCTGAGGGCACCGGGCAGAAGTCCGACGGCAGCTATCCTGCGGATAGTGCGGCTATCCAGACGGCACTGGAGAAAATCGCGACCATGGAGAAAGACGAGCTGATCTCGCAGAATCCCGATAAGCAGGAGGTCTTCGAAGTCGACAGTGCCAAAGGGGTTCTGGTAACGGTATGGAACAGTAGCGGCAATAAGGCAGGTAGTTTTCGGGTGGGTAAAAGCGGCCCCGACTGGAGCAGCAACTATGTACGCATGATCGGTAGTGATGATGTGTATACGGTTCGGGGAAGAATCAAGAGTGCGCTTTTCAGCAAGGAAGACCGCTGGCGTGACAAAACGATCATGGATTTCATGCCGGAGCAGGCGTCCAAACTGACCCTGAACAAAAAAGAGGGGGAAGATATTGCCCTGGAGCAGAAGCTCGATTCGGCATCCACTCCAGTGTGGGCTCTGACGGCTCCTGAGCAGACAAATGCCGATCAGCAACAGGTTAGCAGTCTGCTTTCCTCCATTGCCACCCTCAAGGCTGCGGACTGGGCCGATGGATCTCTGTCGGATTCGGCCATGGGATTTGTCGAACCGACACTGAAGGTGACGGTAGGTATGGCAAACGAAACCAGCCATACGCTTACTGTTGGTGAGGAGAAGGACGGCAAGATGTACGTGCGGTCAGACGACAAGCCGGGAACGGTTTTTCTGGTCACCAAATCCAACATTGACGGTTTGAATAAGAAGCTTGCGGATCTTAAAGCAAAGGAAGAGGATAAGCCGGCGGATCAGGCGAGCTGAGTAAGAGGATAGATTGTTTTGATAATGGAAGGAAAAGACCCGCTTACGGCGGGTCTTTTCTTGTTTTGGTACTCGGTGAGGTGTGCAGCCGTTTGCAATCTGCAAAAAAAAAAAAACGCGTTACCGCGTTTTGTTTATATAGTTTTCGACCGTATCGCCTGTGTCTGCTGGAGCGGGAAACGGGATTCGAACCCGCGACCTTCACCTTGGGAAGGTGACACTCTACCACTGAGTTATTCCCGCTCAATTATACATGGATTCTTAAATTATATGTAGCTATCTGCGTTGTCAATACTTTCTCTTGTGATTTGAGCTCTTATATCGTATTTTAAACATCCAATCCAGCGGTCATAACGTCGAAATCGCCGCCGAATTCTCCCCGAGTATTTATTCTAAAAGGAGCTTGAAACAATGCCCGAGAAGATTACATTAAGTGATGGCAAACTACAGGTACCCGCAAATCCGATCGTTCCTTTCATCGAAGGAGACGGAACAGGGCCGGATATCTGGAAAGCATCGCAATTTGTTTTTGATAAGGCCGTGGAAAAAGCCTATGGTGGTAATCGACTAATAACCTGGAAAGAGGTTCTTGCCGGTGAAAAGGCGTACAATCAGACCCAGAGCTGGCTTCCTGAGGATACAGTAGAGGCTTTTCGCAGCCATCACATCGGTATCAAGGGCCCGCTGACCACGCCAGTGGGTGGAGGGATCCGCAGTATCAATGTGGCGCTCCGTCAGAAACTCGATCTTTATGTATGTTTGCGGCCGGTCAAATATTTCACGGGTGTCCCCTCCCCGGTAAAGAAGCCGGATGCGGTGGACATGGTCATCTTTCGCGAAAATACCGAAGATATCTATGCGGGTATTGAGTTTCAGGAGGGTGAGGAGGATACGTCGGCCTTTCTGGAGATGTTCAAGAAACAGTATCCGGAGCGTTTCGCCAAGATCCGTTTCCCTCAGAGCGTGGGAATCGGTATCAAGCCGGTTTCGCGGGAAGGAACCGAGCGCCTGACCCGTGCGGCCATCAACTATGCGATCAAAAACGGTCGCGGCAGCGTGACGCTGGTGCATAAGGGCAATATCATGAAATTCACCGAGGGAAGTTTCAGAGACTGGGGTTACGCACTGGCGAAAAAGGAGTACGGGGCGAAGGACTATCAGGGAGGCCCCTGGCAGGTGATCTCGGTGGAGGGACGCGAGATTATCATAAAGGATGTCATTGCGGATGCATTTTTACAGCAGATCCTTACCCGTCCGGCAGAATATGAGGTGGTTGCCACCCTCAATCTCAATGGAGATTACATCTCCGATGCACTTGCCGCACAAGTAGGTGGCATCGGCATCGCCCCGGGTGGTAATATTAACTATGAGACGGGTATCGGAATATTTGAGGCCACCCATGGCACTGCCCCCAAGTATGCAGGCCTGGACAAGGTCAATCCGTCGTCGGTTATTTTGTCTGGTGAGATGATGTTACGCTATATGGGCTGGAACGAAGCCGCCGACCTCATCCTTACGGGCATGGAAGGTGCGATTGCCGCCCGTACGGTGACATACGATTTTGCCCGCCTGATGGATGATGCCCAGACCGTCAGCTGTTCGGCTTTCGGCGAAGCGATCGTCCAGCATATGTGATAGGAGTTGGAGTCGGGCGAAACAGGGTCCGGCTCCTGATTATTCATTCTTTGACTATCGGAGCGCCTGATGTTGTATGCCCTTATCGGTATCATTTTCTTTTTGATACTGATCCTCATTGCCGTACGTTTGAGCATCTCAGAAGAGAAACTGCCCGAAGAAGCCGATCAGAACGTTATGCACGCCAGTGGGATCTACTCTATTGTTCGCCGTTCGCCACGCGAGCAGGTCAATCGATTAAAAAAACCATCCGAGCAGATACGCCAATATTTATCCGACCAAAACGTAAAAGAAAATACGGATGTCTTTTCGGAACAGGAGATCGATTCACTGGTCCGTGGATGGGACGAGATGATCGAGAGAAACATTGTGGAAGTCGAAGAGGGAGACAAGCGAGGGGTTGAGTTTTATTTCTACGAAATACCCAAGAGTGATACAATCTGCAGAGAGTGTATCGGGAAGGGCTTTTTCGTGACCCGCGAACAGATATTTAAAAACCCTCAGATCGTGCCCCCGTTTCATATCGGCTGCCAGTGTAGATTCAAGGCATACTACGGCACTGAAGATCTTCATGAAACCACCGAAATCGGCATTCAATCTTTCATTCCTGATGGAAAATTACCACCTCTTCCCCATTGGGAAAGTATTCTGAAACCGACCTGAAAGTGAAATTGATTATGTCAATAACTCGAACCGGTTTACGTTCAATAATCTCCCTGCTCTGTATCTATACGGTTGCCGTACAGGCCGGCGTGGGAGAATCAGCGGTTATTACATTGGTGTTTCCTCCCGGCGCTCGTTCTACCGGTATGGGCGAAACGTTCACCGGGCTTGCCGATGATGCGCAGGCGACATTCTATAACCCGGCGGGGCTTGGGCAGTCTCCTCTGGCCAATGCGTGGAAAGCCCATACGCTTGAGCAGGATATCGTTATCACCGATGTGGCATCCAAAAAGAGACTGGATTTCGGGCAGAAAGAACGGGTGTGGATCGGCACTAATCGGGGCGTACGGCGCTACAACGGAAACGTATGGGAAACGTATGAGCCGTATGTGATCCAGGAGGGCGACGATCTGGAGTCTATCGTCAAAAAGTTTGTTGACGTTGATGACGAAAAGCTTATTGCCCAGGCGATGTATCGTCTGAAAGAGGTAAACGGTATCGGTCGGAAGAAATCCGATTTTCTTGTCTCCGCGCTTTCTCCGGCGATAGCGGATTCGGTGCAAGATAAGCAGTCGGTCGCCCAAAAGCTTGCCGAAGCAATACTTGATCTTTCGAGCGAACAACAAAACGCCGCTCAAATCTATGGTTTAATCGCTTCACAGCTAGATTCGGCTTCCGCCGATGTTCTCTCCGACTCGCTTACCGCCGTGTTTGAAATGACGGATACCGATTTCGATGAGCTTGTCGAAGTAAAGGTTCCTTTCGATATCGTGGTCACCGACAGTGTTACCGCCTTGACCGTAGACGAATCGGAACGGGTGTGGGTTGGTACCACCCGTGGTCTGTGGCGTTATGACGGCCTGTCATGGTCATACTTTTCCATGGTCGACGGACTGCCGTCAAATACGGTTACCGCCATTGCCATAGGGCCGCACAGTGAAATCGCCGTGGGAACGGACAAGGGGCTGGCGGTTCTTTCGCAGGGAAAGTGGAATTCCTACACCACCCAAAACGGTCTACCTGCGGCGCTTGTTACAAGCATTGCTTTTGCCGCCAGTAACACCCTGTATGTGGGTACCCCCTCGGGGCTGGCTCAGAAAAAGGATGAGAGCTGGACGGTTTTCGATACGGCCGACGGTTTACTAAATAAGCATGTGACGGCACTTCTCTATGATGTAGAAAACAAGTTGTGGATTGGTGGCCCCGACGGTGTAACGATCTATTCGCAGACCGCATGGAAGCGGTACAAATTTCCGGAAAGTACGGTCAGCGATATTGCCGAATATGGTGCCGGTAAGGTATGGATCGGAACCGATGACGGAGCTATCAGCTATACTGCCGGTGGCACCACGTCGGGCAAAGACGGCAAAATGGGCCGCAAACCTCCGACCTGGAAGGTGTTTCACGCCAAAAACGCGCTGAAAGGAAACAATGTGGTTGGTGTTGCGGTGCATGGAAAAGATGTCTGGCTGGCTACGGAAAAAGCGGTTAACCAGTATGACAAGGCCGATCTGCAGTTTCTGATCGCCTACGAGCCACTGCTTCCCGCCTTCGACATCTCCGATCTGTGGCACGTGTACACATCCTTTGTTCTTCCCACCGAGGACTGGGGAACGATCGGTCTTACCGCAAATTTCCTGAATTTCGGAGTAAATGAGTGGACTGACGAACTGGGACGCGAACTGGGAGAGGCACGCGCCTGGGAGGGTGTATTCTATCTCAGCTATGGTCTGCCTATCAAGGAGGATCTGTCCTTTGGTATGAATGTCAAGTACATCCACAGTGCTTTGGCAAGCGGTTACGGACCCAATGGTGAAGGTGTCGGGCAGACTTTTGCCATCGATGCTTCGGTGCTTAAGCGAAATCTGTTCTTCGAAAATTTCGACCTTGGCTTCAATATGCAAAACATGGGCCCTTCGATCTTCTACATCAATCGTGAGGATGCGGATCCGATTCCCTTTACTCTGCGGCTGGGCGCCGCATACACCTTTTTCGAGACTCCGCTGCACAGCCTGACGGCGGTAGCTGATTTCGATCGGGAGATTGTAAAGTCCTACCTCGAAAAAAGACCCGACCCGTTTTGGAAGGCATTTTATACCGATCTTATAAAGATGGAAGATGATCAGAGTTTGTTCGACAAAGCAAAGGAAGAGCTTTCGGAGGTTATCGGGCATGTCGGGCTGGAATATTGGTACGTAAATTTTTTGGCCCTGCGCCTGGGATATATGCATGATGATGCGGGATCAAGAAAAGAATTCAATGTAGGTATCGGCCTGCATTACGGTAATATGGATTTCGACTGGTCTTATATCCATTCACCCGAGGGATCACCGGCGCGCCATCAGCAGTGGCGGGCATCATTCAAATTCAGTTTATAAAGGTGCTGAATCTCTTTTTTTAACCGGCCGGGCAATGCTTCTGCTTTGTCCGGCCTCTGATATGATTTCTTTACCTTCACAGAGCCATATGAATCAACTTTCCAGCATGCGACAATTCTTATGAAAAAAACAGCTGTTTCTATCACGGGATGCATACTGACACTGACATCCCTAATCTTTGGGGCATCTTACGATCCGCAAGATATTGTGGGAGGGCCAAAGGGTGCTCACCCCTATCTTTTCAAAGGCGTAAGCCGCAACGCATTAAGCAGTGCCACCGGTATACGTCATCCCTGGAGTCTGCTGGGGCGAAGCGTCGGCGACACCGCGGAGCTTCATATACGGGCAATACTGGTGGATTTTCAGCTTGACAGCTCATCCTACACCACAGGAAACGGAAAGTTTGGGATCTTCGAAGGCAATCAGGGTACCCGTGATGATGTAGAAGAATATGAGTATTACCCCGAAAACGGCGGGGATGAGTATGTCTATGATGATCTGCCCCACGATTATGACTACTTTCAGCGTCAGCTTGACTTTGTCAGAAACTATTACGATAAAGTATCCCGCGGGCGGATGAAAATAAGCTATTCCATCTATCCGCATGATGGAAACGATCGGTTCGCTTATACGGTGCCCGGCAAGATGGTCAGGTATTCTCCGGGTGTAAAGCGGGGTAAAGAAAGCTGGGATGAGTATTACAACCGGCGTACGCAGGCGTTAATGGAATTTGTCAGGGATGCGCTTGTCGCGGCCGACACCACCGATAACGGAAATATGTCGCCGTTTCGGGGGCTGCGAGATTCCGCCGGAGTGCTGATAGACTCACTGGGAAGGCGAACCGGAATTCTTCTGATCCATGCGGGAGCCTCATACCTGACCGATGGCGGAACCGGCGGCGCCTATGAGGCCGACACTCCCTCCGATATGATAGATGCATTCATATCGACCGATTTTTTCACTCACTTTGCCGATTCAATCGGTTTCCAGATCGACTCGCTGGATGCCAATCGGGGTGGTGTTCGCCCATCCACAAATTCAGATATTCTTATCGATGAGGTTATGATGGTATCGGAGACATCCAACCAGGACGGCCTCAACTGGGGTATACATGGTATTCTGGTCAATCAGGTTGCTCGCCAGATCGGTATCCCGGACCTGTTTTCAACCATGAGCGGCATATCCGGAATCGGCGCGTTTTGTATCATGGACTTTGCGGGCTATTCCACCGCAAACGGTTTCATTCCTCCCTGGCCCTCCGCATGGGTGCGGGCATTTATGGGATGGGATACCCCGACAGTTGTGGATGTCGATGATGAAACGTCGGTTACGGTAAAGGCCATATCCGCGGCGCAAGCCGGTGACACATCGATTGTTCTCGTACCGATAAACGATCATGAGTACTATCTTATCGAAAACCGCCAACGCAACTTGACCGACAGGGATCCATTCATTTACGATACCACCGTTGATCTGAACGGCAGACGCCCGCTTTCGCCTTCCAACCACGTCGACCTGGATGAGAATGTTATGGCCAGCGGCCTGCCAAATGTGGTGGATTCCGCGGTAAACTACGATGTCGGTCTTCCCGCGTCCGGCGTGCTGGTCTGGCACATTGACGAAAATGTCGTCCGGGACCGGTTTGAGTTGAACCTGCTGAACGCCGATTCACTCTACCGTGCGGTATCGCTTGTCGAGGCGGACGGAGTTACAGACCTGGGAGTCGAGTATACGTCCTTTTATTCCGCCGTTTACGACTACGGTGGAGCACAGGATGTGTTTCCACACCGGGTGATGGATCGGGAGGATGAAAAAGACTTCACGGTAAGGGGTTTCGGACCGTTTACCCGCCCCTCCACTCGGAGTAATGATGGTGGACATACGTACCTCGAGTTATCGATACCTAATTTACCGGAGAAAACAGAGCTTTCCTACCTTGAGGGGCATGAGTACTATGTAAACAATTATGTTGATTCGGTGTTTACACTCAACATCTCCCGTAACGCCGACGCGCCGGCTTCTCCCGGGTGGCCAAAACGCATGGTTGCCTCTTCCTACTTCGAGCCGGCGATCTGTGATGTTTACGAAAACGGCGACTCTCTTGAGCTGGCGATTCTGGATACCGCGGGACGATTGTATCTGTGGCAGGCGAACGGTACCAATGCGTACGAATCTTTCGGCAACTTGAAAGCGGCCATTACCACCTCTCTGATACGCTTGCCCACAGATAATCATACCGCGATGGTCGACTCAGTCCGATATCTCTACCAGATCGATCAACCCGCTGCGATGCCCACTACCGTAGACGGATCGCTGTTTATACCGTCAAAAAATGGAATGCTTTACATGCTGCATTCGGTGGATGGTGATCACGACAGTACAATCGTCGAAGTAGACTCGATACGGCTGCCTTCACCGGCATCCTCCTATGTGACCAACTATCATGAGGATCTGTGGGCTGTTGGCTGCGTTAACGGCAGTGTCGTTTATGGCCAAGGAAGCAGTGAAGGCCAGACGGTTGCCGCCGACTCCTCGAGCGACGACTCGCCGGTTGTTGCTCTGGCTGTCAGCGATTCCGAAACCGGCACTCTTGCCGTTATGCACCGTAACGGCGTTTTGCGAATCATCACTCCCGGAGCACAACAGCCGGCACCCTCCTATCGTATACGTGCCGGCATTGCGCCATATACCCTGACTGTAGCGGACCTGAACCCCGATGATGATGTCGATCAGAACATTTTGATTTCCGACAGCAGACAGGGATTATGGATGGCACAGCTCACGGATGGACAGCTGAGTACCGCAGCCGGATGGGATAGGACCCCAAACGACTGGGCAGGGTTGACATACAGTCCGGAAGAAAAAGCCCAGAAAGACAGAACGCTTCTCCCCCTCAACGGCTCTGCGCCTGCGCTGGCGGATGTGGATGACAACGGAGTTATTGACATTGTCATCGGCGGCACAAACGGCATTTTTGTTCTCAACGAGCGCGGAACGCTCCTTCCTCCCTGGCCATCATACCTTGACAACCGTTACTGGTACCAGCGCGGAACCATTGATGCATCACCGATAGTCATGGGCGCAGCCGATTCGCTTCGCGTGCTATACGCCTCCCCTACCGGAGAGCGCGTGACTTTTGCCGTATCAGACGTAGATTCTTCGGACCAGGAAACGGGAACCATCTATTACAGTCTTCCCGACAATCGCGCAGACAGCATCTCAGGACTGACATCTTCTTTTATTGACTCGCTGATGGTTTACGGAGACTCGGTGGTGCTTCCCTACATCTCTCCCGGCGGGTTTGTTGACGCTCTGGGAGCATCGGCTAAACGTCCAACATTTACCCGTAATACGAACTATACCGGAACAATAAGGGTGTCACAGTGGCCGCTTACCACCGGCGGCTCCTCCGGAGCATCCCCGGTGGTCCACGATATCGACGGTGACGGCACCACGGATCTGTTTGCCGTAACCAGCACCGGATGGGTCTATCGATGGAATATGGGTGAGGGTATGCTTCCCCAGTCTGCTATCTGGCCTCAGGCAGGGTTCAGCAGTGCCCGGACGTTTGCATTTGCGGGAGCCGAGAGTTCCGGAGCCGAAGAAACACGGGATAAGATTGTGCACTTCTATAACTATCCAAATCCGGTAAAAGGATATGATGAAACGACCTTCAAATATCAACTGTCAAACGATGCGCGTGGTGTGCGCATGGACATATACACTTACACCGGATACCATGCATTGGAGGAAAAGAGCCTTCCGGCATTCAGCGGATGGAACGAGTACCAGGTCTCCATAAAGGATTTCGGGCCGGGTATCTACCGGTGCCGCCTGGAGGTTGAATACAGGGGAAAAACCGAAGTAAAGATGTGGAAAATGGCGATTATCAGGTGATACTCATTCCCGGCAAAAAAAGACAGCGTATGGCAATATGTAATTATTACCATACGCATTTAACGTAAATGCTACATTGTGCGATTCTCTAGCGGCGATTCGCGCAATCCTTTGGGGCATAAGGGCTCAGCAATCTTGGAAATACAACAGTGGATATTCCGCGCGATTGCTTCACACTTCTGCCTTTTACGTGATTGCGCCAAACATTCACTCAGAGCTGCACAACTTAGATAAACCTTTCCATCAAGCCCATATGGAGTTGGATGTGAGAAAAACGGCGGTTGTTTACGCGTTGCTATTGCTGATTGCAACAGGCATGTCTTCTTCCCATGCTCAAGCGCTTAATGCGTTCAATCAAAAGACCTATACCATAGAATCCAGACACTTCAGGATTCATTACAATAGCGGCCTGCATCATGTAGCCAAAGAGGTTGGGGATATTCTGGAGGAGTTGTACGATCTGTATCGAAACTCCTATCATATCACCCTTCCCTCAAAGACCGAGGTGCTGCTGAGTGATGATGACAAAAGCGGCGGATGGGCTCTGGCCATTCAAAACACCATCGCCATATGGGCAAACGACCTTGACTGGAATTTGCGAGGCACCAGCGATCAGCTGAGGAATGTTGTCGCTCATGAGTATGCGCACATTGTCTCCATTGCAGCCAGTTTCAAGATGCCTCCCTGGATGCCCTATGTACAGTTTGGTTTCTTTTCACATCCAAATAATATTGCGAGTGACTCCTCCTACGGCGGCAGTCTGGATGCGTTTCATCTGTTCCCCTCCGAAATCCTTCCCCCCTGGATCTTCGAAGGTATCGCACAGTACGAAAGCATGCTGCACAAAGGAGACAGATGGGACAGCCATCGGGATATGATTCTTCGAACGCTTTCACTATCCGGCTCCCTCAACAGCTGGGATCACATGTCGGTGTTTAGCGGCAAGGAAGATGATTATGAGAAGACCTACAATCACGGTTTTTCGCTGGTAAAGTATATAGCAGAGACTTATGGCTACGGCAAAATTGTGGCGCTTTTGCGCGAATCATCCAAACTGGGGCGTGTCAATTTCGACCGGGGAATAAAGGCTACGCTGGGCATCTCCGGCCGCCAACTTTACAAGGAGTGGTCCGACTGGCTGAAAAAGCAGTACATGGCTCAGATGAAGACGATCGGAAAGCAGGTGTATGGCCGGAAGATAAACAAAGACGGCTTCGATAACTTCTGGCCGCGTTTTGGCCCGAAGGATGAAAAGATTTATTTCCTGTCAAACGGCAAACACGATTTTGCATTTTCTTTCAAGATGCTCCATGCGTACAATCGCTCCGATACGATTGCGGAAGACAAGCGTATAAGCGTCGTCAAACAGGGCGTTAAAGGCTTTTATGACATAAACGATTCGACTAACAGGATCGCGTTCACCAGCATGAAATCCCCAAAGTCGCGGGTTGCTCCACACAAGGGGGGCATTCAGCGCCGTGACATATTCATCGACACACTCACATCCAAGCCAAAAGGCCTGTTTGCCAGAAAAAAGGAAAGGCAGGTGACCGAGAAGCAAGGCATGTTTCATGCGGTCTTCTCACCTTCAGGCGATATGATTGCAGGCACTCAGCACGACCGTGATCAATTCTTCCTGTGCCTGATGGATACGGCCGGTAAAGAGATCAGACGAGTATATCCGGACTACCAGATAGACTCGCTTCGGGGAATAAAAACCATCTACGGTATAGACTGGTCACCAAACGGTAAGCACATAGCAATAAGCTACGTGGATACCGATCATCGCAAGATCGGTATCTTTGATACCACCACAGGTGAATTTTTTGACCTATGCGATACCCCCCGGGATGAACGCGATCCCCGTTTCGGTCCGGAAGGTAAATATCTGTATTTTTCATCCGACCGCACCGGCGTGTTTAATATCTACCGCTATCATCTGGAAACCAGTGTTCTGGAACGGATCACCAATGTTTCCGGAGGAGCATTTACCCCGGATGTTTCCCATGATAACAAGACGCTCGTATACGCCAACTACGATCCGGACGGCTACGGCATATACCAGATCGATTCGATAGCTGCAGTGGAGCAGGATACGCTCACAACCAAAGCGGCTCTGGTTCCCCGCAATTATGTCAAAAGAAAAGACATAACCACAACCTTTACTCCTCCCCGACCGTACTCGAAGATTCCTACGAAGTTTATGTTTGTACCGACCTTCTTTGTGGAACAGATTTTGACAGATGACGATAACCCTTTCAAGGGCTTGTCGGATACGAAAGTCGGCGGAATTATCTCAATAAACGACCCTCTGGACTGGATGGGACGTGGAACCAACGCGGGGCTGTATTTCCTGACTCGGCCGATCGATTACACTCGACTGATTGCACCGGATAAAAATTCTTCCGGCATTATCAATCCCGAAGCGACCTACGATTTCGGTATGTTTGTCAATACCAATCTGCTGCCGATCGATCTATCTCTTTTCTATGCCCAGCGCGGGATTTCCGGTACCGATTATTTTTTAAACAGAGGCGATACCGATGAATCGGGGAACCCGAGTCTCGGCTCGATGAAATACAACCTCAATCCGTCTCTAACCGAACTCACGCTGAGTCACTGGTTTCAAAACAGTATTGGTATCCACGGTATTGCATCCTACAACAAATACAATGTACATGTATTACCGGAAGGATATAAATACTATAGTTATTCACCCGCAAAAGGATATCAGCTGGGAGCGGCTGTAAATTTCCATGTGCGTCAATACGATTCGAAAATGGCCATATCGCCCAAGGGAATGTATCTGGAGTTGCGGTATGATTTTTGGGATCAGAATCTTCAAAATGAAGAAAAGAGTTTCGAGATAGAAGACGGTACTATCAAGGAGTTGTATGATCGGTATGTTTTCAATCAGATAACCGGTTCGTTAAAGTACGCCTTCCCCGCTCCCTGGTACGCAAAGCACGATATCTTTACCGAATTCACCGGCACGGCTCTGAAACTGACCGATGGCAGTGTTGAGCGGCTGAAGGAAAAGGTCGATGAGGGACTGCTCTACAATGCGGAACTTCCATCGTATTTCAAACCGGGTGATATCCTTCCGGGATATGTTTATTACTACCGGGACACATCTATTTACCATACTGAGGTGGGTGATTCGGCGGGAGTGTACAAAACAGAAGTTCCAACCGACACGGTACTGCTTTCCGGTAACGGAATCATAACGGCCAAGCTTTCCTATCGGTTCCCCCTGTTTCCCGGATCTATCAACAGGAAACTCGGATTCTTGTACTTTGACCGCCTGTATGGGGCGCTCAATGCGGGGGCGGGAACGGCAAAGGATAATCTCGACGATTTCCTGGATCTGAGCGCGGATGATTTTCTGTTCTACATCGGGGCGGAGCTTCGACTGGAAGCCATCTCCTTCAACTCCTACCCCCTCGCAATCGACTTCCGATGGGATAGAGGGATAAGCAAACCCGCTCCGATTGGTGGTGACAAATTCAGCCTCTCTGTCGGCTTTGAATTCGACGACTGGGGCGTAATTCTGCAGCCCGACGGAAGGAATCCGAAAACTGGTTTTTCATTTCCCGGGCGTTCAGTAAGCATCAGGTAGTCGCGAATTCACCCCCTCCCGGCCTCCTCCTCCCGCATGCGGGACGGGACAAGGAGGAGGAACAGATATCCCGGTCGATCACTTTGCAACCGGGCATGTATCTGGTTACTATAAATGATAAGGAGACGACGATTCATTCGCCTGTGGTCATGGGTGCGGGCAAATAGAACCTGAATTGAGCGGTTCTGAAAACTTATATGCCCGGTCTTCGACACCTTTCAGCTACCACATAAACAAAAGCTTTCCACTGTGACTTTTTGTTTCAGTCTGCACCGTATGAAATGGATCCCGGTGGATTCCTTCTTGCCGTCGAGACTATTTAGTCTCTGGTCAAATGACGGTATTTGATTCGGTGCGGCTGGGATGCTTCGTCACCCAGACGCTGGCGGAGATTTTCTTCATACTCCGTGTAATTGCCGTCGAACCATACCGCCTGGCTGTCGCCTTCAAAAGCCAGGATATGGGTCGCGATACGGTCCAGAAACCAGCGATCGTGACTTATCACCACCGCACACCCCGCAAACTGCTCCAAAGCCTCCTCCAGTGCGCGCATGGTATTGACATCCAGATCGTTTGTGGGCTCGTCAAGAAGGATGACGTTAGCTCCCTCCTTGAGCATGCAGCCAAGATGTACACGGTTTCTCTCTCCACCGGAAAGCAGAGACACGTTCTTCTGCTGGTCGGAGCCGGAAAAATTAAAACGCGCGACATACGCACGGGAATTTACTTCACGGTTTCCGAGCTGGATTGTGTCTTTACCGTCTGATATCGTCTCCCAAATAGTCTTGGATGGATCAAGCGATTCGCGGGTCTGATCCACATACGCAAGCTTTACGGTTTCACCTATTTTGAAAGTTCCACTATCCGGCTTCTCCTGCCCGGTTATCAACTTGAAAAGAGTCGTTTTCCCGGCGCCATTGGGTCCGATTACCCCTACTATCCCACCCGGAGGCAGCTTGAAAGAAAGATTATCAAACAATATACGATCACCATAGCCCTTTGACACATTTTCCGCCTCGATGACGACACTTCCCAGGCGCGGACCTGGTGGTATGTAAATCTCCAGGTCCTTTGCATGTTTTTCACCCTGCTGATTGAGAAGATCCTCATAGGCGCTTATGCGGGCCTTGCTTTTGGCATGCCTGCCCCTGGGAGTCATACGAATCCATTCAAGCTCCCGCTCAAGCGTTTTCTGACGCTGTGACTCCTTCTTCTCCTCCCGGGCCAGTCGGTTCTGCTTCTGCTCCAGCCATGACGAGTAGTTTCCTTTCCAGGGAATCCCCTGCCCGCGATCAAGCTCCAGAATCCATCCGGCGACATTATCCAGAAAATATCGATCGTGAGTCACCGCGATGACCGTACCTTCATACCGCTTGAGATGCTGCTCGAGCCAGGCGACCGTCTGAGCGTCCAGATGGTTTGTCGGCTCGTCAAGAAGCAGGATATCCGGCTTCTGAAGCAGCAGACGACAGAGCGCCACCCGTCTTCTCTCCCCTCCCGAGAGTATACTCACATCGGTATCACCCGGCGGACAGCGCAGAGCATCCATCGCCATATCCAGACGGCTGTCCAGATCCCAGGCGCCGGAGGCATCCAGCTTTTCCTGCACCTCCCCCTGACGCTCGATAAGCTTGTTCATCTCATCATCATCCATCGGCTCGGCAAACTTCTCGTTGATCTCTTCGAACTCCTTGAGAAGCGCGATGGTTTCGGCTGCAGCCTCCTCGACCACTTCCCTGACCGTACGCGTCTCGTCAATAAGCGGCTCCTGCTCCAGATATCCTACCGTAAAGCCGGGCGAGAGAATCGTTTTGCCGTCGATATTGGTATCAACTCCCGCCAGAATCTTCAACAACGAACTCTTACCCGACCCGTTTAACCCCAGAACACCAATCTTCGCACCATAGAAGTAGGAAAGATAGATGTCCTTTAAAACAGCTTTCTGGCCGTAGTATTTGCTTACCCCAACCATCGAATAGATGATTTTTTCAGACTCATTACTCATGTATATAACTCCAATTGGTAAAAGTTCATGGTAAAAACACACGGATTCCGTATCAGCTACGGCATTACACTGCGGGTTTGGTGCACTATCGACACAACCGGCGCGTGAGCCTCACAATATAGAAAAATGGCACGGAGAAATAAAACTCCGTGCCGCGATTAGTAGTACGAACTGAAACAGAGAACTGATCAGTTGATCACCCGCGCCATCAGCACACCATCGATCTGACGGATCTTATCGGCGATCTCATCGCCGATCTCGCCGTCGACATCGATGATGTTGTAAGCGAGTTCGTTGCGATGTTTGTTTATCATATCGGCGATATTTATGGATTGCTCGGCAAGCGTTCCGGTGATCTGTCCGACCATATTGGGAACGTTGCGATTGGCCACAACCAGACGTTTGGAGCCGGTGCGAGGCATCTCGCAATCGGGAAAATTCACCGAATTGCGCAGGTTACCGTCCTCCAGAAACGCCCGCATCTGATTAACCGCCATCACCGCGCAGTTTTCCTCCGACTCGGGCGTGGATGCGCCAAGGTGGGGCAGCGGAATGACCCTGTCCATGCTCAGCAGCTCATCATCCGGAAAATCGGTGACATAGGCGGCGATTTTGCCTTTTGCGATCGCATCCTTGAGATCCTGATTGTTCACCAACCCTCCGCGCGCAAGATTCAGCAGACGGACACCGTCCTTCATCATCGCAAACTTACCCGCATCGATCATTCCTCTTGTTTTGTCGTTTAACGGCACATGAATCGATATATAATCGGAATCGGCAACCAGACTGTCCAGGCCAACCGCCCGTTTGACCGTCTGCGACAATCCCCAGGCAGCCTCCACCGAGATAAACGGGTCGTAGCCGGTGACCTGCATCCCCAATGCCTCAGCGGCGTTTGCCACCATTACTCCTATTGCCCCCAGCCCGATGATCCCCAGTTTCTTGCCGGCAAGCTCCGGGCCCACAAACTGTGATTTGCCTTTTTCCACCATCTGCGGCACCTGGTCGCCATTTCCGGCAATACCCTTTACCCACTCGACCGCCGGGATGATATTGCGCGACGCCAGAAACATACCGGCAAGCACCAGCTCCTTTACTCCATTGGCGTTTGCCCCCGGGGTATTGAAAACTACAATCCCCTTTCCGGTGCACATATCGATAGGTATGTTGTTTACACCGGCACCCGCACGGGCAATCGCCTTCACCGATGGAGCAAGCTCCATGTCGTGCATCTTTGCGCTGCGCACAAGGATTCCGTCCGGTGCCTGAAACTCCGAAGCGATCTCGTAATTGTCGCGGGGAAAGAGTTCCAGGCCTTTTGTCGATATCTTATTCAGAGTCTGTATTTTATTCATCCTGTGCCTCCTGCTTATTTGTTTTCGTTTTCGAATTTTTCCATGAATGCAACCAGCTTCTTTACACCTTCCACAGGCATGGCATTATAAATACTTGCCCGCATCCCGCCCACACTTCGGTGGCCTTTGAGTGTAACCAACCCCTCACCCGCAGCCTGTTTGATAAATTTCGCATTCAGATCGTCGCTGGAGGTGACAAATGGAACGTTCATCAGCGAACGATCCTGCACCCGAGCCGTCCCCTCAAACATCTTGGAATTATCCAGGTAATCGTAGAGAATAGCGGCCTTTTCCCTGTTGATCTGCTCCATTGCAGCCACACCACCCTGCTTTTCCAACCAGTCGAAAACAAGCTTTGCGATATAGATCGCGTAGGTGGGCGGCGTGTTAAACATGCTGTCCTTATCCGCATGTGTCTTATAGTTTAGCATGGTCGGGGTCATGTCAAGTGCATCGCCCAGCAGATCTTCACGAATGATCACGATGGTCACCCCGGCCGGTCCGATGTTTTTCTGCGCTCCGGCATAGATAATACCGAACCTGGAAACATCCAGCTGCTCCGACAGAATATTGGAGGACATGTCGGCCACCAGCGGAACATCACCGGTTTCAGGCAGCTTGGTATAGCGCGTGCCGTAAATCGTATTGTTCGTGGTGATATGTACATACGATGCCTTTGGGTCAAGCATGTCGTTTGTGATCTCAGGTATGTAGTTAAACGTCTTGTCTTCACTGGATGCCACCACATGCACCTCTCCGTAACGCTTACCCTCGGCGATCGCCTTCTTTGACCAGGCACCCGTGTTGATATAATCGGCTTTACCGGTGCGACCGATCAGATTCATTGCCACCATGGCAAACTGACTCGATGCTCCCCCCTGAAGAAACAGAATCTTATAGTTTTCGGGAATATTCATCAGCTTCCGAAGCGTATCGGAGGCGGTGTCGATGATCTCCTGAAACGCAGCCGAGCGATGGCTCATCTCCATCACAGACATTCCCGTACCTTTGTAGTCGGTCATCTCCCGAGCCGCCTGCTCCAGAACAGCAAGCGGCAGAGTCGCAGGTCCCGCGGAAAAGTTAAATACCCGTGCCATACTTTACCCCCTTAGTGTGAATCTTTCGGTTTATTCTCAAAACAACACATATTCTTTTTCTTACCCCAGTTCCATATGTGCGGCCAGAATTGTACATTCCCGCACAAAATCCATATTTGTCACGAAAACATCCCTGTGATCGTGCCGAATCAGCGCGGAGGAAAAATTCAGTATCCCCCGCACCCCTCCCTCGATCAGCCGCTCGGCAGTCTGCTGCGCCGCGGGTGCGGGAACGGCGATTATTCCCAGCTCGATGCGCCTCTGCGCCACGATTTCGGCTATCTGATAGGCCGGATATAGCGAAATATCGGTTCGCAATGTCTCAAGCCTGTTGATACTTGAATCGAATCCCGCCACTATCCTGAAGCCACTATGCTGAAATCGGTCGGAATCCAGAACCGCACTGCCCAGCCTTCCCAGTCCCACTATACAGCAGTTTCTGTCGATCGCCAGATTCAGCCGCCCGGCAATGGCATCCGTGAGAATGGCGATCTCATAGCCAGCACCCACCGTACCGATTTCTCCCAGATGAGCAATATCTTTTCGGATACTGTAGGCACTGACTCCCAGCATCCCGCTCAGTTCGGTGGAAGAGACAGTCTTACGGCCCTGGGCGGCCAACTCAGCCAACAGCCGGTAGAGGGTACAGAGTCTGGTAACAACTGGTTTTGGTAACATCGCGCTCCCACCTGTGAAACTTTTCTCTAAGAATATACGGCCCGCACAGTACAATGTCAACATCATTTGCATTATTTTTCGTTATCTGTGAATTTTTTCTTTATTTCGCGGCCTCTGTTTTAACCCCCTTTGATCGCCTCGCGGTTTGGGTGGTTAAATAAGCCTTGTAGCATTGCCCGATCAGCTGTATAATAGTACAAAGTGTTTGTTTCATTTCCGACCCGAGAGGAATCATGCATGGCTGTTGATGTTGCGGAGGTTAAAAAGCGGCTCTTTGCGCTTCTAAACGATACCAATCTGGTTAATGAGTATATCCGTCAGTATGGCCCGAAGATGGATATCAAGCATATCAAAAAAATTAAGGCACAGAAGGAAAATCTGGCCATGATTGGTGAGCAGGGCGAAGGAAAAGACCCAATCTACGAACTTACCCTCACCTGCCCGGTGTGCAACCAGGAAAACATCACCTGCTACGAGCTTCGCGCAAAAACGCAGCAGATCACCTACAGTAAATTTCTGGTGCCTGTCCATACCGGCGCCCTGGGATATCGTTCCGTCGACTACAACATGCTTTCCGTTACGATCTGTCCGCGCTGTCTCATGGCCTCCTCCGATAAGAAGGACTTCATCCGAAAATCCGCATCCGGCCCCGGCACCATCAAGTCGCAGCTCCCCAACATGATCATCATGACGCTTCAGGAGAAAATCGGGGAAAGACGCGCTTTTCTTAAATCCGTCACCGATTACGAAGGATTTTTCAGGCGACCGCGGGGGGTGGATGCCGCAATCGCCTCCTATCGTCTGGCCATGCTGCGTACGAGTGTGGAAATATTATATGAGCAGCCGTACAGCTACTACAAGACCGGCGCCTATGCCCTGCGTATAGCTCAAATATCCAAAAACGCCGGCATCGATAACAGCCAGTCACTCCAGGAGGCTCTGAAATACTTCGAAGAGGCATTCAGAAATTCTAACTGCCCCGCCGAAGATATCGAAATGCAGGTAATCTACACCATTGCTGCTCTGCATCTCAAGCTCGGAAATCTCAAGAAGGCTAATTCTTATATTGGTGTGTTTCAAAATCTCCGAAATACCCGGGCCGCAGAGATGAAGGAAAATCCGCGGCTGACCACAGCCACTATAGACAAATGGCATGAAAAAGCAAAGACGCTTTGGGAAGACCGGGAAATGGAAGATCTCTTTACCTACGAGTAGGAAATAACGGGCACTTTTCGGGAAACGACTATTCAGCGGGGTGGGATTTCATGTTTCCCACCCCGTTTTACTATTTTACACTGCGATCGGGAGTACAATCACCAGATGATTCATTCGAAATAGTATACTGAACTAAATTCGGTTGCCCGGTATTCTTGGTGGCTAGGT
>CAYQOU010000033.1:0-5602 GCA_964419255.1 uncultured Fibrobacterota bacterium | reverse complement strand
GTGGCTAGGTTGCTAGGCACGATAAAGCAAAACGATGAGAGACGAATAGATACATAATAGTATAAAGACAGATGCTTTTCACCCTCCCGTCCCTCTGCGCCTCAGCCGGAGGAGAAAGGGGAGGATACGGAGGACAGGAAACAGGCCTGGGATTTGAACCCTTCCAACACCTGAAACCGTTTAACCTGTGAAAAGACTATGTAGAAGCCCGAATTGGAGAGCGCGTTTCCTTATTCATGGCCTGAATTGAGCGATTCAGGTGTAAGAAAGAATTACTTTTATGAAGTCAGTTGTTATCGACAATGTGAAACTCCACTTGTCTCACCCGGTAGATACGTCGATAGAGTGGATCGGTCAGAGTGAGCCCCTTCGCCAGCTTCTGGCATGCTGGCTTACGCTGGACAGGGCCGATATCCCGTTGACTCCCCGTATAATCGGCTACCCCGGGGTGGGCAAGACAACCCTGGCGATGGCCGCGGCCAGACAGCGTAAGCAGCAGGTGTATATCATGCAGTGCACCTCCGATACCCGTCCCGAGGATCTTCTGGTGACTCCGGTGCTATCCGAACAGGGGACCATCTCCTACCATGCAAGCCCGCTTCTGAGCGCGGCGATCACTGGAGGGATAGCGATACTGGATGAAGGTAACCGGATGTCGGAGAAGTCATGGGCCTCGCTTGCAGGGCTTTTCGACAACCGCCGAACGGTGGAGTCGGTGGTGGCGGGCATAACCCTCAGGGCGCATGACGAATTCCGGGCGACCGTTACCATGAACGAAGACTCATCCACCTTCGAGATACCCGATTATATCATGTCGCGACTCCAGCCGGGAATCGAGCTGGGATTTCCCGATCGTGAAGATGAGATGAAGATTCTGTCGTATAATCTCCCCTTTTCCGATGCAGAGATTCTCGATCTGTGTGTGACGTTTCTTCAGAGAGCCCACCAGCTTGACCTTCCCTACTCCGTACGCGACGGTATCAATGCGATACGCTATACGTTGAAACAGAAGGCGGCAAACCACCCGGGAGATACATCCGAGCTATTCACCAATGCAATCAGACAGATTCTGGGCGAAGAGGCGCTGGATCTTGATTCTCTGGCCGAGCGGCGAAAGAAAGCCGGCGAGCATCTTCCCAACATGAGTCTGGGAGATTTCTTCTTCTCGGACAACGACGATCTCAACCCGGATATGCCGGAGGATATTGACTAGTGGAAATTTTACCGGGACTGACGGTTATTCCGATAATCCACGGTCGCTACACCTTTGCGGCGCATGCGAGAGCCGTATGCGGAAGCAGTACTCCCGATATTATTGCGGTGGATATACCAGCAGTTTTTCAGGATGATATCGGTGCGGCGGTTGACGAGTTGCCGTACATCTCGGCCCTGACGGCAACAGGCGCCCAGGGTACCGCCTTTTATGTACCCATCGACCCGTGCGATCCGACCATAGAGGCTATTCGTCAGGCGCGCCAGCGGCGTATTCCATACGTCTGTATCGGCCACCCGCACCTGCGGGAGCCTTCCCCCGTAGCTCCTCTGCCCGATGAGCATGCTCTGGAGCGAATCGGGTTTGATGCGTATGCGTCATTGTGTCTCCGTCTGGTGGGAAACCCTGATGCCGATTCCCCGCAGGACAAATCGGCGCGGTATACCGCGACACAGCTTCTGAATCTGATGGCAAAACACGGGCGAGTCCTGGCGTTTGTGCACATGGCGACGTACGCCCGAACGGTTTTTCATCTGCACCGGGAAATATCATACAATCGTCAGTTCGAAGAGCCTCCAGCTTACCAAATCAGGAGGTTTCTTGTATATCCCGACCATCTATACTTCGCACTGGGCGAGCTGCCATTTGTCGTCGGCAAAGCGGAGCAGGAGCGACAGAATATCTTCGGGGAATCGATCAATATCCCCGATTGCATAAAGGATCTGTTCAGAGATACCCGGGAAAATTATTCGGAAAACAGTGAAGAGATAAATCAGCTTTCTCCATCGAAGATACGGATCGGCCTGACCTTTCTGCGCAACCTGACGATTGGTGAGTACCGTCTGATCCCCTCCCTCTTCGACATAGTGACCGCAGCCAAAGGTGTCGGCGGGAACACTTATGCTCTTCGAGTACTGAAAAACGCCAAATATTACCCCTATCTTCCCCTGGAATCCGACACTTCGTATATGGGAGTGGGTATCGATCGGGTACGGTTTCCCGACGGCAGCATCTTTGATGCTGTCAATCTTTTCCGGGATACCGCCATACAGTGGCAAACCATTCCCATCAAACCGGATGCAAACACCATGCGTAAAAAGACCTATCGCTTCCAGTGGGATCCTTTTAAAATGTGTTCGCACGTACCGGAGGACAAACGCATAGAACAATTCAACAGCCATGTACGCTCCAGGGCAATGCGCATCCTTTCCGAAGATCATATCAAGACCGAGCAGTTTACGACCTCGGTAAAAGACGGCATAGACATACGCGACACTTTGAGAAACTGGTACACCAGGCGAATCTATGTAAAGGAACTTCCCTTTACGCGTGCTCAGATGGATACGGTCATAATTATTTTCGATGAAAATCACGACGATAAATATCCTCAGCAGGCGACCTGGTATGCCGAGCACGATCAGGAATCCACCCTCAGTTTCTATGCAACCGATCCGTTCGATAACATGGTCGGCCCGGGAATCGCGCGGTCACTGTATGGAGGCCTGTCGCTGCTGTTTCCCCCAAAACCGATCCCTAATCTTTTTGAGATTACCCAGACGATGCAATTCCGCGGCCTGTCCCATCAGCTCTCATACGGCGCGATGCTTTACAGTAAAGAAAGCGCCGTCGGTTATATCTGCGCCAGGAAACCGGACCTGACGCTTCGTATGATGGCCCGCAGGCTGAATAAGCGTCTGGTGTGGATACCCCTGTCCTCATTCAGCTCGGAGACAATTCAGCGCCTTCGTCGGTTTCATGTGCTGAACGGCAAGGAAGTTCGCAGCTGGGCCACACGGTTTATAGGCCATTGAGGAGAGAAGTCATGCAGATTGTTTACCCGGCAATATGTTTTCTGATTTTGTGCGCATGGTTTTCCGGCCCCACAGCATCCCGGGCCGACAGCAGCCTGACGCAAGATCATCGGGTTATCGATAAGTCATCCGATACAAAAGATCAGGTGACGGACACCTCACAGCTCTTCCACGATTCAGTCTCAAACCCCGGAGTTTCACCGACGGGCACATCAGACGAGCAGACCGGCCGTTTTGAGGCAATCGACAGCGTTTTTTTTCACGCGCAGGAGCGTGAGCTGAGAAGGCAGTATCGAAGATGCACCGGCGATACCACCCGGCGAAGCTTGAATCATGTCTTGAACTGGCGCAATACGCTGAAACAAAAGATGCAAACCGGGCAATACCAGCGTATCCGCAGACAATTTATCGCACAGTTATCGGATGTCAAATCATTTACCCCCTGCGAAGTGTTTGCCTGGCATCGGGCGCGTGTGGATTCCATACGTAAAAAGGAACATACGCTTCAGCAAAGGATTGCTTCCCGCGCACTCGATAAACTCGATTCGGCCGCGCTTGCCACTCATCTGGCCTCGAAGGTGGCAAGTCCGTTTGATTTCAAGACACTTCCTTTCGGAACCTCTCGGGAGATGGTCAATCTTCACTGCAAAAAGGAGTGGGCGCTAAAACTCAATCAGCGTTCATCTTATGCTTTCGGAAGCGACATACATATCGATGGAATGCCTTTCTCCATCGTATTTTTCTTCCAAGACGATCGGCTAGTCCGCTATGAGATAGAGAGTGCCAGGACCTATTCGGCGGACTCTCTTGACACAGTGGTACGACCGCAGGCCAAACATCTTGCGACATATTACGAAAATCGAATCGGTCCGGCGGACCGTCTGTACCGCATCGGTTTCTTCGATATACAGCCGGGATTGCTCACGCCATACGCGCGCTGGGAGGACAACGGCTATGTTGCCGTTGTCGGTATATCACGGGATAAGCAGCGCTACTTTGCAAAAGCACAGGTATACATGGATAAGGAGCCGGTCTGGCGATGATTCCGAAAAAATTTACGCCACTGGATGCTTTTCTCATTCTACTTTTATGCGCGTCAGCGGCGTTGAGCGTTCCGATGCTGCTCAATGCGCAACCAAGCTCGGTTCGGGTGTATCGAGACAGCAAACTTATCGCGGAATATTCTATTTCGCAAGAAAAGACGGTGCATCTTCGGGGACATATCGGGCAGGTGACAATTAGAATCGAAGACGAATCGGTGCATGTAACCGAAGCCGGATGTGACAAACAGTTGTGTGTTCGAAGCGGCAAAATAGACGCACCTTACGAGCAGATCGTCTGCGCTCCCAACCACCTTCTGATCGAAATTGCTCATTCCAGAAAAGGCGACACCCTCGATGCCGTTGCACGATAACAGGCAAGCATTGACCGATAAGACGGTCCTTCTGCTTCTTGCGATAGGAATCGGGGCAGTCGAATATTTCATCCCCCGCATACCGCTGCTTCCCTGGCTCAAACCGGGGCTTGCCAACATCGTAACCATGGTCTGGATAATACGATACGGCACACGCGATGCCGTTGTGTTTGCGTTTCTGCGCTCCTGGATAACCGGAATGTTTTTCGGGTTTTCGTTTTTGACTCTCGCACTGAGTCTCAGCGGAGCCGCTCTGGCGTGTATCGCCATGGGCGCAGCCTGGCGTCTTTTGGGCCGAAGGGGCGCTCTGGGTACGGTCGGCCTGGGAATAACCGGAGCGCTGTTTCATAACCTGGGACAACTGACCGCGGTGTTTGTTCTTCTCACCGGCAATCATCAAATCTTCTACCAGCTACCCGTAATGATCGTGGCGTCGATCGCATTCGGAAGCTTTGCCGGACTGTTTGTCCCTGCCCTGCTTAAGGCTACTCAGGATTTGACAAACGCTTCGCTCATCGATAATTTTCCTTCTCAAAACAGCAGTTCCGCAAAAACCTATTCAATTGTCAACACATTTCTCTTCGGATTCTCTGTCGCGCTGATGATCATTGACTCACATCCGGTTCTGATTGCCGCCGCCGTCGGCATCAGTGCATGGGTTCAGATCGTGAGGAAATCGCCTGTTCTCCTTATCCGTCCGCTCACCCGTTTCTGGATGCTGTTTGCCTTTGTCGGGGCGATGCATCTTTTCTTTACATACGGCACCAGGCTGCCCTGGCTGCCCGGAGCAACGTATGAGGGCCTGAGCCGCACGATCACCCAGTGGCTTCGTATCTGGTGCTGGATACAGGCGGGATTTCTTCTGACTCGCTACCGGTTCCATGCACTGGTACTCTCAAGCCTTTCCGTGTGGTTTCGGCGGCACCACATCACTCTCGCCGCCGGAGTTTCTGCAGCCGAGTATTTCCCCCGAGTAGTAGCGCGCATTCAGGGCAAGATTTCCACACTTTTGGGCCTGCTGTTGAGCAGACCATCCTCCCTGATCGAGACCGTTCTCACGGATATCGTGGCAATAATAGGTGAAAACACCCGATCTTCCGACGGGACCTGACATGAAAGGACATTTCATAAGAAAGCCTAAAGGAATAGAAAACAATATTAAAC
>CAYQOU010000032.1:33671-44150 GCA_964419255.1 uncultured Fibrobacterota bacterium | reverse complement strand
CCGGATGCGCATCGCAGATAGCCGTCACGCGGGACGATGCCGCAAAAAAGGAGTCGGCGGCTCAGCAAAACCAGTCCGAGTCATCCGACACCACAGGACTGAAGATTCCCGATTCTGTCCATATGAAACATCTTACCGCTCCCGGCCTGGGGTATCTGAAGGCCCGGAAAAATCTCCAAAACCCCGGACAGCTTCTGGGTGGGGGTATTCAGGTGCGGATAAGTCATGACAGCGGCGCGATACATGCCGCTCTTGCCGATCACCGCAGACTCGATCCCCGGGTGTTTGGCGATTCGGCTCAGCCGCGGGGATTCGGAGGATCTCCTGTTGTGTACGGTGTTCCGCCGGTTATGCGCAGCTACGACGATACAGCCGCCGCAACAATCACTACTACCTCGGCGTTCGCAGGCAAAACAATGATGATGCCCCAGGGACGCATGAGGATGGAGGCGTTCGATATTACCGCAACGGATGCAAAAACCACCCGGGACTCGGTCCGCTTTATCGCCATGTGGAGAGATTCGGCGGGAAACAGCTACTCGGTTCGCTGCGACAAAGTCAGCCCTTTCGGCGTGCAGTATCCGGTGTTCGGCGGCGTGGTGACCAACCACATTCTTTACGGCATCAGCCGAATCGGTACGCCTCTGATGCCCACCGCATTTGTGTATGTGGGATTCTGGGGTGAAGGGCAGGTGCTGAAAAACGATTCTCTTCTGGATGAGGAGGTGATGGTTCACGGAGTGCTGATGGAGTTTGTTCGCACGGAGGATTACGAATTGGCTTTCGATCATCAGGTAAATCCCCGCAAGCGTCAGTTTCATGTGATGGTGCTGCCCTATGAAGCCGACGGTGACCGGTTTGTAGCACGACCGGTAAACACCGGCTTTATTCTGCCGGACGGTAACGAGCTTCCTTTTTGGCACCTGACATTCGGTAACCTGGATATCAGAAGCCGCCGTCTGGAGAGCCAGGTTCGATCAAGGGAAAAGGAACAATTTCCCCAGGGACCACCCGAAAAGCCGGATGCGGTAAAACCGGATACGAATGCCACGCAGCATGAGGACAGCGTTTCGACTAAAAATGATACTACAGGTTCAAAGCAGGAGTCGGACACAGCCTCAACGGATACCTCTATACGCAAGCCCAAATCCGAAAGGGAGGGCAGCAGAGGTGATTTGATTCCCGATGATACTGTGTGGAGCAGTAAGGGGAGCCCATATCCTGAATCTGGAGGTTCAGAGAATTCCGAGCCCCTGAGACCCGATACCGTATCTGCCGATTCGATGGGAGCAGACACCATTGCCAAAGACAGCGGCCGGAAAGATTCTGGTGCGCAGAAAGCCGGCTCCCAAAAATCCAAAAAGAGTGATGGCGGTGAATCGGAGAGTCTCGTCGGAGAAAAAAAACTATCCACAGCCGCTGATTCGACGGAAAAGGGCGCTGAGTCTGATGCTCGGGAGAAAAAAGCCGAACAGTCGACCTCCGCTCGAGCCGATACGCGGGAGCAGCCAGCTGACTCTATGCAAGAAGCTGCTGCCGAAACGGCATCCGCAACCGAATCCACGGCAAACTCCACATCAGATAACCCCCCGGTGGTTGTACTGATGACCGATGATCTGCAGTATCAGCCGGTTGGTGTGACAATCACTGTCGGACAGACCATTCAATGGAGAAATGTCTCTGAACTTGTGCACACCGTAACGATGGACCCCCGAATGGCTTCCGATCCCAAAAATGCTCGCCTTCCCAAGAATGTCAAACCGTTTAACTCTGGAAATATCGCCCCCGAGGAAACGTTTGAACACACCTTTACCGTACCCGGTGACTATACCTATTTCTGTATACCTCACGAGGGCGCTGATATGGTTGGAGAGGTGGTTGTGAAACCGCCTGTGGATAAACGGTAGCCGAAAATTAAAAAATGTGACGTTTTTGTGCGAAAAATTAAATAAATCGTTGACAGATTTTTATCCTGGGTTTACCATTAAAATGCAGGTTCTTACATGCTGGATTCAGGTGAAGGGGGGATAGATATTACAAGTCAGAGATGTGATGCAGTTATTGTTGTGCTGGTGGGAAAAAACTAAATGAAATGCACCTGAAAAAGGAGGAGCAGATGAAAAGGACAAAGAATCAAAAGGGATTTACGTTGATTGAGTTGATGGTTGTGATTGTAATCATTGGTATTCTTTCGGCTGTTGCAATACCCAAGTTTATGGGCGCATCGGCAAAGGCCAAAATGTCGGAGGTACCCCCGGTGATTGCGGCTTTTGAGCATGCCCAGCTTGCCTATGTCGCCGAGACCGGAAATGCCGGTACGGTTTCGCAGATTGTATTCGATAATCCGACAAACTCCAAATGGTTTACCTATTCCGACAGCAGCACGGCGGGGCAGTTGACTGCCACGTCAAATAATCCTATCGGCGATTTCGACGGGACGGTTACTACAGCTATCGATTCCGCACTTGCCAATTTTATACATTCTTCCAGCGATTCAGCAGATGCGGCAAAATTGATACCGAATTTCTTCTAAAAGGGAAGAGTACCGTATATCCTGCACTGTTTTTTGGGGAAAAAGGGCATTCATTCGAATGCCTTTTTTATATACGCAGCAAAACATGTTAGCAGCCCGGTAAATGAACGGTTTCGTACATTTAAGATACAGAAATTGAAACCTTCCGATATTCTGTTTTAACCAAAAAGCATAGAGAACATGATCAAGAGGATGAGAAATCAGAAATGGGGGGTGTACAAAAAACCCTGCTCTTGAGTATATTTTTTAATCAGCGAATTTCAATTAAAATCTGTTCTGCATCACTTCAACCAAAGCCAATAACCTTTCATATGTGCCGTTTATTTTCTGCCCGCATCCTGGCGATGAGTCTGTTTTTGCTCTGTTTATTGCCGCTGCGGTTTAGGGAAACGCTTCCTTTTACTACACTGAATACATCCGCCAGTGCACAGGAAGAGGGTTACCTCTCCCAGACACTGATCGATACGATGGTTCAGCAGGCATTCTACCAGTTTCATCTGGCGGAAACCGCGATTGACCCCCAAAAAAGCCAGCAGAGGGCAATCGAATATGCCAAGGGGGTAGTGCGCAAACTGCGGCGGATGGCCAGGGGGGATGACAACGAAAAGTACATTCTATGGAAACTCAGCGAACTGGAGCAACACATCTATCTGGAGGAAAAAGATCTGCTGCTGGCTAAGATGAAGGAGGGGCAAAAAAGTCTCAACCAGCTGATTAATCAATATAATGCGGAGCTTGGCAAGAATCGTCCCGATTTCCGGATGCTTGTGGCTCTTCACAAGCAAATCGAGCGGATCGATATCCGAAAGGCAAATCAGATAGCATCTTCGATAAACCAGCGAAATCGCAATATATCACGGGAGGTGATGCAAGGGCTGGAGAATAAATTGCTCACCGGAAACTATGCTTCTGCCAGGGAGGATCTGGACTACTGCCAGTCGCAGGAGGGCTATCTTAATGTTTCCCAAAATCGGTGCAGTCAGTGGGAGAAGCAGCTGGCCGATATGGAGAAAGCCAATTTCCACCGGGCGGGCCTGACCGAGCAGCTTGAGAGGGCCGAAAAGCTTGTGCGGGAAAAGAAGCTCTCCACGGTATGGGGCCAGATTCCTCAACTGCAGAAAACCATCAACTCCTCCACCGATCTTTCCGACAGACAGGCTATAGAGCTACGAAGCAGAGTCTCACGGCTTGTAAAAAAAATCGATCGGCTCGAAGATTCCTTGTTTAATTGCAATATCAGCATCCTGCGGCAGCAGGGAATAGATCCGGCTATCGAATTCATGCAGACGGTATTGTTAGATTATAATGTGTCCCGTTCGTGTATCATGAGAGTCGATAGTGCCATAATGGCGGTTTCACCGAAAACAGAAGAAGGCTCAGGTAAGATTCGTCGGGAACTCAACAGCCTGGTGCATGGTGGAGGCTCACACAAAAGCCTGACCATGGAGAGCGCACGGGATATAGCCCACAGGCGCGCGCAGGCAAAGATCGATAGTATACGTGCGGTGGAGGAGGCCCGTGCACGTAAAGCGGCGCTGGAGCAGGCGCACCGTGATTCGATTCGACTGGTGGAGCTGCAGAAGCGTGAACGGATGCTGCGCAAGTATAGAGAAAAAGCCCGCGGTAAGATGATGAAAATAGTCGAACTCCTCAATAAGGGAAGAGTGAAAAAGGCCTACAAACAATTCAAACGAAATCGTGGGCCGATGAAAAAGTATATGGAAGAGTCCACCTATGCATTTCTGGAGCAGACGGTTCTTCAGGCTTATAGGGACAGAAAAAACAGAAAAAAGAAAAGAAAACAGAGGGATATCATCATTGTAGAGGATAGACCCCAGAAAATGCCGGGAAAACCGGTTGTGTCACAAAAACAGGATAATTTAAAACCCGATGAGCAGCATGTTCAAAAGACTCAAAGCGTCCGGGATGACTCGGCCCGCCGGAAGGAGAAGGGGCGTCAGGAGGCTCAGCAGGTTATAATCGATATCTACACTCTATTGGAAAACAATAAGATACGACAGGCATACAATCGTTTCGATGCCAACCGGGAGCTGATGGACACGCAAATCGGTGGGGAACCGTATGCGATGCTGGAGAAGACGGTCATGCAAAGCTACCAGAACCTTCAGGAATTTGTTCAAAACACCTCTGAACCAACTGCCGGACAGGCATCATCGCCGCGGGTTGAGTACCAGCATGATACACAGCCTGCAACAGAATCCCCGGAAAGCCAGTCGCATTCCGGCCCCGGTGAGACTCACCGCGGTACGGCGCAAGACACCCCCGATCAATTACCGGAAGAGAAGGTAAATGCTGGCGCACCACAGGAAGAGGAACAGTTCAATGATGAAACGGCAATGAATAACGATTATTTTTCACCCGAAAAGGCATCGGATTCAGGACTTGACCAATCTCGTTCCGATGATAACACACCTTCAGCCACCGGTCAAACATCTTCAGATTCTGAGCCGGATGAAAACCAGCGCAAGGCTCAGTGGTACATTTCCCGTCTATATAAGCTGCTGGAGCAAAACCAGGTGAAAGAGGCATACGTGCGGTTTCAGGAGATTCGTGAGCCGCTGAAAAAGTACTCCGATCCTGCCGCCTACCAGACACTGGAAAACATATTAATTCAAAGTTATCAGAACCTGGACAGTAACTGACTCTGCAATAGACTATATGGTTTGATTGTTTTGCGTCCGGGACCAATTATTGCTCGAAAAGCGCCCTGGTACTTGGTGCTATTATTACTCAAAGGCAAGTGTATGAATCGACAAAAGGCTCAAAACAGCGGCATTCCCAGAAAGGTTGAAAAAGTCACCGAGCAGCTTTTCAACAAGCAGGAGAATGCAGAGAAGACCGAGCGAATCAGTGAAGCGCTTCAGATCTTTAACGATGCTTTGAACAGCAGCACAAGCGCGATTATTCTAATAGATTTGGATGGAATGATCACATATACAAATAACGCTTATCTGCGGCTGTTTGAGGTGGCCAGTGATAAAAATATTATCGGGAGGAAAATATCGGAAGTCTTTTCACCCGACGGCAAGGACCAACTCTTTGCCCGAAATTTAACTGAATACGGCGGCGGATTTGCACAGGAGGTGGAGCTGAGAAAAGAAAATGGCAGCAGCTTTTTTGCTGCCATCACCTTCTCGACCATAAACGACAGTGACGGCAATAGAGTCGGAGGCATGATATCCTTTCAGAATATCACTGCCCGCAAGCAGGCGGAACAAGAAAAGGAGCAGCTCAATCGTGAGCTAGAGCAAAAAAACAGAGAACTCGAACAGATCGTCTATGTCGCATCTCACGACCTGCGCTCCCCGCTGGTAAATATTCAGGGTTTCAGCCATGAACTGGAGCATTCGACCAAGGAATTACGCAAGCTTCTCGCAGGTGTAGACTTGCCGGAATCGGCACGCCGGGAGGTGTCCATCATTCTCGAAGAAGATATCCAGGAGTCGCTGCGTTTCATTCTCAGCGGCGTCTCCAAAATGGATAAGCTGCTCGCCGGACTGCTTCGGTTATCCCGGCTGGGCAGAGCTGCTCTGCATAGGGAGATGCTTGATATGAACAAGCTGATCACCGGCATCATCAGTGCCATGGAATATCAGATAAAACAGGCACCGGCAACCATAAGTGTAGATGATCTGCCTTCCTGTATCGGAGATGAGATTCAGATAGGGCAGGTGTTTGCAAATCTGGTCGATAATGCAATCAAGTATCGCCAGCCGCACAGACCGTTGCATGTAAAAATTCGGGGAATCTGTTCCGGCGATGAGTGCATATATACGGTTGAAGATAACGGAAAGGGAATCGATCCTGCGCATCAGGAGAAGATTTTTGAGATCTTTCACCGCCTGTCGCCGACTGCCGGAAGTGGAGAAGGGCTGGGACTTACTATCGTGCGCCGGATACTTGATAAGCATAGAGGGAAAGTGCGGGTTGAATCGGAGCCGGATAAGGGCAGTCGGTTTTATGTCCATCTTCCCAGGTCCGGTTAGAGCCGGAGAATCAAGTTTAGATTAAAGACATCGAGCAAATCGCCGCGAGACAATCGCACAATTTGGGTATAAGCCTGAATATCAGAAGGAGAGTTCATGAGAAAAGAAGTAACCGTGATCATCGCCGAAGACGATGAGGGGCATGCGGCACTGATTAAAAAAAACCTCCGTCGCTCGGGGATATCAAACCCGATAATGCATTTCAGGGATGGTCAGGAGACGCTCGATTTTCTGTTCGAAAAACGCGATGAAAACAGGCAGATGGAAGGAACATTCCTGGTGCTCCTGGATATCCGCATGCCCAAGGTCGATGGTATAGAGGTGTTGCGCAGGATAAAAAGCGACGACCAATTGAAGCGTATGCCCGTAATTATTATAACAACCACCGATGATCCGCGGGAAATTCAAAAATGCCACCATATCGGATGTAGTAACTACATCACAAAACCGGTAGATTATGAGAAGTTTGTGGAGGCTATACGTCGATTGGGTTTGTTTCTTATGGTTGTAGAGATTCCTGGAATGGAAAGATGAGGAGTGAAATGCGCCATCAACGCGCTGAAAATCTGTCTGGAAAAAAGCATCTGCCTGTTGTTTTGATTGTGGAAGATGATGAGGGACTGAACAGAATCATTCAAAAAGCTGTTCAACGCCAGGGTTTCAAAACCGATCGAGCAGCCACCGGCTCTGAAGTGATACAAAAGGTCAGAAATCATCCCGATACGATTCTTCTTCTCGACTATATGCTGCCCTATACCACCGGTAAGCAGATTATAAGGCAGCTTAAAAAGGAGGGCTGCCTGGTACCGTTTGTGATCATGACCGGACATGGTGACGAACGGGTCGCGGTGGAGATGATGAAGCTGGGTGCACGGGACTATGTTGTAAAGGATAAGGACTTTATTGCATTGCTGCCCGAAGTCGTCAAAAAGCTGAGTGCGGAGCTGCAAAAGGACCTCGCGCTGGCAAACACCAGAGAGGCGCTGGCCAAACGGGAGAAGGCACTGGCGGCTGTGTACAAGATCGCCACAAACACCGGAAAATCCTATCAGGAGCTGTGTGAGTATTGTTCACGCAAACTTGCCGATATTCTTTCCCTCTCTTCGGTGGTGACATTCATCGTGCAGAAAAAAAAGATCGTTTCGCTCGCCCGATTTGCCGGGGGAAAAATGCATACCCTGGGAAATATCACTTTTCCGTGTGCCACCTGCGCAAAGATAATGAACAATCAGAAAACAGTTCAATTAACCGGAGATCTCAGCGGCAAGTTGTCTGATTGCTTTTGCTATTCTTCTGATTACCATATGTTTGCAGGCGTTCCCATCAAAAATGAGCAGAGCGCACAGGGTATGATATGTGTTTTCGATGCCAAAAAGCGAGCGCTGAGCACCGACGAGCTGCAGCTGATCGATCTGTTCGCACATTATCTGAGCCATGAAATCGATCAGAAGAATATGGAAGAAGAGATTCGGCATGGACGGGAAATGAAAATCCTCGGACAGTTGACCTCGGGGGTTGCTCATGAGGTACGAAATCCGTTGAATGCTATCAATGCGATGGTTGAGGCTATGTATGAGGATTTCAAACAGAGTGATGAGATGGAGCCTTATAAATTCCACATCAGCTCACAGGTAGAGCGTCTCTCTCGCCTTATGCAGGACCTTCTGGAACTGGGAAAACCCATCGATCAGGATAATGTCATCAAAATGCCGATCGAAAAACTCTGCCGGGCGACGATCGATTTGTGGAAAAAAACCACCCGGAAGAATCATGATATTTGTTTCGAGGATACCGACGGTACCGCAAAACGCGAGATCCTTGTGGATGAACGCAAGGTGCAGCAGGTGCTTATCAATTTACTGGAAAATGCCTCCCATCACAGTCCCGAGGATAGTAGAATACGTCTCAAGACCAGCCGAGTGGACGGAAATAACGTGGCCATAAAAGTAGTCGATCAGGGTAAAGGAATCGCTCCCGAACACATGGGCAATCTTTTCGAACCGTTTTTTACCACCAGACGGCAGGGAACCGGGCTGGGCCTCAGTATCGTCAGACACATTGTCAACACTCACGGCGGAACAATCTATGCATACAACAATTCACATCGTCCCGGTTCAACCTTCGAGATAATACTCCCCCTCAATACGATGGAAAATGGAAATACGGAGCGCGGGCAGAAACAGAGCTAATCAGATTCAGCCGTATCCGACTGTTTTTCCAATGCAAACCAGTCTGATTTTCGCATGCCTGCATTTTCGATTGTCTCCCGGCTGCTTTTGTCCTTGTGGAAAAGATTTTCGAGGGAGCGCATATGGCGAAGTTGTTCGATGAAGTAGGACTCGGCATACGGAGCGTTGAATATGATCTCCTTGAGTAGCGCCGTTCTACTCTGGAGCTTGCCACTGATAATTTTTTGTCTCGCAAATATTGCCGTAGCGACTTCCTCTTTCTCCTCTGTGATGACATCCCGGCGAATCCAGCCGGTGGCGTTCCGGTCCTCACCGATCACCTGAGCCCAATCATCGGTTCGGTCGGTTATGGCAACCACACTCATAAAGGGCAATCTCAGGTCGGTGAGTGTAAGCGTATCGGGGCGACGATACACTCGCGTCTCGCTTTTTATGGCGGCAGCCTGGGCATCACGCACCAGGGCCGACCGGCGGACCCATCCGGATGTGCCGTCAGAGAGGATGGTGTTGAGAAAGATGGCCGTATCGCCTTCTTCTCCGACGAGCGAATCCCCGGTCCAGAAAACGGTTTCGCCGAGGCTCAGGGTTGCCATCTGTCGCTGCGTATCATCTGCCGATGCGTACATCGGGACCGACTCGCTGATCACGATCGATTGTATACCACCCTTTGGTGCTTTATGCGGTCGTCCTTGCTGTTTGTCACCAAAAAGGTTACCCGCCTGATCGCATCCGGAAAAAAACAGAAAAACGGCCAAAAAAATCACGGTTGCCTCACTCATCATATCCTCTTTTCTTGAAGCGGGTTTGGGTATGTGAAAAAGATATGTTATGCAAAGCAGCAAAACTAGTCGGCCGTTTCCGAAAGTCTGGTAAACCGATTGCCCACGGGCAATTATCTATACCGACTCTTGAAAACGGGGGTCTCTGCGGTTGTGGAGCCGGCCATACGGCAAAATGGGCGTTTACTTGATTTTATGTATCAATCGCCTGACCGATCCGCCGGATAGTCCGTATTGATTCAGTTCTCTTTGCATGGTGGAGAAGTGACCATATCCTTCCAGAAAGCCATTGACCCGTGCGGCGGCCGTTGAATTCATGAAGTCGCGAGCATCGGGATACATCGCGGCAAATTCTTTCATCAGGTCGTGATCGTGTCGGAGGCGATACTTCTGATGATAGCTTTCGGCAAGGTAAAATTTTTCATATGGTTCTATCGAGGTATAGATTGTGCCTTTTGTTCTTTCCTGGCGTGTTTTTGTCTCCAGGGCGAGTCGTTTTTGCTGATCATCGTGGTAAAAGATGATAGAGCGGTATTGAGAGTTAGGGGGCTGGATGGTAGGATCATGATTGGTCCAGAATTGGGCAAGAAGTTCCCGGTAGGCAATCTGTGTTGGGTCGTATTCGATTTGCACCGTCTCGGCATGATTACCAAGATCGTGGTAGGATGGCTGCTCTTTTTCTCCCCCTGCATATCCTACCCTGGTACGTATGACCCCGTGAAGGGCACCATAGAGTGCGTCGGGTGCCCAGAAACAGCCCATGGAAAAGGTAGCCGTATATGTCTTGGTGGGCGCATTGGTGTCGATCGGCGGAAGTTCCACATCGGTGACCGGGTTGCGTTTACGTAGCTCCATACTAACCCTCATGCTGGTTGAGGTGCAAAGAAAAATCCTTACGGTATTCTAATGCAACTTACATGCCATACTGCGTCGGCCACGGGCCTGCTGACCCGAAGGAGCAGAGAAAATCG
>CAYQOU010000032.1:0-33571 GCA_964419255.1 uncultured Fibrobacterota bacterium | reverse complement strand
CGCCACAGTGACCGGGATGGTTATGATGCGAGGTTCAGGCCAGACATGCTGGCCGAGGCGCTCCCACGGGCATATCTCTTGCTCCTCTTAGAGTTGTGGTTGAACACACCCAGGCAGGAGGAACTCATCATGGCACTCAGAGACAGGATTCATTTCGATACACCCCCCACACTGATAGCAGCCTGGCCCGGAATGGGTAACGTTGGAATAAGCACTGTCGATCATATCCGTCGCGCCGGAGCGGCGCATGTGTTTGCGGAGGTGGATATGGGGCCTTTTACGGTACCCGAGGCCGTTCAGGTGAACAATGGTGTCGCGCATCTGCCCGACCTTCCCAAGAGCATATTCTACTATCGCAAAAAGCCCGACCTGCTTATATTCGAAAGCAACGCGCAGGTTGCGGGACGGGATGGGATCTCCATTGTCCACGGCGTCTTGGGGGTTGCCCGCGAACTGCGGATAAAAAGGATATATACGGCAGCAGCTTACACTCTTCCCACCTCTCATAAGAGCCCCACGGAGGTTTTTGCCGCATGCAGTAACCACCGTCTCCTGCAGGAGCTTGGCCTCTACGGCATCAAGCCGATGCCCGACGGTATGGTCGCGGGTCTCAACGGTCTTCTTTTGGGAATAGCGGCAAACGAGGGTTTTGATGCCGCCTGTCTTCTGGGCTCGATTCCCTCATACGCGGTTAGCCTCTCCTATCCACGCGCCGCTTTAGAGATCGTAAAGGTGCTTTCGCTGCTTCTCAACACAGGTATAGAGACAAGTGAACTGGAGCTGGAGGCACAGGCGGCCGATGAGGCGCTGGAGGAGCTGGAGCAGAGACTAAACTCCTTTCTGGCTGCTATGGGAATGGATCAGGAGGGTATCGAGCCGGAGCAGCCGCCGCCCGGGCAAGAAGAGTCCTCCTTCGAGCCGGAGCAAACCGGCAAGATACCAAACGATATCATGGCACGAATCGAGATGCTTTTCGATGAGGTGGCTCAGGACAGGAGTCGCGCTCAGGAGCTTCGGGAGGAGTTGATACGTTGGGATCTGTACGATCTTTTCGAGGATCGATTCCTTAATCTCTTTGAAGATGATACAGACAGCGGAGAAGATCTACCGGACTCGTACTGAAAACCTTTTCCGGCTTCTTTACACGAGTAAACCGCCCACATGACCTGCGCATCACCAATACACCTGATATAACCAGGTTTTTGGTAACACCACGGCATAGATGTTGCGCCATTTATGTTTAGTGACTTATTAGATAGGTGCAACTCTGAGTGAAAAGATTCCGGCTCTGTAAACAAATACATCACGATTCTCTGTGACAATGTTTTTCGCTTCGCACACTATCAATCTTTCAGAATAGATATCGGAGGTAAACCATGGCCTTATATAATGTCTTACATTTCAAGTCGCCACCGGTGATGTTTGCGGCCTGGCCGGGAATGGGCAATGTCGGTGTGTTGACTGTTGATTACCTGCGAAGAAAATCCAACAGTAAGCTATTCGCCGAAGTCGATATGAATCCATACAGCGTTCCGGAAGCCATCACCGTGGAAAATGGAGTCGCACGTCTTCCTGAGCTGCCCAAGAGCAATTTCTATCAGCATCATAACCCCGATCTGGTTATTTTCGAAAGCAACGGCACCGTTGCGGGGCGTGATGGACTTTCAATAATAAAAGGGGTTCTGGATGTTGCCAAAGAACTCAATGTCAGGAAAATTTACACGGCGGCAGGATTTACCCAGCCCATAAGCCATTCCACCCCGTCCAGAGTATTAAGCGCAAGCACCAATCCTTCTGTTCTTAGGTACCTTCAGGAACAGGGCGTGGAGCCTGTGCCCGACTGTCTGATCGGGGGGCTTAACGGCCTGCTTCTGGGCTTTGCTCCAACCGAGGGAATCGAGGCGGTCTGTTTTTTGGGCACCATACCCGCCTACGCAAGCAGTATCACCTACCCTAAGGCTTCCCTGGCAATACTGCAAACCATAAAATCGGTGATGGATATCGATATCGATCTGGATGAGCTGCAACAGGAGGTGGGAACGGTGGATGCTCTTTTCGGGGATATAGAGGAGAGGATGAAAGATCTTTTTGCGGCTACCGGACAACCACCTCCGGAGGAAACGCCGGAAATGCAACAGGAGCAGGTTCCGCAATATGTCATGAAACGTATCGAAACTCTCTTTGACCAGGTCCAAAAGGATCGCAACAAGGCTCCTGAGCTAAAAGAGGAACTTGAACGGTGGGGGCTGTTTGAGTTGTATGAGGATCGGTTTCTCGACATTTTCCGAGACAACACAGACGATTATTCCCCGGAATAATCATCTCCCGAAAAAAGCCGGATGGATTCGGTTTTTTGACCTAATTTTTAACACACCGGCGGGCAGTAGGTCTCCTGATTACTGCCCGCCGGGTTTATGCGGGTGCCGCTAAATAGACAAAGCCTGAAAAATGCTTCGACAGGCTCACCACAAACGGTCTGTACGAGTCACATTAGCTAATCGGTGGGCCCTGCCATTAATGCCTGCGGTGAGCCTGCCGAACCGGGCTTGTCGAAGCGTATACCAGGTGTGCCTTTAGCGACAGCTCTCGTGAGGGTGAAGAAATGAAATAACATAGCTGCCGGCTTGCGGCATTTGCACCCGGTAAAGCGTGTCAAATCCCTCTTCCGGTGTTGGTATCTGAAGTTTTTTGGCCATGGCCTGGATACCACGGGCCGGGACGACCTGGGCCGGGGGCCGCAATCTGTTTCTTTGAATCGCAATCTCCAGAGCAACATCAAAATAATAGCCTTCTACTCTGTAACCGGCGGCCTTTGCTATATCGATATATTTACGTCGGTGCTCAGTTGTCACGTTGGTGTTATCGATAACACATTTTGTCTTTGTCTGAATACAGGTTTGCACAAATTGCCATTCCCGGCTACGCGTTCGAAGCATATCCAGGTTGATGCGCATATGAGTGCGAAAAAAGAATGCATGGTAAAAATGACTCTTACCACACCCCGGTATTCCGGTGAATATAACAATCTGCATGAGTAATGTACCAAACGTTAGGCTAAACCCCCAAATCGTGCGATCCTCTCCCGAATCAACCATTCAGAACCGAACAACCCGGGTAAACATTAAATCTCCGAAAGATTAAACAGAAAAATACGCTGTCGTTTCAATGAGGGCAAAAAATGAGGACAAATTTTTCAGTAACGGCCTCTGCAGCAAAATGTAAAAATGTGTCTGACACTATCCGCCTTTCCCACGTTGTGTTTCGGGTAATGATGTCAAAGCCGTCTGGAGCCACACCAGGTGGAATTTGCAAAGCGCTATCAGAACGGCTCAATCTTAACGAAATGCCTGTCTATTTGTCTGCTACCGGAAACAAGGGACATTTTGTAGAATCCGGCTGACAGATCCTTGATGCTGACGCGGGTCTGATTTGATTTGATATGCACCCGTTTGACACATCTTCCATTTGCAGAATAGATAAACAGATACGCTTTGTGATAATCCGTAACTCCGCCAAGAGAAATGTTGTTGCCTGACAGTGTCGCTGTGAGAGCCTTTTCGTAGATTCCATTTGTGACCATGACGGAAGGAGATTCTCTTATTTCCAGCCAGTCAAGAATGAACAAACCTTCAGAAGAATCATTGCTGATAGTAACTGTCAAAGTTTTTTCGCCGGAAACGAGGTTAACGTAGGTACTATCGATACGCCACTTACTGTCATCGGCTGAATTTATGGTCGTGATGTGTTCCTGGTCGACCGCAATGGAAATTGATCCACGGCCTTCACCCGCGTTTTTGTATCTGGCGGTAACTAAGAATCTGTCTTGGGAACCTATCGTAAGATGGTATCTGGTCCAGCTGCTGTCGTATAAACCGGTAACGTAACCGATATGATTTTCTTCAATACCTGTTCTGATCTTCTCTGCGTCTTGAAAATCCTCAGCCTCGATACGAGCCGGGAGTTGATATCTACGGTCTATCGGTAGGAGCCGAAACAGCTGTCCCACCTCTCGGGCATTCGGCTGTTGCATGGTTAACTGAGAATCCACTGATGATACCCCGTTGTTTACGGCTTCGATCACCAGCCCGGATTCCCTCGACAGAATCTTATACCAGCCATTGCCACTCTCAAAAAGTGTAAAATTCTGGTTTGCTCCCCCATGACATCCCCATATGATAAGTTGCGCGCCTTCTTCATGGCTGCCTCCCATGACGTCTGCGCATTGAGAACGGGCGAAAGTCATCGTGGTTAGATGATCCCTGTCGGTCGTTAGATTCCAAATCGCGGAATTTTCTGGCGATTCGGTTGTTTGAGTGATCATCTGCGCTCCGTTATCATCCTGACCGTCTCGTGGCATGAGGTAGGAGCCATCAAAGGCTCTGATAAAATATTGTCCGCTCTCGCTGAATGGCGACTCCATTGCGAAGGTGATTTCGACCACATGATCCCCGGTCACCGAAGAGATCACCAGGCTATCTCGGAAATCTATTTCCTGACCGTCCAGAAGCACATCGGAGAGTTTATAGCCCTGCTCCGGTATCGCCCGCAAAACAAAGCGGCTGCCGTGTTCGACTCCATGCAGCCCCACCGGACTCACACTGCCGGCGCCTGTTGCAATAATGTTGATAAACTGAAGATCCGCTCCCAATTTGAAAGTCATTTCAGAACCCGGAGAACTGATGTCGTAAATATGTAAGCCAGACATCGTACCATCCCGCCACAGTGCTCCGGGGGTGGTCTCGTCCGAAAATGCGGACATTCCGGTTTCCTTGAAACAGACATTTCGTCGTTTATTGGTTATGTCGTTGTTTGCATGTACAAGCTCGACAAGCAGAGGGGTTTCCGGATAGTTGAAATTGTCTCCATCGAGATCGATATGCCAGATGGTAAGTCCTTGATCCGGGAGATTGGATGAAAAAGGAAGATTTCTGGTGTACGGTTTTATGAAAAAGAACTCATCTGGTCGGGCAGACTTAAAGTAGATGTGGGCGGTTTGTGGATCGACTCCGTCTGCGGAAATCTGTTTGCCACTCTCCTCATTCGCAAGATTTATCGCCCCCAGCCACCCATTCTGGTATAAAAAGTAGGGGTTGGGAAGATCGGTGTATCCTCCTCCCATAATACCCCAGGTACCCGTTTCTTCACCACTGCTGCTGTACAGATCGGGCCACTCTCCGATGAGGTGGCCCATTTCGTGGTGCAGCGCTCCGCCACGTTCGCTGCAGGTGCAGTAGGAGCCCGGTCTAATGTCATCGGATCGGAAATCCGAACGCAGCCATCCGGAATGCATCCACATCCCTTCCGCCCACGTCTGAGCCTCGCCGGTATTGCTGATGCATAAGGAGCGGATGCGTCCTCGTTCGGTGGTAGAGAGTTGCGTAAAATCAAACCCGTCATGGGCCAGTTCGTGTAGTGCCGAATCAATCAGCATGGAATGGCCAGTGCCGTATTCCAGCTGATCATAGTAGGCATAGTCGCGTGGTGCCCTGTATACGCCTTTGATGATATGTATAAGGTCCAGCTTCCCTCCCGAATAGATGCGGAAATAATACCGGAGGCTGTTGTCTGCAGGATCGAGGCTGTTGAAGGTGCGTTCCAGATGCTCCAGCGCTTCCTGCTCCGAGGAATAGGAGTCGGTGATAGGCTCATCGGGAAAATCCCAAACTAACGTGAGCCCTATTATGGTGCCGCTGAAGTAAGCCGTATCTCTTATCGAAGGAAGAGAATCGGACTGTGCCAGACGTTTTGCAAAACGTGATCTATAATCGACCGAGACTCCACCAAAGAGCGCATTTCTTGCCTCCTGTCTCGATTGTCTTATACTCGATACAGAAGCCTTGAGTCCTCTTGCAAGGGTGGTGTTTACGGATTTTTTGGCTAAACCGCAATGGTCATCCGACTCGACGGCCACGCCTGTAGAGACAAGCATCCCATCGCTGGACTGGGTGGCGTAGCATATCCATCCGGTTTGTTTATCCCGCACCACCGTGTATTCATCTTCAGTTTCGGCTCTGATGTAAAATTCGTCCCCGAAAAGGCGCAGCGGTACAGAGTCGCCGTCGGGTTGTCTGAACCGGCGAATTTCGCCGAAGATCGGTGCCGATGTAGTGGTCGAGAACATGCCTGCAATTGCCAAAACCAGGAAGAGAATACGTAAATTTCTCATATCGCACCCGTCGAAAAGAATAAGACCACATAATCAGCAGCCTGTTATTCAAAGATAGCACAAATTGATATGTGATGAGAATACCTTCAGACGGTACAAAATGCTCCAGGAGGCTAACAATAGGCTTAAGTGATTAGAATAAAAGGGATAAAGAGGATAAAAAAAGTGTTGAATTAATCCAGCATCTGCCGATCGGAATAACCGGTATCGGCGACGGTGGCATTTTTTTTGCGGCAGTTACATGAATGGAACTTTAGCGAAGGGAGGATAATATGCTGGGTTGGATAATTACATTTCTTGTATTGGCGGCTATTGCTGCTATACTGGGCTTTGGTGGATTGGCTTCGACCTTTGCAGGCATTGCCCAGGTACTGTTCTATATCCTTTTGGCTGTCGCGGTGGTTGTATTCATAGGCGCCCTGATCACCGGAAGGAAACTTCTTCATTAGGTAGTTTCTGTTGAAAGTACCCCAAAGTTGTCATGCTCCCGCTTGCGGTATAATACGGGCATCCCAGGTGTTCAAAACACTGTTAACTCGATGGCTCCCTGCCTTCGCGCTAATGGCAGAGGAGCCTGTTTCGAATAGAAACTAGGTAGAAGATTTTGGAATGTACAAAATAATGTACAAAATATAGAATAACCACTGCATCCCATCCTCTCACTTATATGTCGCCACTGATTATTATCGGAAAAAATCCATCGGAGGAGAGCGTATGGTAACGCCCTCCGTCCTGTTTTCCTGGTATGTCCCTCTGTATTGTCTGCTAGATGCGTCTGGCTATCGCTGCAGCTTCACGTACCATCTGTGCGGCATAGCCCCATTCATTATCATACCAGCTCAATATTTTAACCAGATCACCGTCCACTACCGTAGTCATGGTCAAATCAACGATAGATGCACGCGGATCTTTTATGATATCGGAAGAAACAAGAGGGTCTTCCGTCACCCCCAGCACCCCCTCGTAGCGGCTGCTTTTGCTTTCTTCTCTGAAGATGTTGTTTATTTGATCCACGGACGTTTCTTTCTGAGTCAGGAAGGTCAGATCGGCAATAGAGCCGACCGGGACCGGTCCACGAATAGCGATACCATCGAAACGACCCTCAAAATCGGGCAATACCTTTGTTGTCGCCTTGGCCGCACCCGTGGTTGTTGGAACGAAATTCAGGGCTGCAGCCCGTCCGCGACGATATTTTTTGGCCGGCCCATCCACGATCGATTGGGAGGAGGTATAAGCGTGAACGGTGGTCATGAGAGCCTTGGAAACACCGATACGTCTGGCCATGATTTCAAACACCGGGGTTATACAATTGGTTGTACAACTTGCGGTGGAAAACATCTTGTCATCTTCTCCCGATGCATTCACACCGGGTACGATGGTAGGCATGCCGTCACTCTTAGGTGGCGCGGATAGGATGGCATAACCTGCACCTGCCTGAAGATGTTTCTGCACACCCTCAGCATTGGTGAAAATACCGGTACTCTCGATGACGATGTCGATACCCATGTCTTTCCAGGGAAGCTCTGCCGGGTCCTTTATATTCAGAACCCTTATGGTGCTGTCTCCGATCATCAGGCTGTTTGCTTCCACCCTGACATCTTTCTCATATTGGCCGTAAGCGGAATCATATTTAAGAAGATAGGCAAGATTTTCAGGAGAGACGAGATCGTTTATGGCGATCAGATCAAGCTGGGGAGTATCCATTATAATTTTCAACGTTGCCCGCCCGATGCGTCCAAGACCATTAATTGCAATCTTAGCCATGAAGCACTCCTTTCGTAGAGTTTTTAGACGTGATGAGCCGATTCTGATGTATTTACCGGTAGACATATTTAGTTTCTGCCACGCTCCGAGAGAACACCTGTATTGAGAGCTTTCTTACGCATAGATTCCTACAATCCTTATGGGCACAAGAAACAGCGCGAATCACCCGCTCAGCGCCACTGAATTTAGGTGTTCATGTTGTCATCCTTACCCCGTCCACCTACGCAAAAAAAGGGGACCTCACCGCGGAGGCGAGAATCTGATAAAATGAGACACACAGAACAATTGTAAGCATATGAGCAAAATATATACCCCAAAAGAGCATTTTGTGGCACGCGGAAATAAGTAACCCCTGCGCAAGAATCGGTAATACAGGGAAAAATATTCCAATCCATTTTCGACGAAAATTTCACTGGCATACAAATTGGAAGAACTGCTTATGGAGTCTCACAGAGTAACTTTTTCTTAAGCCAAATTCGGGGGGAGGACGTATGAAAATCCAGAAAGGTATGCGCGACTGCTTGAGACTGCCTCTGTTTTTCGTTTCAGGTCTGTTTTTAACCACATGTATACTCACGGGCTGTTCGGATGACAATGATGATGGTACCGAGCCTCAGCGACAGTCTATTGCGCAGACTCTGAGTTCGCAGGCCAGGTTTTCCTATCTGGTACAGGGGTTGGCCGGTTCAGGATATCTGGATTCACTTGAAGATGAAGGTCCGTATACTGTTTTTGCCCCCGTAAACTCAGCTTTTGAAGAGCTGGGTGAGGAGCAGCTGGATGCTTTCTTAGGTCAGTCGGAGGAGACTCTAAGAAACATCTTTCGGTATCACATCGTACCGGAATCTCTCAGACAGTCGGATATAGTCAATCAGACATCAATCCAGACTCTTCAGGGTGCGGATATCGAGGTTATGGTTGAAGGAGATGCGGTCGTATTAAACGATTCAGTACAAGTCCTGGAGACGGATATTCTGGCAACCAACGGTGTCATTCATGCAATAGGGGGGGTTTTGACGCCCTAGAAGGAAGCTGCCAAATCGATGTATCTTCGGTGAGGTGAGAGGCCGGTGCGGGACCATGAATCCAGCACCGGCCAGTGACGCATCTATAGTATAAATTGTGCTGCATGGCTTTTGCGTCGAAGCTACTCGATTTTTTTATTGGGCGAGCCCCGCAGATTTTTCTCGGTATCTTTTCCATCGGGTAAAAAAGAGCCTTATCAGATCCGCAATGCTTTTTATAGTCCCACCAGAATGCCGCCGATTTTTCCCAATTTGAGAATAGAAATGCTCTTCTGCGAAGCATCGCGCGAGAAAGCTCTCTTCACGATACAACCCGGGCGTTGAGTAACTGGTAGAAAAAGTATTGGAGCAGGAGCAGTTCCCCTGTATGCGGAAGCACCAACCGTTGTAGACGGCGTTTTTAGAGCAATGAAACTTCTGATGAGTAGATTGAGGGATGGACTGCAGCGGTATCTGCGTGATCAATGGAAGAGTGGCTGGCAGAAGGCATAAATATTAAATAAGGGGGATAAGGCTATCCCCCGTGGAGTTTTGAACCGTAGAAGTTTAGTGCTGTGGTGTAGGCTGTTGACGAGCGCTGCCGATGGTTAAAAGCTCCCACACCGATATGGCGGCGACAATGATACCTACGATAAACAGGTTTTGTGCCGTCTGGAGCTGCGGAACCAAACCGCTGATAAAAAGCCATACACCGGCAAAGCCGTTTATATAGCCCTGCCATGCGCGGAAGTTGAAAAAACCGAAAACGGCGAGCACAATTCCGGAAATGATGAAGTTGGACGGTACGATAAGCGTCTCATAGAATCCCGAAAAAATCGCCCAAAATCCTACCAGTAAGGCTATGATGGCCTGCCACATAATGACCTCCTTTTAATTAGTACTCTCATATCCGCTCAGAGGTGGTAACTCCAAGCCTTGATGACTGATTTAAATTGGTGCAATATCCTTGCCGGAGGATGGTTTTTTTGTCAAATTGAGTGTTTTATTTCTCCGCGAGTGGCACAATCCTGGTGCTGATTTTTGATTCGAATGGTTTTGTTCCCTGCAAAATCCCATGTCACCTCTGTGATAGACCGTGTTTTTTGGGTACGGATTCCGGAAGTATGAGGTATTGCGCATTTAATGACATGCATAAATAAGTCAGGTATCAGAAAGGCAGCTGTTTCATACAGGAAACGATAAATGAAGCAATATTAGTGTTCCTGATTGTATGACCTATATAAGGTGAGTATATTATTAGACAGATGTTATGCCATAAGAAATGGTAATGTATGTAATGATGATGGGGTTATCAGGCTATTGGTCTGATGAGAAAGGCGGTTGTAAACCGCCTTTCCTTATTTTCTCTCCGTCCGAAGGACTCAGGCGTGGGCAAGTTTCTGCTCATTAACCACATTGACTACCTCACCTTTGCTAAAGGCATCGATATTTTGGCATGTGGTGGCCAAAATCCTTTGCACTGCCTCGGTCGTGTTGAATGCGTTATGAGGTGTGACTATTACGTTGTCAAGCTGAAACAAAACATTGTCTGCCAAAAGCTTTTTCAGCGTCTCTTCATTATCCTTCTGATATACTTTTCTCAACACCTGTGTATCCTCCCGAATCAATGGCTCTGCAGGCAAAACGTCGAGTCCGGCGGCAGATACCTTCTTTTGAACCAGTGCTTCTGAAAGTGCCTTGAAATTTACGACAGATCCGCGAGACGTATTGATCAGTACAACACCATCTTTCATTTTCTGAAACTGTTGTGTCGAAATCAGGTCTTCGGTTTTAGGATTCGCGGGAACATGTATTGTTATGATATCGGATTGTGCAAGAAGGGTATCCATGTCAACATAGTCAAAAGCCAATCTTTTCTTGAGCTCCTGGCGAGGGTTTACATCAAAAGCCAACACATTCATACCAAAACCTTTTGCTATTTGTATAGCGTGTTCGCCAATATCTCCAGTGCCGATAACTCCCAGTGTTTTGTTCATAAGGTCAAAGCCGCGCAATCCTTCGGGAGAAAATTCCCCTCTTCTGGTCTTAGTTACGCTATCGACTATTCGATGGCTTAAGGTAAGTATCAGTGCAAAGGCGTGTTCTGCCACTGTGTTCTTTCCGTATGTCGGAACAATGGCGATGCGGATATCATGCTCATTGCAATACTGGATGTCAATGTGATCGAATCCAGTGGAGCGAGTAGCTATAAGTTTGAGATTTTTAATCCTGGATAGTACCTCCTTGGTCAATTGTGAATAAATAAACGTTGATACTACATCTGCATCTTCATGTTGGCCAGCGGTGTCATTGTTTAATGGCTCCTCAATGTATGACACCTCATTGTCGGCTTCCAACAGCTTGAACGCATCTCTTTCCCATTGTTCGATTTCGAAAATCCTGATTTTCATATAAGTCCTCCTTTGTAAATGTATTACCGGGTTTTCGGTAACGGGGCCCGGCTTCGTCGGACTCAGGCAATAGGAAACGTTCTGTTTTCCTTTCGTTTGAACGTGTACACAGTGCCCTGAAAGCCGATCTGTACCGGATTACCCCAGCCTTCCTCGACACTGATAGACAGACATTCCCGCTTAACAATCAGGCTAATCCAGTGACTCCTGTATCTAATCCGTTGTTTTATGCACTCTATGTTACGGGGAAGAGCCGGGTTGAGCCACAGAACATCGTTTCGCACCTCTATGCCCGGATAACAGCGCTGAATCATATCGATGGTGCCGGCCATTGCACCCAGATGTATTCCTTCAGGTGTCGTTCCTCCCTGCACGTCGGCAAAATCGCTGAGCAGCGCCTTTTCAAACACATGCCACGAATTGGATCTGTCGGCGCGCGACAAAACCCAGCTGAAAACGAGCCGGCTGAGGGTAGAGCCGTGAGATGATCGGGAATAGTAATAATCGATTGTTGACGGTATGATCGATGTATTAAACTCATAGCCCATATGGGCCAGAAGGTCCTTAATTTCCTCTGATGAGAAAAGGTAAAAAAGCATCAACACATCTGCCTGCTTCGCTGCTTTATACCTGTTTGCAGAATCTCCCTCACTCTCCAGTATCCTGTCAAGACGCATATTTTCACCATACTCTTTGCGGTAGTGCGTCCAGTCCAGCTCCTGTAGCCTGTCGTACCCTTCGAATTGAGCGAGTATGCCGTTGTCAAGAAAGGGCACGTACATCCGACGGCTGATCTCCTCCCACCTTCTGATCTCTTCGCCATCGATGTCAAGCATCTCGAAAAGCTCCTCGCGCCGGTCATTGTCCAGTATCTCTATAACATCCAGCGCACGCAGCAGTACCCAGCAAACCATAATGTTTGTATAGGTGTTGTTGTTTATTCCGGCCTCATCGGAGTCGGGATAGCTTGTATGGTATTCGTCGGGCCCGACTACCCCATGAATTTCGAATCGATCGCGGTCAGGGTTATATTTGGTAATAGAATCCCAGAACCGCGCAATGTCCAGGACCAGTTCGGCTCCGTAATAATAAAGAAATTCTTTGTCGTATGTAGCCTGATAGTACTGCCAGGCGTTATACACGATGGCGGCATTGACATGTCGCTGAAGCCAGGTGGTATCCGCCACCCATCGGCCTGATTGTGGATTCAAATGGATGCGCTGGCTTTCTTCCCGACCGTCACTGCCGCTTTGCCAGGGAAACATCGCTCCCTTGTAGCCACTTTCTCTGGCCATCCACCGCGCGCGCTGAAGGCGGCGGTATCGGTACATGAGCAGTTCTCTGGACAAAACGGGTATGCGCAGAGTAAGATAGGGGAAAACAAAAAGCTCATCCCACATGATATGTCCCCGGTAGGCCTCGCCATGCCATCCGCGAGACGGGATACCAACGTCCTGATTGATTGTATTCATGGAGGTGGTTTGTATTACATGAAACGCGTGCAGGCGTGCAAGCATCTGTGTCTGGTTATCACCGGTAACAATCAGATCCCCTCGATGCCACAGGTGCTGCCAGGCTCTGCGATGAGTGGTATAGAGGTGATCGAAACTTTCGGCATACCTGATCGCCGCACACGCTTCCGTCACCGGCTCGTTGATTGCCATATCGCGGGAGGTGTATATCGATACAATTTTTTCGATATCTATTGTCTCGTGCTGATCGACAGAAAAATCGAGCTCCTGTCTTATAAACGACCAATCTTCTGCCGTCCTGCGGGTCACCGGTTTTCCACTGCCATTCTGATAAACATGCGTACGCGCAGCCTGAGCCATTGTTATATGACTCTGCACTGTTTGAACTTCCAGGAAAATGCCATCCTCCTCCGCACGTCCGGTTTGGATCGGTCGAAGGTGTTTGCTGTTAAGATCACGATAGCGAGGAACGCCGCTGTTTATAATGGTTCCATCGAGTGCCGAGCGAACCGAGGCAGCTCCTGACCAGTTCAGGGGCTGAAGCTTCCAGCGTATGGCAGCTAAATGAAAACTTCCCATATGCACAAGCCGCTCGGATACGATGCGGGTCTCGTGATCCGCATCGTCTCGCACAGTCATATCGCAGCGCAATACTCCCTCGGCGAGGTCCAGCTCCTGGCTATAGGCAAGCACTACGGCTTCATCGATCGAAAACCAGGGACCATCGTTGGCTCTAAACGTTAAAAATATCCAGTTAGGCCAATTTACCAGGTCTTCATTTTCTATGACCGTTTCGTTTATTTCCGATTTCAGCCGATCATATCCACCGGCCAGATAGGTGCCGGGATAATGCAGCCCACCGGCTCTGACGGTTTCATGTGCGCCGCGGGTAGCGATATAGCCGTTTCCGAGGGTGCACAGGGCCTCACGCAGTGGTTGTTGAGATGGTTCCCAGCTATCGTATTGCAATGACCAGTCGGACATGGAATATTCCTTTCTTCAGAACGCGGGCAAAAAAGAAGGAGACGTTTAGGACGCATAAATCATGCCGAACCATCTTCACCCCAACAGAATTGCCAAACGGTTACAGGAAAACGGCATGAAGATGTGTGGAACTTTTCTTAACAGGAACCAGGTAATGTTCGGAATCTGTTCAATGCATGTAAGTGGTAATAAATTAATGTGTTAATGTACATATGGAGACGATGCGGCGTCATGTAAACAAAATTGAATGATTCATTTTAAGGCAATCTTTTCACTTTTATATATATTTATGTATAATATTTCTGTATCCGGCTTTAATTAAAGCCATTTTAACAGGGTTTTGAATAAACGTTCAACACTATTTTGACTACTAAAAAGGATTGCGGGGGGTGCAGGCATATTCTTGGAAGCCTGCCAACATACACTCATTTCTGAAAAACGGGTTTATATCATGAAAAGTATATGGTTGTTTGCTGCTGTAGCAGTTGCCATGAGTTGCAGCACTGTGTTTGCGCAGGGGGATGTCACCAGTCTTGTTATCGCTCGACCCAACTCCTATAGTTACGGATTCGATAAGAAGCTTGTCTGGCTCGGGGGAGCATCCGAGGCGAGTCTCTACGGCAGATTCGATATAATGAGCAATGTGCCGGTGATATCGATAGATCGTATCTCAGAGCTTCTTCCCGAGGTTCTTAAACACAAGTCGCGTATATCAAAAATGCAGTACACCGATATTGCTTCCTCTCTCGGGGCTTCGCATCTGTTGTACTCCGAATACGAGCAGAGCGGTTCAAAGGAAGAGTTTAAATTGCATATCCAGCTGGTGGATGTGTCCACCTCCGAAACCACGGTAAGAGAAACCTTCACCATTAATGCAAACCGGGTGCGGGACGGGCTTGATCAGATAGCTGCCGCAATCCTGTCGGAGGATCAGTTACTTCCCGGGGCATCCTTTGTGGGAAATCTGAAAAATTTCAAGAAAATGGGTGAGTGTCTCACACGAGCGGACGAGCTGTCCGGAAGCGCCGCAGTTAAGGCTGCAAAGTGTTTGGAAAAGGCAGTCAAAGAACCTTCTCCCGCATCATACGGATGGGCCGCTCGGCTCTATATGAGAGCGGGTGAGTATGGCGAGGCACACAAAGCCCTTAAAAAGCTGGACATGTCCATGGGCGCATCCTCTCCCAAAATTGCTTTGATGCAGAGTCGCTGTCTTTTAATGCGGGGCAGTCCGGGGCAAGCCAGCAGTGTCATGTCATCCACAAATTTTCCGTCATCTCTGGAAGCTTCAGTTGCTTACGAAAGGGGACTAAACGCGGAGTGGTCAAACAGTCTTAGTTCCGCTGAAGAGGAATATAAACAGGCGGCACAGTTGGATCCCAAAGATACCCGCCCTCCCAAGCGGCTGGCAGCTCTTGCTCTCTTACAGAAGGATAGTCAGACGGCCCTGTCATATGTTAAGAATCTGGCGAATTCAACCAAGAACAGTGTCGGAGAAGTTCTGGTAAGTATCGGATGGAGTTTTGAGCAGAGTGATCGTTCGGAAGCTGCGTACATGGCATACAAACTTGCCGTCGAGAATGAATCTGACAACCCAGAAGCCTGGTTGCGGCTGGGTGAGGCTCAAAAATCGATGGGGGATGAGCTTTCCGCGGCAAAAAGTTTCATAAGCCTGTATGAGCTGGACGCCATTCAATATAAGGAATATTTACTGGAGGCGGCATCTATTTACGAAAGAAGGGGAAAACCGGATGAGGCGCGCACAATTTATGACGACTATCTCTCCGATGGGCACAGCGATCCTGAAGTGCGCATTAAACTTGCCTCTCTGGAGCTTCGAAACGACAACTGTGAACGGGTGAAGAGTCTTCTTGACCGTTTATCCCCGCCATACAGCGATGATCCGCAGGTAAATGATATGATTTCCGCCTGCCGAAAGAAAGATATTGAACAGCGTGCGGAACTTACAGGGGTGACCGGTACAACATACGAAGAGGCGCAGAGGGGTACGGCGCTTCCACGTATCCTTGGTGTTGGCACGGGAATCATAACCGTCGGAGCGTTTGCAGGCGCTGTAGTCACGGAGCTTCTGATTAAAGACGAACTCGATGAAGTTAACCAGATAGAATTCCCCTCAGATAGAGAAGCTGCAGAAACACAAGCCAAGCCTTATCATGATTCGATCAATCAAAAAGATATGATCAGAAAAATTCTGTATGCAGTAGGTGGAGCAGGAGCCGTTGGATTCACCATTAATCTGGTCATAGCACTTTAAATACTGGAGAAAAAACATGAAACTGTCAATTTTCGGCTGCCTTACAAGTGCGTTGGTCTGTTCACTCCTTATCGGTGCATGCACAAAAATTGAGTACACAAATACGACTGATCCGCTAAGTCCAAATTATGGGAAGAATACGTCCGATCCCGATGATCCCAACTACACTAATACTCCACCGAGCATTCGATTGATCGGAGAAAAAGATACGACTATAGATGTTTCCATCGGAGAAACCTGGGTTGATCCCGGGGTTACGGTAACAGACGACCACGACCAAAATCTGGAGAATAGTGTTGAAGTTGAAGGGACCGTCGATCTTGAGGTAAATGGCACATATACCATTACCTATAGAGTGGAGGACAGTGGTAATAAAATGGATATTGCTCGCCGGTATGTAACCGTCGAAGGTAATACCGGTAACACGCGTCCAGAGATATCGCTTCGCGGTAATAATCCACTCACCATCATGCAGGGGTCAACCTTGGAGGATCCGGGATTTTACGCATATGATGAGGAGGATGGTGAAATCACCGATGCCGAGATCACCAGTACGGTAGATACCGATATACCGGGCGAATATACCATGACCTATACGGTAACGGACAATGGAGGTCTGGAGGCAAGTGAAAGTCGTACCGTTATCGTCGAGGAGCGACCTCTTGAGGACACCATTCCTCCTGTGGTAACTATTACCGGTCAGGCAGATGTTACAATAAACATGGGAGAGGAATATAATGACCAGGGAGCAACCGCAACAGATATCACCGCCGATGGTTCCGAGGTGGACCTCACGGGTCAGTTAGAGATAGACACGATCCCGGCTTTCAACAATCAGGTTGCGGGGGTCTATACGTTCAGGTACAGGGTATCGGATGAAGCCGGAAATCAAGATTCGGAATCTCGCACTGTCACGGTGATAGATACCAGCGATCCAAATGATCCGAGCGTCGATAATACACCACCGGTTATTAAACTTGAGGGGAAACAAACAATTACTCATGAATTGGGGACAGAGTATGTTGATCCGGGTGCAACGGCTGAAGACAATGTTGACGGTGTTATTCCCCCGGAACAAATAGTTATTGATGCTTCACAGGTGGAAAACGCCACAAAGGAAGGCAGGTATTATGTGCACTATCATGTCACGGATGCGGCGGGTAATGAGGGGACTACCAGAAGGGTGGTTTTAGTGGTTGAAAATACCTCGGATCAGGACCCTCCCGTTATCACGCTTCTGGGTGATAATCCTCTGGTGATCAATATCGGAGATGAAGTTGTGGATCCGGGAGCAGAAGCTTTGGATGAGACATCCGGTGACCGTACGGAGCATATCACAATGACGCATAATGTAAATAATGAGGAGCCGGGCAGCTATACCATGACTTACCGGGTAACCGATGCAGCGGGAAATGAGGCGACAAAAACCCGTGAAGTGGTTGTTCTGACCGAAGGCGGCGGTGAAATAATTGATCTTTCAGAAAATGGGGAAAAAAGTGTGGATGGTACAACCATTCCCATGACTTTCAATGTGCCGGCCCCACTGAGTTGGAGCGCTTCTGAAATGCATATCAGAATAACTGCAGAAAGCAACGTCAGTGTTACACTGGAAATCGAGGGAGGTGATACCTTCACCAGCAGTAGTAGTGGCTATCATGATATCGTCATACCCAATGAGGCGTGTACCTTTACGGTAACTACCGATGCCGCGGTTTCATACACCATTAAATATGGTGGCTGAGGAAGAATGATTTGAAGACACAATAATGAACGGGAGTTGCCGGCGATGGTGACTCCCGTTTTTTTTGCGCGCGCCCCGGGAAAGCCTGTGGTGAGGGTATTCCTCACAATTGCTTTACCTTTCTGCCCAGGGGCTGCGCTCCGATCAGAACCGATCAAAGCAGGTGAAAAAATAAATTCCGATTCACCGGTTTCATGTAGAAGAGACTTAACCTTTAACAGATCGTATCCATGGATCAAAAAAAACCAACAATTTCAGAAAAGAAGATTGTAAGGTTATCGGTAAGAAAGAGGGTAAACCGGATATGGTGCTGTAACCTTTCGCGTATTAGAGAGCAGAGAGGCTGTAATTCCAGCGTCAAAAAGAAAGCCTTCGTATTTAAAAAACTCGGTTTTCAGGAATTGTGAACATTCATTCTCATTACAAGGGTCTATAGCCTATCGTAACACCACGTTCCTGAAGTTCCAGCAGTTCGGAGGAAGGCAAAATGCGGTAATCTTCATTGTGCCTGTCGAAAAAATCGGGCGAAACATCATTAATATAGTCAGGGTTTACAATCCCCGGTCCCTGAATTGCCTGATCATCATTTCCATATATGATTGTCGCTCCGAGAGTGAACAGATTCGATTCATGGAAGGGGTAATCATACCAGATGCCATTCATATTGAAACTAATAATCGAATTGTTGATCTGAAGAGAAATGCCGGAGCCACCTATCGATATTCCCTGCAAACCATTATCTGAGACTGTACTGTTAGACACGGAAAAATTTGTTGCTGCTATGATCTCTATTCCGGACCAGTCATTATGTGCGATCAAAGAATTATAGATAAAAACTGAATTGTTGTTCCCTTGGTCGGACGACGTGAATATGCCACGTCCCCTGTTGTTCAGAATTCTACAATTTGAAACACGGACATCGGAGTCGATGATGGTCAGACCATTGGTACTATTGTTTTCGAAATAGCATTTATCGAAAACAACAAAACCTGAATTGTTCTCCAGCCTCACTCCGTCCAAATCCGAATCCCGAAAAACGATGTTTCGGAAGATGAAATGCCTGTTGTTGCTGAGGATAACTTCCGGACTGGTGAAAATGGTGCTCATATCAGGCTGCCCCTGCATAATTATGGGGTCTTGTTCAGTCCCGGAATTGAAAGTTTTAAGAAACGGAGAAAAAGAACCACTGCCGATGACAAATATATCTCCGGGGCCGGCACCATTAAACCCGTTCTCAAGCGAGTCTATATCGCTGATGGGCTCATACCGCTCATATTGCTGTCTATGTTGGATGCGTTTGTTATATGATACGATCTCCAGGTTTTCGGTGGCTATGGTATCATTATAAGGGAATATTTCCTCTTCATTAAGAGCCTGTATGTTTTGAGCTAATGAATCCACCTTTTCTATCAATGCAGCTATCCGCATCGTGATGGAATCATAAGGTTGAAATATGGAGTCTGTCATGGCAGGGGTGTAAATGGTATCCGGACTATGCGCTGCGTTGATAGAATCGATGTGCAAGGCAGTCAGGGCGCTAAGTAGCTGTACCTGGTTATGGGTCTGTTGTAAAAGAGAGCTGTTGCCTCGAACCAAAAGGTGATGCAGTGAATCCAGTTGGGTTTTAAACCGAAGGCTGTCGACAAAAATTACCGAATCATTATGGATTTGAATCTCCGCGTTCGATTGTCTCAAATATTCATTATGCTCCCGAAGGGAGTCGTTGATTGCCAGCACGGAGTCAACTGCGGCGGAGTCGATATCAATAATAATAGATATGGAATCGATATCGGGCCGGTATGCATGTGCCAGTCGGCTCAGAGAGTCGAGGAAGTAAGAGGTGGAGTCACGGATAGCGATGATATCCAGGCTGTCCAGTCGCTGATCGGGAGAGAAGAGGAGGGGGTCAAAGGGGTTATTTCTCTCTATACATGATGTAAGAAAGGTGAAAAGAAGGGTTGAAGCGATTAAAAGGAAAGAAAAGGGCCGAATCATAGCTAAAGTGTTCGCAATCAGATATCAAGGGATACATCCGTGGTATGTTGAATGAAAATAAGGAAATCCTCCTGCAAATGCCATAGGATATATTGTTGAAGCGCTTAATTTCTTCATCATCATATAAACCATTACAGAGTGAAAAGAGAAAATATTGTACACAATAATTATCTTTAATGCGTATAATTAACAGTGGGGGCGCTTTTTGGATTTTTCTTTTTTAAAAGATTTTTAAGACATTTTTGATTCTTTTACCTTATATTACTTACCTGTGATCCTGCTGTGACTGCCTCAGAGGTCTATATCTGACTTTCAGAGGAAGCCTTGAAAAGAATCATATAAAAATCATTTCTTTTTACAGATGCACAAATCGTTTTTGATGTTTATTGCCATTGCGGCGATGTTTACTCCTCAGTGCCGGGGGGAAAATGTAGATAGCAGCCAGACAGACAAGCCGGTTTTGCTATACATAGATTCGTTTGTAGATTCAGCCACCGACGAATCGTTTAGTAGCCAGTTTACCGAGGCTATTGGAGAGGCTCTTTTACAGATACAGCTTTCCGTGATACGTATCGACTCGTTTGGCGGCAACCAGAAGTATCATGCACGTACCGATGTCCCGACATTGTATGTAACGGCAGGTCAAACACATACTGCGTCAGAGGAACGGGATAGTAGCAGTCTGATAGTGAAGCCGGTGCAAATAGTTGTCGGAGTGGTCAATACTCCGCAACCCAATGAAGAGGATCTGGCGCTTGCAACCAGGCATCCATTGGTGAGCATGCCTTGGACCGAGGAGAATCGTTATAATTTCATCCCTATCATGGTCCGCAAGGTTGTTGAAAATCTCAGAGCTGGCTATTTGAGTTATCTTGTCGTTGAGAGTCTACCTGAGAATGTGCTGGTGCTCTCAGGTAACGGGTTGAAGGGATATACGCCGGTAGAGTGGGTTTTTACGCCGACGACCGCCACGATAGAGGCTCGAAAGGATGGGTATCTTCCTTTTACGACCAAAGTGGACATCCAGAATCCGGGTAGTCACAAATTGCATATACAGTTGACCAGGAGGCGGTTTTATCATTCCAGGCTAATGTTTGGTGTTTTAGGTTTTGGAGCAGTTGCTCTGGCAGGGTATGCGGCTTGTAATTATTACTATGATCAATATCAGGCACTGGGTGAGTCGGACTACTATGACAATCCTGAAAAATTCGCGGAAACCTTTGATCGTGCCAGGCAGTGTGAGCGCGTAGCGGGAGTTGGTTTGGGCATAGCATCGACTTTCTTTCTCCTGTCATTTTGGTTTTAAGCGCTAAACTTGGATTAAACTTATCTGTGAGTCATCATGGGGCTTATCTGATTCATAAACTTTCGATCGGGTGGACCCCAACCGATTGCTAATACATTTATAACTAAATTTCTTGAACCCCTCGCAAAGTAGTTCGCACTAAGTTGTGTTGGCGTTGCGGGGGCAAATGCTAGACGTGAGGTCTTGGGGGGGATTATGCCAAAAGTACTTGAGCCAACCGCTGAGCTTTTGCAGAAATGCAAAGATGGAAATCGGGCGGCGTTCAGAGAAATTTTCGACATGTATAGATCCTATGCATACAACCTGATTTATAAGATTGCAGGTCCGCATGGCGATCACGAAGACCTCATACAGGAGGTTTTTTTCCAGATATACCTGTCGATGAAATCTTTTAAAGGCGAATCGACGTTTAAGACGTGGTTTCATCGCGTAGTGATTCATGTTTGTACGCGGCAGTGGAGATACCAGAATACCGGAAAAAGAATATCTCCCAAAGATACAGTAAGTTATGATCTTGTTGAGCATGGTGTGGCTCACAATGGCATGAATCATGCAAAACATTACGAACTCAAAAGTCTTGTGGAAAAAGCGCTGGAGGCGATAGACACAAAATTGCGGGTTCCACTCGTATTGCATATTTATAGTGAACTGGATTTATCTGAAATCTCTACGATTATAGGAATACCTGAGGGGACAGTTAAATCACGACTATTTACCGCCCGGAAAAAGCTTCGGGAGTATCTGGACAGCTTAGAATCTGGATAAATAATGAAGAGGCAACATTCACAGAACAACGATATGTACCGACGCTTTGAGGCTCTTCTGAGCTGCAGCGTAAACGACAAGCATATCGATTGGGAAAATGTGTTGCAGCAAACCGAATCCAGAATAGACAATGCCGAGAAGCTTGGCATTTTGGCTATAATCAAACAGAATGAAATCCTCGACGAGCACACCTACGAACAGATCGATCTAGCCCTTCAAAAGCGCATCTTCGAATACTCAGAATACGAAACACCGGTAAATGAGTGCATAAAGGCCGAAGAGGACCTGCCCGCAAACCAGTGGGAAAGGGTTGAAAGTAAGCTTTCCGTTGCGCTTGATGCGCTTGATAAAGCCGACGACTGGCAGGTCGGTTTAAAAGAAGAACACATACTCACCGTGGGTAGATGGGAGAAGCTGCAACAGGATCTGTTCAATCGCATTGCAGAACATGAGAGAAGCCGCAAGAAGCGGTTCTCATGGTCAACCTGGTGGCTTTTCCAGCAATTCCATCGGTTTTCTCCAGGTTTCGCTGCACTGATCTTTGTTTCACTCATAGGAATCATAACTCTGTTTGGTCTGAGCCGGAAACAAGATAATCTTCCCACTTATGTTTACCAGGCCCAGGGATCAGATTGTGATCTGGTAGGAAACATGCTGCAAAGAGAATACCTGCAGTCATCAAGAGGCGGAGCGATAAGAGTTGTCAACAGACATGGATTTACCTGTCTGCAAAATGGTGCCGCTGTCAAAATAGCAGAAATGAACGATCAGTTGGCTCAATATCAAGTTGAAATGGCCGGAGATAGCGGAAGCATACAGGACGGAAAAGCCACTTTCTTCGTCTCTCCCCGCAAAGATAAACGAAAGTTCATCGTAAAAACTCCTGATTACGACATTTCCGTTATAGGAACCTATTTCACCGTTATTCCGGATCTGGGCGGCAAAGTGGCTACACAGGTCCTGAAAGGAGCGGTACGCATACAAAACAATCTGTTCGAGGATACCATTCTGACAGCAGGGCAAAGCCTTGTATTTGATAAGAATAAAAACAAATATGTCATCAGAGACAACGGGCCGATCATTTCGAAGGCCGAAATCGATCAAATGCCGGATCTGAAAATCATCAATAAATATCATCCGATCACTCTTTCTTCAAACGTTGCCTATGCCGATGTAAGTATCGATGGGAAATACAAAGGGTCCACTCCGCTGCGAGTACTTCTGCTCGAAGGCACTCACAATATTCGGATTACCAAAGAGGATTACGTCGATGTGGATACCACAGTTACAATAGCAAAATCAACCGATAGGGCTCTCTATGCAGTGCTCCAAAAGCCTGAGCCTGTTCTGGAGCGCATTCCGGCAGATGTAGAAAAAGCTAAGAGTGGTGACGTCGATAAGGAAAAGCAAATAACATCGGCATCGATAGAAAAGCTGCTTGTCCAGGATCCTGCGATCTACCAGAGTAAGAAGGCAAAAGATCTTCTTAAACAGGCGCAGGCTGCGGAGTCCGAAAGCTGGGAAAAGGCTCTGGGTTTATACGAAGATATTATAGCTCTGGAGCATGCACCGCTGTTGGTCAAGGAAACCTCACTTTTTTCTATCGGCCGCTTAAAGGTGGAACATGCTAATGCAAAAGAAGAGGCCCGCGAAGCATTCCTGAGTTATCTGGCTTTCTATCCGGATGGAATATTTACTCGCGAATCATTATTGCGGCTGGCCGAGCTTGAATTTGAAGAAGATCAGGATAAAGCCATAGAGTACTACCTGAAGTACTTTGAAAAGTATCCCAACCACTACCGGGTATCTGATCTTCAATATCGCGTAGGATTGATTTACCTTCAGAGAAAAGAATACGATGAGGCTGTCTACATGATTAAACAATCTCTCGCAAATATACTTCACGATCAGCCGGAAGAAAAAAAGCGACGTTATAATTCTCTCTATAAAGCGCTGATTGAGAAAGGCGACACCGCAAACGCAAAGCTCGTGGAGCAGTACTGAAAGGAAAAACAGGCATCAAGCCGTATCTGGTTACGCTTTGACGAGTTCGGTGTGAAGGGGACAACGAACTAAGCCGATTAGATGAGACTTTTAAATAGCTCCCCTGCCTGAGGCGCTGAGATGGTGAAGCGATTTCATTTTTCAGAGTTACATAATCTTATTACATAGGCGGACCTGACAAATTTATCTTCTGCAGCTCATTTTTTGCTAAGATATTCCTCACCCGAACGGACGATTACCCATTCTTTTTGAGGGCAACCATGGTAATATCGTCGTTGCAGGGTGCACCTTTGAGGTGGTCTTCGACTGCCCTGTAGACACCGGTTATGGCCGATTGAGCAGAATCGGTATTGCGGCACAGAGCCTCGAATGTGTTCGGTTTTCCAAACAATTCGCCTGCTGCATTTTGAGCTTCATTGACCCCATCGGTGAATGCGAACAGAAGATCGCCTTTTTGCAGTACAAGATTACCGATCCCGAATTGAGTTCCATGTTGAAGTCCAACAGCCAGGCCGGTCGGTGAAAGGTGGTGCTTGATCTTACTGCCATTAACGATGATTGGCGGCTGATGACCCGCATTTATGTAACAGAGTTCGCCGGTGTCTATTGAAAGGACACCATAAAACAGCGTAGCAAAAAGGTAGGGTCCGTCATGGTGATGATTGCGCATGATGTAATCATTTACCGCGGATACGGTCTGCAGGACATTCGTGCCTTCCGTCTGCTCACTCAATGCACGTAGCAGACTGCGAATCAGAGACATAAACAGTGCCGCCCCGATACTCTTACCGCAGACATCGGCGATGACAAAGCCGGCACGATTTTCAGGCAGCGAGAATATATCATAGAAGTCGCCGGCTACTTCCAGAGCAGGTTTAAAATGGAATGCTATATCCCAGTTTTTGAAGACTGGTATATCCTTGGGAAGAAAATCTGATTGTATATGGCGCGCCAGATTCATTTCCCGCTTGACCGCCTCAAGGTACTCTTGCTCTTGAGCCCTTAGTTTAAGAAGTTGGCTGTGAGCGATAGTCAGATCGTCGGCTTGTTTACGGAGTGTAGTAAAGAGATCGATGCTTTTTAAGGCGCTGCTGAGCTGGTCGCGTATAACCGAGAAGATGGAACTGTCGTGGTGGGAGGATGATATAACCAGATACCCGATAGCCTCATCCCTGAAACTCAGAATTTCAACCACCTGTGTGAGATTTTGCAGACGGCCATGGATGTCAGCGGGTAGTAGCTCACCGCGGGAAAAGGTCCTGTTGGAGTCTTCGGAAGAGAAGCGTCCTTCCCTGTCGAATGCATAAATGATTTTCTTTTCTGTGGTATGATTATTTCCCAAATCCGCAACGATGATACAGCTTTCGACCGGTAATTGTGGTACATATCGTGTGAGTACATCAAGCAGTTCATCGCGAGCGGTTGCGGTCGCAAGGCTTTGGCCAAATTCACGCATGAGAAAAGATTCTCTTATGTATCGGTATCTGCTGGCAGCCTGATACCTTTGTGCCGCGTCACCCACAAAGATCTGAGCGCTGGCCAGATGCGCATGGATAGATTGCATCTGCATATCGGCACTTACCGTACCGTTTTCAACAAGAGAACGGCGGAAGCTATGGAGAACATTCTGCCAGTCGAATGGATCATTGCCTGCCCTGATAACATCTCGGAGCGTTTCATCAAGCCTGCGCAAAAAGATCTTTGGTTTCTTATGTTCAAGCTCATCGATGAGTCCATCCAGGAGTCGTTCGATCCAGAGGGTAGTCTGCTGCGCACTTATACCCTGGTATTCACAGGGTAGATAAGAGAGGGCATTCTCAATGATTCGGTCATATTGTTCCTTGTCGACATGAAACTCGGAGGTATGCGGTGTGGCAAGTTCGCTCACCCCTGCCGCACTAAAGAGGCAACCGCAGGATTGCTGAATATCCAGAAGCGCGGGGAGTTGGCTGTGCTTTGGTGTCTGGTTTCCCTGGATCATATCGATTAGCTGCAAGGCCGCTTTGCTTCCGAGTTCGAAAAGAGGCTGGACTACCGTTGTCAGCCGTGGAATACTGCATCGGCCCTCTGCGATACCATCGAAGCCGGTCACTATGAGTTGGTAGGGGACACGAATATTTGCCTCTTCCAATGCTTCTATAGCTCCCAGGGCAATGTTATCGTTTGCGCATACAATTGCGTCCAAATTGCGCCACTGGCTGCACAGGTGTTGAGCGGTGAGCCGATATCCGCTGGGGCGGCCAAAATCTCCACTCAGGACAAGGTTGTCGTCTATGGAGATGTTGAAGCGAGACAGCGATTCGGAAAACGCCTTCCAACGTATCCGGGCTTCTATGTTGTTGCGGGGGCCCTGGATAAAAGCAAAGCGACTACAATTATGTGTAGTGATGAGATGTTCTGCGAGAAGCTCGATACCGTGCCTGTTATCAAATTGAATACCTGGAATGTCTTCGAATACAGTGCCGACAGTAATGATCGGCAGTGAACTGAACCGGTCAATAAATTTCTGAAACTCATCGGCATCTACGAAATTTCCCAGGGACCCGAATATTATGATTCCATCAAGGGGATATTGGAAGGCAAGCTCGTATGCCCGGTTTCGTTGATGTTCAAACTGATTGGAGGGTGATGTTCGAAGGCTACCTCCTGAAAAACAAAGCAACTCGACATTGTTATTGGCGAGTGTCAGGGAAATGCCCTTGAATATATCGGATTGATAAACCCCTTCGACTCCTTCAACCAGCAATCCAATTTTCATGCGAGACGAAGAATTCGGAGAATTGTCTGTGGTGGCATTTTTAGTGGTCGGTGTTTGGTTTTTCACATGCGAGCCTTTAAAAAGAAAATTTCAGATGCATCATGCAAGAGAGAATGCTTAATAATTGCCGCTTCTCAGAGGGTGTTTGTCAGCATTCACAGGAGAAGCGCCGAAAAACAATTTAAGTGCTTAACTACCCACGCTTCATCTACACATTTCACTTATAGCGCTCTATAATATATATACATATACTATAGTATTGTTTATATTTCGCGCAAGCGCTTTGACATATTTAGTCGGTATGGTAGAAACACCTCCTGGTGGTCAAATTCCAGCCGTTGTTTTTGGCACAAGGTCAGTGAACCTGACATTGAAAACAGGCACTAACGGCATAGGGGGATTTTACTGGCAGGGGTATGCCAGTTTGTGGTGATAAATCGCCATGGTATTTGCGTCAATACTAGAGGCATATATTGGAGGGAACACAATTAATCACGGTGCGTTTGCTTTTTTTCCTCGTTACATAATTGCCTTCTCTTCACCTTCTCGCTTATATTTTGAAAACCGATGTTTTGGAGGATAATGCCTGGGGCCGTGCAAGTGGGGCGAGGGTTTATGTGGATATTTTGCCTGGAGGCATTTGTTTTCCCAGGGAAAGTGTCACAATTTTTCCGAAGCAGAGAGTTATCCGGGGTGTCATGATCTGCCGAAAACTATTTTAATCGAAATTGTTTTGCTAAGTTTTCGACCATTTGATATTTTTCATTGGAATTATTTTAAAATTGTCAAACGGTAAAGTTAACGTATCAATATAAGAAACCTGCAAAGGGGACAAGGATGAGATTAGTGCGCTCAATTAAGCTGAAGGCCGTTCTGGTAAGTGCGATGGTTGTTGGTCTGATGTCGTGCCAGTCAAACAAGGACGGTGGCGAAGGTGTTGGTTTTGCTCGCGAGGAGACCATATATATGGCAGGCATTCAATGGGGAGAGCCGAACACGTTTAACCCGTTGAGTGACTGGCCGGCGTTTCCGGTCGGGGGAAACTACAACCTGATGTATGAGCCGCTTGTGGTTTTCAATTCACTTTCCGGAGAAACCGAACCTCTTCTTGCAGAGTTACATGAACAAACAAACGATTTAATATCGGTAAAGATGAACCCGGCGGCAAAATGGAGCGATGGAACTCCGCTGACGGCCAACGATGTATTGTTTACGTTTAACCTTGGTAAGAAGTATTCGAATTCGCCCACAGGGTATGTCTGGGATTTCATATCTGACGTTGTTGTAGATACAATTGTTGATGGCGAGGACAGTGCTCAGGTTGAGCAGGTCAAATTCATAGTCAATAAAGAGGACAGAAACAATCCTCTGGGTGTGATGGATCTTCTGCAGGCGATCAGAATCGTTCCCGAACATGTATTCTCAAAAAAGCTGGCATCATACGATGGAAGCTTTTCGGAACTGCAAAAAGAGAAGGTAGATAAGAATCCTGTTGTCTCAGGACCATATAATCTTCTGAACTACTCAAACCAGAAGATCGTTCTCAAACGTCGTGATGATTACTGGGGTAATGAAGCGTTGCATGATGGCAAAATGCCCAAACCACAGTATCTTATCCACCCAATTTACAAGAGTAATGATGCATTCAGCACCTCTCTGCAGAATGGTAACCTCGATGTATCCTCCACATTTATTCCGCGTATCTGGATGAAAGCCAAAAACGGTGTAAAAACATGGTATAGCAAAGAGCCGTATTTTGTTCCTGCTACTATTCCCATGATGATGATCAATTGTACAAAAGAGCCGCTATCTGATCCGGCATTCCGTCGCGCTATGGCCTTTGCAATCAATTATCAAGATATCAGAGAGCTGGCTGTTTCGGGGTACAGCCCTGAGCTAAAAGGCGGTCTCATTTTACCGTTTGGTATCGAAAAGGAATATTACTCCGAAGAGGATGTCGAGAAATACGGGGCCTATTATGATCTTGAGAAAGCGAAAAAGACACTCGCTGATGCAGGATACAAGTCGGTTTTCGTAAATGGAGAGCTTTCTCACATGGAAAACTCCAAGGGTGAAAAGCTTCCTTCTCTGGAAATCAAACTGCCTGCCGGATGGACAGACTGGGAATCAATGGTAAGTATTGCTGTTAAAGGAATGCGCGAGGCTGGTATCGATGCTCGTAAAGGAGCGGTTGATGCTGCATTATACTGGCAGGCAATGCCCTCCGGTAATTTCGATCTGCTGATGCATAAACCGTCACCAACAGTAACTCCTTCAAAGCCCTGGTCGAGGTTTGAATCCGTTATGTCGTCTCGTAACTGGCAGCCCGTTGGTGAAAGAATGAATGAGAACCAGGGACGATACAACAATCCCGACGCGGATAATTACAATCCCGCGGTCGATTCTCTGATGAACCTCATTCCGACTCTTACCGATGAGCAGGAGCGCAAGGCTGCCTATCGGGAACTCAATAAAATCTTTATGCAGGAGCAGGTATCACTGCCGCTTGCCTATCTTCCCGAGCAGTTTTACGAGTTTAGCGTCAAACACTGGGAGAATTTTCCCACGGAAGAAAATCCATACGCACCGCCTCAGGTTCCCTGTTTTGGTGTCGGAACAAATATTCTCTGGGAAATCAGTTCTACCCATTGAAAAAATAAGGAGAATTCATGCTGAAGCAATATCCTACACTGAGGTATATCCTGCATCGTGCCGGATGGTACATCCTTACCTTTCTGGTGGCGATTACCGCAAACTTTTACCTTCCTCGTCTCGGGGAAGGTAATCCGATCGACATTGTCATGTCGCGAATCGGAGCTGGTCTTGACACAAAATCCGCCAAGGAGAAGGAAGAAGCCTATCTCAAGGAATTCGGGCTTGTCGAGGTCAATAAAGACGGCGCGATTGTTCGTGGAGAGGATGGCAAGCCGATAGAAACACCCTCATACAAGCAGTTTTTTAATTACCTGTTTAAAGTTATAAGAGGGGACCTGGGAACATCGTTTCTCAACTATCCTAAAAAAGTATCCGACATAATGAAGGAAAGCCTTCCCTGGACGCTGGCATTGCAGGTGCCAACCATTATCTTCGGGTGGATCATCGGAAACGTCCTCGGGGCACTGGCTGCCTATCGAAGAGGTATGTTTGACAAAATCCTGTTCCCTCTGGCACTTCTGGCCAGCTCCATTCCGTTCTTTGCTTTCGGCATGTTGTTAATGTACCAGTTTTCTGTCGTGTGGGAGATTTTTCCTGCGGTGGGAGCTTACGCTGGTGGATTGATCCCAGGGTTTAACCTTACATTCATTGCAAGTTTTGCGTACCACTATTTACTTCCCTTTCTGTCGGTGTTCTTAATCCTGGCCGGAGGACAGGCCATTGGTATGCGTTCGATGTGCATATATGAGCTGGGAACCGATTACATTAAGTATGCGAAATGGTTGGGAATAAACGAGAACAAAATACTGTTCTATACCTTTAGAAACGCGATGTTGCCGCAGCTCACCGGGCTTGCTCTATCTCTGGGTATGATGATCGGTGGACAAATAATAACTGAGATGATCTTTTCCTATCCGGGTATTGGAATGGCTGTATTAACTGCTATTCAGGGAAATGATTATCCCCTCATTCAAGGGTGTACTCTTATTATAACCGTTTCTGTACTTCTGATGAATTTCAGTGTAGACATCTTGATCGGTTTTCTTGATCCACGCGTTAAAGCAGGGCAAAAGGGATAACTTATGAAATTACTCAAAAATTTATTGAAAACGCCTTCATTCCTTATAGGAATCGGTCTTTTCCTCTTCACGTTGGTGATCGCGTTTGTCGTACCACTTTTTTATCAGGTCGATATTTCATCTCGTGTTGGTATGCCGTACATGCCTCCTTCTTCGGAACACTTTCTCGGGACTGATCATCTTGGTGTAGATATGTTTTCACAACTGATTCAGGGGATCCGATCTTCGATGTACGTCGGTTTTCTTGCCGGGATAATCGCAACGGTCACCGGTACTCTACTGGGGGTATATGCAGGATTTAAAGGCGGGTGGATCGATGATCTAATCACTCTGTTAACCAATCTGTTTATTGTTATCCCGCAGTTTGTCATTCTGATTCTGATCAGCAGTACTCTTAAGGAAGGGCGGTCACTGACGCTCATTGCCGCAATCATTGGTGCGACCGGATGGACATGGAGTGCCCGTGCGGTCAGGGCCCAGGCGGCAAGTGTCAAGAGTCGTGACCACATATCTCTGGCGAGGGTTAACGGATACAGCACATTAGGAATAGTGCTCGTTCATATAATTCCATATCTTCTATCATACGTGTTTATGGTTTTTATCATGCAGACTGCTTCCGGAATCCTCTCGGAGGCTTCCATAAGTATGATCGGGCTTGGACCGTACGATACCGTTTCTCTTGGAACTATCCTGCAACAGGCTATGAATAACGAGGCATTGGGTGATGGAGCATGGTGGGCTTTTATTCCTGCGGCTCTGTTAGTGACGGTTATCGTTTTTTCATTTTATGTTCTGAACACCTCTATGGAAGGTGTCTTTAACCCGCGCCTGCGTAAATAGGAGAACACATGTCAACAACGGAAACTAATCAATCAACTGTTAATAAAGAAAAGATCGGTCGGCAGATTCGCCCCGAAAAGGGAAGTGCGATATTCGAAGTAGATGATCTGCACCTTCACTATCTTACTCGGTTTGGCCAGAAAATCCATTCCGTATCCGGTGTCTCCTTTACCATGGGACAGGGTGAAGTCTTGGGTATCGCGGGTGAATCGGGGTGTGGAAAATCCACTCTGGTGAACGGATGCATGGGGCTGATAATCCCTCCGCTTTTTCCGACATCGGGGGATGTACGTGTCGCCGGTGAATCGATCATGAATCGCTCTGCAAAAGATATTCGTAAAAACGTCTTGAGCAGAAAGGTGGCAATGATTCCTCAGGGAGCATTCAACTCACTGAATCCTACCCGTAAAATAAAGGATCTTGCTGCCGATGTGGTTTCGGATCACGAAAACAACTCAAATCGAAAAGAGATCTATCAGCGTTTACGTGACCGATTCCAGCTTATCGGTATGGATGCGGACTATGTTCTTAATTCCTATCCTATCCAGTTGACAGCGGGTATGCGTCAGCGTTCTGTGATCGGAATATCTACCCTGCTCAATCCAAAGGTGGTTATTGCCGATGAGCCGACATCCGCTTTAGATGTATCTACTCAGAAGCAGGTGATAAAAATGATCTTTGATCTGCTTGAAAAGAAAATCTTTTCGAGTATGATTTTTATAACTCATGAGCTTCCGCTGCTGCGTCATGTGGCTGATCGCATTGCAATCATGTATGCGGGAGAGTTTGTCGAAGTCGGAACCACCGAACAGATCGTTTTCGATCCGAGACATCCATATACGCAGGCGTTGATGGGTGCAATGTTGAGCGCCGATTCGAATCAGAAAGATAAAAAACCGGTTGCCATAGAGGGCGCTCCGCCAAATCTGGCAAAGCCGATTGAGGGCTGTCGTTTTGCCGAACGGTGTCCCCAGGCCCGGCCGGAATGCAAGGAACGAAAACAGGAAATCCGTATTGTTGCTGAAAGGCAGGTGAGATGTGAATACGCCAGCTGATGTACCGGTTTTTTACGCCAGGAATGTAACGAAAATATTCGGCCATGGTAAGAAAAAAGTAATGGCTGTCGATGACGTTAGCTTTTCGATTGCCGATCAGGAGATTGTTTCACTGGTTGGTGAATCGGGATGCGGCAAAAGCGTTTTGGCAAAAATAATGCTGAAGCTTCACGATCCTACAAGTGGCGAGTTTCTTTACAAAGGAAAAAAAATAGAAAACCAGATCAACCACTGGCGCGAAGCACAGGTTGTTTTTCAAGACCCTTTCAGCTGTTTCAATCAGTTTTTTACTATCAGGGCACAGCTGAAGGATGCATTTAAAATCATGAAAACAAAGCCTTCCAAGGCAGAGATGGAAGAGCGTGTTGATCGGGCCTTACGTGCTGTAAATATTGAGCCGCCGGAAATCGAAGGAAAATATCCCTTTGAGCTGTCCGGGGGACAGATGCAGCGCATGCTGCTGGCAAGGATTTTTATTCTTCGACCAAGTGTTCTCATCGCCGATGAGCCGACCAGTATGGTTGATGCCTGTGTGCGTGCGAATATTTTAGATTATCTGATGAAACTCAAGGAAGAGTTGAAGATGACCATCGTGTTTATAACACACGATATTGGTTTAGCGTATTACGTCAGCGATAGAATTTTTATCATGCACAAGGGTAAAATTATCGAACACGGTACTCCGGATGAAGTAACCGGAGCACCAAAGAACCAACACACTATCAAATTATTGGACGATATTCCGGATATTAACAAGGAATGGATTGCCCGATAGGCGAAAAAGCACTGTTTCAAGAACGGTGCTTTAAACAAACCCGTTTCGTGATTGATATAATTGTTATACCACCATTAATTTGTATGCTGTATAACGATCTTGGTAACTTCTTAAAATAGAATATGATATAAAGCTTCACGCTAAAAAAACTATATTTGCAACACGAATGATAAACTACTTTTCAGCAGGTGAACCTGTTGTATATTGGAGCACACTAATTTGAATAGAGACTTATTAACTGTAAAGGGTACTATCACTCACCATTGGAGTGGAGGTAATTTTTGTTGAGCCAAATAAAACATTACAAACTAACGGTGGCCATTTGCCTGTCCCTTGTCATGGGATGGACAAGTGTTTACGGAGAGGATTTATCTGAGGAGCAGCAGGCGCGGCTTGATACGATCGAGATGAATCTGGATGATATGGAAAGTAAAGTCCGGAGTACGCTCATGTTCGGTGGATCGAGTCCGGTGTCCTTTTCAGGTGAAGCCAGAGCGAAACTGCAGTGGCATAATTTCAATGTCT
>CAYQOU010000031.1:0-48534 GCA_964419255.1 uncultured Fibrobacterota bacterium | reverse complement strand
ATATTCGCGGCTGGCCAATTCTAATATACTAGAGCTATACATTGTTTTTGTTTCCCTATGCTAAACGGGTACCCGTGAAGGATACCCCAATCAGGCGGATTTGTTATTTTTCGTCTTTGGCTCAACCATAGACGTTATCAATCCCATTTTCTGAGTACCACAATACCTTTTTTGGCTACTGCATCAAAAGGTATAGTTTCAACAATAATCACCCCACTAGCATTATTATTCAAACTAATTTTATTCCCAAATTCAGGCGAAAAAGATTGAATAAGTCTTCCATTTGCACAATAAATGTTTATCCTTTTGTACTTTTCGGGTGATTTAAGTATTAATGAATTGTTGTTGTGTTGAATCGATTTTTCCAGTTTCCCGAAATGTTTATTTTGTGCAGGTTTAACGAAGTTGCCCTGTTGACTAGTGCGTACCCACAACTCAACCGAATCTGAGTGAACCTGTTCTGTAGTAAAACGCAGACCTGTCGAAGTCCATTCTTCAATTGCCTGGGTGCGATAAATTATATACCTGCCATCTTCAATCTTTTGAAGTAAACGTCCTTCGCCCGGTGCTCCGTCAAATGTTGGTTGTGCATTACTGCAGGTAACTCCTACAATTTGAATTTCATACATACCAGGATCAACAATCTGCTTTGAAAGATCTATTTCTGCAATGGAGCCAATTGCAGGAGGTGCTATTTTGGTGACTAACTCAAAGCTTTCAGGGCGGTCATCTAAAGTCCATTCCCAAATAGTCGCACCCAAGTTTTGTATTTCGACCACTCTTAACCTTACAAATCGAGTCGTCACCGGGGTAAAGTCTGCGGAGAAGCTTGCTCCAACAGATGTGCCTCTGTAGACTGCACCCCACTCGTCACTTGTATCATTTCTTGTTTCGATGACAAATGCTTGTATACGATCTGTCAGTTCGCTGATCGTTGTGGTAGCAATTCTTCGTGGACGTCCAAAATCATATTCTATCCAAGAATAAAGATCAGTATCCTGTGCACTCCATCGCGATGTCAAATTACCGTCATTAATATTTTGAGCAACATACGGCGGGCTGTGTTCTGAAGATGATCTTACGCTAACAAATTGTGAAATTGGCTGATCATTGTCTTGAATAGTTGTTCGATGTGCTGCGATCTTTCGGAAAAGCGGGGTACCGACCCTGTTGGTTACAATTACTCTCAGCCGATCTGTGGTTATGGTATTAAAAACGTCTATTTTTCGTCTACCTACCGATGTTCCCCTGGAAACAGAAAACCATTGTTCATTCACATATGCCTCGATAGTGTAGGACCGAATACGTTGCCCGTGTCGATAATCTTCCCACATACCGATGGTATTTACCTCTTGCTCTGAAGGCAATTCCAGGGTAATTGTATCTCCAGCTCTCTGTTGGATAGTCGAGATAGGATGATCAAATTGCCGAGAAATTTCTTCACCAAACTCCCGGTAGGTATCTACATCTTCTTGTATTATTCTACCGGTGGTATCAGGTGCAGAGTTTAAAAGGAGCACAGCCCCATGCCCAACCGAATTGAGGTACATCTCCATTAAATGATTTACCGATTTGCGGCTATTCTGCTTTGCAGCAGACCAAAACCAATAATGATTGTATAACGGAGTATCAGCCTCAACCGGCAACCAGCGTTCTCCATCGGGTGTCGCTATTAATCCGTTATCAGTCCAAGTGGTTGTATACCAGTTGGGATCAGGCGCTTCTCCCTGTTCATTTCCGACCCAACGTATATCAGCAAACATTCCTTCGAAAACAACTGCATTTGGAGCTAATGAATCGATTATATCCTCTAATGGTAATATGCAACCACCGTCAAACCAGACTTCTTCAACCAAATCGCTCCCACAGTACGTTAGCACCTCCTGCCATTGCCTGCGCATTAAGGTATTATACTCCTCTTGTTTTGAAGGATCATCCGTACGTCCACCTCTATCGATTTCTGACATGTATCGTGGATCATCCGGATAGACATATACGCCCATTTTCAATTCATTTTGCCTACACGCTTCGGCGACCTCCTGCACCAAATTACCTTGCCCATTTCGCCACCGTACATTCCTTACGCAATAATCAGTAGTTTCGGTGGGCCACCAACAAAACCCCCCAACGTGCTTTGCTACCAAAAGAATCAGCTCAGCTCCCCATGAATGAGCGACTTGGCATAGTTGATCGGCATCAAAATTTACCGGGTTTATCCTGCTAAGATCAAAACTGCCTTGTGTATTATCATATTCCTGACCAAGCCATGTAGCAACACCGAAATGAACAAACATTGTCCTTTCACGTTCGTGCCATGCATACTGGATCTCCGACGGGCGATGAAGATGCAAAGCTTCAGCATCTGCCACAGCATCATCCCAATCACTTTCGGCAAATGAGGTACTTAAAAACGCCGTAATAAACATTAGGAGTATTTTATTTTTCATACAAATACCAAACACCTGTGACTAATTTTTTCCCAAGGGTTCTCTCGCGGTTGAGTCTTCCAATACCTTAACACAGAAGCATTAACGCAATCGCGCGGAATACCTTTTGAGGGATTTCAAATCTGTGGAACCATTAAGCCCCGAGAAATAGCGCGTAGATAAGCGAGAGATTCGCCCATTCTAAACTCATATAACAAATTAATATATCGCATATAACATCCGAGTCCCCTAATTTGCCGAATATTTTATCCTTTTTTCTTGAAACTCGACCATCCAAACAATACACTTCTAACATAATCAACTTATTAGAACCTGAATTGAGCGGCTCTGAGCGGATGATTCTCGCAATCTCCCGAGGGCAGAAGTGTTAAAACAATCGTGCAATCGTGCGGAAATCCTTAAAATAGTTGCAGGATTGCTGAAGCCTGCCCCAAAGCATTGCGCGAATAGTCGAGAGAATCGCTCTGTACAAGAAGAAGGAATCTTTCGGGCTTACATTATGAAATGCCTTGTTTTTTCGATTTTTATTGGTTTTGCTGCCATTTTGTTTACCGGGTGTGGCGGAAATGACATTAAACCTGTCGCAACAGCAGTGACTGTATCGGGTTCGGTTACCGTTAGCAACGAAGACATGCAACAACAGAAACAGGTCACCAGTAAAATGGATTGTCCTCCCGGCAGTATCATCAAAACCGCCGACTCCTCATTTGCATTCCTTCTCTTTGGTAAGCATGATACGATATATCTGTCTGAAAATACAGCCCTGAAGCTGATTGATTCTCCTCAATCAACCGGCAACTCCTGCTGTCTGACAGGGGGTTTACTGTTTGGCCGGGCATTTGTCACCTGCCGACGTTCTGAAGCCGTCACCTGTTCGCTGTTCACCCCCTATGCCTCAGTGGCTGCACACCAGGCGCGCGTAGCGGTCGAATACTACCCGGATGCGGGAATCACTATCGCAAAGGCTCTGACCGGCAAAAGAGTAAGTATCTATTCCAGCGATGGAAGGGCACGTATTATCAGCTCATGTCGGAAGGTTCTTGCCCGTAGAGATGGGCAGCTCAGTCGCAGTGTATCACTGTCGGACAAAGATATTACTAATTTGGAACAGTGGGTTGGGGATGATATAGTCGATCCGCTTTTGGCGGGAACCGGCTGTGGCAATTCCAAACAGGCAAGCGTCAACCAGCCGCCGGTCTTTGTCGGGGAGCCTCTGAGGCACGCCTCCCTGAATGTCCCCTTTAAGGACAGACTGACCGCCATCGATCCGGAAAGCCTGCAGATTAGCTATCAGTTATTAAACGCTCCAAAAGGCATGTCAATCGATAAATCCACCGGTGTACTCTCTTATACCCCGACAACTCCGGGAACCTTTCCTGTCCAGGTACGTGCGGAGGATCCGCAGATGAACTCGGTTGACCTGCGTTATGAACTGACCGTAAAGGGGTTGGTCACAGCCGTTCTTGTGGCGCCGGACATAGTATCTCCGGGAGACACCATCCATTTATCAGCCTACCGGTCGGTAAATGAGCAGGGCACCCGCAAAAACCTCATGTATCGCTTCGACACAGATGGTGACGGCTCCTGGGATGTACCTTCATCAGGAAGGTTTGGCAACATATCATCCGCTCTGGCGACATTTTCCACAGAAGGTCAAAAAAAAGTTTCCGTCGAAGTAAAAAGTGCTGAAGGCAAAATCGCCCGAAAATCCAGGACAATACAGGTTAACACCCCTCCGACAGCCACTCTAATTTGCAAACCAAACGCCGGAACTGCCGGAACCCGCTTCCAGCTGGATGCCTCTTCATCCTCCGATCAATCCGGAGATTCCTTGAAGGCACGATGGGATCTCAATGGTGATATGATCTGGGATTATCCCGAAAATGGAAAATTTGGTAACAAGCTGACTTTAGACCACATGTGGGATTCCCCCGGTAATTATACCGTAACCATCGAGGTCCGTGATAGATTCGGATCGGTTGATACAGCGGCAACAGAGGTTATGCTTTATGAAGGGATCTCCATAACAAGTTTACAGATGCCCGATACTATCGCGGTAAATGACAGCTTTACTGTAATCTGTGTTACGTCATCAGATTCAGCGGTTAGAGCCAAACAATTTGACTGGAATATGGACGGAGATACTGTTTACGAGCACTCTTCTTTGCGAAACAGAACCCGACACATGTATAGACGAAGCGGTCCCTATACTGTTCAATGCGCTGTTTCAGATGACAAAGGCGGTAGAACGGTAATGAGTCGTGAAATTTTTGTTGTAAACAGCAAAGCTATCGTTGATGCCGGAGGGCCATACAAGGCATTTGTAAACGACACGATTACATTGTGTGGGTCCGGTTCTGATCCCGACAATGAAATCACAATGTATCTTTGGGATCTGGATAATGATTCACAGGCAGAACATAAGAGTGAACAGTCAGCCGAGCTTAAAAAAGTTTTCTCTTCCGGTGGAACCTATACCATAAAGTTCGGGATGCAGACGGATGACGGGGCGATTGTCTGGGATAAAACAGAGGTTACAATTACCAATCGCCCGCCACAGGCGCATGCCGGTCAACCCGTAACATCCAGACCGGGTAAAAAAGTGACCTTACAGGGAAAAGGGTCAGACCCTGACGGAAACATAGTGACATACAGATGGGATTTTGACGCCAACGGTACGTGGGACTGGCAATCTTCCCAAACGGGCACTACCACTCATAAATTTACCGAATATACTGCCGCGGTTTTTCAGGTCATGGATAGCGACAGCGCCTATTCAAATGACACAGTCAATATAGTCATCTGTCCGGAGGGTATGAAGGCGGTAGAGGAAGGTGCATTTTGTGTAGACAAATACGAATGGCCGAATAAAAAGGGAGAGATGCCGATGCGTGATGTTACATGGCAGAAAGCACAACAGCTCTGTAACAGCGTGGGGAAACGACTCTGTACCGGCAAAGAGTGGCAGATTGCATGCAAAGGAGGAAAAGACAAGAATTCATTTCCTTATGGAAAACATTATGATCCGTTGAAGTGCAATAGCCTCGGTAACAAAAAGGTAGATAACCGGGCTGCAAAGTCTGGAATGTTCATTGAATGTGTGAATCGATACGATCTTCACGATATGAGCGGGAATGTGGCGGAATGGACCAGTGATGGAGCAGGGGCAGTAAGACAGGTCTTTGGAGGATGGTGGCATGATGATCAACAACGTGCGGGCTGTCAATCCTTTATGCCACTGGAGTCTGAAAAGGGCTATTTGCACGTAGGTTTCCGCTGCTGCAAATAGGAAATGAGCGTATAATCCTGTGGGGTTGAAATCCGGTTACGCAATGGGAAATGATATACGACTTTCTTTTTTTGGTCTCCTGGTTTTTTTATTTTACCATCGTTAATTTTTTTACTGAATGGACAATTTAAATAAATTAAATTATATTTTGAGCGTCACATCTAACCACCTAACCAAAGGAAAACAGACTATGAATCTGACTGCTGTGAAGGCAAAGGCGAAAGAATCGGGAGTGAAAATCGGCAAACTCAGGAAAGATGAACTCATCCGTGCTATTCAGAAACAGGAAGGTAATTTTCCGTGTTTTGGAAGCGCAGAAAACGAATGCAATCAGATGGATTGTATGTGGCGTGAAGATTGTCTGAGATAGCCGGAGAAGGAATTTAAAACACCGGAGGTGAGAAAAAAGATCCTCTTCACCTCCGGTGTTTTAGTTGTTGTTTTTAGGGATTCTGCAATGAACAAAGCAGGCAACTTTTTTCCGATATCGGCCGTTTCTAACTTCAATTCTGATTTAGTCCTTCAATTCTGATTTAGTCGCAGCATTGAAGGTTTCTCTCCATCAATATCCAGCCCGATGCGAATATCATCTTTGGTGATCTCAAAACTGTAAAACCGCCCTCCCATTCGTAATTTAAACGAGAGTCGTTTCCATTTTTGAGGCAATGCCGGTTTTATATCGATGTTTTCCTTGAAATAACTCACCCCGGCGAAAACGCGATTGACAATATTGATCGTCCCGGCCATCACACCACAGTGAATACCTTCCTCGGTGGTACCTCCCTGAGTATCATAAATATCACTCTCCAGCGCTTCCATGAACCACTGCCACATATCTTCACGACCACTCATCTGTTTAGCTATGGAAGCATGTACAACCTTACTCAACGTAGATCCATGGGAGGTGCGATTGACGTAGTACTCATAATTTTTTCGTAGAAACTCTGCCCTGTCTTTGATAACATAGCCAAGCTGGCTAAGTATTCGGATCACCTCATCGGGTGTCAATACATAAAAAAGCATCAACGCATCTGCCTGTTTTGCCACCTTGTACTTATCCGGTGAATCCCCTTCGGATTTGAGGATTCGATCCATTCGGTGAATATTTTTATATTTCTTCCGATAGTGATCCAAGTCCAGCTCTAAAAGATCCATATACCCGTCGAACTGACTGATTATTCCTTCTTTTGTAATCGGCACATTCATACGTCTGGTGATATGCCTCCAATGATCCATTTCTTCTTTACCGAAACGGATATGGGTGGAAAGCTCGTCCAAAATCTCTTGAGGCAATTCTGCCACTATATCGATAGCTTTCTCCAGCAGCCATACAACCATTATATTGGTATAGGCATTATCGTTGAGCCCCCCTTCCTGGGAGTCGGGATATTTCTCATGAAACTCATCCGGCCCCATAACACCTCGGATATGAAACCGGTCTTCTTCCTTATCATACTCGGAAATACTAGCCCAGAAGCGTGCGATCTCCAGAAGCATCTCAGCTCCATACTGGTAGAGAAATTCGGTATCCGCCGTATAATGGTAGTATTCCCATATGTTGTAGAATATTGCAATATTTACATGACGCTGACGAGAACTCAGATCAGGGTCCCAATTGCCCGATACCGGATTATAGTGGATGACCTGTGTCTCCTCCTGACCTTCATCCGCAGACTGCCATGGATACATCGCTCCCTCAAACCCGAACTCACGAGCATAATTACGCGCCGAATCCAATCGTCTGTATCGATACATCAGCCCTGCCCGAGCGATCTCCGGGAAATGCTGATAGTAGAAAGGCATGACAAAAAGACTATCCCAGAATATATGTCCACGGTAGGCCTCGCCATGCAGACCTCGGGCAGGCATACCTGCATCGATATGAATATTATGCGGCGAAGCAGTGGATAACAGATGGTAGATATGCAGCCGCAAAACCCTCTGAGAAAATGGATCCCCCTCCACCCGAACATCCGCGATTTTCCACAGCTGGTGCCACTCTTCACTATGACGCTGCAGCAACTCATCGAAACTTTCGATCCGAGCAAGCATCGCACGCGCAGAGTCAACCGGACTGGCAGAGTTTTCATCACGGGAGCTGGAAATGCTCACAAGCTTCTCCAGAGTATACGCTTTGCCTCTGTTTGCCTCGAAACGCATCTGTTCAGCAATGAAGCCGTCTTCCTGCTCTACAGAACGTTGCACATCGGCCGCAGCACCATCGGAAAAGAGAGTATTGGCCATACACATTACAATCTGATTACGGGATTGACAGGTTTCAACATGAAGATACAAATCTCCATCCACCGTCACCGCCTCTTCCATCGGGTTGAGATGCTTGTTGCTGAGGTTGCGGTATCGTGCCACACCGTTATTATCCACCGTACCATCCAGCCCTGAGCGAATCGTTATGACAGCATCATAGTTTTCGGGGGTAAGAATGAATCGGATTGCCCCATAATGAGGATTTTCCATGCTGGCGAAGCGATGCGATTCTATCGTTGTAATTCGTCCTTTTTCATCCTTTACGCGTATGAAACGACTCATGATCGCATCCCGCATGTTTAAATCCTGCTTGTAATCGAGCACCTCCTGCTTAAGAGGACTTACAAAGTCGCCATCGTCGATTTTATACTCAATCAAAAGCCAATTGGGACAGTTCACAAAGTCGTCATTAAAAATTTCTTTTCCATGAACCGTGCTCGCGAGTCTGTTATATAGCCCCGCCAAATAGGTTCCGGGATAATGAGTCTCCGATGCCTTTTCCCCTTCATAGCAGCCACGGGTTCCGAAGTAGCCGTTACCGACCGTACTAAGAGTCTCTCGAAGTTTCTCTTTTTCCGGTTGAAACCCCTGGTAGGTAAGATGCCATTCTTCGTCTCGTGCAGACTGCGAAAAGTGATTCATGAAGTCAATCTCCTTGTATTTTTCTATATCTTCACTTCGTCAGTTCATATAAAATAGTGACTAATACATCCGGTTGCGTGACTATTAGCGTATGAGGTTGTACAGCATGTACCCTTTGGACCAGAGACGGATCTTTGGTCACAAAACAGGCGTGCGTGCTGGTCTGGTTTTCTTTCATAGAAAGACTCAGCATAGGAATATCTGAGGGCGTATCGCCACAAATCAAGTTTGGCCCCTCAGATAACAGCAAAGATAATGCCTTGTTCAGAAAACCTACCCCATCCCCCTTATCAAAATCTCTTAATCCCCTGCTTCCTTCGCTTACAGTCAGCAAAACTTCAATATCTTTCCCCGTATCTTCAATGCGAAAGAACCTGCCCTCAGAATCAATTTCTGAAACCAATTTTTGAATCTCCTGAAGAAATGCCAACGATTCACCTTCAGGTACAGATCCGCTGATATCCTGGCGCGCAATCGTGCTCTGACCAAATTTCTTCTGGAACCCCGAACCTATTAGAGTGTACTTTTCATACTGCGGATGCGCAACCAAGTTGCTTATACGCTTATTTAGGAGATCAAGCATCTCTTGCTGCCCGGCTTCTATTGGATAATTACCCCAATTGCCATCAGGAGCATGATACTCGCGTCCCTTGGAACCGGCGTAAATAAAGAGGTTCTCCGGCGCCGTACTAATATCAACCAGTCCCCCCTGTGAAAGGGGCGCTGAAGTCAATATCGTCGCATGCTCACAGCCCTTTTGGGCATAGCTGCTCAGAAAAACGGCATTATATACCGATTGAATTGAAGAAAGATAACGCCCACAGTAATTATTAACTGTTCCGTCACGGTCGGATATCAGATTTCTAAACGAGATTTCTTTCAATCTGGAAATCCCCAATTCCACCTCACGATCAAACCCCTCGTGAATAGTTCGAAAATGCCTATACAAGGCATCTTCTCCCCGCTCCAGAAATATCAGATCCTTTTGTAGCTCCTGCACCTCATAGCTGATGTCTATATCAATGGTTCTCGTCTGGTCCAGTTTCACCCTGATTGAAAACTCGTCGAGGTGAGGAACCGCATTCAAAAGCTCAAGGCTTTTTCTCAGAAAGGCAATATCCTGTTCGCTGCAGGGCTCATTTTTTAATACCTTCTGCACTAACCGGCGTCGCACCGATCCGGTAGCACTCATCAAAGAATAGAACTGCTGCAGGGAAGTTACTTCCAGAGGTGCATCATCGCCATTCATTCCATGTAGTTGCAAGCCGACCTCCTATCGACAGTTATTCGTGACTATTTAGTGCACAACTATTTTCATGAACATCACAAACAGTAAGAAGTTCTACAAAATACACCAAACCTGCGAAAAAGCCAAACAAAAGCCGTTCCAGCCTGTCAGCCTGCTAAAAAAAAAGCACATGCTCAACGCATATGCTTTTTTTTGCGTACTTTAGTGATTACAGCATCTAATAGTTAAACTGTATCGTCTGTGTTTCCAGAAGCTGATCGTTTATGTATATATTGATATTCCACGGTCCCGAACCGCCAAAGAAGCTTTTATTCCAATCCCAAATCTCCAGCCGATGATCACCGGTGGTAGAAGAAAAGAAATTTTGATCTTCTCTAAAATTCAGCATATCCCACTCTCGCTGGAGTATGAATTCAATGAGGCATCCGTTCATGTTCTCGGGAATACTATATTCCACAACAACCGGTTCATCTTGAGGGACTGGATTCGGCTCTATCGTAAATACAAGGTCCTGCGGCTGTCCCTGTACTAATACGTTCACCTCATCATAGCCCACACCGCCTTCGAAATCGGTAACTCTCAGAGTAACGGTGGTCAGGCCAACCTGGAAGGTAATCTGCGGTGATACCCCCTCTGCAACGACTGTACCGTTGATTAACCACTCATACGTGGCAATGCTCCCATCAGGATCCATACTGTTACTGCCGTCAAGAGTTATCGTTTCACCATCCTGCATAGGGTCATACACGGTGATATCCTCACCGGCATCTGCAACAGGTGCAATGTTGTCTCCGCTGGGAGGTACTCCCCATAGCAGTTGACCATTGCTTCCGTACACACAAATGTGGTCGTTTTCTGCGAATGTGCTCGATTGATTATTCGAATAATCATCCGTGATATCAATTTCAGACCAGTCTGAGTTGTGTATACCGATAGCACATCCGCTCTGATCTGGGAAGACCTCTCCAGCCTGCAGCTGTACTCCGGAGATTGTGTAAACAATTTTATATAGATCATTTCCCAAATCTTGGACGCTAATGCTGCCAAACGGAAGATAATAAGGCGAAGCGCTTGGAATCTTACCGCTTTCTACTCTGAAGTAGTATTCCATGCTGAAGTCTGTAAGAGCGTCTGTTCCCTCATTGATAATGTATATCCTCGGAACAGAGAGAAAAGAATTATTGCTCAAAAGAGCTTCATCAAGCATAAAGGCTCTAACCTGTTCTGGTCTGACTCCCTCTGTTACATGTATGGTAAAATTTTGAGTAGCCGGCGTGTTGAACTCGGTTGAAGCTGTTATCTCAACGGGGTAATCCCCTACTAGATCAGGCGTTCCTGACAGAAGGGCGCTACCATTTTCGTTGTCAGTCAGGCTCAACCAATCCGGCAGATCATCTGCGGTGAAAAAGATAGGATTATTTTCGGGGTCTGTAGCCTCAATCAAGTATTCATATGTCTCTCCGGTCCGGCCTTGAATAACCGGCTCAGTTACAATTTGTGGCGCGCCATCTTCGTGGAATCTGCACAATACCTCATACCCGTTACGTTCTGAGGTGAAGAATATTCCACCACTGGTCACCTTGAGGCTCCGATCATAACGAAGAGCTTCGGCGCTGCCGTCAGTGATTCTATCCCGACATAACTCTTCCGTACCCGAAGTGGTTCCATCGGTACGAAAGATAGCAGCCCTGTACTGCTGTGCCGGCAGACACCCCTCGGGTGTGCACTCGGTCACATTTTCGGTAACAACAGCAAAGAAATAGAGGTACCCATCCGAGGCCGGAACCAGGTTCCAGGGATCGCACCCCTGCTGCTGTGGCAGGCTGAAAAACTCTTGCGTTCCTTCTTCGGTGCCATCGGTACGCCAAAGCTCCGAATGAGCCCTAAAATATACGTGTCCGTTATAAGTCGCGATCTCATGATGTTCAAGTTCAATCTCCGCTTCTCCGGGATGAAGATCCGTGATCATATGTGTGCCTTCAGAGGTCCCGTCTGAGACGAAAAGCTCACTGCCGTACTCGCCTCCCTCACCCCAAACATAAATGATTTTATCTTCGAGGGCTGCATATATCGGAGCAAAAACATCATCGTAGCTTTCCAAATAATATGGAGATGCATTCTCACAATGATCACCCAAAAAGTTTGTTCCTTCTTCAGTCCCGTCAGTACTATACAGCTCAACGCCGTAAGGTCGCATGAATACGGGGAAATAAACCCTGTCATCTGTAACGGCCGATCGGTATCCAACGGCTTGCACTCGTGCATGATCACCGTTCGGATATATGTATCCATCATCAAAATCTTCCAGAAAACCGGATCCTTCACCTGGATCGACATCGGCGATAATGGTGACCTCGTTGCCATCATACAGCAACGGCTCGAAACCATACGTCGGTATACAAGCGGTAAAAAACAGTTTGTCTTGAAATACCTCAAATTTCGTTGGAGCGGGGCTGTACCAATCCGGTTCGTTGTCAAAGAGAGGTATATGGGTTTCAACTCCTGTTTCAATATCATATCTATATAATTTTTTCGGAACCTCATGCCAATGGGCTGCATTTGGATCAATGGTAGGTCTCATGTAATAAAAATCATCATCATAGAGTATCGCTTCTACTACCGGCCCATCCAGAATTTTCACATAATTTCCTTCACTACCATCTGAAACCCATATATCACAGGGCTTAAGCCCAAGGATTGAAGGGTATCCTGGAGTCTGCTGCATTATGTAGTAAAGTCCATTGTACTTGTAGACACTTTCTATATTGTATGCAGGTTCATCGAGTGATATTTCCGCAAGAGTATGTACGACGCCATTTTCATCGACACGAACGATTTCATGCTCTTCCGCGCCATCATAATCCCGCCATTTGACGCTGTTTATAATCAAATCATCATCGAATTGAAAAACTATTTGTCGATGAGGGTAGACATCAAGCTCGGTTATGGTCATCTCAGCCATAGCCATCCGGACAAAAAGCAAGGAAAACAGGAAAAAGGTACTCTGACGCATAGGAACTCCCCCTTGTGAAAATGAAGGTTTATTTAATTGGAAAAGATAAATGGTATATTGTGACGCAATACCATCTGTTATGGTGACGCGAAATCTACATTCTTCTGGACAATAAACGTAAGTAAATGGACGAGGAAACGTCCCATGATAAGATCTGTACGATTCATCCTGTGTGCACATACCGGACAGGTGTAAGGTACTATGGGACTGAAACCTTTTTTATGCATCTACTTTCACATTATACACACTTGCATTTAAGTTGTCTACTTTTTTTTAATCCGTGATTAAAATAGGCGAAATACCAGGCAGACATTCAAAGGATAGAACTCACTGCCGGACACCAGTCTTCCCTTTCCTCCCCTCCTCTGGTCCCGCTTCAGCTGCAGGAGGGATCTGGGTATCTGTACTGATCAATATATTTAGCAACCTTCCTCAAATGCTAATCATTAGACAAAGATTTTTAATAAAAGATTGAAGGTGAGCAAAATCTTTTATAATTGACTAATATTAACTTTTTGTAGCCTGTTTTGCTGGAAACGTGTTATTGTTGCCCATGCTCATACATTTCGATCGAATTCAATCCATTCAGACAAGTTCAACAGGAGTGGGTACCATATAAGAGGTTCGATGATCTATTTTATAGCCGTGTTACAATGAGTTTATTGGCGGAAGGAAAACAATGATCAGCAAGCAGGAGGCTTTGGCCTATCACAGTAAGGGGCGAAGCGGAAAAATCGAAGTAATTACTACAAAACCCTGTTTTACTCAGAAAGATTTATCTCTCGCATATACACCCGGTGTTGCAGAGCCATGCCGTGAAATCCAAAAAGATCCCGATAAAGCCTACGATTACACAGCACGAGGAAATCTCGTAGCGGTGATAACTGACGGAACGGCCGTTCTGGGCCTGGGTGACATTGGACCACTTGCCGGAAAACCTGTCATGGAGGGCAAAGCGGTGCTTTTCAAACGCTTCGCCGATATCGATGTTTTTGATCTGGAATTGAAAACCAGAGATCCTCAGACGTTCATTTCCATCGTGCAAAATCTCGAACCCACCTTCGGTGGAATAAATCTCGAAGATATAAAGGCACCAGACTGTTTCATTATCGAAGAGACACTTAAGCGTACAATGGACATTCCGGTTTTTCATGACGATCAACACGGTACTGCCATAATATCGGGGGCAGCCCTGATAAATGCAGCTATACTGCAGGGCAAAAAACTGGAAGATCTGACAGTCGTTTTCTCAGGAGCAGGCGCCGCGGCTATCAGTTGTGCACGCCATTACGTTGAATTAGGTGTCGATCCTTCCAAGATCATTCTCGTGGATAGCAGGGGGGTGGTTTATCAGGGGCGTACAGAAGGAATGAATGAATATAAAGATGAATTTGCCTCAAAGACCGACAAACGTACGCTCAAAGAAGCAATGGAAGGTGCGGATGTATTTGCGGGTTTGAGCATGGGCGGGCTTGTATCGAAGGAAATGGTAGCAGGCATGGCCGATAAGCCCATTGTATTTGCGATGGCAAATCCAGATCCAGAGATAAGTTATCATGATGCAAAAAGTGTTCGACCTGATGTAATTATGGCAACCGGACGATCGGATTTTCCTAACCAGGTAAATAATGTATTGGGTTTTCCGTTTATATTCAGGGGAGCACTTGATGTGCGTGCCAGATCCATAAATAACGAGATGAAAGTCGCGGCGACCCACGCACTTGCCGAGCTTGCCCGCAAAGGAGATGTGCCGCAATCTGTATTGGAGGCCTACAATCTCAAATCCCTTGAATTCGGATCCGACTATATCATACCAAAACCGACAGATCCGCGGGTTTTGATCGAAGAAAGCCTGCAAGTCGCACGTGCTGCAGTCAGAACCGGTGTCGCCAGAAATCCGATTTCAGATTTCGAGGTTTATAAAAGAACGCTCACCTTCATGTCTGAGAAAGTTCAATTAACCTGTAATCAGTGATTTAAAGCTGGATATCGCCAATGAAAACTATACAGTTCCAAGATATAGTCAGTCACGTTTCGGATCTATGCATAAAAGCATCCGTAAACTTGCCAGAAGATGTCTATGGATGCATCGCCGATGCCGCTGATAAGGAAAGAATGCCACGCGCCCGTACGATTCTTCGACAGTACCTGGAAAACGCTCGCATTGCACAACAAAAAGATGTAGCGATATGTCAGGACACGGGTTTTGCGGTTTTTCTGGTTGAGATAGGTTCTGAGGTATATATAAGGGGGGGCACCCTCAATGATGCAATATCGCAGGGAGTCGAGCTTGGTTATGCGCGAGGGTTTCTGAGAAAATCCATAGTAGATGATCCTGTTTTTGATCGAATTAATACGGGCACAAATACTCCTCCGATCATTCATGTGGAAATTGTTACAGGTGATAGTCTGCATATATCACTTGCCCCAAAAGGGGGCGGTTCCGAAAACATGAGTTCACTTGCCATGCTTAAGCCATCCGACGGTAAGGAAGGAATAATACGTTTTGTGGTCGATTCCGTGGCACATGCGGGGGCTAACCCCTGTCCCCCAACGATCGTAGGAGTGGGAATCGGTGGAACCTTCGAAAAAGCGGCATTTCTTGCCAAAAAGGCTCTTTTCAGACCAATCGGGTCACAGCACCCGGATTCTCGGTACGCCGAAATGGAGCAGGAAATTCTGAAAAGAGTCAATCAATCCGGTGTGGGAGCTCAAGGTTTGGGAGGCTATGTAACAGCTTTTGCCGTGCACATAGAAAAATATCCATGCCATATTGCCACTTTGCCAGTTGCGGTCAATCTCAACTGTCATGCAGCACGACATGCTCACATTACACTATAAACCTACATTGAGCGACTCGTGAATCTGTTAATCGTGACGCCATGGAGAGCATATGAAAAATTTGCCGATCACTCCCCCATTATCAGACGAGATGGTCCGTACCTTAACCGCTGGTCAACAGGTTCTGCTTACGGGTACAATCTACACAGCCAGGGATGCTGCCCATAAGAAACTGATCGATCTTATCGACCGGGGGAAGCAATTACCAATCGATCTTACAGGGCAAATCCTCTACTTCACCGGCCCCACTCCCGCAAAGCCGGGTGTACCAGTAGGCAGTGCAGGACCGACGACAAGCTACCGCATGGATTCCTATTCTCCACGACTGATTTCCCAGGCGGGTCTGAAGGGGATGATTGGAAAAGGTGACCGTGGAAGTAATGTGATAGATGCGATGAAACGGTATGGTGCGGTATACTTTGCGGCAATCGGTGGTGTGGGAGCCTTAATTGCCCAATGCATCCGTCGTGTCGACATTGTTGCATATCCGGAACTTGGCCCGGAGGCGATTCATCGGTTTGATGTTGTCGAATTCCCGCTGATTGTAGCAATCGGTGCGCGGGGTGACAATCTTTATCGCCTTGGCCCCGAACAGTTCCGGAAACAGACAGGTACGTAGAATCAAGGCACTTCCCAAACCCGTACGATAGGATAACAGTAATCCGGTACGCTCACGGTTTGATCTGTTTGCCTTTCTCGAAAATCCTTTCACCTAAAAGATTCCGACCTTCAAGATAATTTGTTTTTAACATAGCTAATTTTTACCCAGTCGACTGTCCCGATTCGATAACACACCGTTTTTCACACCAGTGGCTTTCGATAGCTTGTAGCCAATTTTTTCAGCGTAAACGAGGTTCGGCAAATTCAGCGGTTCCAAGCGGGTGTTCAGAATGTGAACACTATTATTCCACTGGTATGCAAAAACGTATACGCGACCTCGATTTTCCGGCGCCTCGTATTCTGCCGCGTATCTACCTGTATCAGGCAATTACATGGGAAAGCGTTCTGCTCCAAAAAATTGTGTACAAAAAAGTTGAAATGAGCTATGATTTATGGACAACCGGTAGAATCCACATTAAAAAAGCTACATTATTCCTCGTTTGCATCATATAGTACACCTATGAGAAAAGATACGAAAAAAAGAAGCAAACACCTCCTGTTTATACTATTCTTGCAGTTTCTCTTCCCGCATATTTTCTACGGTGAACCGTCAGCACAGGAATTATTGAAGGTAAGCAATGTACAGGGGACGGTCAAGGTACAACATACTCGAAGGAAGGTGTGGGAACCGGTCTCCATTGGAGACCAGGTTGAAGATAATGACGTACTGGAGACTTTTTTCCAAACAAAGGTGAGTATCACTTTCGGCACCGGTAATGTCATTATGCTTGGCTCCAACTCAAAGGCACAGTTCCGCTACGGAACCCGGGACAAGGACGGACTGAATATTACCTTATTGTCGGGAGGTCTTTTTGTCAAAGCTGTGGACGGCAGCAGCGTTAACATCTATACCGGTAAGGGAGTGGCTCATACAGATTCCGGAACCGTGAGTACGGTTGTAGAAAGCAGGACCGGTTACACGGGGTATCAGATACTTGGAGGAGATGCATCCATTCGAAATATTTCCCAGTCAGATACACGTATCCTCACTGCCGGCCAGACTACCATCATTCGTCAGGATAAGGCACCAACAGCTCCTCTTTACATAACCTTCAAACACGTCTCGGTTCTAAAACACTTCTTTGGAGATGAATACATTGAAAATGAAATGAAGACTTCAAACATTGAACCGACTGAAAGTCAAAGCACATCAAAGCGATCAAAAACCACTGATTCGTACGAGATACAACAGGATAAACACAGCCATGGGGGAATGTACAAAAAACTATTCAGCCATGAAAAGATTTATGCTGCGATAATGAAAGACCGGTGGCAAAAGGCCAGGACTTATACGCCCGTTCATCCCCCTGCCCCTTCAGAACGAGAAGGCTTTTCTGCGTCTCTTTACAGTGATTTTTTGTTTGGTGGCTCTCAGATATACCCCAGGTTTGTTCTTTCGCCTGAGTTTGGAAATCATTCCCTACATGCTTCTCTCAGGATCCCTCTCTCACGCAGTCTTAATGGTATGGACCTGCATGTATCGGGATTTGAAGGTGTTCTGGACAAGATTGGTCATGTGACTATTAGTAACTTCCTAGACAGCTCTTTTTATCTGCACTTAGGGCCACTAAAACGCTTTTCCATGAACAATGGTTTGGTTGTACATGATTTCTCTAATGCAAATCCCTATTCTGCCATCCAGTCACTGGGACTCAGCCTCGGCTATCAAAAAGGCAGAATTGAAGCCTCTGGTTTTCTTGCGGACCTTAGCCATCCTATTATTGGAGGTGTCTCAATTGCTTTTCTCTCCAGCATGACCCGCCTGCACGCCGGATACTATTTTGATGGAGATCAGTATAATCAGCTACTGAGTAACAAAAGCATTCGATACTCCGAAATACCTCAGTCGCAGGGCAGAGCCGTTATACCTCACCCGGATTCCGTTTCGGCAAGTGCGCATATCTATGAACTGGGCCTTCACACGCATGTCATCGACATGCTTGAAATCCAGCTCGGTCTTTCATTTGATTTTGCGCAGAAAATTATCGATGGCCATACCGACGGGTTTGTCACTCGTGGTCCCAGTCTGTTTTTCGAGAAGCTTTGGATGCGAGCGGGATTGGGTTTGACTATCGAATCAGGAAGGCTTGTCTCGCCTCAGTTCCACCGTTTTTACCTCAGCAACCGCCTGCGCATTCAGCAAACAGAAGATGGTATCGCATTGACTACACAAAATAATATGCTTTCGAAAGACCGTAGTTCATCGGGTTTTCACCTCTTTTGTGAGGCGTCACCTTTCCAGGGAATCGCCGCGGAGTTTTCATACAAACAGGACTTTTCCACGCGCAAGGCTTTTGCAGATACGTCCATAGAATCAAAAAACAACTATTGTTTTGACTTGATCATCTCCATTAATGATCAGTTTTTTGAACCTATTCATTATGCATCTATATATGTCCGCCAGGATCATGGTGGCTACTATCCTCCTGCAGCCACTCCGTTTGCCTCCTGGGGGTGGCAAACGGGGTTTGAGATTCAGAGTGCCCCACTATTTAAAGCCCTGAGGCTGCATCTTGCCGGTGACTTATATTATCTTGACATCGACCCGCAGCAACCACAGGACAGATTCAATAATAATATCGATGCGGGAGATTTTGTCTTTGATTTACTAATAGGTGGACAGTGGAGCTTCTGATGATACATGCCGACGAACAAAAAGAAATACAAAAAATCATAACCGAGACTCTCAAAGAGGATTTAGGAGCAGCCGGCGATGTTACGTCTCGTGCAATTTTTTCCGCTGACGATACCGCAGACGCTTGTATCCGAAGCAAAAGCAAAGGTATCGTAGCTGGAACTTATCTCCTTAGACCACTTTTTTCCTCCCTGGACCGCTCTCTGAGAGTCGACTGCCTTATTGAAGATGGGATGTGGGTGGACAAAGGCACTGAGATATGCCGTCTCAGCGGCTCAATACAATCTATTCTGGCAGGAGAACGCTCGGCACTCAACCTTCTTCAGCGTCTCAGCGGCATCGCCACCCAGACTGCTCATCTTGTTTCATGCATATCACACACCCATGTGCGCCTGTTGGATACCCGAAAAACCACCCCGCGGCTGCGAGTATTAGAAAAGAAAGCAGTCCTTTCGGGAGGTGGGGTTAACCATCGGTTTGGTCTTTTCGATATGATGCTGATAAAAGATACTCACATTCGAGCCGCAGGTGGTGTAGGAGAAGCCATCCGTAAGGCAAAAGATTTCAGAGAAACCCAACCTGATCTGCGGATCGAAGCGGAGGTGCAAACCAAGAAAGAATTCAGACAAGCCGCAGAAGCCAGGCCGGATAGGATTATGCTGGATAACATGTCCTGTGAAACTATGTCTGAATGCGTCTTAATTCGTAATCAGGGGTACCCGGAAATAGAACTGGAAGCAAGCGGCAATGTAACGTCCGAAACTATTGCAGCTATTGCCGAAACCGGTGTCGATTTTATATCCGTCGGCTCTCTTACTCATAGTGTCACGGCATTGGATATTCACCTTGTAATCATCTGACTCATGGGAAAATAGACGATGGCTTCAGCAGAAAATTCTTCTCACAATCAGATTGAGGGAATTGCATCGCTTCCGTTCGTTGAGCAATTCATCCATATTGATAAAACAGAATCTACCAATCTGATTGCTCGACAGGTTTCGATTCCCGGACCGGATACGTATACAGTAATATGGGCTGAAACACAGACCGGAGGAAAAGGGCGAAGAGGGAAGTCGTTTTTTTCATCACACCGTGGTGGATTATGGGCAAGTATTTTGGTCCCCGTAACATCACTATCCTCCCATTTTTCAGTCAACAGAGCTTTGAGCCTTGCAATTTGCGAATGCCTGGAAAAATTATACGACATTCATAGTGTTAAAATCAAATGGCCAAACGATATCTATATTCAGGACAGGAAGGTTTGCGGAGTATTGCTGGAGTCCATGGCGAGTGAAAAACCTTGTGTCATTGCGGGATTTGGCATTAATGTATACATTGACAAACATGATTTTCCCGCCTCTTTACGCGAATCAGCCACATCTGTTTCCCAGGTAAGTGCGACCACCATCCCGAGACATGTTCTGCTGGAAGAGATTTTAAACAGCTTCCATTGCATCTTTAAAAGAAAAAATGAGGAAGTTCATAATGTATACAGGCAGCGGCTCCTTTGTTTACACAAACACGCACTCGTGGATGGGAAAAAATGGTATATTCAGGATGTCGCATCGGATGGAAGATTAGAAGTTATGGCACAGGACCGAACCGAATATTTACACTCCGGCACACTTACTTTTTTACCATAGAAAATTATGAAAAAGCTGTGTATAGATATCGGCAATACCATGACTGATATCGGCATTATCGACACAAAATCCTTCAGTTGTCTTGCAATGCGCAAGCTTCCGACCTCAATGCTCATCGAACGGATTGATAACACGTTAGCCGATCTGCCGGCTGACACTACACGATCTCTGGACGTTACCGTGTGTTCAGTAGTCCCCTTAGTTGAAAAAACACTGCTGCATATCTTACGAGAGCAACCGTTTGTTCGTAAAGTCAGTACGTTTGCCACAAACGGCCATTTCCCCTTTGCTATTCATTACGAAGATCCGATAGTTCTCGGTAAAGATCGCATCGCAAACGCATTGTATGCACATTTCAGGTATCCCCGGAAATGCGTTATCATAATTGATGCCGGTACGACAATAACCGTTGACCTGCTGGATCCGGCAAAGGGTTTTGTAGGCGGAATGATTATGCCGGGCCTGAATATGCAGCTTCAAAGCTTGCATAATGGTACGGCGGCTCTTCCTTCGGTATCCAAATTCCAGGACTTTAATTATCCTGGTTTTTCAACGCTCTCATGCATGCAGTTGGGAGTTCTTTACAGTTGCTCCGGTGGAGTTCAGAAAGTTGTGCAATGGTGCCGAGAACACTATGGGCAGGATTTCTGTGCAGTTGCCTGTGGCGGTAACTGGCCACAAATTCAGCCTCTTGTAAATGAAGACATTACCTACGAGGCAGGTTTAACCTTAATAGGGATCTCGCTGTTTGATTACCAGCTATGATGATGGGATTTTTTCTCCCTGCTCCTCCCCCAACCGATACACTCGTAAGGTGGGATATGCAAATTCGATATTTGGCTCTTGTTTGAACCGTAAAAGCAGATTGCGCGACAATGTGTCCTCCACTGTCCTGCGTCGTCTGGCACGAACCATGTACCGAAGGGCCAACTCAACTCCCGATTCACCTATGCGAACATAGACCTTTGGAGAGATATAGTTGTATCTGAGCAAGTACCGGCTTCGCACGTTTCTCAATCTTTCCTGTATCTGTTCTTTTTTTTGACGAAAATCATCCTGACCGATTTCCGTCATTATTTCTTCGGCACGGACCCAATCCGATTCAAACGTGACTAATACTTTCATCTCATTCCAGATAAAATCATAGCCCTGTGTGTAATTATATATCTCATTAGACAGCATCTTACTATTTGGTACACTTACCAGTCGCCCGGTCGACTGGTCAGCATCAACCCAGCCGCCGATTTCAGCTAGTGTAGTCCTCAAGATACCTATATCTATTACATCTCCGGTTAAATCTCCTACCTTTATACGGTCCCCCTGTTTAAACCCCTTGCTACTGACAACGATTGTCCATCCGACAAAATTCGAAAAAACATCACGCATGGAAATTGCCACGCCGGCAAGAAAAACACCTATGATAAAAAGATAAAACGGGGTACCCTGCCGTGTATGATAGTTGTATAATACCAGTAACCATAACACCGCTACAATAAGAGTTAAATAGCGGGTCCATTTGTGTATGGAATGGCGAAGCTCATCTTCCTGAATGTACTTGTTTGTTATGAGAATAATAACCCGGCCAAGCGCCAGTATAACGGTAAGAGAAATTATAATGCCAAGGGCATTGACACTCAGAAAGTTCAGTATCCCGATAATTACATCATGCCAGTTTATGGAATTTTCCATCTACTCCTCACAAATAAGCAGTTGTGTAAAAACTTTTGTTCAAGCCGGTAAAATGGGCTGTGCAACGGAAGGAGACAACTTCCGGAACACAAGTGGAAGTCGGTCAATCAGATCGGTTGCAATCACGCTATACTCTGAAAGGTGCCGAGAAGCAGCCTGGCCGGCAAGCCCCTGAAGACAGGTGCCCAGAACAGCAGCATCCGAAATGTCAACGTGCTGCGCTAAAAGACTTACCAGAATACCGGATAACACATCCCCAACACCGGCTGTTGCCATCGCACTGTTGCCAATTGGCACGATTGTCAGTTTTCCGCTGCCTGCAGCAACAATTGTTGGATTTCCCTTGTATACTATGGTCATATCGTATTCTTGGGCACAATGCACCAATCGATTCATTTTTTCAACCGGATTTTGAGGCAATGGTGGAAAGAGTCGTGCCCACTCCCCGGCATGAGGAGTTATTATAAGCTGACATCTCCTATCCTTGAGCTCTTCCGCCCGTGCTTTGAACGCATTAATGCCGTCTGCATCCAACACCACCGGCTGTTCGACTGTCTGGACCAAACGTCGGACAAGTGCGCTCGTCTGATCCAGATGTGTCAACCCCGGCCCGATCAACACAGCATCCATTTTCTTACTGTGTGCAATCATCTCATCATATCCTTCCGGCGACAGAGTACCAGATTCTGTCTCTGGCATGCCATGTATAACGGGCTCCGTCAGTTTATTCGCAAAAGTTGAGAGTACCGATGACGGAGTTGCCATATGAACCATACCACATCCCGTTCGAAGAGATGCCATTGCGGCCATTGTTGCTGAGCCGCTCATGCCCCTTGAGCCGGCAATGATGAAAGCAAGTCCATGATCAAACTTATTACCTTCCTGCTGACGGGATGGCAGAAGCCGGCTGATATCCTGACGTGTCGGAAGCCATAGATTGCCGTTAGTTTTCGCCACGATCTCTTCAGGGTAGCCCAGATCACGAATGATAAGTTCACCAACATTGTATCGGCCTGGGTAAAATAATTGTCCGATTTTGGGAAACCCCATAGTAACCGTTTTGGTAGCATAAACAGAAGGAGTCCCGGTCTCAGCCGTATCGTTGTTTAAACCGGATGGCGTATCAACAGAAATCACCGGTAGTCCTGATGCATTTATCTGGTTGATCACCTCGGAGGCTAACCCGTGAGGATCTCCGGTGATACCAGTCCCCAGAATTGCATCGATAATGAGATTATACCCCGCAAACCCTTCTAAATCGTCTATATCATCGATGCGAAGATAATTTCCTTTTGCGTTTATATATTCCGTAAATGCCTGCCGTGCCTCTCCCACCAGACTCTCCTCATCTGTGAGAGAAAAACACATTACCCTGTAGCCCTGGTCCAAAAGCATACGACCGACGACATACCCATCACCACCGTTATTCCCTTTTCCACAAACAACAGCAATCTGTTCCTCCGGTGTGACCATCTCAATGACCGCCTCATAAAGCCCCATGCCCGCTTTCATCATATAAGAATAACCGGTCGTCTTATCTCCTCCGATTGCCTGCTGATCGACTGATCTCATCTGTGCGGTGCTAAGAACTGGAATCATGATACACTCCCAAAAACGATTAAATGAATGTGAAGCAGATAATGAAAATAATTCTAATCATTCCGATAAACATCATTGGGGAAATAATTGTACAGGGTGTATATTCAAATAATGAGCCGATTATTCGTTGCAATAGATTTGCCCCAGGGGCTAAAAACCGCCATCGCCAATCTAAACTTTGGTGTTCAAGGAGCAAAATGGGTACCTATGGATCAGCTTCACTTGACTCTTCGGTTTATCGGTGACACTGATGATCGTACCTATCAGGACATCGTTGAGAGTCTGGCGACTGTACATCTACCATCATTTAGCTTGGATATCGCCGGTGCAGGATATTTTCCCCCTCGCGGCAGGCCGCGTATTTTATGGGTTGGCATTCGTCCCAATGAAAACCTTACCGAACTCCAGAGGCAAGTAGAAGATGCCCTTATAAAAACAGGAGTCGAGCCGGATAGAAGAAAATTCCATCCCCATATCACTATCGCGCGATTAAAGGAAAGATCGAGGGTAGACAATATCATTCCTTTCCTCAGTTGCAATAATATGTTCGCTTACGATGGAGTATTGGTAGACGAATTTCATCTTTACTCGAGCATTCTCAAGCCCCAGGGGGCGATTCACCGCAGAGAGGCAACATTCAGGCTTTAACCAACTTTTGCGATATATCCGCTCAGAACCACACATTTCGGGGTGAAATATAGACAGAATCACCAAGAATGGCTCATACCTTATACTCGGGAAACCAAAGACAACGACGTTTTTTAGATTTTCTTTCTCATCCTTCTCCGCTCTAAAAACGCGTATGCCTTTTGAGTAGTATCATTGATAATAAGCTCCGAAGGAAATTTCTCTTGCTCCAGAAGAGGGCGTACGGAATCATCCCGGCCAAGTTCTTCAATAGCATGCGCATCACTGCAGATGGCCATTCTGCATTCAACATCTTTACATACCCGAATTAGCTGGCTGGTGACCTCGTCGCCAATTCGCTGAAGTAACGTCTTTGAGTTATTCAACTCCAGAGCTATACCATTTCTTTTCGCAGCCAACGCCAGACGTTGAAACTCCACCGGATAGGATGCATCGTTTGGATGAGTGATAATATCAATCGTGGGATTTTTCTCTATTGCCGCAATCAGCATGTCTGTATAAACAGCTTCACCTAATCCCTTTTCGGTGTTTGGATGTAGTCCTAAAAGGACGATATCCATATATGGGAGGTATTTTTTTTGTAAATCAATATCACCCCTGTCATTGCTCAGATTACATTCCATGCCTTTCAGAAGACGAATACCCTCAACCGGAACATTTAACCTGTCCCAGAAGGGACCGGTACTTCGTGCTTCCAGCTCAGGGCCGTGATCCGTGATTGCAACAGCATCCATGCCCAACTCTTTACCCCTTTTAAGCATTTCCAGGTGGGTATGAATACCACAATGACTAAAGAATGTATGAACGTGAAAATCGACCGTTAACATGATTCCCCTTTCATAGAAAAAAGGCAGAGTTCTCGAAGGAGAAACTCTGCCTTTCAGTTAGCTCTTCATCATGGTCGTATTATCGACTCATGTGGCTTACTTCTTCTCCAAAGCAGCCTGACCGGCAGCCAGACGGGCAACCGGAACGCGGTATGGAGAACAGCTTACGTAGTTAAGACCGGTACGGACAAAGAACTTAACCGAATCCGGATCTCCACCATGCTCACCACACACACCACACTTCAGATCACTGCGAGTGGAACGGCCACGCTCCACACCTTTTTTGACCAGTTCTCCAACACCAACCTGATCGATCGATGCAAATGGGTCAAAACGCAAAATCTTCTTATCGATATAGTCGGGCAGGAAAGTACCAACATCATCACGACTGTATCCGAAGGTCATCTGAGTCAGATCGTTTGTACCAAAGGAGAAGAATTCCGCTTTTTCGGCAACCGCATCGGCAACCAGAGTAGCACGAGGTATCTCCATCATCGTACCTACCAGATACTTGATATCGGATCCCTTTTCCTTGATAACGGCATCCGCAGTCTCACGAGCAACCGCCTCCAACACATCGAATTCCTCCTTGGTACCGATAAGCGGTATCATGATTTCTGGAAGAACAGAAATGCCCTTAACAGCCATATTACATGCAGCCTCAATTATAGCAGTTACCTGCATGACGCAAATTTCCGGATAGGTAATCGACAGGCGACAACCACGGTGACCAAGCATCGGGTTCATCTCGTGGAGAGAAGATACTTTTTTCTTGACAACATCCACATTTGTTCCCAGACGCTTTGCCATTTCAGCTTGTCCTTCTTCATCGTGGGGCAAGAACTCATGGAGCGGCGGGTCCAGAAGACGAATAGTAACCGGCAGACCGTTCATCGCTTCGAAAATACCTTCGAAATCACCACGCTGCAGGGGCAGTAATTTATCCAGAGCAGCCTTACGCCCTTCGGCATCATCGGCAAGGATCATTTCACGAACTGCCCAGATACGATCACCCTCGAAGAACATATGTTCGGTACGGCACAGACCAATACCTTCAGCCCCAAGCTTACGAGCCACGATTGAGTCGTTGGGAGAATCCGCGTTGGTGCGAACTTTAATTTCACGATACTTGTCCGCCCAGCCCATAACTTCGTTGAATATAGAGCATAACGGATGATCCAAGGCTTCCTTTATTCCTTCCACAATACCTGCGATTACAGGAGAAGAAGACGTTTCGATATGACCGATAACAACCTCACCGGTAGAGCCATCCAGTGAAATCTCATCACCTTCTTTGATCACCTTATCTCCAACGGTGATGGTTTTTTTGGCATAATCGATCTCCAGAATTGCGGCACCAACCACACAGCACTTACCCCATCCACGAGCCACAACCGCTGCGTGTGAGGTCATACCTCCGGTTGAAGTCAGGATAGCTTCTGCTGCCCACATTCCGCTTACGTCTTCAGGTGAAGTTTCCTTACGTGCCAGAATGACCTTTTTTCCCTGTTTGGCCCACTCGACGGCTTCATTGGCGGTAAAGACTACCACTCCATTAGCGGCACCTGGACCGGCGGGAAGCCCCTGAGCAACGACACGATTAGCCGCAACAGCCTCATTCTTTGCACCCGGATCGAGAATCGGGAAAAGCAGCTGGTTGAGGTGGTCACCCTCGATACGCTGAAGGGCGATTTTGTCATCGATTAATCCCTCCTTAACCATATCGACCGCAATTTTCACAGCTGCAACACCGGTACGTTTTCCGGTACGGGTCTGCAGCATATAGAGCTTACCTTCCTGAATGGTAAACTCTACATCTTGCATTTCTTTATAGTGCTTTTCGAGTTTTAAGCGAATGTCATTAAGCTCCCCATACACCTTCGGCATAACCTCTTCAAGACGGGAGATCGGTTCCGGAGTACGGATACCAGCAACCACATCCTCACCCTGTGCATTGATCAGATATTCACCGAAAAACTTGTTTGTTCCATCGGAAGGGTTGCGGGTGAAGGCAACACCGGTACCCGAGGATTCGCCCATATTTCCGAAAACCATTGCCTGAACGTTTACGGCGGTACCCTTGAGACCGTGGAGTTTGTTAATGCGACGATACGTTACCGCACGAGGAATATTCCATGAACCGATAACCGCATCGATAGCGTGCTGCAGCTGCTCGCGTGCATCTTCAGGAAAGCCCTCTCCGACATTCTTTTTGTAGACTTCCTTATAGGCACCCACAACCTCTTTGAGTTCCTCGGTTGTCAGCTCGGTATCAACCGCACGGTTGTACTTACTTTTGATGCGGCTCAGCTCTTCTTCGAAATGCTCGTGCTCGACACCCATAACAACATCACCGAACATGTTTATGAAACGGCGATAGGAATCCCATGCCATTCTCTCATTACCGGTCTTTTTTGCCAACCCTTCGACGGCATCATCGTTGATACCCAGGTTGAGAATAGTATTCATCATACCGGGCATGGATACTGCTGCACCGCTTCGGACAGAAACCAGAAGCGGATTTTCTTTGTCGCCGAACTTGGCACCCATTGTCTTTTCGAGTTCAACGATCGCATCGTCGATCTCTTTTTGAAGACTCTCGGGTTTGGTCTTGTTGTTCTTGTTGTAGTACGAACATACTTCAGTACTGATGGTAAAACCGGGAGGTACAGGTATTCCGATACTGGCCATTTCAGCCAGATTTGCACCCTTTCCGCCAAGCAGCTCTTTCATTTCTGCTCGGCCGTCAGTTTTTTCAGCACTAAAAAAATAAACATATTTTGGCATGCGCTTCCTCCGCCTGTTATTAGGTGATACGAGAGAAATATTCTAAGGTGAAAAGCGTAAGAATATACATTTTAGTGATTGGGGCCGCAAGTAATTCATTCAGGTATACTTCGTCACTCCACCAAATTATGAAAATCCAGAATCTACGGTCTTTAAGTTGAACCTGAGCAGAGGGCTATTGTATACTATAAAGATATGAAAAGACACGCTATCGCCCTGACCATTCGTCCCTGCAAAAACCAGCTCGTCGCCGAAAAGCAGCTCAGGTTTGCATTGGACACTTTCGCCGAGAAGTTCTTGAGCCTGTGTAGCAGCGTTACTCCGCTCACGTTTAACCTTGTTCTGCCCGCATATTTTTTCAGATATATCGATCCGATTCTGCTGGCCGGCCTCAGAGAATTGCATAAATCCGACCGCCTGGAATGGCAGACCACCGGGTACACGGAACCCTTTGCAAGCTTTTCTCCTCCCTGGCTCACCGATGAAAACCTCAAGGCAGGACTTGAGGTTTTCGATGAGTTTGCCGCCCATCCTATGGGCTATGCGCCACCATTTTCAAATTGGGAACCCAGCATGGTCTGTTCCCTGCATTCCCTCGGTTTTCAATACACAGTGCTTTCCCGTGCGATTCTCCCCCGGCATCTTCGGCAATTGTGCGGATACTGGATTACCGAGTATGCAGGTATTCCTTTCCCGGTATTCCCATCGGTTGTTTTGGACCCCGAATCAGTGCCGGTGAATCTCGAACATTTCATTTCTGACCAGCTTAGCAAACAACCTGATATTGAAATCCGCAACACCAAAATTCTGACTCTGGAATATATCCTCTCTCTCACCTCAGAAACGCTTGCGGATCAGTTTGAGTGGCTCACGTCCGTAGCCGTGGATCTCGAACGGCTTGTCCCGAAATATCAAACCGTTCGTCTGAGCGATTGTCAGTCTCTGACTCCCTCACTGGGGCTATTATCGATTCCGGCAGGTATCAGGTCACCATTACGGGAGCAGGATAATACTCTTTTTTTCCGAAACGATTTGCATACATTTGACCAGGTTGGCATCCTGCAACGCAAGATGATCTCTATTGCCGATCAGATCCACTCAATGCACGACAGGAGAGAACGAAACGAACTGCTAAATAAACTTTTCTTTGCCCAGGATATCAATCGGTATCTCCTGAAACAAAAGGGGGGATTCAGATTCATACGTGATCGCCTCTGGTCGTATCATAACATGATCAATATTGAACGTCGGCTTGTAAAAAAGCAGCACTCAAAGGGCGGTCACATAAAAATTACCAATTTTTTACGGGATGGCACAAAAAGTATTATTCTCGGCAATCAGGCTTTACGTGCATTTATCGACCATAATGGAGGAGGACAAATCTTTGAGCTGGATTATTTTGGTCGTGCGGTGAATTTGTGTGCAGCGTATAATTACAATCGCCACATAATACCTAAAATCCTTGTGGCTGGAAAATCGCCCAGCAGTTTTATCGACTACATTTGTCTGCCCACACCTCCGAATAATCAATGCGTTGATGACATACTCAAGCAGCAAGTTGGGGATTTTTATAACGGCCATTTCGATTACATGATTAGCAAAAACGCCAACTCGGTAAAGGTCATACTCAACAGACGCGGCATAGCTCACCTTGAAGACAAACCCCGCCCCTTGCGGATGGAGAAAGTGTTTTCACTGGAGGAAGACAAGCCGGCGATTTCTTTTGTTTACCAGTTAGCAAATCCGTCTCTCAGCTCCTTCAGCTTCACCTTCGTGACCGCTATCACGCTGGGCCTTCCCGGAGTCGAGAGCGGAGAGACACTGCTGCATATAGATAAACACGATAAGCATCAGCTTTCAGATACCCCCGTCTGTTTCGAAAACACATCCAAGTGGAGTGTCGTAGATACTCAACTTGGAGCCAGGCTTGATTTTGCCGTTCAAAAACCCATAACACTTCATGTTCTCCCCTCTCATTCTTCCGAAAATGATTTTAGGACAAAAGCCGGCTACCAGGGAACCAGATTCCTTCTTTGCGCACCAATAACTCTTGAAGAGAACGCGGTTTGGTCTCTGATGGGAAAAATCAGCTTCAGACGTACCGAAATGAAAGGCAGATGGCAGGATGCGATCTGATGCACTTGATATTACCATCGAGAGTAGACGAAACGCCGTCTGGCTGTTATTGTCCGGCCCCTTCCATGCCGAACAGGTTCCCAATATTCGTGAGAAGATCACCGGACTCATCCATGATGGCAACAGGCGGATAATACTTCACATGGAGTCGATCAGCTATATGCACGACTCAGCCATACCCATGTTCCTCGACCTGCTCAACATTACCAAAGGCAAGAATGGCGAATTAGTGCTGATATTTCGAAATGATCTCCTCTGGCAAAAATTTAAAGCGTTCAGACATCTTTTTTCCATCTACCCTGATACTCATGCCTACCAAACTCGCGGATTATTTCGTTCCATAAAGCGTCGCGGCATGATTCTTTCACGGAAAACCGGCATTCGCCTTTCCCGACCGGTTGCTCTTTTCATGCTTATCATAATTGTTGGCTGGTTTCTTTCGCTTGCTTTCATAATAAACATGCAGAATAGCCTCATCCGGCAACAGGAAAAAGAAATAAACGATTTGGCAAAGTGGAAAATGGAGGCACAGCTGGAACTCGAACAAATGCAGGAACGACTACTGCCACTCCAGCAACTGGGACTTATCCGGGATTCGTTACCAAAATAGCATCGGCATGAAAAGAAAAAATCTTTTACCCGATTCAAAGAAATTCCCATCCAACCAGATTTGGATTTCCGAACCTCTGGTAATCATAATTGTCACAGGCATTGTAGTGCTGCTTCTGACTCTAACCGGCAGAGCCTTTTACACCGAGCTGGATATTCAGAAAAACAACGGCAAACTCATTTCTCTCAGATCAGACAAAATTCGACTGACACACCAGAGGGATATTATTCGGCAGAAAATCACTATAACAGAAACAATCAACAGATTCGTCAACAATCGACTAAAACCCCAGACTGTCGGTCTCCTTACGGAACTGGTATATCAAAACAGCCGCACATATGGCTACGATCCTTTTTTGGTGCTTGCCGTTATTCACGTCGAAAGTGTGTTTGATCCAGAGGCACTGGGCAGGTACAGAAGCGGTAAGTATAGCGGAGCCTACGGATTGATGCAGCTGAAATATGCAACGGCTTTGGAAGTTGCCGTCGATTTACAAATCTCCGTGACCGGCATCAAAGATTTGCTGATACCGGAGATAAATATCGCGCTTGGAGTCGGATATCTCACCCGACTCATTGCCCAATTCAATGATTTGAAGCTTGGCATACTCGCATACAATCAGGGACCGGGCACCATCCGAAAAAATTTACGAGAAAACCAACCTTTATCCATCAGATATTATGAAAAGGTACTCAAAAGCTACTACGCCTTGAAAGCAGAAAGCAAACACGCCGAGATTGTTCCTGAGAATTAGTTTTTCTTCTCCAGCCGTTTCATTAATTCCACAACGTCCTTTTCATCTCCGCCCTTTTTCATGTATTTTTTGAAATATTTTCCGGCATTTTTATTGTCGATCATTTTATGATAATACAACAAACCAATTTGCCGGTATGCTTCCAGAAATTCTTTTTCATCGCCTTTGCGTATAGCTATTTCATACGCTCCGATAGCATCCTTTGTTTTGTTGCTCATCCGAAGCGCATGTCCCAACGCGTAATACAATCTGGGATTATCCGGGTCGATCTGGAGACCGGCTTGAATCGTACGTATCGCTTTGCGAAACTTTCTTGTTTTACTCTGCAAACGTGCCTTATAGTAATAAGCATTTACATTTCCTGCCTTATCTATCGCTTCGTCATAGACTGATAAGGCTGATGCGTATTCATTTGACATCTCATACGCAAGACCGATGTCCAGAAGAATCCCTACATCCTCTGGCCGATGAGCCATTGCTTTACCGAAGTACACAATCGCCGAATTATACTCCTTCCGCGCCATTTTAACCCGACCGCATCCGGAATATCCTTCCGCATTTTCAGGCAGTATACGAGTTGCCATCGTATAGGCTACCATGGCCGAGTCCAGATTACCCGTTTTTTCGTAAAAGACTCCCAAAGACAGCTGATAGTATCCCGATCCTTTTTTGTCTCCCCTGTATTCACTTATTTCAGCCAGTGCTTTACGCGGTTTTTCCAGGCGAATGAAGCTGTGCACAAGTCCAAGCAAAGCTTCTGCATTTTCAGGATCTTGTTTGTAGGCTTTTTTGAATTCTTTTCGGGCCTGTTTCACATTTCCATTTTGTAATAAACTAGTGGCAAGCTTTACCGTAATTGTATCGTTGGTTCCGCCTTTCTTGAGTGCATCCTCATAGATTTTTATAGCATTATCATATTCCTGACGTGCATACGCAATATCACCCAGGTACCGATAGCAGGAAACGCATCCATCATCTACCTTCAATCCAGTCAGGAAAACATCTTTTGCCTTTTCGAGCTGCCCCGTTTGAAAGAGAAGATATCCGGCCCACTGTAGCAGCTCGACATCATCTGCCCGTAAAGAAACTGCCTTCTTCCCTTTCTCAAGAGCAACCGATTGTTTTCCGACATTATAGGCGACTCTTGAAAGTGCATACAGATAATCTACATTATCCTCCTCGATTTCCACAGCCCTGTACAGCTGTTCGTACGCTTCGGTTTTTTTCCCGGTTTCATGAAGAAGGGAGGCAAGCTCGTACCGTGCCTGTGCCAAATCGGGATTGTATGCGATTGCCTTGGTATAAAAACCATGCGCTTTCTTGTTTTGTTTTTCTTCTCTGTAATACCGAGCCAGATCCATGTGGATATTAGAATTTTTTGGATCATATTCAAGCGCGGCCCGCAGGTGGGCAACACGGGTTGATTTGTCACCGCGCAGACCGTGTACCTTAGCTAGCCCGAGACGTAAGCTTACACTCTTGGGATCAAGCTTGCAGGCAATTTCCCACGCATCTGCTGCTTCATTATACTTTTTTTCTTTCAGAAGCAGCTCGCCCAACTCCAGTAATACCTCTTTATTTTTTTCTTCAACCCTGTGCCATTTTTGCAACAACACTATCAACTCAGAATCATTGTTCCGGAGACGAAGAGCTTTGGCATAGTCCTCCATTATCTTTATATTGTCCGGCTCTAAATCGTGCGCATGACGTAAATACTTAACGGCATCTTCTATTGTTTGCGCTTTACTGGATCCCCCCCCCAGCATGAGGTAAGAGTGCCCGGCCATAAAAAAGGCTCTGCCGTTGTCAGGCATTAACCGAACAGCCTTTTCAAGAGGCTTGAGCGATTTGGCATATTCTTTCTTCTCGATGTATATGGCCCCAAGCTCTAGAAGTGCAGCGGAATCATTTGTCACCTTACTCAGATATTTATCATAATATTTGGCTGCAGGGTCAAATTGCTTTTTGGCGGCATACGATTGAGCAACTTTTCTGATCAGAGAATCAGGGGCATCCGGAAGAGATATCGCCTTTTCATATACTAAAAGTGCCTTATCCAATTTTTTCTGTTTGGTATAGATGCTTCCCAGACGAAGATAATTTCTTAGTTCACCGCCGTATGAAGAGATGTTTTTTTCGTACCACCAACTCGCATTATTGCTGTTTCCAGCTTTTTCGTATACTTGCCCCAAATCGTATGCGTATTCATTCCGTTTTTGCTTGGACCCGTATCTGCGAATCAGTTTTTTGTATACCACCACCGCATCCGAATATTTTTTTTCTTCTGTATAGCTTTTTGCCAACATCTCCAGAAGCTCTTCATCTGACGGATTCCGAGACAATGCATATGAAAGAGCAGAAATGGCTTTCTTGTAGTTTCCCGCCTTGTAAATAGACACTGCATACAGACGTCTATATTTATCGGAACTTCTGCTCGATCTGGGCAATTTTCCCAGTATATCGGCAGCTTTTTCGTACTTCTCTCGGATAAATTCGATCTCTGCAAGGTTCAAAGAAACCTGTTTGTCGGTATAATTGCTGCCCAAATAGAGAAGGTAAGTGCTTCGAGCCTTTTCATAGGCTTTAATATGGAAAAATAGATGTCCGGCTTTCTTTAGCTCATCCTTGTATTTATCAAGACCACGGCGTTGAAAGAGGGACACATACGTTTGCGCCGCGGCACTGTCATTACCGGCTTTGATTTGACAGGAGCCAAGTTTGAGTGAAAGTGAATCGTTATTGGAATCAAGAATAACTGCCTTGCTGTAGAATTCCACAGCTTCATTGTAGGCTTCCGCTCTCTCGAAACTTTCGGCAATATCTACCAACATCTCTTTGTCCGGATTGATAAGAGTAAGTGCTTTTTGCAGATGACGTTTACCTTCTTTTGTCTTTTTAAGCTCCAAAAGCAGCAGTGAATACCGGAATAATGCCTGACCATTGTTTTTGTCATTGGAAACAAGCCTTCCATACTCCTCCGCAGCCGCCTCCTTCTGGCCCGAATCAAATGTCAGCTGCGCGATTCTCTGCTGAACGATTTTGTCCCGATCACCCCCGTTTCGCGCTTTCTTGTAGTAGCCCAACGCCCTTTTACCATCTTCTTTCATGTACCAGGCATCGGCAAGAGCCCGGTTCAATCCCGGAAATTCTGCATTTTCTTTTTCGATCCGAGCAAGCATATGAATGGCTGAGTCAACCTCCTGCTTCTGAAAATGAAACTGCGCCATTGAAAACATGACAGGTAGAGGGCTGTCCAGCAGCGGCAATGCTTTTGCATAATAGTATTGAGCTTTTCTCTGATCACCGTACCGACTATACAGATCCCCGAGGATTCTGAGTGCTTTTCCATTCTTTTCCTCCAGCGCAGCATATTTCTTTAAATACTCAAATGCCGCAGAAGAATCCTTTTGTTCGAAAGCAAAAAGCCCCAACCTCAGGTGCAGCGTATCATTATCAGGGACTTTTGAAGCTAGAGGAACAAGGACAGAATACGCCTTATTCAGCTTACCCATGGCCTCATAGGCGTACGAGGCCTTAAGAGCCGCATTCAAATCATCTGGATTTTTGTTTACGGCGCCTTGTAGAAATTCGGCTGCGGTCTCATACAGTTTCTTTTCCAGGTAAATTTCTCCAAGCAAATACCCGGGGAGATAGTTATCCGGCAGAAACTGTGCAGCCTTTCGCAATGATGATATCGCCCGATCCTTTTTTCCCTGACCCAGCAAATTTCTGGAAACGATAAACCATGCATCCCCATTTGCCGTATCGATCTTGAGCGCCTGTTCGGCATATCCTGCGGCTTTTTGAAGCTGATCCTTTCCATCGTAATATTTGGCGAAAAACAACAGCGCTTCCCGATTCTTTGCATCTTTTTGCAATACCGACTCATACGCTTTCATAGCCTGATCTGTTTTACCCGTCTTTTCAAGCGCCTGAGCCCTGAAAGCCTGCATCCTGGCGTCAGGGGCCCCATACTTCTTCGCCTGCTCTATCAGATTAATAACTTGCCCGTAATCCCCCGCTTTCAAAAGGCTTTCACTGGCAAGAAGATACATGCCATCATAGGCCGGGATGAGCTGCAGAGCTTTGCGCAGAGCCCCGGCTGCTTCCTTCCAGCGCCCTGATTTGGCCAGATAATAGCCTGCAAGAGTATTGGGCATGAAGGTGTAAGAGTACTGTTGTGCCACCGTGTAAAACGCGTTTCCGCTTTTTGACCAAGAGGCGGAATCATTAGACTCTAATGAAAGCTTTATCATTTCGCCCAATGCTTTAAAATCGGAAGGTACCACTTCGGAGGGGATGAAAGGAACGTGCAAATACTCTTTTATGGCAGTATGGTTTCCATTCAGAGTCTTGGAAAGCCAGATCGCGGCAGAATCGAGCTTTGACGGCAAAAGGTGCACCGGAAATTTCGCATCGAAATCACCCACAATTTCATTTTCCCTGCAATCATCCAACTCCATATACAACTGAATCGAGGAGCCATCATCTGAAATGGCAAAATTCTGATTAACAATATGAGTGAAGCCCGAATCGGATAGGCTACGGGTATAACTCTTTTTGGGAATGGGTCTGGTAAAGTCGGTGTAATTCTTTATCTTATTTAGGATAGCTTGTTGGTCGATCACTTCCAGCTTATCATCCAGGGCGATTCGCATCCTTATATACTGCTCGGTCAGTGCCCCCAGCCAACCATCTTCAGCAGCACCTTCAGGTCGTGTAAGAAGAATCACTGCTCTCTTTTCAGTTGCCCCAAGCGGTTTTGTAGCAGATAGTATACAGCCCAAAAGCACAAGTATCGATATCACGATGGTTTTGTTTGAACTATTCATACCTGACCCTTATGGTTATATGCGGATTGGTTATAAGACCGAAATTGAGCGACCTCACTCGCAGCGATTAGCACAGAGCCTCTCAGTTTAGATAACAATAATAAATATAAGATAATAAACTAAACACTTACATCGTGTTGCAAAATTAAAAACAGGCAGAATATGCCAAAACATTTCTGGGACGGCAAATGAATGCCCCCATTCAGATTTCGGCATGATATATATTGATAAGTTTGTCACCCAGATTTTCGTTTTGCAACTACTTAAACATCTCTTTTACCGTTTTATACCTGTTTTTTTACAAAACCAGGCTGCTGATGAACCAGTGAGGCCAAAAACAGCTCTAAGTAAGGGGATTAGATTCCGTACTGGTTTGGTCGTTTCACCCGATGTGCGCGAAAAGAATATGGATGTACTGACATGGGTTATTGATCTTGCCGCACATCACGCTTAATGATAAAATAAAGGGACAAAAAGCGCGTATTTTTATTAATCGCACGTTTCTACTCATGAAAAAACCCATCACACTGGTTAATCCTCGTAAATAACAATTTTAAACTTTTTTGCGCAAGGAAAGCTAATGGCAGCAAATGACACCAATCTGTTGTCTCCTGAAGAGGGAACCTTAGGATTGTACCTAAAGGAGATCGCAAAGCACAAAGCGCTCAGTGCTAAGCAGGAGGCTGAAATGGCCGTGCGAATCAGAAAGGGCGATAAAAAAGCTCTGGAGAGGCTTATAAAAGCAAACTTGCGTTTTGTGGTAAGTGTGGCCCGCAACTATCAGAACCAGGGACTTCCTCTTGCCGATCTCATAAACGAAGGTAACATCGGTCTTATCCGCGCTGCTCACCGCTTTGATGAAAAGAAAAATTTCAAATTCATTTCTTATGCCGTGTGGTGGATTCGCCAAGCGATACTGCAAAGCCTTGCCAACCATTCACGCATTGTAAAAATGCCCCTCAACAGAGTCGCAACGATTCATCGTGTAGGAAAAGCGCGTGCTAAACTCGAACAGAAGTTTCGCAGACTACCCAATGATCGCGAAGTCGCCGAAGAACTGGGCATTGATGAGTCCGAAGTGACGGCAACGATGAAAATCGGCAATAATCACACGTCTTTGGATGCACCACTTGCGGTTGGACGCGAAGGGTGCTTGCTGGATGTGATGAGTGACGATGAGCAGGAGAATCCGGAAGAAACCGTTCTTCAGATGTCTCTTAACCAGGAAATAGATGAATTACTCGAAACGCTTAACGAGCGTGAACGCAAAGTCGTTCGCATGTATTTCGGCATAGGAGAAGAAACAACATACACTCTGGAAGAAATCGGCGCACGGGCCAATATCACCCGAGAACGAGTACGCCAGATAAAGGATTCTGCGCTCGAGAAACTTAGACGCTCGGGGCGAACGCATCGGCTCAAGAAACACTCAATGCATTAAAAAAAGTGATTACATCAAAAAAAAAAAGCTGTCTCAAGGTTGTGAGGCAGCTTTTTTTTTCGAATCAGCGAAACAAAACAGCAACAACGCCTACTCTTTATCTTCAGGCGCATCCTTTTATTGAAACAAACAGCCTACCGAGCCCGAGCATTTGGCTGATGCCTTCCTGACATACTGCTGTGTATCCGTTTCAGCTCTACCAATACAGAATTCAAGGCCTGCCTGCGACTCTGTTCAGGAATATTCTGAGAAGCAAGCCCTGACAATGTATGTATCTGCTGTGCAAGAACAGAACTGTAAGCCTGCATATTACGCGACACTGACTGCTGGGCCTGCGCAAAGATCTGTTGTTTCATCTTTTCGCTTCTCGCAGCAATGGCATCATGAAGCTGCTTTTTAAACTGCACATCCATCTTGCTTTTCAATTCATGAAACACTTCCTGACGAATCCGGTTGTACATTTCCTGAGACGGATTCGATTGTAGGGGCTGCTGCCTGTGTTCCTCCACCGTTGTATTGGCACCGGAAACCCTCGATGCCGGGAAAGGCCTTCCCGCCGCCTGCTGTGCAACTCTCCCCATGGCCTTCTGCTGCTCCATCTCTCTGCGAGGCACTGGCATTATCACCGTCGCCCCATCATCAAAACTCGCCTCCTTTTGAGAGGAGTCGACATCTTCCTTTTCAGGCTTACCATCTTCTATCTCGGCAAGGAGAGCGGCATGTCTCTTTTTTGCAGACTTGCGAATTGTAACAATCAGAAATCCGCCCCCTCCAGCAACAATTATTAGGAGAATAATCGTTACCCAGGGAAACCCACCACTATCCTTTTCTTGTTTGCCAGAAGGAGCTGCCGCATCGTCCTTTGCTGCCGCAGTAGCACTCTGCTGGGTCACCTGAGTATCTGCGGCTGCCACGTTTGGCGGTGAGGCCTTTTTGCCTCTGAGAACTATATTATCCAATCCTTTAACTGTGATCTTCTCACTGACAGGTTCTTTGATACTATTCCACTCATTCGCATAAATGGCCTCATCTTCGTGAAGCAGCTGAAAAGGCTCATCGACTTCACCCGCAACAGCCTTAAGCACATCAGACAACTCAATCTTTGCCACTAGTGCACCACCGAACCGATACCCCCCCTCACGCGTACCAACCGGAATGGGTTTACACCAGAAAAGATATGTTGTACCATCACGCATTTTCAGAAACCCGTAGTAAGGATTCATTCTTGCGGTTTCTCCAAACCAGCTCTGACGTGCCACACTTCGAAATTTTTTTCCCTGTCGCCCCTCATTAACTATTTCGTTGACCACCTTACCTTTGGAATTGGTTCGCATCAGAGTCTGAAATTCGGGAAATTCCTTTATGGAGTTGCGAAACGGCGGGGTTGCATCTTCTATTCTTCTGGAGGATAATTCATTACTTTTGGAAAGGGAAAGCAGATGTGAATCCAACTTCTCCAGTCGAGCGCTCAGACTTTCCTTAACTTTGTTAAAATCCGCATGTACAACCGGAAGGTAGGTGAAGATTACAAGTGCTCCTACTAGTATACTCCGGAAAGCTGACTGCATACTGCCCCCTTTCAACTTACAACTTACTGATTGATAGTGCCTCTGTGAATAAGCCAGAAGTCACCACAGATTACTCGGTTTTACTGTTTTCGTGACCAAACGGGATATCAAAGGCTTAAAAGAGGGATGAATACGTCAGGAAAAAACTTTCTCTTAACAACTACCTCCCTCGGCCTAATCATGGCTTCTCTCTACCCAAAATATAAAACAGCGGCCGGAAGCTGCCACCCTAAACCTCGCTTTTGTTGAAGAAAATGAAAAATCGGTACATACATGCCCATAAATTGCGCTTACAGAGAATAAAAACCGCATCATTTGCACTCACGGACTATTCTTCCCTGAAATGAACTACTCTATATCTTTTAAATTGGGCAACCTTCCAGTCGTTTTTGCTCAGACCTGCTTTCATCGCAAGATGCTCGAGAAAAGCTACCTTATCAGGTAATGTGTCCCATACTTGTGGAAGAAAGGTAGACTGACGATACCCTTTCTGTAAAATTAACCCGTCCTCCCCAACGCTTAATCTATTCAACAGATCCTGGGGGTCAGAAAATGACAAAGGTACCGGTCTGGTTAGAATCGAAAGCTCAATGGTAATCTTGTTAAGTTCATCTTCCGTAACGTTAGGAAATCGGGGATCACCAAGTGCAGCACTTGCGGCATTATCGATCACTGCCTGATACAATGGTTTGATTCCTTCTATATACCCGATACACCCTCTCAGTTTGCCATCGGAAGTTAGAGTAACAAAACACCCGCAGTATTGTCTGGAAAATTCCGGGATAAAATCGGGTGAATAGGCTCCCTCAGTCCGCACTGCTTTATCAAGCGCCTCCCTGGCGAGTGTTAGCAGATAGGCTTTATCGTCTTTGCTCAAATAGAGTTTCTCCGATGGTGCTGACTGTTCGTGATTTTCGTTTGGGGAAGATTTGAATGCAACAGATGCGTACCCTACCACACGTTCCCTGCTACCAAAATATGGTGCTGTCTGATAGCTGTTTCGGGTATCCAGAACCTCTGCTTTCAGTCCTCGCTCTGAGGTTAATTTCATTACTACTCTGATAGGCGTTTCGCCACAGGCATCAAGGGGCCCGTCAAGCTTTCCCTTTTCGATCGTTTCCAATGTTTCAGCATCGATACTTTGTGCCTCATCATCAGAATGATAATGTGACAAGTCACTTGATGCAACCACAAGGGTATTTTCATCGATATACGGACCTATCATCTCGGCCACCAGGGCAGGGTCTATTCTACCACACAGCACAGGTATTATCTGGAATGAACCGAGCACGACCTGCAGAAAAGGCACTTGTACCTCCAGACAATGCTCGGATTGATGAGCGCCCTTATGAGAGTGCACAAATGAATGCGCCCTCAATTCATCGACGACGTCTCTTGCGATTGGCACCTGACCAAGCGGCGTTTCGTAATAATCGACATCGGGAATGGAAACCCCTTCAAACCATTTGTGATGCGAAGGACCGATGATAAACACCCTTTGGGCGGATGGATCAACGGTTGCATAGCCGATTCCCGCTACTGCCCCCGAAAACATATACCCGGCGTGGGGGACAATCAAAAACTGAGAATATGTTCTCTGCCGTTTCCCGGTGCGAAGATAGGAAAGGATGTCATTTCGCAACTCTGTAGCATCAGCAGAATAGAACTGGCCTGCTACGGCGGGTTTGCGTACAAGCTGCCGGTCGGAAGTAAATCCCTTGAATGCAGACATAACCAATACTCCTGTAGCTAAGATGTGATAAAAATTGGTGATGACTACCTGAGACTCATGGGTAAAGTCCCGGGGTGGGGTGTAATGCAAACAGCTTACCTCAACGGCACATTTCTATACAATATAGTGTAAATGCATATTTCACATTAATATTTTTTTACTTTCACTTAATACCTTCCTTAAAACAAGAGGATGTCTTACAAAAATTGTACCAATCATTCATGTGTGGATATGAGACCGAAATGAGGTTGAGCGGAAGAAAACATGGCAAGATGCAACAGAGCTGAAAAACATAATGATCTATGCAAAAACACACATTGAGCGATTCTCCCGCGGCTATTTCATATCTCCATTAGGACTTCAGCTATCAAAATACCTTGGGTGGGAATTCCATTGGATTGCACTGTTGAGTAGCCCATTCTTCCCTCGAAGGATCAGAACCGCTCAATCCGGGCGCACCAAAAAAAAGCTTTCTGCCCCTGGAAAAGGGACAGAAAGCCAAAACTAAACTTCGCATCGACACGAACAGGAGGGAGTATTTGGTTCGTGTCTGGTAAGCTTACTGAAAGCCTTTCAGCTGTTTAATATACGTTTTATCACCTCAAAAAATTTCATGTTATCCGAAAAATATTTCCAAACTCGAACGCGGCAGACAGAAAGCTCCGGTAAGAAGCTGTGGGGCGAAATATCCACAGAACTCAGCTATTTTGTCAGCATTTTCAGACCACTGGATCTCCCTATTCTTCTGTTGTCTGCATAATAGAAAACTGCAGATACCATTCGGTAGAGAAGGTATAGTAGCAAGATAGGGGTTGTTCCACAAAAAAAACCTGCACAGCTCTTTCATGGTATTTCTGATTTTATCCCTGTTAAGATCAGGGGAGCTTGCCTGCAAAACAGCCCGACCTGTTTCAGGTGTAAGCGCTTTTTTTACCAGCTCAAAAAAATTTCCAGTCTCCAATGACTGCACAGGACCAGCCGGGTCATAGGAATCGATTATGATTACATCGAAGGTTCTGTTTGACGCCTCCAGCCAGGCATACCCATCATTGAACACCAGCTCAGTCCGTGAATCATCGAAGCCCCCGCCCATAGAAGGAAAAAATCTCTTCACGGTCTCGGTTACCTGCCGGTCTATCTCGACCACTGTCACCTTCTTCACACTATCATGCTTCAAAACCTCTCTCAGAGCGCCGCCATCACCACCACCGATAATACATACCGATCGTGGAGGTGTACCGGCAAGCATAACAGGATGAGTAATCATCTCATTATAGATGTGTTCATCTCTTTCGGTGAGTACAATCATTCCCGCCAGTGCCAATATGCGCCCAAAGCCATATGTCTCGAAAACTTCGATTTTCTGAAAAGGACTCGCATCACAAAATAGAGTCTGTTTGACTCTTAATGTCAAACCGCTGTTTCCATCAACCAGATTATTAATCCAGTTAGAGGATTCGATCAGGTGTTGCTGCTGGGAAAAAGGTGCATTCATAGCTTTTCTCATAGAGTTTCTGAAACTGGTGTAGTAGTACCAAATCAATCAATAAATACGATCTTTGCCTTGGGATACCCATTAAAATTGGTAGAGCTTACATTTGTGTAAGCACCCATCGAGTCAAAAAGAAGTATATCTCCGACCTCCAGAGCGGGTAGCGTGATACCTTCGTATAATACATCAATCGAATCACACGTAGGCCCGGCTATAACAGATGCGAATCGGGTTCCTTCCCGCGGAACCGAAAACGGATAGGTCGTATGATCGAAAATCTTCCCGCTAAAGGTATTATATACACCATCATCAATATAATACCACCAAACATCATCACGCAGAGATTTTCCGACTACCCGTGTTGCCAGAGTTGCAGCGGGACCGCTGATTACCCTTCCGGGCTCTGCAATAATCTTATACCCCGCAAAAAACCTTTCCAGATACTCATTGATCGGCTGGCAGAAACGCGATAGCGGCTCTACGCCATGTAAATAGCTGATGGGGAAACCACCACCGATATCGATTATCTCAAGCGGCACACCATGGATTGCTATATGCCTGCAAATGTCCCTGCAATATTCCAACGCCTCTATATACTTAAGATTATTCTCGTTTTGAGACCCCGCATGAAAACTAATTCCCTTTACCGTCATCCCCATAGACTGCGCATTCTGAATGAGTGCTGCCGTTTTCTGAGGAGACACACCAAATTTATAAGAAAGATTAACCATCGTGCCGGGGTTTTGTATGCTCATACGCACAAGGATCTGAGCCCTGTCTTTATACGGCAGCAGCTTCTCCAGCTCACATTCATTATCTACAACAAATAGCTGAATACCCTTATCGAGAGCGTAACGAATCTCGTGATCTTTTTTGATGGGATGAGTATGTATTACTCTGGAAGGATCTATTTCGCAACCTTTCAGCACATCGATTTCACCATTGGTGCACACATCAAAAAAGCTCCCCTCCTCACTGAGCGCGGATACGATAGGCGAAAGAGGGTTTGATTTGAGGGCATAATACAGATCCACGCCCGGAAGTGCGGCATTGAGGCTGCGATAGTTTTCACGGATGCGATTGAGTGAAATAAACAGAGTTGGTGTCCCGTGCTGCGCAACCAGGTTCTCTGCCTTCAGAAAGTCCATTGTTCTGTCTACTTGATGAAGTTGTCAGGGAAATCCGGGTTCTTGTCGGTAATTAATCGAACCCGTCTCTTCAGTATTTCCTCGATGTAAGGATAGGGAGTACGCATAGCTACAAGCGATTCGCCTGTGAATACCTTCAATTTCTTTATTCCGTAGGTGGATAGTCGCTTATTAATCGATGGTGCAGTTTTATTTGCGATTGCTATACCATCTGAGGACACGCACATTGACCAGAGCACTGCATACATTTGAATATATGTGTAGAGTGGGGTAACATTCTTGAAAACCGAGCGGAGAGTTCGCACAATACAGTTGAATGCAACCGGTCTGCTGATCGGAGATTCGGAATGCATTACAAAAAGCCCCTTTGCATTGCGAAAACTTCTCTTGATTGCGGTGAAAAACTGTTTGGTATACAGAAATTTTGAGGGACCAAAAGGGTCGGTCATATCCATGATAACAATATCGTACTGCCCGGGGTGCTGCTCAACCCAGCTACGCCCGTCTGTAATCTGGACACTGACCCGCGGGTCATCGAAAGAATTTTCATTCATTTTAAAAAGATACTTGCGCGAAAACTCAACGACTTCGCTGTCAAGTTCTGCAAAATCGACATGCTCGACCGACGGATACTTCAACACCTCACGCAATATCCCCCCATCTCCTCCACCGATGACCAGAACATTACGGGGATTTGGGTGAGAACACATCGCAGGATGCACCATTGGCTCATGATATTGCCATTCGTTTTTTTCTACCACCTGGGTAATATTATCTAAAAGAAGAGTAGTTCCGAATTCGGCGGTTTCCACCATTTCGATCTCTTGAAACTTGGTCCTCCCCTTATACAAGGACTTATCGATTGTATAGTAGAAACCAAAATTATCATTTAACGGCTCTTTGAACAGCCGTTTTGAAGACTCAGCCATCAATTCTCCTTTGAGGCAAATACGTAAAAAACGGGAGGACGCAACCCGTCAGGTTCAGTCATCGAAAATGTTACGGCATTCAAATATTTCCTGCATTTCCTTGCGAAGCAGTTTATTCAGCCTTGCTTTAGTGCTGCTTGCCAGGCGTTCGCTTTCGGGGCCAAAGAGATAGTTGTCCAATCGGAAATTCTTCAGTTTCATTTTCGTATGAAAAATGTTATCAGATACGATATTTATGTCGTAGGCTATATACTTTTTGAGTATCTCATCGGAGATATAATCCTGAATGGAGGTGATGTCATGATCCATATATATTTTGCGCCCATTAACATCGCGCGTAAAACCTCTCACCCGATAATCCATCAGTACTATATCCGAGTCGAATGAGCTGATCAAAAAATCAAGCGCTCGCAGGGGACTGATCATCCCACAGGTAGAAACATCAATATCGACTCTGAAGGTGGATATGCCTGTTTTTGTATTCGTTTCCGGGTAGGTATGAGCAGCAATATGGCTCTTGTCCAAATGCCCTGTTACAGAGGATTGCACCTGATGCCCTTCATTTATCAACACCGTCACACTCGCTCCACGCGGATCATAGTCTTGAGTGGAGATGTTGATGATATTTGCCTGAATAATATTGGTGACCTCTTCCAGGATCTCACGAAGCTTGGTCGAATTGTAGGCTTCATCCACATATTCCAGATAATCGATTTGAGACGCTTTGGAGCGTGCATAGCAGATATCGTAAATGTTAAAACTAAGGGATTTGGTCAGATTGTTGAATCCCTGAAGCGTAATTTTTTGTCCTCGACAGGTATTTATCATGAATTAAGCCTCATAATTGGACATTATATTGTGCCCCTGAATCAGGCGTTTCGCACGAGCCCCCCTCGATTCAGGGAATAATTAATCTTCCGGAGGTTTCGTTAATATATAGCGGCTTGCACCTTCTATATATGGAGGTAAAATAATTCATGATAATTACCTCTGTCTTCTTTCCCCGACTTAAATTTATGATCATACGGTCGGCAAAAAGTCTGCTCATGTGAATTACCTGGCCGGAATCATCAAGCATCCCTTCACACCGCAGATGTCTGTTTATCAGATAAAGTACTCGTTTTTTTCAAACGCCCTGTTTACCGATAATCGAAAAGCCGTATTTCTCCGAATCATACCCCCAATGTAACTCCACGTACTCTGTGGGGTCAAGAATTACGCGCCTAAACTCCTCATGCGTTCGGGCAGAACCGGGGCGTGATATATGGCATTTATGATTATCTCATCCAGAACGAGTTGATATTTCGAACCAAAGAGCAATAGCCTTAACCAGATTCCCACTCTCATCGAATAATTGAAAAAGATTCCACTGGTAGAAACCTACTATAGCTGGTGATATGCCGTTTTCTTACGGCTTTTGCCCTTTCAAATACGGAGGTCACAGAACAGTTTGGGCATTCGGTAGTTGCCTCAGACATGATTTTAAAGCACTTTTCACCAATGCATCGGTCGGTACTTTTTCTAACCAGCTCAGTATATCTTCTGTTTACACGAGTCAGCCTTCTTTTGCGATCAATCACATATAAGAATCCAAAAGAGCGTCGAATGTGGCTTCAAATTGTCCATTGCTGACATGGGAGACCGTGACTATGGCCCGTGTGATGAAAAATCGTCAAAACATCCAGTTTGAGAGAAATTCTTTTGAAGAACGGGTCAGAGGGATAAAGATATCACCTATGCCTAAAAAGACCAGTACAATCTCAAGAGTGAAAATGATACCCGCAAAGATAAGAATGTGACTCAAAAGAAAGAGTATTGCCCTACGAACACTGTTATTTTTTTTACTGATTATAAGCATATTACTTAGATTCAAAAACAATTTGGCCATTTATTTAAAGACCTCCCTCACTCTTCATCTGATTCCGCTCTGGGACTTTACTCGTACCAAATGCGGTACCTTTTCTTTAAAAGATACACTGTATACAGGTTTTTGAAGATTTTTTGACTCGAGGAACCACTCGGGATGATTATCCGCATGATATTATAAATTATTTTCCAGCTTTAAAATATAATAAGTTACCATAACCGTTTAAAGGGTTCATTTTTTTGCAGCAATTCGCAGCCTGTTGCGGTATCCAATGAATCAAATCAGAAAACGGAAATGCTTCAAACGGCACCCAAATTCTGTTGCACGATATATTTTTTTAAAATGGACAATAATACACAATCGATTGTACGCATAAACGGTGGTGTAACAGCAGCACGCGGTTTTATGGCCGGTGGATATCAGGCGGGGATCAAGACATCGGGTAAATCCGATTTGGGGATTCTTTTCAGCGAGGCAGCATGCACCGCCGCGGGAACATTCACCCAAAATACCCTCAGGGCTGCCTGTGTCGATTGGAACAGCAACCTTCTTCCCTCAGACAGCATACATGCGGTTTGCTGCAACAGCGGAAATGCCAATGCATGTACCGGCGAACAGGGTGTTTTAGATGTACGTTCGACAGCAGAAGAAACCGCCTTGCTTCTAAACACCTCGCCCGATTCGATCCTTGTCTCCTCAACAGGCTGTATCGGAGAGTTTCTTCCGATGCAAAAATTAAAGAGCGGTTTGGTCCCGCTAGCCTCTTCTCTATCGACCCAAGGGGGAAACTCCTTTGCAAAAGCAATCATGACCACCGATACCATCGAGAAAGAATCGGCAGTCTCGGTGCGATTTGAAAGCGGAACGGCGATTATCGGCGGGTGTGCAAAAGGTTCGGGTATGATATGCCCAAATATGGCTACTATGCTCTGTTTCATTTCGACGGATGCTGCGATCAAAGCGTCGACTTTGCAGGCTATCACCTCACGAGTCGTCGATTTTACCTTCAACAATCTTACTGTCGATGGTGATACATCCACTAACGATATGGTTCTTGTTTTATCCAACGGACTTTCTGCTGTACAGGTAGAAAGCGCTTCGGATATTTCTCTTTTTCAGGATGCCTTATTTGAGGTCTGCAACTCTTTGTGTGCAAAGATTGCCGAAGATGGAGAAGGTGCGACAAAAAGAATAGAGGTCAACGTAACCGGTGGTAAGAATGACCAGGATTGCAAACTGGCTGCAAAAGCTATCGCCAACTCCAATCTGGTCAAAACCGCGATTTTTGGCAACGATCCTAACTGGGGTCGTATTCTCTGTGCAATAGGATATAGCGGCGCCCAGTTTTCATCTGAAAACCTCAGAGTGTCTCTATGCGGAATGCCGGTGTGCCACAATTTGCGTCCGGTAGCTTTTCCGCACGAACAGATGCTAAAACGGCTTAAAGAAAAAATAGTGATTATCGATGTCGATTTAGGGACCGGAGGACAAACATGTGCAGTCGCACACACCTGCGATCTGACATATGACTATGTACGAATAAATGCAGAATACCATACCTGATGAGAAGCAAACAGGCATTTGAATTGCATTCCTTGTTTTTAGGTTAAAATTTTTATATATTTGTTTGTCTGGTCAAAAAATGATCGCCTCATGTGCACCGTTAGCTCAGTTGGTAGAGCAACTGACTCTTAATCAGTGGGTCCGGGGTTCGAATCCCTGACGGTGTACCATACTCAAGCCCTCAAAATTGCCCTATATGAAGCGGAAACGGCAATTTTGGGGGCTTTT
>CAYQOU010000030.1:0-49466 GCA_964419255.1 uncultured Fibrobacterota bacterium | reverse complement strand
GGACTGTTTGCACGCTTTGGATGTAGATGAAAAAAACGTCGGGTGTCATTTTCACTCCTTCTGATAGTAGCGTGGTGGTAAATCGATGCCATATCATCTCATCGAGAATGTGCTCCATGATAATGCAAGTGTCTCTCGCGGCTTGAGATGTTGCGACGAGGTGTCGGCAATTATGCTTTATCCGTGAGGGTGACCATTTCATACCCTTCGGAATAAGCCAAACTCGCATTAATCGTTTCAGGGTAGAATTGGGTTGACCGCTTTTTTATGCGGTGATATAATTGGGCTTGAAGGGGGGCGATGTTTCAAAGTCGCCAAGCTTGTTTGATGTATCATTCCGCCTATTTCTCAAGCGGTCGCCAGCGGTGTCTCTATCTCCCCCTATAATCAAATGATTAGCCACACCTGACAATTACAGCAAGAGAGAGGACTGCATGAAAGGAAACATGTGCAGATTATATGATGAACAGTTGGTGCGAAATATAATGATCGCTACAGGACTGACCATCCTTGAACATATCACTGAAAAGGGCGTCCCGGGTGCCAAAGATATCTGTGAGTTTATTGAGATGCATGCGGAAACAATCATCGAGGATACAATAACGGACATGAATTCGCTGGACGAGGGAGCAGAGGAGGATGCGTTAGGGGACAGCGATGATGAGGAAGATGATGAATGGTTGGGCGATAGCGATAGTGCTGCAGTGTAGCTGCTTGGAAATTTGGGGCTTGCCATCCGCGAGTATCTTAATTTAATTTATACCTGAATTGAGCGGCTCTGAGCAGATCGCAGCGAGAGAATCGCTCAATTCAGGTATATGTCTTTGCCGAAGTGGTGGAATTGGTAGACGCTGCGGACTCAAAATCCGTTGGGAGCAATCCCGTGGGGGTTCGATTCCCCCCTTCGGCACTTTTCCTTCCTGAATACAAATTTTCTCAGTAGTATTTAAACCGGGTAGTTTTCTCGTGGTTAGTGGCACGATCTCGCGGAGCATAGGGGCTTGGGCAAACTTTTAGGTCCCTGGAAAAAGTGGTTTTGTAAACGTCTGTTTGGCCGCTGATAATCATTTTATTTGCATAATCTCTTTCCCCAGTGCTATAATCATGATATGCAATAAGATATGCACGAGCGAAAAAACGTATGGAGGAGTGCAATGGGGCTCAAGATAAGTAGTGAAAAAGTCGGCGATATACCCGTTTTGAAGCTGGTGGGGCGAGTTATTGGAGTGGATGACCGCAAGTTTTCTCGGAAAATGGAGGCGCTGTTTAAGCGTAAGCACGACAAGCTCATCCTGGATGTGAGTGAGACGGATTTTATCGACAGTCATGGTGTCGGTATAATCGTGTATTACCATACCCTGATGCAAAAATCCAACAGGCAATTGATCCTCGTAAACACAGACCCTGATCCGGTATCCTATATGTCACGTCTTTTTGAGATGACCAATCTTAACAAAGTGCTGAATGTGGTCTCATCATATGAGGAGATCGACTGAGGGCTGCATGGACAATTTGTCCCTTGTGCACCTTTAAAGTCACATAGTATTTTAAGTTCTCTATTTTGATTCCACAAAGACTGCGGAGGGGTGGCCGAGAGGCTTAAGGCAACGGTTTGCTAAACCGTCGTACGGGCAACTGTACCGGAGGTTCAAATCCTCTCCCCTCCGCCATCTTCGGTCCCGCCTTTACGAGTGTAATCACCGCAGTTTCCTGCAAAATAACCGGATTTTCTGAAATAATTCGAAAAAGAGGATGTTTTTGCAGCACACAAGTATGCACAATATATATAATAAGTGATTACAAACTAAATTTATCTCTCAAGGAAAAGTACAGTCTCTTTAGCATGGAAAACCTCGAAGCTTTCTATTATCGGTATCTACGCTATTTTCTGGCCAAAGATGATGCCACTGCAACTCCCTATGACAAGTACATGGCCCTCTCCTACGGCGTACGCAGTCAGATGGTGGATAAATGGATCGAGACCCAGAAGCGGTATCATGAAAATAACCTTCGTCGTGTGTATTATTTGTCGATGGAATATATTCTGGGCAAGAGTTTGCACCAGAACGTAATCAGTCTCAATCTGGAAGACAGTGTCCTGCAGCTTTCCAAAAACCTGGGTTTCTCTCTGGAGGAAATTTACGACCAGGAAGATGATTTCGAGCTGGGTAACGGAGGAAAGGGGCGACTGGCTGCATGTTATCAGGAAGCTATGGCATCGCTGGGCATTCCGGCAATGGCCTATGGCATTCGCTACGACTATGCCCTTTTTCATCAGAAAGTGCAGCAGGGAATACAGGTAGAACGTCCCTACGACTGGCTGCACAAGGGACACCCGTGGGAAATCGTCCGGCCTGAGTACGCCTGCACAATAGGATTTCACGGGAGTGTGGAGCCGAACCCCGGTCAGACGATTTCGAATAAATCGTTGTGGAGACCATCCGACAAAGCCATAGCAGTACCCTATGACATGCCTGTTCCCGGCTATAAAAACGATACGGTGAATACTCTGCGCCTGTGGTCCGCCCGTCCCTCTGAGGAATTTCTCCCCGATTATCAGAATCACGGGGATTATGTTCGGGCGTGCGAAGAAAAGTCTCAGAGTGGACGTCTGACCAAGATTCTTTTTCCCGATGAAGATGTTCGGCGAGCCACTGAGCTTCGGATCAAACAGCAGTATTTCTTTGTTGCAGCCTCTCTCAGCGACATAATCCGCAGATTCAAACAGCACAACAGCGACATGCGGAATCTGTCCAAGAAGGTTATCATTCAGCTCAACGGCAGCCGGTGTGCACTGGCGGTGCCGGAGTTGATGCGTATTCTGATCGATGAGAACGGGATATCATTCGATGAGGCCTGGACAATGACCCGGGATATATTCGCCTACACCAGTCATGCGGTAAGCCGGGAAAATCTGGAGAATTGGCCTTTATATCTCATGGAACAGATCGTTCCGCGAAATGTTCAGCTCATCTACGAAATCAACCAGCGCCACCTCGATCGGGTGCGCAAGACCGGTATCAACGATAACGATCTTATTCGAGAACTGTCGGCAATCGAGGAGGGGGAGGTCAAGAGGGTCAAAATGGCCCATCTGGCTGTTTTGGGCTCATTTTCGGTGAACGGAGTTTCCCGGGAACAGACGGAAAAACTCAGCACTAAGGTGTTTGGCTCCGTGCGTACCTTTACCGACACCCGTTTTCATAATATCACCAACGGTATCGCCCACCGCAGGTGGTTGCAGTGTGTTAACCGCCCTCTGGCAAATCTGATAACCGAAGCGATAGGAGACCGCTGGACACACGATCTTGAGGAGCTGGGCAAGTTGGAGCGTTTTGCACAGGATGAACAATTCCTGTATCGCCTTGGAGATATAAAGCATGCTGCCAAAAGGAAATTGGCAGGTGTTTTGAATCAGACACTCGGTTTTGCCGTGGATGACAGCTCGTTTATGGATGTGCAGGCCAAGAAGATACATCCTTATAAGAGGCAGGTTCTGCAGGTCCTCTGTATCCTGTCCAGATATATTCGCATGAGCAGCAATGAGCAGTTCGGACCGGCTCGCACCCATATCTTTGCGGGTAAAGCAGCTCCTTCCGATCATTTGGCAAAACAGATCATTCATCTGATCAGCCTTGCCATGCATCTGGTCAACAACGATTCCCGAGTATCCAGCAAGATGAGAGTGGTATTCGTACCCGACTATGGCGTCAGCTGGGCTGAGCGACTGGTGCCTGCGGCCGATCTCTCCGAGCAAATCGCTACCCCCGATCTTGAAGCCAGTGGTACGAGCAACATGAAATTTGCTCTCAACGGGGCGCTCAGTATCCTGAGTAGATCGGGCTCGAATGTCGAAATGGTCGAACAAATCGGAGCCGAAAACCTCATGTTATTTGGTAACTGGGAAAAGAATGTGCCCGCGCGGCCGGAAGGGTATTCACCGTATGCGGTGCTCTCAGAGAACCGACATCTTTCTGAAGTGTTCAGGTTGATTGAAAGCTCGCTTTCGCAGATACCCGATGGTCATGCGATTTATCCACTTCTTTCCTCTTTGCGGGATTCAGATGAATTTCTGGTCATCCAGGATTTCGAAGACTATTGCAGCAAACAGGACGAGCTTGATTCGATGTATGCCGATCGTAAGAAATGGTTACGCATGTCATTGTGTAACATAGCCCGCTCCGGGGCATTTTCATCAGACAGATCTATCAAAGAGTATCGAGAATTGATTTGGGATGTTCCAAAAACATGAAAAAAGAAACACAGCTTAAAGGTATAAGCATTGTTCCCGGCAAGGGGTTGGGCAAGGCTTATTTCGTCGGACGCGCCTCTCAGCAGGAATCGGTCGTATCGATCAATCGCCAGGATGTTGGCGATCAGATCATGAAATTTAACGAGATCCGCGATAAGGCAAAAGCAGAATATCGCTCCTATGCACAGAATTTCGATGAAACAGGGTCATTCGACGCTTCTATTCTCAATATCTATGAACATATCCTCGATGATCCGGCCTTCATCGGGCAGATAGTTGAGACAATCACCACCAAACTATACGATCTTGAGACATCCATTCGGCTGGTATCCAATGACTTTATCAAGAGGTTCAACAGTGCCGGAACCGCTTATTTTCAGGAGAGAAGCGGGGATATGGTGGAAATCTGTGAGAAACTCATCTCCTATGCCAAAGAGGATGAGGGCAGGGCCAAGACATTCATGGAGCCCATCGTACTGATAGTCTCACGAACCTTTACGCCTTCCGATATTCTTTCCTACGACATCGAGAAAATTCAGGCGGTTATCTCCACAAACGGCGGGCGCACGTCTCATGCGGCTATTCTTGCCCGCTCCTATGATATTCCGGTTGTCTCCGGACTTCGTAACCTCAACAAAAACATCCGTCCGGGCGACCTTCTCTATGTTGATGCCGACGAAGGAAGCGTGACAATCCGGCCCTCTTCCGCCGTTGTCAGTCGCTACGAAAAGCTCAAGCCCGGCACTCAGATACTCGAACAGCTGAAAGAAAAATGGCATCGCCCGGCATATACCCGTGACGGTATCCAGATTGAAGTCCTGGCAAACATCTCTCTTCCCAATGATGCTCATCTGGCGATGGAGTACGGGGCGGATGGAATCGGGCTGGTTCGCAGCGAATATCTGCTTTCCAATCGTAAGGAATTTCCATCCGAACAACAACAACATAGCTACTACAGCAGTATCCTGGAGCAAATCGGGAAGAAACACTGCGTATTCCGTATGATGGATATCGGCGGTGACAAAATACCCGCATTCTTCAATATGCCCCAGGAATTCAATCCTTTTATGGGCTGGCGTGCAATTCGTATCCTTCTGGACAGAAAAGATATTTTCGCCGATCAACTCAAAGCCATTATGCGTGCCGGGCAGAAGGGTAGCTACTCAATCATGCTCCCGATGGTAACCACTCTGCAGGAGTGGTTGGAAGCCAAAGAATTCATCAAAGAAACAGCCAAAGAGATCGGGGTGCCCATGCCACCCTGTGGTGTTTTATTTGAAGTCCCTCTGGCAATTCTGGAGATGGACACGTTTATGAAAGAGATCGATTTCGCCTCAATAGGAACAAACGACCTGCTTCAGTATCTTAGTGCCGCCGATCGAAATAACCCCAAGGTCAATTATCTTTACAATCCTGTCGAGCCGGCTTTTCTGAAAATCATTAAATCTGCTATCGAGACATCCAAGGCCGGAGGGAAACCGATTTCTATTTGCGGTGAGATGGCCGGCGACCCCTTTCACACCGTTCTTCTGGTCGGCCTGGGACTCAAGCGCTTCAGTGTCATCCCGCGCAACATCCCTATAATAAAGGAGTTGATCTCTCAAATCAGTTTTGCCGAAGCTTCCGAGTCGGTGTCACACATGGAGGCGATCATCACCCCGGAAGATATCGTCAAGTGGGTCAAGAGAATCAATAACCGCATGATCGGACCGCTCCTTAATAAGTTACCGATCACCATAAACAGCTAGACATCTACCCGCGTTCAAGCCCGATAAGGCGCAGGAATTCGGTTCTTGTGGCAATCTCCGATCGAAAGGAGCCAAGCATCGCGGAGGTGATCATCTTCGAATTCTGCTTGGACACGCCTCGCATCATCATGCAAAGATGCTGTGCTTCGATAACGACCCCCACCCCCTCCGCATCGATGGGCCCAATGAGGCTGGATGCGATCTGTTGAGTGAGTCGTTCCTGCACCTGAAGTCTGCGCGAGAAACAGTTCACTAGTCGGGCCAGCTTGCTTACGCCGTAGACCTTATCCTGCGCGATATATCCGATATGGCACTTGCCGAAAAACGGCAGCATATGATGCTCGCACATGCTGTAGAGTTCGATGTCCCGTACGATAATCATGTGGTTGCACTCTTCATGAAAAATCGCCTTGCTCAGTATCTTGTGAGAGTCCATCGAATAGCCTTCCAGAACATGTTCATAGGCTTTACGTACTCTCTTTGGAGTGTCAACGAGCCCCTCGCGGTCAGGGTCTTCACCAATTTCTTTCAGGATTGTTCTAACGGCATTTTCGATATCCATGCGTAACTCCAGAGCTGCCAGTTGTGTTCAAAATTGAATCTTTTTTTCTGTACGAATATATATTACGTTTTTATGGATGATATCGGCTAATTCAACGAATCAGAGAGGTCTCAATATGCGTTCCAGACGGTCAAAAACCGATTCTTCTTTTACTAAAGCGATTATTCTTGCAGCCGTTTTGGTGCTTGCTTTTTTCATGTACACCAAAATCGGCCAGAACGGGCTGCCACGACAGCTGTTTAACCTCTTCCAGGAAACGGATATCGACTACCGCCAGCTTGCCCAGTTTTCAGAAGAACAAAAAGATTCAATCAAAAAGGCAATAGCGGGGTTTTGGGTCTACGATTCCGATACTCTGGGATCGGACAATCCGGTCTCTGTGCATGACCGAATAGAGCTCAAGGATAATGGCATCATCTGGCGGGTAAAACAGCACCGGATGCGCCTTCCAAGTGGCGCCGAAAAACACTGGATGCATATTTCCCATGCCTACCTCAACCCCTATGCCGTGGTGGATTCCACAACGGGAGAAATGGCCGCTGAGGTCAGGATTATTCGCCAGGTGCTGGTTACCGACCGACAGGATACCTGCTATGGAGAAAGCTTTGTCGATGAGGTGTGGAAGGTTCGTGGAGACAGTACGTCCTTTTCCTATGGAGGACGCAATTACCAAAGCTATGCACAGGGTGACCTCACCCGTTTCTTTCCCCGGGGAGTAATTCATCTGGTAGACAGTGTCTCATTTGAGCAGTGCGATGATGTCATATCTTTTCCACTTCTTGCAAGAGCAGCGGTTGCCACCGATCTTCTTTCGCTGGAAAAGGCCGAACATGATCCCGCACAGATTCAGCAGTGGATAGACCAGTACTATATCCCCTACTGCCTTCGTCCCGTGCTGGGCGGGGTTCCCGGTGATGTACAGGATACATCCGATACGGACAGCCTGACCATGCGTTTAATGGTAAATGCGAAGGGGGAAACCCAGGACATCAAGGTTCGATCTCCCTTATTCGGGATGGGGCGCAGTCGATTGAAACAAATGGCCGAAGGCGAAATCGCCATGTGGCGTTTTCCTCCCGCTTCCTCTGAGTCAGAGCCGGTGGAAATCGAACAATCTATGCGGTTTTAATTGTGGCAGGTGACAGGCCGGCTTATTTGTCCTGTCAATATGGTAAGAATGGGGAGAAAACTTTAGCGGATAAGGCAGGGATACCTCTGGTGGGTGCCCCTGCCTTACTCTTTTGTAGGCATTGTGCGATTATACAGAAGATCAGACCTTGAATGTGCTGATCTTTTCCCTTAGCTTTCCACTCATGTGAGAAAGATCAGATGAGCGTTTTTCTATATTGGAGGCAGCTTCGCTGGTGTTGCGGACGGCACTGTTTACCCCGTGAATATTTGAGCTGATTTCCTGGAGCCCCCGAGCCGATTCCGAGACATTCTGAGCGATCTCCGATGCCGCCCCGCTGGCTTCGGTCACGTTCCTGGCGGCTTCATGAACCGTTGCAGTCTGCTCCTCGATCGAGCTGGCGATCATCTCCGAGATACTGTTCACCTCGCTTATCTTGCCGGTAATGCCTTTTATCGCCTCCACAGCATCCATTGTACTGGTCTGAATCTCGCTGATCTGGTTGGCGATCTCGTCCGTTGCCTGTGAGGATTGCTTTGCCAGCTCCTTTACCTCGTTTGCCACCACCGCAAACCCTTTTCCCGCATCTCCCGCGGAAGCCGCCTCAATGGTCGCATTAAGGGCAAGAAGATTAGTCTGGTCGGCTATATCTTTTATTATCTCCACCACCTTTCCGATTTTCTGCGCAGCCGTTTCGAGTTTGCTCATGGTATTAACCGTTTTATCCGCCGCATCCTGCGCCTCATGCGCAAGCCGGCTTTCCCGCTGGGTGTTCTGGGCGTCTTCAGTAACCGACGCCGTCAGTTCCTCCATGGAGGTTGCGACCATCTCCAGATTGCTGGACATCTGTTCTGCGGCCGAAGAAATGGTGTTTACATTGGCTGTCGACTGTTCGCTGGATGAGGCTACAACCGATGACTGAGAGCTTAGCTCTTCGGCGGTGGAAGCCATCTCGGTTGCTGTCGAACTCAGTTCCTGTGAGTAAGATGACATATCGGTGATACTGGTACTTAGTTCCTTCATAAGGGACTGAATGTTTTCGATGAAATCATTAAAATGGTTTGCCAGTGAACCGAGCTCATCCTGGTTGGAGTCTGCTACCCTGACGGTAAGATCTCCCTTGCTGCCTTTTCCGAACACGTCACTAAAACGGTGGAATCTGTTGAGAAGTATCGAGCGGATGATCAGATAAATAATAACCGAAAGAAGAATAACCGTGATGAATGAGATGATTATAACGGTTGTCGAGAGGGTGTTAGCCAGTGCCACAAGTTCATTTCTGGGGGTGTTTATACAGATATACCAGGGCATTGTTTTCAGTTTCTCAAACGCCTGTATTTTATCCATCCCCTCCCAGGTATATTCCTGAAATCCGGAGGCCTTTGATGATATAACTTCTGAAATAAAACCGTGTGAGGAAATGTCTTCCATGACAGTGTTTGGGTCTGGATGCACAATCGGAACTCCCTTATCTGTAAGGACGTAAGGATAGCCCTCTTTACCGATTTTCAGATTCGTGATATGTTTCTCCGCAAACCGGGTGATATTTACGGCTATTCCAAAGGCTCCGATAAGAATTCCCTCATCATTGTGAATGGCTGCCGCTACTATGGAAACGGGATCACCGGCTTTTGATTCCTGGGGATATGGTTCGAAAAAGACTTTTTCACCCTTCGACAAACCTTTCCAGAAATCTCTTTCGCTAAACCTTGTGCCTTCAAAATCGGGTGACGTCGATGCAACGACGGTGCCATTCTTGTCCGCAAGAAATGTATAGTCGGAATAGGCGGTTTCGCTTTCGGAGAGCCTTAGAAACTCTCTGGATTCCGGGTACGACACATTCTCCATGAGTTCTTTCTTAAATACGTTGCTTGTTGCATTCTGGCGAACCGCCGTTTTCTGCTCTTTTACCATGAGCTCTGTCAGGCCGGAGAGAATCGAGGCCTCACGAACAACCGTTTGCCGCTGGAGATTCAACACGCCGGTATTTGTCTGGTGAGAAAGCACGATTGTGATGGTGGCGAATACCATTACAAGAAGCAGAACAATAACCGTGATCATCTTTTGTGAAAGAGATAAACGAGCAAACATTATAGCCTCCAGAAGTAATAGATTTTTTTGTTTATTATGGTACTTCGCAGAACAAAAATCGTCAACTTCTATCTCCCCTGGTTTGATTTTTTTTCACAATACCGCGCCTTAGTCACATTGACCAGCAATACGACGGAATACCGCGCGTTTTATCCTCCCGTATCGCTTCAGCGGGAGAAGGGGATACGGAGGAGAGGTGTCGGACAAGGAATCGGTGAGTTTGGGCGATTATTGGCATGTTTTTTGTTTAAATCCTGAGGATGGTGTGGCGCCCAAAATAACAGTTCAACTGTAAGTGCGTGTAAATATGAGGGTTGAAGGCTCCTGGGAAGAAACAGCCATGATGGAGTACATAGCAATTTTGGTTTTTCTGATGGCTTATCAATGCGTTACAGCATCTCCCACTGACGACACGTCATCCGCATTGCTGGAGAATCTATTTTTAGATATTGAACGCAGCCTTAGCGAAATGGACATTCTGATAGAAGAGGGGTATGTAGAGTTTGATTTAAACAGCCTGCACCAGATGCGATTTGGTGATATCGATACGAAACTCGGTATCGATGCTTCGGAATCCGGCGGGCCCATATATTCGGTGAACAGATCTTTTCTTAACAGATACATACGTCGCTTCGGTGTCTCCGGTGGGGAGGTTGCCTTTCAATGGCGCCTGCACTGGGAGCAGGCATCGGACAGGCACCTGCGGCTGTATACCATAGGGGGAGCGGATGAATCCAGGCGCATTTTCCTCAACAACATTTCCGAACTCAAACGGGTATGGGGAAATATACTGCTGAGAAACACGCTGGCTTACTATCGCGATCAGGTTTACGATGTTGTAAACTTTGAGTATTGGGTTACCTTTTCGGATATGCGCTTTGAATTTGAGCTGTATACCGGTAACGATCCCAGAATGTCAATCATCAACAGACATATACAGATCAAACGTTATGCATGGTTTGCGGCTGTCCGCACGATGCTGGCAAAAAAATGGATGCTGCAAAGAAGTACCATCGCCGGTGTTCAACCCCTTGTTATGGCCGCATTGATCTTTCCTGAAATCGGTAACAGCCAGACCTATCTTGTTCAGCTGCTGCCCAGCTTTACAATACTGTTAGATGCGGATGGTAATATCCGGTGGATGACCGATCTGGAAATGATCTTTTCGCGTGATTCCAGAAACGGAAGAATCGCACGGCTCAGCCACGGCATATACACGCAGATACAAATCTTTTGGTGAAGAAGGCGCCTTTTGTCGAGATGCAACAAAATTCAGTGCTTCTCTCCCGGTGATTCGCACAATCACTGGAGTGTATTTTTCCTGTTTGGATTTATTTATTACAGGGGTTATATTGATGTGTAGAGCATTTCACCTAACTTAAAAAAGGAGAAACCGTATGCCTGGGGAAAATCACGTTATTATGGGAGTACATATCCACGATCGTGTCAATCAAGCTCCCGACATTCAGAAGGTGTTTACACAGTATGGATGTAACATCAAGACCCGTCTTGGATTACACGATGTGAACGGCGATTTTTGTTCGGTGAACGGCTTGATTCTGCTGGAGATGACGGGGGATTTCGCAAAATTCGAGGAAATGGCGGCAAAACTGAATGCCTTCGAAGGTGTGGAGGTTCAGCGCATGGATTTCTCCCATAACTGAAGATGTTTTTCTGGCGGGATGCTGCTGATCCCGCCGGTTTTCTCTCCCCAGAAAAATACTTCTCTTCCGGGTGGCTCCGGCGAAATCAGACAAAATCGCCGGAAACACCACCACCTGCCAGAATCCGCAGATAAAACAGGGTAATCGAACAGATTTTTCGGAGAGGTCGTTTTTTTTGTTCGTATGAGCATTTTAAAAGCGATATTGTGAATACAATCCCAATAAAAAGGCTTATATTGTGAAAAGAAACGTTCAAGCGGCACGGAAAAGAGACGGGAAAATATTTGTTGAAGGAAAAAGAAGCGTGTTTTGTGATGGTTGTCACGAGAATTTGACTCTTGAGTAAGAACCTTTTATAATTATAATGACGGTTTATGTGAAACTGCGTGTGAGGCGAGGTCCCGGCAGTGGACTTTATTCATCTTCAGTATGATGCATGTTATCACATTTACCGAAACAATAAACGCATTCAAATATTGTCCACAGTAGGTTCGAAGGAGAGTTTTATGGCTCAAAAAGACTGCTGTTCCTGCAATGAGCACGTCTCCGAGGAGCAATTGCTCGAACGACTCGATTCGGTTCTGGAGGAATACAAAGGCAAACCGGGAGCGCTCATTCCGGTATTGCAAACTGCTCAGACGATGATAGGCTATCTGCCTGAGGTTGCGTTAAAGAAGATCAGCATCGCACTTGACAAGCCTTACAGTGAAGTGGCGGGAGTGGTGGGATTTTATTCTTTCTTCTCTACCGTCCCCCGCGGTAAGCATCTGGTGCGGGTGTGTCTGGGGACCGCCTGTTATGTTCGCGGCGGTAAGGAGGTTCTTTCGGCATTAAAGGAAAAACTTGGCATTGATGTTGGTCAGACCACCGAGGACCGTCTCTTTTCTCTTGACATTGGGCGTTGTTTTGGGGCGTGCGGGCTGGCACCTGTGATAATGATCGATGATGATGTACATCAGAGGGTTAAGCCGACCAGGGTAGGTGAAATCTTAAGCCAGTACAAAGTGGCCGCCGCCGCGGAGAAGGGGGAGTAAAGCATATGACTGTTTCAGAAATAAAAATCAAGAAATATGAGGATCTTCAAGGCATAAAGCAAGCGGTTTGTACGGAAAACAAGAATCTGCAAAAGAATTCGATCTTTGAGATTCTTCTGTGCACGGGGGGAGGGTGTATCGCCTCCGGTTCTCTGAAACTGAAGGAGGAGCTGGAGAGACAAATCAAGCTGCATGAGCTGTCGGATAAGGTAAAAATAATCGGTACCGGTTGCCTGGGGCCGTGTGCGATGGGACCGGTAATGATTGTAAATCCCGATTGTACTTTCTACCAGAATGTCCAGCCGGAAGATGCTGCGGAGATAATCGAAAAGCACATAAAAGAGGGAACAGTCGTCGAGAGACTGGTCATAAAAGAGGGGCCGCAGAGCACAGTCGTTCCCCGTCAGGATGAGGTTGAGTTTTTCAAACGGCAGACAAAGCTGGTTTTACGCAACTGTGGTATAATCGATCCGGCTCGTATAGAGGAGTATATAGGACGTGACGGGTATGAGGCTCTGGCAAAAGTGTTGACTTCCATGAGTGCCGAAGATGTTATTGAGCAGATGAAGAAATCGGGGTTACGTGGAAGGGGCGGTGCAGGGTTTCCCACCTGGTTGAAGTGGGATTTTGCCCGTAAGGCGCAAAGTGATACCAAGTACATACTGTGTAATGCCGATGAGGGAGATCCCGGGGCGTTTATGGATCGAAGCGTACTGGAAGGCGACCCGCACTGTCTGATCGAAGGAATGGCGATCGGGGCATATGCGATCGGGGCAAGCCAGGGATATGTATACGTGCGTGCCGAGTATCCCCTCGCGGTCCAGAGGCTGGAACATGCACTGCAACAGGCCCGAACCTCCGGTCTTCTGGGGAAAAATATCCTGGGAACCGGCTTTGATTTCGATCTCGAAATCCGGATGGGTTCGGGTGCCTTTGTCTGTGGTGAGGAGACTGCTCTAATCACCTCTATCGAGGGAAACCGCGGGGAGCCGCGTCCACGTCCTCCCTTTCCCGCACAGAAAGGATTATGGGGGAAGCCCACCGTGCTTAACAACGTAGAAACGTATGCCAACGTTGCCATAATCCTTCAGAGGGGGGGGCAGTGGTTTGCCGGATACGGAACCGAAAAGAGCAAGGGTACCAAGGTGTTTGCACTCGCCGGAAACATCAACAATTCTGGACTGGTTGAGGTGCCGATTGGCACGACGCTGGGGGAGTTGGTGTACGATATCGGCGGCGGGATAAAAGGCGGCAAGTCGTTTAAGGCGGCACAGATCGGTGGTCCCTCCGGCGGGTGTGTGCCAAAGCAGCATCTCAATGTTCCCCTCGATTATGAATCGCTGAGTGAGCTTGGGGCGATAATGGGCTCGGGGGGGCTCATCGTTATGGATGAAGATACCTGCATGGTGGATGTGGCCAGATTTTTCCTGGAGTTTGTACAGGAGGAATCCTGTGGGAAGTGTGTGCCCTGTCGCGTAGGAACCAAGCGGATGCTGGAGATTCTTGATCGTATCTGTGAAGGAAAAGGTGAGCTTGAGGATATTGACAATCTGATCGAGTTGGGTAACCAGATCAAGGACACTGCCCTTTGTGGGCTCGGGCAAACAGCACCAAATCCCGTACTGTCCACGATCCGGCATTTCCGTGAAGAATACGAAGCCCATATTCTGGAAAAACATTGTGAAGCGGGTATCTGTCCTTCCCTGGTTCGTGCACCGTGTCAGAGCGGATGTCCTGCCGATGTGGATGTGCCCGGTTTTGTTTCCCTGGTCGGAGAAAAACGGTATGCCGAAGCATTGCAGCTTCACCGTGAACGAAATCCGTTTGCCTCGGTGTGTGCCCGCGTATGTTTCCACACCTGTGAAGACAAGTGCAGACGGGCATCTCTGGACCACTCCGTATCGATCAGAGGCGTCAAGCGGTTCATGGTTGAGCAGGAGATAACGGTTCAGCTGCCGGAGATCAGAGAAAACGAAGACAATGCCAGACGTAAAGTTGCTATAATAGGAGCGGGGCCTGCCGGGCTGTCATGCGCCTATTTTCTGGCACGTCTGGGATACAAGCCGAAGGTTTTTGAGGCCGAGCCGCGTCCCGGTGGCATGTTGGTGCAGACTATTCCCGCATACAGGCTTCCGCGGGAGGAACTTGCACGTGAGGTTCGCATGATTGAGAATATGGGTGTCGATATAGAAACAGGTAAACGGTTGGGGAAGGACTTTACGCTTGCCAGTCTCAGGGATGATGGTTATGAAGCCGTTTTTATCGGGGTCGGAGCGCCGCATGGGATATGTCTGGATATACCCGGCAGCGATGCTCAGGGGGTTTCCGAAGCGATAAATTTTCTCAAGGAGTATAATCTGCGTGGATCGGTAAAAGTTGGCAAGAAGGTAATAGTTATCGGCGGAGGCAATGCCGCTATCGATGCCGCCCGGACGGCTTTGCGTCTGGGAGCCGAGGATGTTACGGTAGTCTATCGCAGGACGATGGGTGAGATGCCTGCCTATGCCGAAGAAATCGAGGAGGCCCAGCATGAGGGGGTTGTGCTCAAAACGCTTATGTCGCCAACCGAAATTGTCACGGAAAATGGTATGGTTTCGGGAGTCAAATGTAAACACATGACACTGGGGGAATTTGATCGAAGCGGACGTCGTCGCCCTGAGGCGGGAGAACAGGATCTTGTCCTGCAAGCAGATCAGGTGATCATGGCCTGTGGCCAGACTCTCAACTGTCAGGATTTGTGTCCCGATATACCATTGGATACGATCAACGATAAAATGATTAAAATCGATCGGTTGACCGGTCAGACGTCGGTGCCCTGGGTGTTTGCCGGTGGTGATGCATCCACGGGTCCCTCATCGGTGGTTGAAGCTGTGGGAAGCGGGGAGCGCGCCGCAGTTGGTATCGACACCATGTTGACCGGCCAGGAACACGCGTTCTGGCGTGAGGAGAAGAAATTCGAGATTAACTACGATCCTGATGCCGATCCCGTACCATATCCGCGGGAGAAGGTTACTCTGATCGATGTGGAGAGACGGAAGAATAATTTCAATGAGGTTGAACAGCCATGGAATGAAACTGTGGCAGTCCGTCAGGCAAAACGCTGTTTACGCTGTGATTACGGCAAGCAGTAACCCTAATAAGGAGATATGAAATCATGCTGAAAGTAACCATAAATAACATGAAGGTAGAGGTCCCTGAGGGGACCACAATTCTTGAGGCGGCAAAACAGGTTGGTGTAAAAATACCAACACTCTGCCATATGGAAAAACGCGAGGCGCTTGGTGCCTGTCGGGTCTGTTCGGTGGAGGTCGAGGGTGCCAAGACACTCATTGCAGCCTGTGCCGCTCCCGTGATGGACAACATGGTAGTTCGCACAAATTCCCGTCGTGCGCGGGACGCCAGACGGATGGTTGTTGAGCTTCTGCTTTCGGAGCATGACGGCAACTGCCAGACATGCGATCGTAATGAAGATTGTGAGCTGCAGACGATCGCCCGTGAGATGGGTATCAATGACGTGCGTTTCCAGGGGCAGACCGCCCGATCGCAGAAGGATGTCAGCACACCTGCTCTGGTGCGGGACAATGCAAAGTGTATCAAGTGTCGCCGCTGTGTGTCGGTGTGTAATCAGACTCAGGGGGTCGGTGCACTGTTTCCGCAGGGAAGAGGGTTCGATACGGTTATCGGACCGGCGTTTGCCTCGGATCTGGATGGCGTGGCCTGTGTGCAGTGCGGACAGTGCGCAGCGGTATGCCCGGTGGGTGCTATCAGCGAAAAAGATCATATGCAGCATACCTGGGAAGCTCTTGACAATCCGGATAAGCATGTGATTGTGCAGACTGCACCCGCAATCCGTGCGGCACTGGGTGAGTGTTTCGGCTATGAGCCGGGGACGCTGGTGACCGGAAAGATGGTATCGGCGCTTCGTCAGCTCGGATTTGACGGTGTTTTCGACACCAATTTTACCGCCGATCTTACTATCATGGAGGAAGGCACCGAACTTCTGACCCGGTTGAAAAAGGCGCTGGTTAACAAACAAGATGTTGCCCTTCCCATGTTCACCTCCTGCTCTCCGGGCTGGATCAAGTTCGCGGAATACTACTATCCCGACTATCTGCCGAATCTGTCTACCTGTAAATCGCCGCAGCAGATGTTTGGTGCGGTGGCAAAAACATACTACGCGCAGAAAATCGGTAAGAAGCCGGAAGATATAGTGGTGGTGTCGGTCATGCCGTGTACTGCCAAGAAGTATGAGGCCCAGCGTCCGGAAATGGCTGACAGTGGAGTGCAGGATGTCGATTACGTGCTGACAACTCGCGAATTGGGCAAAATGATCAATCAGGCAGGTATCGATTTCGATGCGCTGCCGGAAGCAAAGATGGACGCACCGCTGGGAATCAGTTCGGGTGCGGCCGATATCTTTGCAAACACCGGTGGGGTGATGGAAGCCGCTATCCGTACCGCTTACGAAATCGTCACCGGTACAGAGCTTCCCATGGAAAAGCTTCATGTAGAGCCGATTGCCGGGCTCGAGGGGGTAAAGGAGGCCGTTTTGGAGATCTCCGAAACGCTGCCGGAGTGGTCATTTCTCAAGGGAGCCAGACTCAACGTGGCCGTCGCGCACGGTCTGGGAAACGCCAGGAAGGTTCTGGAGACGGTAAAATCCGGTAAAGCAACCTATCATTTCGTTGAGGTGATGACTTGTCCGGGAGGGTGTATCGGTGGGGGTGGTCAGCCGCGATTTACCACCGATGAAATCCGCAAAAAACGTATTGAGGCGATCTACAAGGAGGATGAGGGCAAGGAGATACGGAAATCCCACGATAATCCCGAGATCAGGCAGATATATGAGGAATTTCTGTGTCAGCCGCTCGGGGAAAAGTCCCATCATCTTCTTCACACAAAGTATACGCAGCGCGATAAGGTCTGATGCGTTGAGCGGCAGTGATCAGTGCAAATGCCCGACACCTCCGATGTGTCGGGCATTTTTTTTTGCGCCTGTACCCCGGATTATTTTCTTTCCTTTTTGATTGAAGCTGAAAGGGAAAAAAATAGTCCGGGTAAGCCCTGATTTGTTTGGAAGCAGCAAAAAGTGAAAAATTCAGTTGCACATTTGTTGCGCCGATTGCAATTTATGGGTGCGTGAGTTGGTTTTTACTTGGGGCTGAAAACATTTTCATTGGAGGTGTTCCGTGAAGGTCGGAATTCTTGTGCATTCGCACACCGGTACGACTCTGAAGTTTGCCCGTGAGATTGAGAGCAGGTTAAAAGAAAAAGGCCACGATGTCTCTCTGGTTAAGCTGGAGACTGATCCGGCAGTCGATCCTTCAAACATCAGCAAGGTGAAAGATTTCAAGATCAGCAATCTGCCCGACGCCACATCTTTTGACTACCTGCTGGTGGGCGGGCCGGTATGGGCATTTTCAGCCACACCGGTGATCACCTCCTGTTTCAAGCAAATGGGATCCCTGCAAGGTAAGAAGGTCATTCCTTTCGTGTCCATGGGCTCTCCCATGCGCTTTATGGGCGGAAACAGGGCTGTGGGCATGATCAGGAAAGCTGCCGAGCAGCAGGGAGCAGAGGTGGTCGGCAATGGATATGTATCATCTAAGATGTTTCATGATCAGCCCAAGGAGATGGGTGATATCGCAGATTCGATAGTTGCGTCTATTCGCTGAACGAATCGGCCCCCTGATATGGCTGCAAAAGGGGGCTGATCAAATCATCTTGTTTTTCTTATAATCTAAACTGAGCGATTCTCTCGCGAAGCATCCGCCCAAAACCCCTCATTTTAGATTCTACCGACACCAGTGCTCCTCCTCCCATACTCCCGCTGAGAGAGTGAGGGAGGAGGAAAACACCTGATTAACCATTAAATCGGAGCAAGTGATGAAAAAATATGTGATCATCGCAGCCGTTGGCCTGATTGTCATGATTGCGGCGGCAGGGATGTTTTCTTTTCGTCAACAGAGAATGGCGGGAAACATCGAAAATCACTATCGACAGCTGTCAAACTGGGATCTTCAGACGATCCCCGACGGGATCTATTCAGGTTCGTTCAAAGAATTTCTGGTTTCGGTGAATCTGGCTGTAACGGTCGAGAACAATCGAATCACCGATATTGAGATCGTAGCCCAGCAGAGTGGCCCCGGCTACAAAGCACGGGAGACGATCGAGCGGATAAAAGATGCGCAGCAGCCCAAAGTGGATGCAGTGACCGGTGCAACCGTAAGCAGCATGGCAATCATGATTGCCGCCGACAGGGCGATACGAGGCGCTGTAAAATAGTCAATAATGTTGGCCGCACGATATTGCGCAGCGCCCGCACAGTCGATACCTGTTTCCCCTTACGATATCGGGGTGCCGGTTCTTCTGCTCCAGTGTATGCTGTCTCCCCATTTGTCATACCCAACTGTCCTGTCTACAGAAGATAAGCGTGTCTGCAGGCAGTTTTTACACTGTCCGGCCGTCTCATCCAGGCAGGGCTTACCTTCATACAAAAGATAATCCTTTCGTCTTTCGGTGGGGGTCAGCTGGGGCATGATTACATTAGCGCCATGACGGAGTCCTTTTTCGCGACCGACAGGGTCGAGTGCCTGTAAAGCGGTTGTCGCCGCGATATTCACATCTTTCAATACTATACGGGTAACGGCAATCATCCGCAGGGCAAGAGAAACTGTTTCTTCCCGGCTCAGTTGATGTTGGTTTTGACAGCTGGCAAGCGGAGTCTGGTTGTGAATGATAAACGGTCCCATTCCGATCATGTCAATATCCATATTCCTGAAAAAACATATATCTTCGGCAAGCTCACTGATCGTCTGTCCGGGAACGCCTATCATGACGCCGGTACCAACCTGAAACCCGATTGTCTTCAGGGATTCAAGACAGCGCAAGCGATTTTCAAGAGTCTGCCCGGGTGGATGCCATTGCCTGAACAGGCGGGGAGAGGAGGTCTCTATTCGCAGCAGATACCGGTGAGCTCCGGCATCGAAGAAACGGCGGTAGGTTTCGGTCGTCTGCTCACCGACACACAGGGTGATACCCAGGCCGTCGGGAAGTTTTTCTCCGCGGGTCCGCTTTTTGATTTCTTTGACCGCATCCACCACAAACTCTACAAAGCGGGAATCGTTTCGCTCTCCGGACTGAAGTACCAGTGAGCCATAACCTTGTGAAGCGCACCATCGGGCCTGATTCACTATTTCCTGCATGGAAAGGGTGTAGCGTTTTACAGCGCTATTACTGCGACGAATGCCGCAATACAGACAGTCACAGGCACAGCTGTTTGAGAACTCAATCAGGCCTCGATAATAAACGTCCCTTCCGCAATGGTCAAGAAGAATGTGCTCCGCCCGTGAGCGCACAGCTTCAACTTCTTTGGCATCCCGCAGACTCAACAATGCGACTATGTCTTGTTTTTCGAGATGCTTTTTCCGCAATATCTGATTAATCACTGTATCGCTCTTTTAAAACCTTTTCCAGTTGGTTTTTTTGGCTGTCGTCAAGTTCATCCCATCCGTACACAATTACACCATCCTCTCGTGACAGTGCGATGCGATGGGAGGTGGCCAGGGGAAGTTTTCCGGGATGCTTTTCTCCTCTATACGCCCAACGCTTTCCAATAATCCGGATGGGTAAAATCCTCACCGAAAAGCGGCTTTCTAACTCCTTAAGCATCAAAAACCTCACTGAAAAGACTAAAAATAAAGATCACGTTCGCCATTTGCGGTTCGGACATAATGCTTGTAGAAGGAGTCGAATATCCTGGGCATTTTATCCCTGACCTGTTCGATTTCCTGCTCGATGATCGGTTCTGCGACTTTCTTTGTTTCTTCACTGGCGAAGTCATCCAGCCATTCTCTGAACGTAAGTACTGCATTCAGCTTGCAGAATTTGCCTTCCTGTCCACTGCGAAGGAGATCCATAATACATTCTCCGGTTCTGCCGCACCGGTATCCGGCGGTGCAAAAGCTTGTAATGTATCCCATGTGCGCAAGTTCCCGGATAACTTCGTCCAGACTGCGGGTGTCACCCAGCATAAATTGCTGTTTGTTGCCGGCCTGATCGGTCATCTCCGCATCGCTGTATGCTCCGATACCTATACGCGTCGAGGCGTCCGTCTGCGTGATACCCAATGGCAGAAGCTCGCGTCTCATCCGGGCGTCCTCCCGTGCGGTTAGAATCATTCCCGTGTAGGGGATGGCCAGTCTGATCACGGTGATCGCTTTGCGGAAATCTGTGTCATTAACCGCATATCGAGTCTGCTGTGCCAGCGGAGCATTGTCGGCAGGTTCCAGGCGGGGAAAGGATACGGTATGTGGTCCGATACCGGTTGCCCGTTCCAACTCAAGTGCATGGTATATCAGTCCCATAATCTCAAATTTCCAGTCGTAAAGACCAAAAAGTGCTCCCACTCCTACATCGTCGATGCCGGCCTCCAGTGCACGGTGCATGCAATAGAGCCGCCAGCGATAATTGCTCTTAAGTGTACCATTCGGATGAACCTTGGCATATGTTGGTTTATGGTAAGTCTCCTGGAATACCTGATAGGTACCGATGCCTACCTCGTGGAGTCTGCGCAAATTTTCAATCGACAGGGGAGCAGCATTGACATTAACGCGTCGAATTTGACCAAAGCCGTTTTTAGCAGGAACCTTTACATCGTAGATTGTACGTATTGTCTGTTCCATGAAATCGATATCGGAATCCGGATGCTCGCCGTAGACTACAATTAATCTCTTATGCCCGATAGTGCCCGCCAGCATTTCCACTTCCCGACGCAAGGAATCCATATCGATCAGGTCGCGGGACATGTTGCTGTTTTCGCACCGTAAACCACAATACAGACAGTTGTTAACACAGAGACTGCTTAGATACAGTGGTGCGAACGTTACGATACGATTGTCATACACCTTCTTTTTAATTCGCCCCGCAGCCTGCTCCATTTCGACAATCAGATCGGGATCGTCCACATGAAGAAGGCAGGCTGTTTCCTCCGGCGACAGACTTTCGATAGCCTCGGCTTTAGCGATTATATCCCGTATATGTTGCGGGTCGGGAGAGGCGTTTTCGGTCAGTTGCCGGCTGATACGCTCTTCATCTATGAAATCCTCTCCGTCAACCAGGTACCTGTCTATCTGATCCTGTCTGATGCGTTGTGCAATCCAGTCTTTAGTGGACATGCTCATAATTTGCTCCCTGAAGTTAAACGTGTCATTTCGTCGAGAAAAGCCTGCAATGCAGCAGGAAACGGGGTAAGAACTCTCTGGAGTACCCCTTGTAAGAAACTTATACAAACACCATAATTGGTCACCGGTACCCCCGCTTGCCGCGCACGGTGTATGCGTGACAACATCTCCCGGCGCGTCAACATGCAGGCTCCGCAATGTATAACCAGTGAGTAATCGGAGAGATTGTCGGGATAATCCCGCCCACTGGCCACGTCAATGTTCAGGTCCGATCCGACATATTGCCGAAGCCAGCGGGGGATTTTGACTCTGCCGATATCATCCTCCGCCGCATGATGGCTGCAGGCTTCCGCAATCAAAACCTTATCCCCGGGACCAAGTCCCTCTATAGCAGCCGCCCCTTTTGTCTCCTCAATCAGATCCCCCTTAAATCGGGCAAACAGGATGGAAAAAGTGGTGCAGGGGATATGAGACGGAGTATCGGCAACCATTTTCATGACAACCTGCGAATCGCAAACAGAAACATCCGGGGGAGTACTAAGATGCTCAAGTATGTGCGCGTATTCACGTTCTTTTACTACAAGCGTAGCGGCATCGTTATCCAGGGCATCCCGAATCGTCTGTACCTGGGGAAGAATCAATCTTCCTTTGGGCGCCTGAAGGTCGATGGGTACAATAAGAATGGCAAGGCCGCCGGGAGAAACAAGATCTCCGATCAGAGCAGGAGTCTGGATATATTCCTCGGGTATAGATTGAGAAAGGCATTGTTTGAAATCACTGATATATTTGTCTCGGTTGCCGTCAGGTACACTTACTACTTTACAACTACGGGTGGCTCGGAGGATATTTTGTGTCACATGATCGCTCACCGGAGCCGTATCGGCCTTGTTCACAACCACCAGGACAGGGGTTTTTCGCTTTCGTGCCTCAGAAATGATAGTTTCTTCATACTCCAGCCACCGGTCGGGCTCTATGATCAGCACAAATACATCCGCTCGATCAAACACCTTCTCTGTTTTTCGAAGCCGTTTGGCGGAAAGCTCCGAGATATCATCCGTTCCCGCCGTGTCCAGAAACACAACCGGGCCGATAGGAAGCAGCTCCATGGCCTTTTCCACAACATCGGTGGTGGTACCCGGTATCGGGGAGGTTATGGCTATATCCTGCCCGGCTACCATGTTAAGGAAACTGCTTTTGCCGACATTTGTTCTACCGAAAAGTCCTATTTGCAGGCGCATCGATTTAGGTGTTTTTTCCATAACCGGTATTCCTCTCAGGCGGCAACATTCTGTCTTTTCTGTATCCCAATGCCATAATACTCTCCGGTGTCAACTGCCGATCCACCAGCTCTTTCCCAAGTTCTTTTTCAAGAAATGCACGTAAAGAGATTACTCCTTTTGATTCACGGTAGGTTTGGAGCAGCTCCTGCGATTTGCGATAGCCAAGCACCGGAATAAAGGCGGTGATAAGCATCGGGCTGCGCTCAGCCCTTCTTTTACAGGCATCTTCGCATGCCTCGAGCGAATCGATGTGGGGACTGAGCATGTCGGCTGCAGAGGCGAGCAGGCGAATAGATTCGAGAAGCGCATGTGCACACACCGGCAAAAATTCGTTTATCTGCAAGGTGCCGGATGCAATGGCCTGGGTAATAAGTCCATGGTTGGCAGAAACTTTCATGCCGACCATTATTGATGCCTCGGCAATAACCGGATTAGTTTTCCCTGGCATTATAGAGGAGCCTGTCTGCATCGATGCAAGTTTTATTTCCTCCAGCAGGTGCAGCAGACGCAAATCGTTGCATATTTTCCTGATGTTTGCTCCGCATGCATCGAGTATTCCCGAAACTTCCACAATGCTGTCGGCATTGGCAGTCTGATCGACACAGTTTTCGCCACGTGTCAATCCAATACCGGTGATCTCACGCAATTTTTCTATCACTAAAAAGATGTATCGACGGGGAGCTGTAAGGCCGGTTCCCACTGCGGTTCCGCCCATATTGACCACCCGGAGGCGCTCCTCGCATTTGAAAGTTCTCCAACGATCCCGGCTGATTGCCTCGGCAAAACCGGAAAAAATAGAACCCAGCGTCATGGGAACAGCTTCCTGCATCTCCGTCCGTCCGATAGTAAGAATGCGGGCGAACTCTTTTTCCTTCTTCTGAAAAATCCCCTGAAGACGGGCAAGTTCCTCGCTGAGAACTCTTATCCCCTTAATGGCCGCAATTTTCAGGGCTGTTGGATAGGTGTCATTAGTTGACTGATGCAGATTTACATGATCGATAGGGTCGATAAATGCGTAATTTCCCGGGGGGTTACCCAGATGGTGCAGGGCACGGTTTGCAATGACCTCATTTACGTTCATGTTGGTGGAGGTTCCGGCTCCGCCCTGAAGAGCATCCAGCGGGAACTGATCGTCCAGCAATCCCTCGATGATATCATCACAGGCACTGCATAAAGGTTCTGCGATCTCCGGTGAAAGAAAACCCAGGTCGCGATTAGTCAGGCATGAAGCTTTTTTAACCTGAGCGTATGCATGTATTAACTCCAGAGGTACGCGAGACCCGGACAATGAAAAATTTTCAAGTGCCCGGAGCGTGTGAATGCCCCAGAGGACATTCTGTGGCAAAGAGCGTGAGCCGAGAAGGTCAGATTCTTCGCGGAACTTTTTCATGCTGTATCCCCGCCGGCCTTCTGCTTACTGAGTGCCGACTTGACCGAGACTCCACTGATCGAGCCCAGTTTTCCTGTAAGCCGTCCCACCTCATCGGTGGTCGCTTCAATCACAAGAGTGATAACGCTTCGATCATGTTCCCTCTGCGGTACTCCGGTGCGGGCGACGATCCTGTCGCCGAAATCACTCAGAAGTGAATTAACCTGCCCAGCGCTATGCTTCCTGTCTTCTATTATTATTCCGATAAAACCGAGTCGACGGTCCATATATGCACGTACCAGTGGTGTAAAAACATAAAAAAGCGGCAAGTTGAAGGATACGGTGTTGTACGTCGCCGGAGTCGGAAGCGGGCATGAAAAGAAATGTACTTACCGTTCCCTAAGGTCAGATATTAATCCTTGCCGCAGGAACACATCTAATATGTATTACGCCCTGAACACAGTCAAATTAAACCGGTATCGAGCGATTTTTAGGCAGATGAATCGCTTGATGCCGGTTTATTGAGACTAAAGAGAGCAGATATACCACAAGGGCCGGAATTGCAAAGCGTTAGCGACACGAAAGGGAGGTGTCTTTTCCCTCAGCACGGTTCCCCGTTTTTTGCAGCCTTATCCTCAAACCTTACTCTTCTAAATCTGTTTTCGTGCAGGCAGGCCCTCACCGTATCACAGGTAAATTTTTCTTCATAAATGTCCAGGCTGGTGTATACCTGTCCGATAGTGTCCAGGTAGTGCGAATCGGAGGCGGTGATATAGGGAAAGCTGCCAAACCTTTTCTGAAGCTGCCGCCAGCTGTCGTGAGCGCTTATTTCGATGGCGTCGTAGAATTGGGGAGGAAGAAAACCCAGCTGACTGACGATGCTGAACACCGGCTTGTCGATATGAGAGGGAATGGCCAGACCGTTATAATGATGAATAATCGATATGAGCTCATCGACCGGCAGATCGGTGGCGGTGCCCAGATACTTCTCAACCTCCTGCTCAATTTCATCCCACTCATTTACCACAACCTGATCGCCCCATTTTTCCGGTTTATTTTTGACATCCGGGAGATGCTCGTAAATAATCTGATCCAGTATCATACAGTCGTCGCATGAATCGAATAACGCTAAAACGTGCGCTTCTTCCAGAGAGGTTATCTCCATTCCAACCAGCCAGCGCAGACCATTTCGTTCGCATAAGCGTGCAAAAACCGGAGCATTTCGTGCGCAGTTATGATCGGTCAGAGCGACTGCATTCAGTCCTTTACTTTTTGCCTCCGAAACTATGGCGCTGGGAGACATCTCAAGAGATCCGCATGGAGACAGACAGGAGTGAATGTGCAAATCGGCTTTCACATGCATGTGAATCTATCCCTGCGTGAGCAGTGAATGGATTTTCCAGGATGCGGTATACTGGTCGTGCTGCGTCTGGAAAAGTGCGATATTTTCCTGCCGGGCAGCCTCTATCATATCTGCGGGCGCTTCACGGCTGTTACAGAGTATGATTGCTTTCTGCCCTGTCAACTCGGCGACAGCGATTGTGTTTTTATGAGCCTGTATAGTGATCAATACCCCGCCATCGGCGGCATGTGCCATGACATCGCTGAGCAGATCGGAGGTGTATGCATCGACTATCTCAACATCATCATACGGTTCAAAGACGGGACGGTAGCCCAGAGTATGCTGAATCTCATGCGTTTTCATGCGTTGTCTCCTTGGTATGTGGCAGAAATATTTTTGATGTGACGATTGTACCCAGATTTACCTCCGATCGTATGTCAAACTCATCAGACACTCTGCGGGTGTTTGGAAGGCCCAGGCCGGCGCCAAATCCCAGTGATTTGATCCATTCGTTTGCGGTGGAATAGCCTTCCTGTAAGGCTTGTTCGACATTTTTAATGCCGGGACCGGAATCTTTTGCCACGATCTTTACCTGTTGGGGGCTAATCGTACACATGATTTTACCCCCCTCGGAGTGCACCACCTGATTAATCTCCAACTCGTAGGATGCAACCGCAACACGTCTGAGTGTCTTGGGATCGACATGTCTGCTTTTTAATATTTTTTTTATCTCATTGCTTGCTTTTCCGGCATTTTCGAAATCCAGCTTTTGTATCTGGTATTCCTTATATATATGATCGATAGCCACTTCGCTGCTGGATGCCTGTTTTGATTCCAATACGCCCACCTCCCGATTCATTTCGAACAGAAGACTGGCGATTATATCGCGGCTGGTGACGATACCCACCAGAAAACCGTTTTTGTTGAGGACAGGAAAACGTCCGTATTTGTATTTTTCCAGATAGTTGATGCCAAACGACAACGGCATATCATCCTCCAAAACAATGACATTGCGGGTCATGTGTTTGTCAAGTCGATCGGCAATATGTCCTTTATCGAGTGCCACGATAATATCATCGACACTGACAATGCCAAACAGCCGTCCTTTCTCCACAATAGGTATGCCGCTGATCAGGTTGTCTTTCATCAGTTGTTGAACTTTTCGCATGGAATCATCTCTGCAGGCGGTGACCACCTCTGTGGTCATGACATCCTTGATCTTGAGTTTATAGATCAGCTCAAGAACAAGTAGAGGACTCTGATCGGGATTAATGGGTAATTTTCTCATGGAATATCTCTCATATTTCAAGCAGTTTACCCAACCGAACGCAGGCTTCAAACTTCGGCAGGGCGGTTCCCAGGAGCGGAATGTCAAACTCTTTAGCCAAGGTAATCATCTTCTCATGCACAGGCTTACCGTTTACGATAAGCACTGCATTTGCTCCCACAATATCCGCCGTACGCAACGCCTGATCGGAGGCAAGAGAGGTGACCAGCAGCAGCTGATCGTCTTCCACCGCAAGTACATCGCTCATCAGATCCGAGGCACACACACGGGAGACAGAACGGCTTTTAAACTCTGAACCATCATGAAACAGGGTGCATTGAAGTGCGGGGAGGATGTCTGAAATCAGCATATAGACCTTCTTAATGTGGTTGCTGGTTAACGATTCTTATTTGCCGAGCGTAGTCAGGTAGTAATATTCGTTTATGACCGTAAAATAATATACCAAAAATGCGCAAAAAAACAAAATGCTCGATTTGACGCATAAAAATGTTATTGTGCAATAAAGTACAATAATATTCAAGGAGATAACGAAATATTATCTTGCATGTCACACTCTTTTAATAGGATTAGTTTAAAAATTACTGGAATAAATGTTGTAATTATGTGTATATTAACAATCCATCATTATGTGACGGGCATCCAGCTTATGCGCCCAATGTCACATAAATGTGTTTCGGATAGTCTGAAAAATCAAAATAAATGAACAGTAATTCACATAAAAACACCAAAAAACCTGCCCAGAAATCTTGCGCCTATGCTAAGCGCTTGTATTTTATGAGCTTACAAGTGGAGGATGTCTATGCCTGAGACAAACGTGTCTACCACTAAATTGTCCGATGAATTGATACGGTTCATCGATGAGTGGAAAGACAAACCGGGAAATCTTATCATGGTTTTGCACAGAGTGCAAAAGGAATTTGGGTATGTGCCCCGAGATGTGGCCTTTGACGTTGCGCGCCGTCTGGAGGTGCCGCTGGCTAAAGTGTATGGAGTGATCACCTTCTATCACCTGTTTAAGCTTAAGAAGCCGGGCAAACACCAGATTTCCGTGTGCATGGGAACTGCCTGTTATCTCAAGGGGGGTGAAGATCTAATCAAGGAGCTGGAGAACATTTTGGGAGCCGGTCTCAACGCGGTGACCGAAGACGGGCTGTTTTCAACCGAGGCGGTTCGTTGTGTAGGGTGTTGTGGTCTTGCTCCGGTTGTCGTTATAGATGGCGAAGTGTTTGGAAACCTCAAAAAGGACCGCCTGCCCGAGATTATCGCCCAGTTCAGGAAGATATAGGATTGCCTATCGTGCATGCCGCCATTTGCGACTTTGTCTCGGATATTTTCCAAAACGCCTGCGAGGCAGGGGCTACGAGAATCGATTTGAGTATCGAGCGGGTGGAGTCCCGGCTGAGTATCACTGTTTCGGACAACGGAAAAGGTATGGATCAGGATCAGCTGCAACGGGTGCGTGATCCCTTCTATTCAGATGGGAAAAAACACCCGGAGCGGCGAGTGGGCCTGGGTATTCCGTTTCTGATTCAGGCAACCGAGCAAAGCGGCGGAAATTTCGAGATACAATCGGGTAAGCAGTCCGGTACAGTAGTGCGGTTTTCATTTGACCTGAATAGCATCGATTGTCCTCCTGTGGGAAATATGATTCAGACGATTGCGGGGGCACTCAGCGGCTGTGATGCGGAAGTCATTGTGCATCGCAGCCATGGGCATGCATCCTACACAATCAGTCGCTCACAACTTCGGGAGGCTCTAGGCAGTCTTGATGATATCCAGGCTCTGTCCTTAGTTAAGCAGTACATTCAGTCACAGGAAGAAAACCTTATTTCAGGAGATACAGGTCATGGGTAAAATGACGTTGGAGGAGCTGAGAAAGCTCAGAGAAACAAAGCAAAAGGAGCTTTCCCGGCGCGAAAGTGATAAAAGCAGGAAAGTTATTATCGGAATGGGAACGTGTGGAATTGCAGCCGGTGCCAAGGAGGCGTTCGATGCGTTTTTGGACGAATGCAACAAGCAGAATCTGGACGATGTGGTCATCAAGCAGACCGGTTGCATGGGGCTCTGCCATTCGGAGCCGACGGTGGAGGTTCATATGGAAGGCATGCCGGATGTTGTGTACGGAAAGGTTGATGCTTCAACTGCGCGTGAGATCGTGCAGAAGCATCTGATTGACAAAGCATTAGTTAACGATCACATTTATGATAAGCCTGCAGCCGATATTATGGGTCAGGAATAAGGGGGAAGTATGGCTTTTAAGAATTATATCCTTGTTTGTGGCGGCACGGGCTGCGAATCGAACAAGGCGGATGATATTTATCAGGGCCTTAAGCGTGAGCTGAAGGCTCAGGGCATGGAAAACGAAGCCCAGGTGGTCAAGACCGGGTGTTTCGGATTCTGTGAGAAGGGGCCGATCATCAAGGTGTTGCCCGATGAATCCTTTTATGTTCAGGTAAGTCCTTCCGATGTAAAGGAAATCGTGGCCGAGCACATTATAAAAGGTCGTCAGGTTTCGCGTCTGTTGTATAATAATGCCGATAGCAAAAAACAGGCGAGAATCGATGATATCGATTTTTATCAGAAACAGTTTAGGGTTGTGCTGCGAAACTGCGGCTTTATCAATCCGGAAAATATCGATGAGTATATCGCCCGTGAAGGGTATAAGGGCCTGGAGATGGCGCTTTTTGAAAAGACACCCGACCAGGTGATCGAGGAGATAAAAAAATCGGGATTGCGTGGACGCGGGGGCGCCGGTTTTCCGACCTGGAAAAAATGGGTATTCACAAAAGACGCACCGGGAGATGTCAAATACATCGTCTGTAACGCCGATGAGGGGGATCCGGGGGCCTACATGGACCGCTCTACCCTCGAAGGTGATCCTCATTCGGTGTTGGAGGCCATGGCTATCGCGGGCTATACCGTCGGTGCGCAGAAGGGATATATATACATCCGCGCCGAGTATCCGCTGGCAATCAGCCGTCTGGAGATTGCGATAAAGCAGGCTAAGGAGTATGGTCTTCTGGGAGAAAAGATACTGGGAAGCGATTTTGATTTCGACATTGAAATACGTCTGGGAGCAGGGGCGTTTGTCTGTGGTGAGGAAACCGCTCTTCTGACCTCCATCGAGGGTAATCGCGGAATGCCTATACCGCGCCCGCCGTTTCCGGCCACAAAAGGGCTCTGGGGTAAGCCGACGGTTATTAACAATGTGGAAACATACGCGAATATTCCGGTGATTGTCTCTCGCGGTGGTGACTGGTTTGCAAAGATCGGTACCGAGGATTCCAAGGGAACAAAGGTGTTTGCATTGACCGGTGCAATCAACAACTCCGGTCTGATCGAAGTTCCCATGGGTACCACCTTACGCGAAATTATCTACGATATCGGTGGTGGAATCAAAGACGGTAAGGCATTCAAAGCCGTGCAGACCGGAGGCCCCTCCGGCGGGGTGATCACCGCCGAGTATCTGGATACGCCTATCGATTATAACTCTCTGGCTAAGCTGGGCTCGATTATGGGCTCAGGCGGTATGATCGTCATGGATGAGGATGATTGTATCGTGGATGTGGCCAAGTTTTATCTGGACTTTACCGTCGACGAATCCTGCGGAAAATGCGCTCCCTGTCGTATCGGAGGACGATCACTGTTCAACCTGATGGATAACATCACCAAGGGAAAGGGCTCGGTCGAGGATATCAAGAAGATGCGTGACATAGGCCATGCCATGCAGAAGGCATCTCTGTGCGGTTTAGGTCAGACGGCTCCAAATCCCGTTATATCGGTGCTTAAGTACTTCGAAGAGGAGTTTATGGCACATATCATCGACAAGAAATGTCCTGCCGGTAAATGTACCGAACTTGTCCGGTATATGATTCTTCCGGATAAATGTATCGGATGTGGCCTGTGTGCTCGTCGTTGTCCGGTAAACTGTATTAGTGGGGAGAAACGCCAGCCGCACGTAATCGATCAACAGGCCTGTATAAAATGTGGTGAGTGTTTCCAGGTATGTAAATTCGATGCAGTTGGTAAAGAATAAACACTACCAGCGTATCATCCATTAAGGAGTTAAGCATGTCAAAAATTAAACTTGAAATAAATGGCATCCCGGTACAGGTAGAGGAGGGTGCCTCGATTCTTCAGGCTGCTGAGCAGGTTCAGGTAAAGATCCCGACATTGTGTTATCATAAGGATCTGACTCCATGGGCTGCCTGTGGCATTTGTGTGGTGAAAATGGAAGGGTCCCCTAAAATGGTTCGTGCATGTGCGACCCCCGCGGCCGAAGGGATGAAAATCATAACTCACGATCCAGAAATCGTCAATGTTCGTCGGACGGTAATCGAGCTGATACTCTCGACGCATCCAAACGACTGTCTTCGGTGTGCTCGGAACAACAATTGCGAGCTGCAGACACTGGCTGCCGAATTCGGAATTCGGGAAGTTCCTTACGAAACGCGCCTGCGCGATCTTCCCAAGGACACCTCCACACCGTCGATCGTACTCAATCCGGAGAAGTGCGTGATGTGCGGCCGGTGTGCAATCGTGTGTCAACAGATGCAGAATGTGTGGGCGTTGGAGTTTTTGGGACGTGGAGAAAACACTCGTATTGCACCGTCTGCCGATGTCGATCTCAACGACAGCCCGTGTATCAAATGCGGTCAATGCTCGGCCCACTGTCCTGTGGGGGCAATCTATGAGAAGAGCGAATGTCAAACCGTGTGGGATAAACTTCAGGAGCCCGATACCTATGCTGTGGCGCAGATTGCCCCGGCGGTGCGCGTGGCTATTGGGGAGGAGTTTGGTTTTGAACCGGGTACTCTGTTGACAGGAAAGACCTATGCTGCGCTGCGTCGCCTGGGTTTTAAGGCGGTCTTTGATACAAATTTCGGTGCCGATCTGACAATTATGGAAGAGGGCTCGGAATTTGTTCACAGGGTAACCAAACAGCCCTCTTCTCTTCCTCTGATCACCAGCTGCTGTCCGGCATGGGTGGACTACATGGAAAAGTATTTTCCCGATCTGATTCCAAATTTCTCCACGGCCAAGTCCCCGCATGCCATGGTGGGGGCTCTGTCAAAGACATATTATGCCGAGAAGCTGGGAGTGGATCCGTCTAAGATTTTCATGGTGTCGATCATGCCGTGTACTGCCAAAAAGTATGAAATCGAAAGATCCGATGATATGTACAGCAGTGGCTTTCAGGATGTCGATGTATCTCTCACCACCCGAGAACTGGCTCGCATGATCAAATCCACCGGTGTGGATTTTGCCAGCCTTCCCGATGAAAAAGCCGATTCGATTCTTGGCGATTATACCGGCGCCGGAACTATCTTCGGAGCCACCGGTGGTGTCATGGAAGCGGCCTTGCGAACGGCGCACTATCTTTTGACCAAAGAGGAGCTTGGAGATGTCAGCGTGACAGAAACACGCGGTTTGGATGGTATCAAAACCGGCAAGATTGATGTCGCAGGACAGGAGGTGAGAATCGCGGTGGCGCACGGGATGGCCAACGTGGAGATAATCCTCAATCAGGTCCGCGAGGCGCAGCAGAAGGGGGAGGAGATACCTTTCCATTTTATCGAGGTGATGGCATGCCGTGGCGGATGTGTTGGTGGCGGTGGTCAGCCTTACGGTATCAATGATGAGATCCGTAAGGTACGGGCAAATGGTTTGTACAAAGATGATTTGAGTGCTCAGAAACGGTGTTCTCATCACAATCCACACATACTGAGTCTGTATGCAGATTATCTTGGTGAACCGTTGAGCAAGAAATCGCATACATTGTTGCACACTCACTACACGGCAAAGCCGATATATAATAAGTAGGCATGGTGGAAATGGCCTCACTGTTGAGTGAGGCCGCCATTTCTTCGTCAATGAATGTATTATTCACCCTGGGGGGGGTAATTTTTAGCCAGGCCAGAATTATCCAGGCGGGGAGAATTGTCTAAGATGAAGTAGATGTATGACAGAGGCATATAAGAATACTGTTCTTTTTACTGATGGTGGAGAGTATCTATTCTTGAAGATGGGTCGTCTCTGCATAGAAAGGAAAAACTTGTGGTAAGGAAAAACAAAAAAGTAATCACGCGACTATCCCGATACAAAAACGCTCTGTATCGCTTCCAGTCTTTGGGTTTTGTGAAAATATTCTCTGAGTATCTTGCGGAAGCTGTTGGTGTAACCTCTGCACAGGTGAGGAAAGACTTTTCTCTGTTTGGTATACAGGGAAACAAACGGGGCGGATATCAGATTGAAGCGCTGCTTGACAAACTAAATGATATTTTGGGCAAGAATGAACTGCAGAAGGTAGTGCTGGTGGGAGCCGGCAATCTGGGAACCGCACTTTTGAAATACAAGAATTTCGAAAAGGAAGGGATAAAAATAGTCGCCGGCTTCGATATCGATCCAGCCAAGCAGAATACGCGAGATTCCGTTCCGGTGCTGCATCTTGATCAGATAGATGGCTTTGTCAAGGAACACAAAATAAAAATTGGAATAATTGCGGTACCCGATGTGGCCGCTCAGGCGACTCTTGAACAAATGACCGCAGCCGGGATCAAGGGGGTTTTGAACTTTTCTCCCATTCAGCTGAAGGCTCCGGATGGATGTGTGGTCAACAACGTTAACCTTGAGCTCGAACTGGAGAATCTGATCTATTTTGTGAATGCAATGGAAAAAACCGGAGTGCAGGGAGTCTGACAGAGGACTCCTCCCTGCTCTATTCTTTTCTCATGAAGGGTGAAAAATATGCCCATCCCTTGTATTTTTCCCCTTCAATTTCCGCACTGACACCGCCGAAGCCGTTCCATGCCTCGCGTGTATGAATCTTTGAGAGTTGTTTCTCCTTATAGGCATCGAATCTGACTCTGTCGCCGCGGACGGTGTTTATCTCAAAGGATGTAGGATACAGACCTTTCTTTCCCCGCAAAGACTTCTGAACGGTAAATGAAATATCATCATGCATTTTTTTAGCACCCTCCGGTGTAACCCGCAGAAGATAATCCTCCGGTAACCAGGGCTTTTTGGCAGCTTCGGGAGAAAAGTGTGCACCTATAAGCATGCTGCCATCCTCCAGGTGTGCTACCATCCAGTCGGCATTCTGCTCAGCTTCATCTCCCCAGAAATGCTGAAAGTATCCTTCCCCTTTGTACGTGCCGGGACGGTTTTCGATTCTTGCGGTTATGTCACACAGGGGGCTTAGATACCATTCGAATCGTGCTCGGGTCTGTGGTTTGGTGAAAATGTCGGCAAACCGTATGGGGGTGCTTTCCAAAGGCGCTGATATCGTGGTTTTGCCGATGGGTAGACGTATGTCAAGATTCAACTCACCACTCCCGAGATCGATGTATATGCGATCATTATCAAACCGCTCGTCAAGGCGTTTATGGTTGTGGCGGACAAGTTGAAATGGCGGCACAAGAGCTTTCCCTTCACTGACAAAGGTGCCGTCTGCATTATTGTAGGTGCCGCTATACACATAGTTGCCTGACATGAAAAGCATTTTTCCGGATACGAAGAAAACGACTGTATGAATCGTATCCTGTTTGTTATGGAGACGAAGTGCAAATGACCAGCTTTCCAGCTTCGATTTATGTTTTCGCTGATGATCTCTGAGAAATTCGTCGGCGTTTATGCAGGCGGAAAGGATGAGGAGAATAAGAAGGAACTGCTTAAATGTTTTATATGTCATAAATTTCCTCTCTCTGGTTATTTCCCGCGCGGTGGTCGGGGAAGAAAAAAACATTTCACTTGCCTGAATCGAGCGATTCCGAGCGGATTGGTCGTACCGTCCCCTTAAGGGAAGAGGAGGGTGATGCAATCGTGCACTCGTGGGGAATAGCCTCTGAGGAAATTCACACGAGTGTTGAAGCTCTCATGCCTCAGAAGATTATGCGAATCGTCGCGCGAGAGTTGCTCAGCTCAGGTATTACACTGCACATGTGTGCGCCGGGATGAGAGCTGGTTGGCTTTTGAGGAGCCGGTTTGTTAAGGATGAACCGGAAAAGTTGTGGCAGCCAGGGCTATCAGCCGGCGCTCGACCACAGATGTAGTACATTGTGGATAATATAGAAAGATAACGATGGAAAATCGATACGTCAAATTTCGAAAGACGCATTTTTCAGATAGCCTATGGCGCGGATTTTGCAAAAACGTCAATTCTATAGTATAACGGCTGCCTAAGTGGTGACAAAAAAAACAGGTTAATGCGCCGACCAACTGGTGATAAACAGCGAAAGGGGTAGACATGAGTACGCGAACGAAACAACCGATCTGGCAGATGATTCGTGAAGGGATAGAGGCCAGGGCCGGTAAGGCTACCATCTCCTCCCTTCGTGACTGGGTACTGGAACACTACCCCGGTACTAACGCAAATACGGTACAGTGTCAGATAATTGTCTGTACGGTAAATCACGAATCGCGCATTCATTATCCTGAAAATCAGAAGCCGCGCAAGGCCGACACCGAGATCGACTTTCTTTTTCGCACCGACCGGGGCCGCGTAGAACTCTACGATCCACGTATTCATGGCAACTGGGAGATAGCTCAGGATGAGCATGGTTTCTTGCAGGTTCATAAGATTGAACCCAGGCATGGGAAGCCTGAGGATATCTTTGTCAGCAACGGTTTCATCCAGGAGAATCAGCTGTTGACCTACCTTGCCAAGCACCTGGAGGTTATCGAGGAGGGGCTTGAGTTTTTCGTGGATGATGCCGGAAACGATGGTTTTGAATACCAGACTGATATCGGCAGAATTGATCTACTTGCCGTGGACCGGGAGGGGGGGCTTATTGTTGTACAGATCGAGAAGGTATATTCCGCACAATCTTCAAGCGGCCAACTGCTTGGCTTCCGCAACTGGGTGAAAAAACATGTGGCCAACGGTAGAAAGGTTCGTGCATATCTTATTGGTTCGAAAATTCCGGATACGGTACGCTATGCCTTAAGCCAGCTTGATGATGTTTTTTTGAAAGAATACGAGCTGAATATTTCACTGAGAGACGTTCCCATCATGGACTGAACCCTCTTTTGTTCGTGGTTTTTCTGGCGTTTGTATGTCAAAACCCCCTATTTTGCGGGGGTTTTGACCAAAAATTTCAATAAACATGCGTATTCTATGCATATTTTACTTGTCACGAATTGAATTTACATATATATTGAAGAAAGTCGCCTGAGTAGAATTTTAAAAAAAAAAAATTACTCATGGTTTACTGCTTGGGGAATTACTCGTTCCTGATACAAATACGAGCGTGTACCACAACCACCAAAATCTTCAAGGAGTCCTTATATGAACAAAGGTGATCTGATCGAAAAAGTCGCCAGTGAAGTTGAGCTGTCCAAAAAGGATGCTACTGCAGCAGTAAATTCCGTTCTGGAAAGCATCAAGAAAGCAACAAAGAAGGAAGGTGTGCAGATTGCCGGTTTCGGTACTTTCTCGGTTGTAAAGAGAAAGGCACGCAAGGGAAGAAACCCACAGACTGGTGAACAGATCAAGATCAAAGCTTCGAAAAACGTCAAGTTCAAGCCCGCCAAGGCATACAAAGACGTTATTTAAGCTTGTTTGTCAAAGGTTTATATGTAAAGGTTGTTCCTTTGTGGGAACGACCTTTTTTTGGTGCGCATATTGAGCTGCTGAGAATCAGCCAATCACTGTTTTGGTGCCGCACAGATCAAGGATTATTGCGGTATAGATATGCGCCGCGCGTTCAACCTCCTCCAGGCTAACCCATTCATCTCTGCTGTGCGCGGCTGCAAGATCACCCGGACCGCATACAACTGTAAGTGACCCGTTTCTGTGGAAAAGTCCTGCATCAGAGTGGGAACGAAAGACCGAGGGCTGCCACGAAAACCCGGCACGATTAAAAGCTTTCTTTAGTTTCGAAAAGCAGGCGTCGTTTTCGTATCTCTGAAAACCCGGCGACCAGTAATACTTCTCATACTCAAGGCTGGCTTCACAGTATTCCGCAAGCACATTTTTCCGAGCTTCAACGATAATCGTCTGTATCTGATCATAAGAAACCGTGGGTGGAAGGTGAAAATCAATAAAAGCTTCGCAATGTTCTGCGACAACAAATCCTGCTTCTCCACCACGGATCTCCCGAGGGTTGACTGCTATAGTCTCACCGGTGGATGAGTGTTCGGCGCACATCTGTGAGATGTGCAATACCCACCGAAGCATGGCATCGATTGCGTTACAGCCGTTTTCCGGCAGCGCCGCATGAACTCTCTGTCCTTTGCTGACCAGGCGGGCCTCCAGATATCCGGAATGGCTTATGCACGGAGTAAGTCGCGTCGGCTCGCCGATGATTGTTATGGGAGATTCAATCTTTTTCAGCAGAGCCTCCGAGCCGTCACCATACTCTTCTTCACCGACAACCAGGGCGATACTTACACCTTTACACAGAGGCAGTCCGCTCTCTGAAACTGCACATAGAGCCTCCACGATAGCGGCACACCCCGATTTCATGTCCGCCGATCCCAGTCCGCTGAGCCGGTCACCTTCCACCCGCGCCTTATGCGTTCCGCTGTGCCACAGGTCGATCGTATCGACATGTCCCACCAGAAGAAGCTCTGTTGGTGGTGGGCCGATGCTGGCTATGATGTTTGCCCGCTCACTCAGATTGTGTTCGCTGGTGACCCGCTGGAGGGTAGTGGGGATGCCCGCCTTTTTCAAGGCCAGAGCAAACACCTTTGTTGCCGGTGCCTCCGCATATGAGGGACTGTACTGGTTGACAGCATCTATAAGCAGTCGACGCAGACGTTCGGGATTAATCGTGTCAAGCACTGATAATGACCGTTTCATTTTTTTTCTTTACCCTTAATGTCTGAGAAATCGGCTTTCGAGGGGATAACCGTACCGATGTCTTTCTTGCGTTTGCTTAATGTTATCTTTTCTATATCGGCATGCTTGCGTTTGTGTTTGCGCTTCTTAAGATACTTAGGATGCGTGCTCAGATTCTTTGATAAGTATATATGCTCAACCCGATTGCCGAAGCCCTGCGACTCAAAGAAATTGACCGCCCCTTCGTTTTCCTCTTCGGTATCGAGGATCATCATTCGTGCACCGTCTTCGATGAAAAGGGCCGTCATGCGATTGAGGAGGCGCTTACCGACCCCCGTGCGGCGTGCTTCCGGGCAAACCCCGAGCCATAACAGATATCCGTAGCTCCAGGCGCTGTGGCGCTTGTCGATAAGGGTACCCAGCGAAAAACCAATAATCCTGTCATCGGCTTCCGCCACCAGGCAAAATTCTCCATCGGAGGCAAACAACCCAACCACCTCATACTCGTCCCATGTGCGGTAAAGGTTAGGCCATTTTTCGGCGGTAAAGATCTCTTCCCCGAGCGAAAAGACACGGGGCAAATCTTCCAGCTCCATCTGGCGGATGGTTATCTCACCCATGTCCTGATCATTGATCTCGGCAGGCTTTTTTGTACCTTGTTGTTGCTTCTTGTTTGTCATAGATTGTAGCTGTACCCCGTTTCCGAAAAAAAAGTTGATAATTTAAGCCCCCGGTCCGGCAGAGCCGGAGAGTATAGATTCAGATACTTGAAAAAGAACTGCACATATCATACACAGCAATAGGCGTGCTTTTCCCCCTTTTCGTCCTTTATTCCCCCTTTCCGCTGAAGCGGGGTGGGGGGACGGGAATGCAGGGCGGGTGTCACAAAAAGAATCTACTTCTCTCCTGAAACAAAAAATACGTCATTGAGACAGTGAGTTGTACCCTCTACATAATATGGAGCAATGTTATCGCAATAGTATAGCTGAAATAAATAAGACGTGCAAACTCCCGAAAATAATGGAAAGAAGAAGGAAAATATACAGGAAAAAATCAAAAAACAGCCTCAATACTTCCGCACTTCGAGTAGGTTGATGTGGATGGGAGTAAATTGCTATTGATAAATGAGAAGATTCTTTTCGTGTGCATGCAAATCATGAATATCTAAAGCGGTAGCCACTCAAGCACAAGTCGAATCTGCCTGTCCCAGTATTCCCAGTCATGCCCTCCAGGCCCTTCCTGGTAGGTGAGTGGAAGGTTTAGGCTTTGAGCAAACGTCTGAAAGCGTTTGTTCTGCTCATATAAAGAATCGTCCGTACCACAACACTGAAAGAGTTTGGGGGCTGTTTCGGGGGAGGTCCTTGCTGCCAGAGCAAAAAGATCATCCTGTGAATCTCTCGGCTTGCTGTTCCCGAACACCAGTTGCATATCGTGGGGAAAATGCCTTGATTCGACGGCGGCATCGATGTCCATGAGTCCGCTGAGACTCGCCGCTGCGGCAAATCGCTCAGGGTAATTGAGAGCAAGCTTAAATGCTCCATACCCTCCCATGGAAAGCCCGGCGGCAAAGGTGTCTTCCGGTCTTGTGGATATCGGAAAAAAGCCTTTGCATACAGCAGGAAGTTCTTCACTGATAAATGTCCAGTAATCATAGCCGTAATGCATATCGGTGTAAAAGCTTCTGTGTACGTTAGGCATGATCACGATCAGATCGTAGCCGGCCGCGTATCTTTCTATGGATGTGCGGCGGTGCCAGATTGTATGATCATCGGTCAGGCCGTGCAGAAGGTAGAGGACTGGATGGTGCGTTCGGCGGCTGGTCGACCGCATCCCAATCTGATTTTTTGTATTCTGTGGCAAGATGACATTCATTGATGTGGAGAAACCCAGCACATCGGAGTAGAAGTCACAGTGCAGAAATGCCATTTGATATCCTCCTCATTGAACCGCACCTGATAAGTAAACGACTCTATCAGTGTATCTTCCAGCACAGGAAAATACATTGTAGAAAAAGGTATTTGCAGAGGGTAAAAGGCTATTTTTTCATTCACACAGAAAAAGACTATTTTATTTCCGAGACCATTTGACTTCTTCGGGAGGGGGACATATGAGACATTTGTTTATGGGTATCTGCTGCATTTTTTTGGTGATCATGTCTGCATACTCTCAGCAGGATACGGTAGTAGAAAGCAGTATCAGGGATCAACAATCGGTTGCCGTTACCATATACAACGATGATCTGGGAATGATTAAGGATATCCGTTCGATCAGTCTGGCCACCAAATCCGGGGAGTTGAGATTCGGAGATGTTGCATCACATATCATTCCCGCCTCCGTTCACGTACGTTCTATAAACGCATCCGATGAGTTTAAAATCTTCGAACAAAATTATGAGTATGATCTGATGAACCCGGATAAATTGCTGGATAAATATGTCGGCAAGGAGATCTCCGTCATCACCTTCAATGAAAACACCAATGAGAAGCAAGAGACCAGAGCCAGGCTTCTGAGTAACAATGAAGGACAGATACTCAAGATTGGCGACAAGATCTTTCTGGGGCATCCCGGCTATCGTGCTTTACCGCGCATACCGGAAAACTTAATCGCAAGACCTACACTGATGTGGCAGTATGGAAACACCGGGCCAGGCACCCAGCGGTTGCAGGTCAGCTATCTGACCAAACAGATCGGCTGGCAGGCTGACTATGTGTTGGTGATAGACGAATCGGATAATTTTGGTGATCTGAGCGGATGGGTAACGATAGATAATCGTAGTGGAGCAACTTACAACAATGCCTCGCTGAAGCTTGTTGCGGGAAACATCAACAGAGTAAAAAAACGGCGTCCCGAGATGTTTGATTCCGCCCGCATGATGAAGTATGGAGCGGGGGCGCCGCAATTTGAGGAGCAGGGTTTTTTCGAATATCACCTTTATGATCTTCAACGTAAGACCACGATTAAAAACAATCAGACAAAGCAGATTCAGCTTATGAATGCCGGCGATATCGGTTTGGACAAGCAGTATGTCGTCAAGGGAGAACAACACTATTTCTTCAGTCCATATCGGACAAATGATCCGAAGAGACCGGTCAATGTAGAGCTTCGTGTTAAAAACAGCAAGAAAAACAACCTCGGCATGCCGCTTCCCGCGGGAACGGTTAGAATGTACAAACAGGACGCGGATGGGAGTCAACAGTTTGTGGGAGAGGATCGCATAGAGCACACCCCAAAAAACGAAGAGATCACACTTACCGCCGGGGAAGCCTTCGATATAGTTGCGGAGAGGAAACAGACCGATTTCGAACAGATTGGTGCTGGAGCATACGAGAGTGCCTGGGAGATCAGCCTCCGCAACCACAAAGACAGTGACATAACCGTTACCGTTGAGGAGCCGCTCAGCGGTGACTGGAAAGTGGTGACCAGGAGTCACGAATTCGAAAAGATGGATGCATCCACGATCAGGTTTGCTGTCAGAGTGGCAAAAAATGGTGAGGCAAAGGTGCGGTACAGGGTGCGAGTAAAACGATAACCTTACGAGCGGCTCATGGATTGGGCTGCTGCATGTTGGCAACTGTCTCTCCACATGCAGCAGCCCATCATTCGCGGCAGAGCGATTTGATATATTTGCGAATCTGCTGAACCTCTCCGATCATGGGCTCTTCTGATGCGGTGAACAGTTTCATCAGATCGGGGTTGTAGACCTCCCAGGCCCCTTGTTCGACCTCCGATTCCAGCTGTCCTGGCCCCCAACCCGAGTATCCCAGGAAAAGACGGGTACTTCTTTCGTCGGTTTCGATGACTTCCTCCAGGCTGTTCCATTCGCCGCCCAGATAGACGTTTTCTTCGACACGGTAGGCGTTTTTGACCGGTGTTCTGGTTATCTGGAGTATTTGAATGGCATCCTGCTGAACCGGGCCACCAATGTAAATACTTCGCGAAACAGGCCCGGAAAGCTCTCCCAGGTTGAACACCTCGGAAAGAGGCATGTGTGTGGGGCGGTTGCAGACCAGCCCCACGGCGCTTTTATTTTTCTCGAGCATACAAACCAGGACTACTGATGCCTGAAAGTTTGGATCGAGCAGACTCTCGCGGGCAATGAGTACCGAGCCCTCTTTGAGATTAGAAAGGTGATATTCAGGATCGAAAAAGGTCTCTGGTTGATTCTGATCTGCCATCATAAGAAATTTACCCCATTTTTCTGATATCTATAGAGACACAATATAAAAAATGCATCAAGCCTCTGTATGCAGCGGTCGGCATATTCAAAAAAGTGAAGATTTAACGGATGAGCAGTTTCGAATGAACATCATCTGTTTGACTGTAACCTGAACCGGCAGAGCCGGAATCGGTTTTTACGGTAATTGGATCCCTCGTTTTCCCGCAACGATAAACTCGAAACCGGGTAAAGAATCGATATGACAAAAAAACGCCCAAGGCCTGAATCGAGTAAACTCATTCAAATCGAACCACTCAATTTGTGTATAAAAAAGGCCGAAAAGCATAACTTTTCGGCCAGAATAACAACGTGAGCCTTCTTACCGTTAACAGTCGATAATAAACTCATCCAGTGTTTTGGCTGTATTCAAGGCTATTCGAAGGTTGGTAAGATCGTCATCCCCAATTGTTGTGTTTCTTTTTGGGCGTCCCTTAAGGAATGGGATTTGCTTTCTACGGCTCTTCGATCCTGCATGTGGTGCTGGAAGACTGTTATTATTCCGGAAGATTTCCTTTTCCATTCGTTCTCCTTTCGGCGGATATCAGAGGGTCTGATAAGGCACTTTTTCAATTTTTATGCCACCCCAAAACGGCCCTTTTCAGTCGTTTTGGGCACTTCGAGGTGGTGAAGTTAAAGTAGTTATACCATCGATGTTTCCTTTATGGACTGTTCGGGTAAAAAGCCCGAACGGCAAAATCTCTCAGATTGAATGTAAAGATATTACGTGTAAACTTTGAGAAATGATTTTCAGATGTCGAAAAAATTGGAAATTTCAGATCCGGGATGACCCGTTATTCGTTCTCTCATAAACGAGGAGGTTGGTATGCGTTACTGGAAACGAGTGGGAATCATTGTGGCATCCGTTGGTCTTTTTGCTTCATCGGTGGCCCAGGGGCGGGAACTGTATGTTGTTATTTTGTGACAATCAGTATTCCCTGAATAAAAGACATCTATCCGGCAGGTTCATAATTGCGGTCCGCTCCGGACTCATCCAGCCCACCCGCCTTTTTAGAAGACATGTCTACACCTCCTGTTAAGCTAATAAATGCAGTGTAAACTAATATCGGGACAGCAGAAGCCCCTGCTGTTTCTCGACTCTCGACTCTAAATACTTTCCCCTGAGAGAACCTTGCGCATGACCTTATCTCCGTTGGCCAACCCTTTCACCACCTCCCAACCCATTTTCTCATAGTAGCCTGCAATATGGGTAGACAGAAGAACCTTCTCGTGACCGGAATCTTTTGCTATCTCGCAAATCCTGCGTACAAGTCTTTTACCGATCCCTCTTTTTCGGTATCTGCTGTGAACAAACAAACCTTCCAGCCATGGGCCGTCATCCAATTGAATATCCGGATCTCTATCGCAGATTAACACCGTACCGGCGGGTTTCTTGTCATATAAGGCGATCAGCGCGATAGGGATCTCCGATGTGTGCAATAGTGTGTGATACAAATCAATTACGTCGCCAAATGTTTCACGCTTGTATTGCCACCATTCGTTGTAGACCCATTTAACTACCGATGTCAGATACCTCTTGTGGTTTGCCAGATAATCGATTTTTATCATAAGATTTGACCTGGATTAATTCGTGTCTGCGGAATAATAGTTTATCTGAGTATGATGTACGGTTTTATATAAAACTATATTCTATCAAGCTGCCGCTGTCGAGGTTGTGCACATTTTCGTCTAAAGGGAAAACTGACTGATCATATTTTCAGCCTTTTAGAAATGTTTGGGAGTACGAAAAAAGGAAAAAATGCGTTTTGAAAAAAAAAGTCCATGCAACTTTGCATCTAATTTCGTGCATTCTTCTGTTCTCGCATATACACCCGGTATTCTCGAGTGCAGTCGATAGCATGACTCTGCTGTCGACTGCATCGGAAGATCCTCTTAAGAGAGAGGTTACGATTTGCCCCTCCTTCGATATCCCAAACCTGAATCGATTCCATGGGGTGGTTCGTGGTGCTCCACAGGCGACAGTCGGATACACGATAAACGGATGTCCGCTTCTCATACCAGCATATGGATCGGGGCTTAACTCTCTGACCAGCCAATCAGTATATCAGAACTCACAGATGGATTTTGTGAACGTTCGTTTTCATCAGTTTCAGGGATCACCGTTTTTTTTCGATGGGTATAGGTCCTGGTTTGCGGGGAGCCGGGGCCTGTCAGTTGGGGTCAATGAACTATCCGACTCATTGGAATACGGCTTTTCGGCCGGACCAGTGGTCAGTATCTCAAACCATATGGTTGATTCAATACCGCATCTCTCTGTCCGTGCCGGTAATACTGATATCGGCTGTAATTTCTCGGTTCCTGCAGGGCAAACGATTGGTTTAAACGGCAGTGCCTCCTATGGCTATAACGCCTCATCCATTGCCGACTATATGGATCCTTATACTTTTTCTGGCGATTTTTCTTATGAAAACCCCTTTTATGTTAATTACTCCTTATTTACACATTGTATGGTTTCACCTCGTTTCACTGTTGGTGGACATGTTTCAGGAGCTCATGAGAGGTTGAAAATTGATGATAACAAGGAACACGTGGAATCTGAACACGAATTTTCTGCCTCCCGGGCATATTCGATGACTCACGGAGGCCTTTCGATCGGCGCAAATTTATCCGAGCGGCTTGGTTCCAAAACTACTCTCTCTATCGGCTACAATGCCTCAGATTACAAAGCATCAGGGCTTAACCGTGGTGGCGGGAATCTCGGGAATTTCGACTTCATGGAGAAAGTAACACTCGAAATTCAATCAAATGTCCACCTCGCCGGTGGCATCAATCTCAGGAAACATTTCGGCTCATACAACGAAGAAGTCACTGCTGGTAACGGGACGATAAGGGGTGATACCCTCGAAGAATCGCGAGAATCATTTGGTCTGTTCTCCGGTCTCTACATTCGATTTCTTGAGTCGATTATGGTGGATGCCGGTTTGCGTTACGATACATACAGCCATCTTCAATCGGGATACGGGGCAATTTTTGCGATCTCACCCCATGCACGCATAATGGATTCCACGGGAGGTGATCTGGGATATCGTCTGGGATGTACCGTAAATTTTGCTAACCGTTCGATTTTGTCGATAAGCTCCGGTACCTTCAACCAGTCACCGACGCTGCATGAGCTTTATTGGGCCGATGATCTGCGAAGCATAAAGTCGGTAAGGCACGAGATATCGTGGAAAGGTTTCCTGCGAGAATCAGCGCTTAGTTACACACTGGAAGCATACGGCCGGCAGATGTGGGATTTGCCCCAACATATTGAGCCGGACGAATCGTATGAATCCGATTTGGTGAAAAGCACAGGACGGCTGCGTTCACATGGGGTGGAATTGAGTCTCAGCGTTACCCCCTTCGAAATGCTTTCTCTGATCGGCAGCTATGCGCTGAGTAAAGACGAACAGTACGATCATGAAAGTGCAAAATGGGTGCGGTCAATATCGGACAGACGGCATAAACTATCAACATACCTCTCGGCAAACTTTCCCTGTAATCTTGCAATCGGGGCAGGGATGCTTTTCTGTTCCGGTGCGCCATATACGCCTGTAATCGGAAGAATCGAGAATGAACAGCTGAATAATTTCGAGTCCAGTTATGCCGAGCCCTACTCATCGGAGCAGAAACCATATGTCAACCTGTCGGCTCGTATCGGATATGAGCATGGTTTTGGCCCCTTAAATGCAGGGGTATATCTGGAGGGAACACACCTTCTGCAAAAAAAACCCGATGAAGCGATGTATTCTGAAATGTATGGAAAAATCAATACTGCACCGGCCAATATCGATAAGAGGCAGTTCCGTTTCGGCATGGAGGTGGGGTTTTGATGACATCTTTGATGTCTTCGAAAGACGCTCAGGAAGTATCATGCCACCGCCAGCTTGATATCCAATCAGACGTTCGCTTGGTTTTTATATTGTTTCGAGCCTTTTTCTGACCAGATTATGTATCCATTTATTTGAAACGAACCGTACGAATGCAGCGGCTGCCTTGGTCACCTCCTCTGCAGCGGCAAGAGCTACAATGTAGTGAACCGGCCAGTGAAGCACAAATGCTCCGTATGCGGCAAGAGGTACACCTACAAGCCATACACCGCCAACATCAACAATCATGCTGAACAGGGTGTCTCCGCCACCTCTGAAGATCGCTCCATGAAAAACGATGTTAAACGCCTTTGCCGAAAGAACAAACGCCATAACCATCAGAATACCGGACAGGTACTGCCTGCCGGTTGGTGTCAGACTATACAGTGAGGTGAATTGTTCTCTTAACCCAAACATACAGAGGCCGATTAGAGTTGCGCCAATGAATGAGATTTGCAGGATGTTGATCGCATATCCACGGGCTTTATGCTCCTGGCCTGCTCCGATTGAGTTTCCGATCATTATAGCGCCGGCGGCTCCCAGGCCCACAAAAAGTATATGGCCGATGCGCTCTATCGATGCTGCCAGGTTATATGCCGCAAGCGATTCTGTGCTGACATGCCCGTAGATAATCGAATAGGTGGCATAACCAAAGCTCCATCCCGCCCTCTGGATGATCACCGGGATACTTCGCTTCAGGTATCGCCTAAACATCTCCCCATCTATATTAAAGATATGTTCGAGTCCGACGGCCGCCGGAGATTTGCAAAGATACGAATAACCGACAATTATCGATGTCTCAATCGATCTGCTGATCACCGTGGAAATGGCCGCGCCTTCAACACCCATCTGAGGAAAGCCCCATTTGCCGAATATCAGGCAGTAGTTGCCCAGCGTATTCAGTCCCACGCCGATAAAACTCGCATACATGGGAATCTTCACCATTCGTATGCTTCCCAGGATTACCCCGAAATTCAGGGTTAAGGGGATAGTCATATAGGTCCCGGCGGTGAACAATACGTACCGGCTTCCGATACTGATAACATCGGGATCTCTGGAAAAAAGGCCGATTATCGTCTGCGGAGAGAAGATCACCACTGAGGTAAACAGCAGCGATACGCTCATGCTCAGTACCACACCGATGCCCATGACCGATTTTATACCATCGATATCCCTGCTTCCCCAGAATTGTGCCGTGAAAATCCCCGCTCCGCTGGAGATGCCAAAGATGATCATCAGGAAGAAGAAAAAAAACTGATTCGCGCCGCCTACCGCCGCAATGGAAGCATCTCCCAGGCTGCCGATCATCAGTACATCGATGAAATTCAGCGAGGCATTCAGAAAGTTTTGCACCAATACCGGAACAACCAGCGTCAACAATGTGGGGAAGAAATCCCGATCTTTATATATTAACATGGCACCATAGTCGGAGGATGAAGGCGAGTGGTTCTGACCTGAGGCGGGAAATATATATAGTGATACATGTGAACCGGGAAAAAAAAACCCATGTGAAAAAATTCCCAGATGAGTAAAAAACTGTTGACTATTATTGATATTGTAGATATATTTAATCAATAAAAAAATATCGATATACGCATACCCATTGAGGCATGGATAAGGCTATGAAACAGGAAACAGTTCAATCACTTTCGCTTCCCACAGTCAGACGGCTGCCGTTGTATTTGTCGCTTCTTCAGGAGGCCAAAAAAGAAGGAATGGAGCATATCAGCAGTGCACTCATCGCCCGAAGGCTTGGTTTTGAGCCTATTCAGGTGCGTAAGGATCTGGCGGGCTGTGGTGCACCCGGGCAGCCGCGGGTCGGTTTCGCTGTTGCCGGTCTGATAACCGGCATTCAAAAGGTTCTGGGGTGGAACAACACCCAGGATGCACTTTTAGTCGGTGCGGGTAATCTGGGTACTGCACTGGCCGGCTACGATGGGTTTGGAGCGTGGGGACTTCGAATCGCAGCACTTTTCGATGTTGGGGAGCATGTGGTGGGCACTAAGATTCACGGAAGGACGGTTTTTCATTTGAATAAACTTCCCGCCCTGGCAAAGCGAATGCATGTTCAGATCGGTATCCTGACGGTTCCGGCCGAGAGTGCGCAGCAGGTGGCCGAGATGATGGTAGATGCGGGGATCAAGGCGTTTTGGAATTTTGCCGGTCCCAAACTGCAGCTTCCCGAGGGAATAGTAGTCGAGCGGGTTGATCTGGCTGCAAGCCTGGCAGTGCTGTCCAGTAAGCTGGTCGGAACTCATCGGTAATAAAGGAGGCGGGAATGGAAGAGGTGAAAAAAGTGGAGAATAATGAGATAATCATATGCATGGGCAGTTCCTGTTTTTCGCGAGGAAACAACGTCACGCTGGAAATTATCAAGGAATATATCAAGGCTAATCAGCTGGATGTGCAGGTGAAACTCAAAGGTGCTCTGTGTACGGGAAACTGTAAGAATGGACCCAACATCGTTGTCGGGGGCAATCCTTACAGCGGAGTAGAATCCGGAACGGTGATTGACATTCTGGAGCATCATTTCGGCTGATGGTGATTGGGAATGCCGATCCGATAGTATCGTGAAATCATCTCACGTATTTGTCAAACACACGGTTGCCGCAAAATGGAAAATGTGGTTGTGAGGTAAAATGAAAACAGGAATGCCCTATAATTTGCCGGTTCTCTTTACAGAATCAGCGGAGTGTCAGGATTGTTACAAGTGTTTGCGGCAGTGTCCGGTGAAAGCTATTCAGGTGCAGGATGGACATGCGGCAATTGTACATCAGAGGTGTATCGGTTGTGGAACTTGTGTGGAGGCTTGTCCCGCGGGCTCCAAGCGGATACGTAACGATATCGAGCGGGCGAAACTTCTCATACGCAGAAAAGAGAAGGTTTTCGTATCGCTGGCGCCGAGTTTTCGGGCTGAATTTCCCGACACTGCACCAGGCGCTATTATCGGTGCGGTGAAGGCTCTTGGGGTTTGCGGGGTTTCTGAAACCGCGATTGGGGCGCAGGAGGTTTCTGCCGCGACTGCTGATTTCCTTGCATCATGCGGGCCCGGTCCCTGGTTTTCGTCGGCTTGCCCAACGGCTGTAGATCTGGTGAAAAAGTATTATCCTGATTATGCTGACCGGGTAACCAATATATTATCGCCGGCTCAGGTGCACGCAAGATTGCTTCGCAAGTGGTATGGTGAGGATATAGGAGTGATTTTTGTCGGTCCCTGTATCGCAAAGAAACGGGAGGCGGATGCATTCCCGCAGCTTATCGATCTCGCATTGACTTTTGACGAATTTCGGGAGTTGCTTGCTGGCGAGGGGATAGAGTTTGATGATGAGAAAGCACACGAGCAGTATGCATTTGAGCCGCAGGCAGCACGCGAAGGGGCGCTGTATCCGGTTGATGGGGGAATGATAGCCGGACTGAAGGCTCATTGTGGTGTTGTCGACACTCACTACATGGCATTTTCGGGAATAAAAACCATTCGTCGTGTCATGGAGGATCTTCACCGGCTTGAGGATGGGAAGCCCGTTTTCATCGAACTTCTGGCGTGTGAAGGTGGATGTGTCAACGGACCGTGTGCCTCCAAACGGGGAGGAACAGTTTTCAAACGATTCGAAGTTATACGACAGGTGGAAAACCACGTGCGCCCGACTCTGACCAAGCCGACCG
>CAYQOU010000029.1:0-50170 GCA_964419255.1 uncultured Fibrobacterota bacterium | reverse complement strand
TTAGAATAACGGCATGTCTCAACATATATTGTTATTGAATCAAAAACAGGATATGCATCTTACCATCCAGTGGAGTTGTCGCCATGAGTTGTTTTGTCGTGGAGGGAAAAAAGCAGCTGTCCGGTAGCATACGGGTTTCGGGAAATAAAAACGAGGCCCTTCCCGTGATCGCCGCATCGCTGCTTTGTAACAAGCCGGTTCACCTGTCAAATGTACCCGATATCGGTGATGTCCGCAATATGCTGGATATCGCTCAGGCCATCGGAGCCAAAGTCTCGCCGCTGAAAAACGAAAGCGTTATCATAGAGGCCCCAACCATAAAAACCTCCTGCCTGCCTCTGGAGCTTTCCGCCTCCATCCGGGGCTCGATCCTGTTTGCATCATCGCTGCTTGTGCGCACCGGCAAAGCGATTCTTCCACAGCCGGGAGGGGATACTATCGGACGGCGCCGCATAGACACCCATTTTCTGGTGTTCACCGCTCTTGGCGCCCGCCTGATCACCTCCCGTGAGCAGCTCGGGGAAACCGAGCAGCTCACCTACATACTGGAAGCTCCCGACGGCCTCAAGGGTGGTGAGATCTACCTCGATGAGGCATCGGTGACCGCGACCGAAAATGCGCTCATCGCAGCCGCCGGCGCCAACGGTAAAACAGTCATCGCAAATGCCGCATCCGAGCCCCACGTACAGGGCCTGTGCCGCCTGCTGCAGAGTATGGGAGTGACAATCGAAGGTGTCGGCTCCAACCTGCTGACAATCTACGGCACACAGCGGTTTGCATCCACAAATCATCGGCTGGGATGCGACTATATCGAGGCTGGTTCTTTCATCGGTATGGCTGCGGCAACCAGATCTGACATCACCATCACGGATGTCGATCCGGCTGTCATGCGCATGATTCTCTTTCAATTCGAGCGCCTGGGAATAAAGACCGAACACGATTCCACCACTCATAGCATCCATGTGCCGGCCAAACAGAGCCTGACCGTACGCAAAGATTTGGGCGGTGCGATTCCGCGAATCGAGGACAGTCCCTGGCCGGGCTTCCCCGCGGATCTGACCTCTATCATGCTGGTCACCGCTACCCAGTGCCACGGCACCTGCCTCATACACGAGAAGATGTTTGAAAGCCGACTCTTTTTTGTGGATAAGCTTATCAATATGGGTGCACAGATCGTACTCTGTGATCCGCATCGCGCCGTGGTGGTGGGGGCGACAGCGCTGTACGCAAATACGATCACCTCCCCCGATATTCGCGCCGGAATGGCGCTGCTTATCGCGGCCCTTGCAGCCGAAGGTAAGAGTACTATTCACAATATCGCTCAGATCGACAGAGGGTATTCAGCAATCGACAAACGTCTCCGGACACTCGGGGCGGTCATCTCCCGCCAGCCGAGCAGTGAAAGAAAATAAACCGAAAGACATCTGCTTACATTTCTGCTTTCCTGAGCCCGGCAAAGCCGGATCAAGGAACGAGGAACCAAAAAAACGTCAAGAAACCCGTATTATCCTCCACCTCCCGCCTCGCTTAAGAGGGGGGGGTGAGAGGACAGGCGCAGGTTAATTATTCGAATCATATGCTTCCAGCTTGTATCGATAAAAAGAAACTCCTTATTGCAGTCTCCACACTGCTCCTGATATGCATCGGCTGTTCGGCCCCGATCAGTCAGTTTTACCCCGGCTCCTATTTTCGGCAAGACAACATCTATCAAAACAAAGTTATCGGATTTCTTCTTCAGTTCCCGAGTGGATGGGATCTTGTTACCGCACCCGAAAAGATGGACAAAGCCACACGTGGAATTGCACGTGAGCTGCACAATCGCGGCGCGGAGCTGCTCTTTATTGGAAGTTCGCCGGCACCAGAGCAGGCTGTACGAGCAATTGCCATCAACCTCAATGTATCTTCTCGTATATATGCAGAGAAAATCCGGGAAATGAATGATGATGGTGTCGACAAGGATCACGGTTTATCCGGGCTGACGATTTCCGGACAGCAGATGTACCGGTGGGATTATGAAATTGACGGATTTCGTTTTGCCGAATTTTTCTTTACAATAGATACATACAATGTTCGTGTGGCGTTTTGGACAAGACCGCCAGTCTTCCAGCGATTCGAAGCGGTGTATCTTGAGATTATCGGCTCTCTATCCTCGATGAATCGATTTTAAAACAGGTGATGAGTACACGCAAGGGGGGGCTGAGCCCCGAATACCCGTGAAAGTCGGAGAACCAAATGATCAAAGGTCAACAAATTGGAAGACAAAAATCATAAAGACACATAAGTCGCCTGTAGAAAGCGCCTTACCTTCTCCTCCCGATTCAGTCGAATGTGGAGGACGGGTATCAGAAAATTTATAACACCAGTTCAGTCACAAGAAATGTATGAAGATAAAACCAAAATTGATAATCTCGATTCTGATAATTTCAGTCATTCTGCCCGTCACCGTATTAATCGGAGCAAGATTTCTCTTCCAGCTCTATGTTGATTCAGGCGCAAAAAAGCTTGTCTCATGGGAAAAGCAGGGGCTTCTCTCGCGCGATTACGGCTATGTCTGGCAGGAGATAAATTCCAACAAAGAGATGAAGCACCTCTCCAGGCTGATGAACACCGATTCGACGAGCGATACAACCGGCAATCAGAAAGCTTTACAAAAGAGAGATTTTCCTTCACTTGCCGCCGTCGATGAGCTGAACCGGTTGAAGAGCCTGGACAAAATAATCAGAATCAATGACCGGCACGGCATTGCTCTGGCGCAGATTAAAAACACCCACACCTGCGTGGACCTCTCCGAGCTCAACGACACGCTCATTGAGGCTCTCCTGGTTACGGAGGATGCCGATTTTTTTAGTCGCAAAAAAGCATACGATTACAATGCGCTGCTGCGGGCGACCATGCTTGCCGCTTACCGCACTCTGCGCACACTGAAATTTCACTACCCTCGCGGAAGCAGCACTATTCACATGCAGGTTGCACGGTTTCTCCTCCTTAAATACGACAGCCGGGGATACGCCTATGTCGAAAAAACCATCGCCCGCAAGCTGCGTGAAATTAAACTGGCGCAGGCTTTGAAGATAATGTATACCGATGAGCAGATTCTTACGTTGTATGCAAACCACTGCGTTTCCGCCGGGCGCGGCATGCAGGGCTTTTATGATATCAGCAGGGGCCTTTTTGGAGTATCTCCCGACTCATTGACAGTTGCTCAAAGCCTCTACCTCGCGCGGCTTGTCAAATGGAACCGCCATACACCCACAAAAATTATCAGGCAGGTAAAAACGAATCTTCCCATACTTGCCGCGCATTTCGACTGGAGCAAAAATGAGATAGAAACAGTGCGCAGCTCTCTTGACACACTCTCGTTTGATAAACCTGAACCGTTGATTGCACGGCGTGGCTACATTATCGACCTGGCAAACGAATACTGGCGAGAGGTGTGCAGAAAAAATGGCATGAATGACTCGCTTCTGTCTACGATGGATATCGCCAACCCCGAAAGCATTGTCAGACGATATGGAAACCTCACGATACATCTCACCATAGACTACCGCCTGCAAAGGCTTTTGGAAGAGTCTGTCCGCCAGAGGGGATTCGGCACAGACACGACCATACGCACCGACATCAGAATCGGCGGTTTCGGGGAAAATATCCAAACCAGGACACTTCCACCCGATACGGTTCGCAATACCTTTGTCTACCACCAAGACTCCACCTATGGCATTCTGCCCCGCTCTGCTTTAAATGCGTTGGATGATGGAGACACGGTCATCTGTAACATACGGTACAGGAGAAAAGACAAAGACACTGTCCGGCGATCATGTTTCTTCTACAAACGCGATACACTGCAGGTGCCCGGACAGTATCATGCGTATGCCATGATGGATTCCCGAACGCACAAGCTTCGTGCATACTATTCCATGGATCAGCTGGGCAGCAGACTCCGATCGCTGCACATCAACAAAGCCCCAAACGGCTCCAGCGTCACAAAACCACTTATCTATGCTCTGGCATATGACCTGGGCATATACAGCCCTTCTGATATAGCTAGCGATGATACGGAATACGGAGATACCTGTGCATGGGCGCGCAGTTATTTGTATGAAAACGATTCCCCGACTGGAATGATTTACCATAATGTGCCCGAAGACAGCGGCTACTCCGTTCAAAACCACAACCACGTCTTTGATGGCTACGATTTTCTGTTCAACCATCTATCTCATTCCAACAATATCATTGCGGTTCAGACGATGTATCATCTGACGACCGATTTTCAAGAAGACAAAACCATATCTAAATCGGTCAAAAAACTATTGAAGCGAGTCGGATTAAAAAACCTGAACAGTGTAAACACAGTCACCGGCCCCCAGATCTATGGCGCACTGGTTGATGCATTGCGGGGCAGCAGGAATGCATTTGACAACTTCGCCGAAAACTATTCGGTAGCTCTTGGCACTCTGGAATTAAGCTTGTTCGAGCAGATGCATCTGTTTAATATTCTGTATGACAACTCTCTTGTCACCACCCCCGAAAACCACCCGTCTCTCTTTATAAAAAAGATCACCCTCGGCGGTAAGGACATCTCTTTTTCCGACGACATCGATACTGTTCGGGTTTTCGATAATCTTGAAAACATCAAACCCGTCCACCTTGCCTTATTCAAACGACTCACCTCCAATGCGGCGGACCATCTGGGCAGATACGACATCTGTACAGATGATGGGCATCCGACGAATTTCGCGAAAAGCGGCACAACGGATGATATTATCAGACCATTCAATGCTGATATAACGGATACCGCGCGAACAAATTATGGACTGTGGAACGCTGTTTTACGTTTGCGATTGAAGAAAAACGACTTTCGCCGTGCTTTACAAACGGATTCTCTGCAATTTGCACGCGAGGAGTTACAGGGCATTTTTGAGTCACTGCCCAATCTGGAGGATATGGATGTGACACTGGCGGCTTTTGGAGAATGCAATGAGGAGTTTACCGGGCCCCGTGACGGAAAAAGCCTCCACGGATATCTCTCACGGGATTTTCTTCATGCCTTTGGCATTCCCTGCGCCGACGAAGGCTTCTACAGCTCATACGAACACCAACTGGTCAGCCAAACCTCCGAAAAAGACAAATACGCCTCCGATGGAAAGCAGAACAACCTGTCATTTCTATCGCGGGCGCTGATAAAGATCCAGACCGGTATGGGAAATGAAGCTGCTCTCGAGGAAGTGCGATTCGAGCCGGCGCGGTTTGGTTGGAGAATGCGTCTGAGAGGTAAAAATTACCGGCGGATGCTGAAGTTTGCGCAGTTTATGGGTGAGCAAAGCAAACACTATAGTAATCTTATCCGGCAATTGAAAAAACCGGTCGCCAGAGAAGACGCCGAACAGATCCTTTCACAGATCGATTCGATACAGGTAGATAACCGCATACTGAAAAGAGACCTGGAAAGGGCTTGCTCCTCCTTGCGGGAAAGCCTTGAACAATCTGACAGGTAATGCCAATATCTTTAGCCCGGGCTTGAGCCCGAGGGGAAAGTGAAAATCAGTGTGCACAGGAGAACGGCTGCAAAATTTGAGACATCTCAATTCGTTTGATTGGATGGTGAGGAGAGCGAAACCATTTCACCCATGGCAGGGAACCTGCTCTCCGATAAATCTTTACATCATTTCGCTTCGAGATGAATGTCATCGATATGCAAATCCACCACTCCTTTTGCTGCCCTCAGCTCCACGCCGATAACAGTGGATTTTGGTGATGGAGTACCAAAATCCACGTACAGTTTCTGCCACTCCCTGCTCGCAAAAGGCGCATATCGTGAGCGTCCCGGTTTCTTTACAGATTCAATATCTACGAAACGGTATTTATCATCATTCCACCGATATCTAAACGCGATGCGAGCTGCCCCCCGCATTCTAAGGCTCATGCTCAGATGTGTGCTGCCTGCCGGTATTCTCCAGGACTTTCTTGCTATTGCAGAAAAGTTGGAGAGCTTTCCTGTCAGTCGCACGTGATATTCACCTGTGTACGGATTGTGATTATCAAGCGTCCATCGCAGCTTCCCGGTTACAGGCGTCCATCCTTCGAACCCGGTTTCGAATCCTCCCGACAAGCGATTACGACAGTGATCAGAAAACAACCGCCCTCTCTTTTCTACCGTGGTGAATGAAGAAAGCTGTACTCGTGCAAATATGGGAAGATGATCGGAAAAGCCCCGTGTGGTATGCTGCCTGATGCCCTCACGGTATCTCACCTCCCAGCGAAAGGGATTGCCGTACCAGAGAAGCCGCCCCTGCCAGGTAAACACGTCGAAGGAGCCGGGCAGATAAGAAAAACCGGATGAATCAAACAGTGAGGCTGGAACAAGAATGTGATCGGGAGTCTGCGGCTGCCCCCGGTATACATATGAGCAGCGGCAGCGTGGATCGAGTTCCGTCCACAAATCCACATGCTCCAACTCATCGACCGCAGGCCATCTGGTATAGCAAACCGATGCAGCACCGTCATGGCGGATGGTTCCGAGGGAGTGATTAACAGATGTGCTGTCGTTACAGTCGTTATGAGTACTTCCGACGACAGATTCCCATTCATCAAAGTTAGCGTTCAAATCGCCAAGGATGATATAGTCGCGCCCCCGGGGGATATCAGCAAGAGTAGTTCTCAGAGCCTGTGCAGCTTTTTTGCGGTAGGAGACCGGCCAGTGTTTCGATGGCCAGTGGTTTACAAATATCACCAAACTATCATTTTCAATCCCGACAGTTGCCGCAAGAATGGAGCGGGTAGTGTTGATGGTATCAGGTAGAGAAACCTCGATAGAGGCTGTCTGGACGATGGGGAATCGGGAGAAAAGAACCGGGCAGGTATTGCTTCTGACTGCCGAATCGGCAATCGCCATGTAAGGGTAGCGCAGGCCGCGTCTTTTGAGTGCCACTCTGAGATCCTGCATAGCCCGGCGGTTTTCGATTTCACACAAACCAACGATATCAGCATTCAGTGCTTTAAGTGCCGAAGCGATGTTTGAAAGTTTTTGATTGTAAGCATATTGATTCCAGCCGGTGGGTGAGGGCGTGTACAGATCATACTCAGCCCCGTCGTGCACGATGTCAAAAAGGTTCTCCACATTATAAAAGGCGATGCAGAAGGTTTGTCCGGGGGCACCCGCCGTTTTGGTGTTTTTACAATTACCGCATAATAGCAGAAACGCCCCCATGAGGATTATTTCAAGAGTTTTCCCTCTTACTCTGCTCGTCGGCGATGAACTGCGCGATGGAATCGACCGATTTAATGATGAATCGCCCCAAATTCTGATCATCGATATGCACATTATATTTTCTCTGCAAAGCCATGACGATTTCCAGAGCATCTACGGAATCCAGCTGTAGTCCACCGCCCTCTTCAAACAAAGATGAACTGCTGTCAATATCATCGGCTTTAACATCGGGAATTTTTAAAGCATCTATGATTAGTTCTTTTATCTCTTTTTTTAATTCTGCGGTAACCTTAACACTCATACCTTTTTTCCATTTTTGCAAAAAAACATAAAACACCTCTACCTGAATCGAGCGATTCTCTGTTGGCGATTCGGCATAGCCGCTCGATTCAGGTTCTAATCGACCGCGCGTGCAAGACGAGTGAACAGCTCCTGTTCCTCATCCGCCCGCTTAAGCAGCATGTCGCTGAGCCTACCAAGCGCATCCTGCCCCAAATCGCGGTTTTTACCTATTCTTGCCACATACAAAGATATCTCCCGCCACCGATCTCCATTTGCCATCATATCACACGACAGCTTTTCCAACTTACTGTTCTTGAGGATTTTTGCCGCCTGTTGAAGAAACGTGGCATACATGAATCGAAAACCTGCTCCTCCGGTGCCACGTTCTTCTAAAATGATATGTATCATCATTATCTCATGAGACAGATGCTCTATGTCACGGGCAAGCTGTGGCCACTCCATTACTTTTCTGGCAAAAAGCCTGATACCTTTAACCCCGATGAACGGAACCGGAAGCTTCAGCATGGCACCACATGCATGGCGTATTCCTCCGGTGATCGCGCTGGACAAATCCGGATTATCAGGAACGGTGCGCGGATAAAACAGAAAACCCTTTGGAGCCAGCTGCCCGCCGGCAAAACGGCCCTTTTCGAAGGACTTTATACCGACCTCGGCCAGTTGTGGATAATAACAGTCACTTACCGTATATGAATCATTGTTCTTCTCTATCACCGTTACAAAATGGCCGTTGAAATGGGCTTTCATATACGGCGGGATATAATCCATATAAAACATGTCCACCTGTGCGGCCACGGGAATTTCCCTGGAAACCAGCTCATCGAGCCTCTCTCGGGCTTTCAGCTGATTGGAAAACCGATGGGTCTGGAAATTTATTTTTAATCGCTTTTGGATCTGTTTGCGAATATCTCCCGGCTTTGACCTGGTCACAAAAGTAGGAAACGGCTGAGATCGCTGATTGAGATAGGCAAAAAAGATTCCTCCACCGATTCCCAAAACCATCGGTTCCGAAATCGGCAGTCCCGCGTGTGTTAGAAGGGCAGAGATCGTTCCGGTCTCACAGTGTGCAGCCATCGTGTGCTCAAAGGTGCTCGTCACAGCTTTCCCCCTGAGATGTCCAGAACGGTAACGTATTCGTTATTGGTAGGATTCTGACGGCACATTTTTGCCGATTCAGGTGTATACAGCTGAAAAAGATCTGCCAGCGAAATGCCAAACAGATCGGCATACTTTTTTGCCTCACCCATTCTTATTGACTGAAAATCTGTCGTCATATGTTTTTTAATCTTTCTGACTGACAAACCCATCCGTGATGAAACCTCTGCAGGGCTTAGTTCACTCAGTGTCATATAGTAGTAAATCGGGCTTAGTTCACCATTTATGACTCTTTTTCTTAACGATTCTTCCAGCTTTTTCATCTTCTCTGAAAGATCGTCGATATAATTTTTAACCATAAAAGAGCCGGTACGGGTACTGCTGTAGCTGCCATCCTCTTTTTCCACAAACAACATCAACTGATGATCCTCGTATTCCACAAAGGCATCTTTTTCTTTCATGTAGCCCTCCGTTGATGATAATCGAACAAAAATACATCAATGTCGCACCAGTTTGTCATCAGCGCCTTTTTCGATATCAACACAATTTTAGTGTAACGTTTTTGTATATTATTTTACTATCTTCTGTATTATCTGTGAGAGTCTCCGATGCGGAGGCTGTTTTAATTTAAGCGCTCAGATAGGAGCTGTCTGGGGATTTCATATCATTCTGACCGGAAAGAATTACAATGATTCGGTTCCCACTTCGCATATGTTTACTTATATTGCTTGGTCACATTCTCCCCTCATCCGGTAATTCGCCGGAAGATTTCTTCCTGCGCTACAATATCAACCCTAGCGGTATCATGCAGCTGCGCCGGGGGGATTACCAAAAGGCTCAGGAGGCACTCGCAGCAGATACCACCTTTACCGATACCGGTTTTCATTTCTTCAAACTCGCGCTCTCTTTCGCGGGCGATCAGGACACGGGTAAGGCACTGTTTTATTTGCGCAAAGCACTTGGGGCCGACAGCACACTCTCCCCTTTCATATACACCAAGATAGGAGAGTTGGAGCTGAAGCAGAAAAGATACGAAAACTCCATAGTCGCCTTTCGTTCTGCAGTCGACACGGTCATACCCCCTCGCTTCAGACAGCACCTCTATGCAAAGATGATGGAAGTGGCGGATATTATCACCGACAGCACTGGCAAAATCGGGTGGCTGGATGAATTAGTGAGTACAAGTTCGGTTATAAGTACCGATCCGCGGGATGATTTTGATTCTTTTGTGGCAGACAGGAAATGGCAGGCGCTGGACAGTTTGATCACCCATTATCTGGATACATCAATCTATAGAATGCAACAGTGCGCAATCTGCTCTTCTCTTACCTATACAGAAGAAATCCCCGACACCGTTCTGAATACCGAAAAGATCTACCGCCTCGCAAAAGTGGCAAACACATGCGGCTATTTCGACGCTTCCAGTGACTGGCTGCACAAAGCCCTGGACCGGCCCGATTTCGAAAAGGTAATCCAGAACAAAGATTACATTTTCTTCCGGGCCCATCTCAACTATAATCTCACCAATTACAATAAGGCGATAAAATGGTTTGATACCTATGAGAAAAAGTTCGGACCGACTCCGCTTCTGGTCTACCTTGTGGCACGCAGCTACCGATCCCTGGGACAGGGGACGAAAGCAAGCAGCTGGTACGATAAACATGTCCGTCTCTATCCTCACCATTACAAGTCACACGACATCCTTTGGTACAGGGGGTGGCAGCGGGAAGATGGGGGGAATCACAAAGGTGCCCGAGCGTTCTACAGGCGTATCTTCAAGGAGCATCGGGGAAGAAAAAAAGAAGATGATGCATACTTCAGGTATGCACTCAGCTACTATAAAGATGCCATGGAGAGCAAAGATTCCCAATACTATAGAAAAGCTCTGCAATCCTTTACCGATTTTTTGAGACGATACAGCCGCTCACCTCTGTATCAGGCTGCGCTGTATTGGCAGGCCAAGTGCTACCTGGCGCTTAATCAGAAGCAAGAATCACAAGAGATCTATCGCAGACTTTCCACTCAGCAGCCTACCGACTACTATGCATATCGAGCACGCCAACAATTACATACCTTCGGTGATACAACCCAGGCTTTCCGAATCGATACATCATACAATGTAGAGCGGACGCTGCAGTGGCTCGATTCTCTTTCCAGGGATGCTCGACCGTTGAGCAGTGAAGACAGCCTTCGCCTGAATATCGGCCGAAAACTTGTGGTACTGGGCTTGACCGGGATTGCCGAATTTTATCTGGAGCCGCTTGAGATGTCCTACCCCAAAAACCTGTTGCTGCAGTTCGAGCTGGCATCGTTGTATCTGATGTTTGATGAGCCGACGCTTTCGTATCGTATTGCACGTAAATTTGACTGGCGGTTTTCTCCACAGCAGAAACAATCCATGCCGCTTCCCGTCTATTCGCTGTTGTATCCCGGTTCTTTCCGAAATCTCATCGAGCCGAATGCGGAACTGTGCGAAATAAACCCGGACCTGGTTAGTGCCATCATGCGCCAGGAGAGTATTTTCGATCCTCAGATCGTCTCCCCCGTCGGTGCGGTGGGTCTGATGCAGATTATGCCTTATACGGGAGAGGAAATCGCAAAGGATCTCCAGACGGATTTCGCAGTCGACAGTCTCTACAAAGCTCCAGTTAACGTACGGTTCGGAACCCACTACATAGGCAAACTGCTCAAACAGTTCGATAATGATTTTACCCTTGCTATAGCAAGCTATAACGCCGGTCCGCATAACGTAAAGAAGTGGCAGAAAATAAATAAAAACGACGATTTCGATATGTTCGTGGAGGATATAGGTTTTACCGAAACAAGAGGCTATGTAAAGAAGGTATTGGCCAACTACTGGACCTATCAGCAGCTTTCAAAGATCCAGCAGGCGCTTATCGCGCGCGAATTTAAACCTCTTCACAATTGAAATAAATACGCACGTACCATATGTTATTTTAAGAGGGTTAAAAACTTATCTTTTTACTGTTATAAATTCATTGATATATTCTAAGGAGGGCTTATGCTCAAGAGTGCACTCGTTTTTCTTATGCTGACCGCATCGATGATATCCGCTCAGGAGGATTCATCCAGTCACGGTGATTTTGGAATGGAATGGCAAACGTTTATCACCGATGCCCCGGTGACGGCCTTTACCGTATCAGGCAAGAAACTCTGGTACATAACATCTGCGGGTGGCGGCCTGTATAACACCGCGGCAAATTCCAAATCAACCATCAACAGCTTTGCCGAGATTCCCGCAATCGAAGTTGCGGCTCTTGCCACCGATTGCACCGGCGGCATCTGGGCCGGAAGCCCCAGCGGATTGGCATATGCATCCAATGGTAGTTCTTTTAAGATGATAACCGATAAAGCCGCGGCCGCAGCTGCGGTAAACACGATATATCCTACAAAATCGGCTGTATGGATCGGAACCGAAAACGGGCTCCTCAAGTATTCAAACGGGACGTGGGAATCGTTTACAACCGAAGCCGGATTGGCCGGAAACAGCGTACGCAGCATCACAGCCAGCGAAAAGAACGTAGTCTGGGTCGCCACCAACAAGGGAGTCTCCGAGTTTGACGGTACCGCCTGGAAAACACATGACATGAATAGCGGGCTGAGCTGGAATGATGCCAAGGTGATTGGCTACGACCCCCGCAAATCAGAGGTCTGGGTGGCGGTAGGTGAACAGGATGTTAACTGCTATGATGGTAAGGAGTGGAAAACATTCATGAGCATACAGCCTGAAATCGGCAGCTTGATGATCGATACCCAGAGTCGAGTATGGCTGGGAAGTTCCCAAGGATTAGTCAAATATAACGGCTTCGAATGGGTGTACGATCAAAAGAAAATCGGTATACCCGCCACTATGATTGGTGAGCTTTACCGCGATGATAACGGAGATATGTGGTTTGGAGCCGAAACAGGAATTCTGCACCTGGACAATCCATACCCGTACTGATCACATTCAGGTACGTTTATTGCTGATACCCAAACAATTTGCCATTGTTTGGGTATTTTTGCTTTTCATAATCCTTGACCACAGACGGGGAGTCACGTAGATTTATACCTGAATCAGGCGGTTTATGCGGATGGTTCGCACAATCCCTTATGCTCTAAGGGATTGTGCGGATTGGGGTAACAGAATCGCTCGATTCAGGTGAGAGTTTTTCGCCAGATTTTTCTGCTACAGTCAACGCGTACCGCGTTACGGCTGAAAAACAAAAGGTAAGCCCTTCGGAGGACAAAGCATGGGGAAAATAAAAATAGCAATCGCGGGGGTGGGTAATTGTGTAAGTTCACTTTTACAGGGCATCGAATACTATAAAGACAAGACTGCAGACCAGGCCATTGGCCTTATGCATTGGGATATAGGAGGATACAGCCCGGGTGATATCGAAGTTGTCGCGGCTTTCGATATCGATGAGCGCAAGGTCGGTCTGGATGTCAACGAAGCGATCTTCGCGAAGCCAAATTGTACGAAAATTTTCTATCCCTCCATGCCAAAATCGCGGATAACGGTTCAGATGGGCCGAATACTGGATGGTATCGCCGATCATATGCAGGAGTATGAAAACGATTACACCTTCATCGCTTCACAGGAAGCCGAAGCTACCGGTGACAAGATCGTTTCTGTTCTTCAAGAATCCAAAGCAGACATACTTCTCAACTATCTTCCCGTCGGATCTGAAGAGGCAAGCCGATTCTATGCAGAATGTGCCCTGAAAGCCGGCGTCGGCTTTGTTAACAACATCCCCGTGTTTATTGCCAGCGATAGTGGCTGGGCACGCAAATTCCAAGAGGCAAACCTGCCGATAATTGGCGATGATATCAAGGCACAGCTTGGAGCCACTATTACCCACCGCATTCTTGCAGATCTGTTTAAGCGCAGAGGGGTAAAAATTGAGAATACCTATCAATTGAACACCGCCGGAAATACCGATTTTCTCAATATGCTAAACAGAACCAGATTAGCCTCAAAAAAAGAATCAAAGACCGAAGCCGTTCAGTCGGTTACCGCCAAGCGGCTGGGAGACAGGAATATCCATGTCGGCCCCAGCGATTATGTCCCCTGGCTTGAAGACAACAAAATCTGTTTCATACGCATGGAGGGCAAGCTTTTCGGCGACATACCAATGAATCTGGAACTGCGCCTTTCGGTGGAAGACTCCCCCAACAGCGCAGGGGTTGCTATCGATGCGATTCGCTGCTGCAAACTTGCCCTGGATCGGGGACTGGGCGGTGTCTTGTATTCTCCATCCTCCTATTTTTCCAAGCATCCACCCAGACAATACCCGGACTCCGAGGCTTTTCAGATGACAGAGGATTTCATAAACGGGCTACGGGACAATTGAAAACCTGTTCCGTGTCTCGCACAGGCATAGGAACTTTGGATGGACAAGTCGTGAAATGTACTATTTTTATGTCTTGTGGAAGATGCGATAGCTGTCCACCTCTCGTCATCCTGTCCCGCGGACGGGAGACCAATTCTATTATCCGGTGATGGAGTTCCACCGTTGACCGCCTGAATTGGGCTGATGACTCCTGCAGACAAAACCGGTTGTAGTGGGAGGAGTCTATGCCACATTGTTTCATTCAAATGAATCCACGATTTATTTCTGCTAAAATATCTTCCGGAGCATGACATGCCGCTAAATATCGTAGTTGTCCTTATCCTTCTGGGCGGGTGGCTTTTCGGAAGGTTATTTTCGAGAATCGGCCTCCCCTCGGTGCTTGGAATGGTCGTATGGGGCTTGTGCATCGGGGCTTTCTGGAAGGATTTGCTTCCACCGATTCTCTTCGAGGTGGAGCCTTTTCTGAAATCGTTTGCATTGATTGTAATCCTTCTGCGAGCCGGGCTGGGAATCAACAAGAGCACCCTGACCCAAACCGGCACCACCGCAATACTGATCAGTTTCTTACCCTGCATAATCGAGGGTAGCGTCTTGACCTTCCTGGCACACGTTGTTTTTGATTTCGACTGGATGGTTGCAGGTTTGACCGGGTTTATGCTCGCGGCAGTATCACCCGCCGTCATCGTACCATCCATGCTTCATTTGAAAGACAGGGGTATTGGGAACAAAAACCAGGTCCCCACGATAGTTCTTGCCGGAGCATCGGTGGATGATGTTTTTGCGATCACCATATTTACGGTCTTCCTGCACATGGCAACCACCGGTGATGTGAATGCGGGTAAGGTCCTGCTTTCCATTCCCCTTTCGCTTCTCCTCGGCATAGTACCGGGAATCATCATCGGCTCAGCAATCCTCTGGTTCTTTCGAAAAAGGTATGCCGATATCCGGGCCACCGAAAAGACTCTTCTGCTGATCATGGTCGCAGTCGTGCTCGTGCAGATCGGTGACTGGGTGCATAGCGCGGCCCTCTTGGGAGTCATGACTATCGGATTCATTCTTCTGGAAAAGGAGGAACATATCGCCCATGAGCTTTCCCAAAAGCTCTCGAAAGTGTGGGTGGTTGCAGAAATTATCCTGTTTGTTATGATCGGAATTTCAGTCGACCTCAAAGTTGCATGGGGAGCGGGCCTCGGTGGATTGCTCGTCATTTCAACAGGCCTGGTTTTCCGATCGCTCGGGGTATACCTGGCCACCTTGTGGTCCGAGCTTTCCCTGAAAGAACGATTTTTCTGTATGGTGGCCTATCTTCCAAAAGCTACGGTACAAGCTGCGCTGGGAGGAGTAGCGTTGGCCCACGGCATTAAGCAGGGTGATACGATTCTTGCCATTGCCGTTTTGTCTATTCTCTTCACGGCCCCCCTTGGACTTATTGGAATCAATATAACCGGCAAAAGATTTCTCTCTTCCCCCGATGCGAGACCAGATGCCACGGTATAAGCAGAGTTTTACACTGCCATGTACAGCCCACTCATGTAGAAGAAGGATACATTTTTTCCCCCACGATCTTTTTTAGCACCCTGTAACCTTATATCGACCTTTTCCGCTCGCTCTACCAGATCGAGAATATCTTCCCTTACTCTCCGAGTCGAGCGCTTGGGGGGGTGGATGAATGGCGCGACATGGGTTTTATTGTTCTTGATTTCTCAGAACCTTAAGTTTGCCTGGGGGGCGGCGCTGCGAGCGTATCTCTTTATCGATCTCGATTGCCATTTTTCGCAGCTTTTTTACCATCGCCATATGCTTAGGATAAAGGTTGGTTTGCTCTCCGATATCTTCCCGAAGATTGTATAACTCATTTTTTTTCAGAAACAATTTCCAGCTACCCGACCGAACTGCACGAACCGTCCCACGAGGTCCATAGTAGATAAATGCATCATACGGCGAGTGCCTGCTCCGATTCCCGACTATCACATCGACGATGTTTTTACCATCGATCGGGTTATCTGGTAGAGATGCTCCCGCCAGTGCGGCACAGGTGGGCAGCAGATCCATAGTAGTGGTTAGCGCCGGGCAACTCCGGCCCGCCGGGATTATGCCACGCCACTGCATCACACACGGAACACGCATGCCCCCTTCGTAGGCGGAAAACTTCCCGCCCCGCAGCGGCCCCGCCGATCCCCCCTTAGCGCCTTTACCCAACCAGGGGCCATTATCGGAGGTATATATCACAAGCGTATCCTTTTCCAGATCCAGCTCCTTGAGGGTGCTTAGGATCTGACCTGTACTCCAGTCCAGCTCCGCAATAACATCCGCATACAAACCCCGTGAAGTTTTCCCCCTGAAACGGTCCGAAACCGCCAGCGGTACATGCGGCATAGTGTGAGGAAGATACAGAAAAAACGGATTGTCTTTGTTTCGACGGATAAACTTTACCGCCTCCTGCGTATAGCGCCTGGTTAAGGTGTTTTGATTCACCGGCCGCTCGATAATCTCATCGTTGCGAAGAAGCGGTTTGGGAAACATATCATTGCTGTACGGCATGCCATAGAAATAGTCGAAGCCCTGACGAACAGGAGAAAATTCCTTATGATGTCCCAGATGCCACTTGCCGATGCAGGCTGTGGCGTACTGCTGCCCCTTCAGCACATCCGCAATCGTGGTCTCCGAGGGATTGAGCCCTATCTTATGAAACGGCCACAACACCGGAAGATTACCGGCCCGCAGAGGATAGTTTCCGGTAAGAAGAGCGGCACGGGATGGTGTACAGACAGGGGATGCCGAATAAAAGTCGGTCATCTTCATCCCCTGTGCAGCCATGCGATCAATGTTGGGCGTGTGCATATCAGCAGACCCGAAACATCCCAGGTCTCCATATCCCTGATCGTCGGTGAAGATGATGATAAAATTTGGTTTCGCTTTGCGCTTCCCCTTGCCCGCGAAACTTGTAGAATGAATTCCAAGAGATGTAAGACCTGCTGATATGTACTTGCAAAACGTTCGTCTCAACATAATAGACAATTTTCCATCGTTTTTTCTCCAGAAGTTCTCACTCACTCTAAAAATACAGCGTATACCCCGTCGATGCAGAGAAAGCCGAATTTTTTATTCTCTCGCCACCATCCAGCATATACACATCCATGAGCCCCAGTTGATATCTGATGTCCAAAACAAAGGCTCCCCTTGCGACCGCGATGTCGCACCCGACCCCGACCATCAATCCCACATCCATGCGTCGCACATGATCTGTTGCATCCGCTTCGGAAAAATTCGAGATAAACGTCTCGGACTCAGATGAAACCCAGCCGACATTTTCGGCCTTGGAGCGCAGCGCATACATTCCCACCGCCCCCGCAGATATATGCGGACGTAACACATCCATTGGCACCATAAGAACAAACAGAAGAGGAAACGAAAGGTAATCGGTATGTAAACTTATATCCCCCGAAGGACACTTCCATTTTTTTCCTGCCCTGTTGAGAAGCAGCTCCGTCTGAATCGCCAGAAAGTTTTCTTTGAATACCCATCTAAAAAGAAGACCGCCCCCATATGATGAATACACTCTTCCCCGCAGACGACCGCCCGCATCGACCAGAGCATTTTCTTCCAATTCGGAGATCTGATCTCCCCGCAAGGTCGAGAGGTTTAACCCCCCCTTGACTCCCAGGGCAAAATGTTCCTGTCCAAAAGCAGAAAACACAATGGAAGTGATAATCAACAATAGTGCACTACTCTTCAATCTGCCGTGTGTAAATGTTTTTATCTTCATATTCTCCTCCCCAGGAAGAGCTTAGCTGAACATAAGAATGTGACATAACCTGTCGGGTCCATGCTACACAAGGATGCAAAAGGTAAACCAACCGCCCGCTCACCCCCTCTTGACAATCGATTCTCACGATGCGAAAGCTATCCATGCTGTCGATACACGGTGGCATCCGATTTGCTTTACTCCCCTTCTACGATCCGGCAGCAATGGTTGATAAGCCCATTTGTTTCCGATGCGAAGCTTTTTCGGGGCATTCCCCGAATTGAGCAATTTTCTGGGTGCAGCGGCATCTCAGAATCGCTGGATTCGGCTGCCGTATGATCGTGTTTCCTGATTTGCGTAATTCGTGATCCTGAATTCTGCTGCTTTCCCGACTCAGGACGGTAATAAATGAGTATACTCGAGATTAAAAACCTGCATTTGACTCTTGGAGACAAGCCCATTCTGCGCAACATCTCGATGGAGGTCTGGGAGGGGCATATTCATGCGGTCGTAGGTCCCAATGGTGCCGGTAAATCCACCCTCTCGTCCGTTATTATGGGAAGAAAAGGATTTGCACACTATCGCGGCACCATTCTGTTCCAGGGAGATCCGATCGACAGCCTCAGCCTCGACCAGCGCGCCCGAAAAGGCATCACACTCGGATGGCAGGAGCCGGCACGCTTCGAAGGAGTCAGTGTACGGCGCTATATTCTCGCCGGCGCATCATCCACCGTGGAGCCTGCCGGCATTCTGTCACGCGTGGGACTTGAGCCCGACCGGTATCTTGACAGAGCGGTAGACAGAACGCTCAGCGGAGGTGAACGGAAAAAGGTGGAACTTGGTGCCATTCTGGCGATGAGACCCCGCCTGGTCATGCTTGATGAGCCAGACAGCGGAATCGACATAGATTCAATCGATCGTATCCACGACATAATCACCGATTTACGACAAAGCGGCACCACAGTGCTGCTTATCACCCACAGCCCGGCGGTGCTTCAGTGGGCAGAGCATGCGTTTCTCATGTGCTGCGGCCAAATAATCCAAAAGGGTGTCACAGAAAAAATCATCCCCTACTTTCGTGATCGATGTATACCCTGTGACCACCAGAATCACCCCACGGGAGAAGAACAAAGGATTGATTATGAATAGTCGGCCCGATCCAAACGAACTTATCGCCTCGACAGATATTGATCCCAAAAGCCTCCTGCAACAGGATGTGGCTCATGTGCTTATCCACGGCAGCAGCATTGTCGGTCTGCATGCGGTCCCCGGCCTCCATGTAGATGCTCGCGAGCGTCATGATGGAGTAGAAACCCGTATTCGAGTGGATAAGGGTGCCGTCATCGCAAAGACCGTACAGTTTTGTTTCGGGGTTCTTCCACAAAAAGGCACTCAACACATAATCATGGATCTGGATATCGGCGAAGAAGCCTCTCTGAGTGTACGCTCTCACTGCGTCTTTCCCCATGCCGTCGATGTAAAGCACATTATGGATGCCAGGGTTCGTATCGGCGCCGGTGCCCGATACAGCTATGAAGAACACCATGTTCACAGTCCTCAGGGCGGTATCACGGTGATTCCCCGGGCCAAAATCCAGCTTGACCGCAGGGCACGCTTCTCCAGTGAATTTGTGCTGTTGCGTGGACGAGTGGGTAGAATCGATCTGGATTATGAAGCGGTATGTGAGCCGGAATCGACACTCGAGATGAATGCACGCATAAATGCGACAGCCGACGATCGGGTTTACATACGGGAGGCGGCATTGTTGCATGAAGCAGCGACCGGGGTATTGACCTCAAAAATCGCTGTACGCGACCGATCGCGGGCCGAAATTATAAACCAGCTTATCGCAGACGGGCCCGGAGCACGAGGGCACGTGGATTGTAAAGAGATTATTCAGGACAAGGCGGTTGCCCGGGCTGAGCCAATCGTGGAAGTACGTGACCCCCACGCCCATGTTACCCATGAAGCGGCCATCGGGAGTGTGGATGACAAACAACTGGAGACATTAATGGCGAGAGGACTCACTGAGGACGATGCTGTGGATATCATTATCGGAGGATTATTGGGCAGCGAGGACTATGCCGCACCCCGGTAGTATCTATATGTGTTTGCACAGAAAAACCGATACCCGGGCACTGCCGAACTCGACCACCGGCCTCTGAATTTTGGAAACCATCAGACAATATTCGGGCTGCTACTGCTGGTGCTGCAAATTGTTGTTGCGCACTCCCCCGGAATTGACCGACATCGACTGCTCGATAACCATCACTTTCGATCCCACCGCAAATCGAAAAAAAGACTCATCCTCCAAAGCCTTGGTGATAATATAATCAGCTGAATATCTGACCATACCATAGGGAAGAAAATATACGAAAACCATTATAACCAGAGCATTAATCACCGATGCGGTAGAAAGGAAAAAAACGGTAAGTCCAACCAGCGATAACCAGATGATAAACCAGGTGTAATATGTCAGACGCAGACGTCGCGCCACACCGTCTGAGAACATGACATGCACCGCCTCCGTCGGCTCAATACGCGGAATGCAGAGTCCTTTTGTGTAGGCGTGTATGAATTGTTTATGAGTCATAACATCCTCTTTTTTACGTATTACGCTTATAGCTGAATCTTGTACGGATTATTTTCTCTTTGTTGTAAAAAAAAGCAAGTATCCGGCCACGGCAAGCACTGAAGTGGAGTTTCGATTAATTTGCGAGAAATTGTCGTAAGAAAAATATGAAGGCGTCTGAAAAAGGAGAGTGAAACATGCTGCTGTTACCTTTATGGCAGTATAGCATCCGGAGACAATCGGATGAAAAACACATTCGCGTAATTATGGTTTTTGTTTAGAAAAGGATTCGCCCTTCACGCATGATCGGTATTTTACGTCCCGATCTGCTATATCCGTCTATTTTCATCTCCGCGGTACCGATCATAAAATCTGTATGCACCAACGAAACATTGCATCCGGCCCTCTTCTTCTCTTCATCGGTCTGAAGAGTACCCTTGCGGGAAACGCAGGTGGGAAATCCGTTTCCGAGTGCAATGTGTGAAGAGGCATTTTCATCGTAGAGAATGCTGTTGAACAACAGGCCACTTTGATACACGGGAGAGTCGATACCCACAAGGGCAACCTCACCGATGTTGGATGCCCCCTCATCCATCGTAAGCATCTTTTCCAGCATTTCTCTGCCCTGCTGTGCTCCGAAAGCGACCAGTTTTCCGCCTCTAAACTCAAACCACACCCCATCAACGATTGTATCCATGATTTTGACCGGCCGGGTAACACGAACCCTACCCTCAGCCCGATGAAAATCCGGCGTGGTAAAGACCTCTTCCGTAGGCAGATTGGGGAAGAAAAAGCGGCCATCGGGTGTTTTTCCCGGCCCCCCGATCCAGGCTCCCGACCGATTCAGTCCGATGTGCAGATCGGTACCTTCGTCAACGAAATGTAATCTGTCCAGACGCAGTTTGTTTAGTTTGTTACATCTTTCGATAAGAGTGCGGCCGTGTTGTTTCCATGCCCTGACCGGGTTGGCCTCATCAAGCCGCAAGATAGGTATGAGCTTTTGTATTAGCCGCTTGGTTGATTTCTCATCAGGGGCACTATTGAGGACCTTTGCCGCCCAGTGTGCACCGGGAGCCGCGACAATGCACCAGGTATGTTCATGTCTGAGAAAGCCTTCCATCGAACGCTTCAAGGCCTTGCGACTGGTGCGCGTGACCGTTCCCAAAAGTCTGGGGTCCACACTGCTGCAGACATCCGTCTCTTCCGTATTATCTATGCTGATGAAAGCCCAGTCGTTCGCAAGCTGCTCATAGCTTCTCGAGACAAGATAGTGCGGCATAAAGGTCAGATCATTTTCGTTTCCCGCCTCCACGCGCGCCTTTGTCAGATACGCACTGCGCACGTCAATATCGACGAATTTCGCACCCTTCTTGTACGCCTGACGTGCCAGCTCCAATGCAAAATCGTAGGTTTGCACGCCGGTTCTGATGTTTAAACACTGGCCGGGATACAGATTTACTCCCACTTCCAATGCTACAGAGGCATACGCCTGAAAAAAGTCTTTTTCCATATGTCCGAACTATTTCTCTGCCCGATTCACAGCCGCCGTGCCTCGAATAAAGGCCGTAAGCTCCTCTCTACTGACCGTCGCAGTGCCCTTTTTCTGTAACACAACCGCGGCCGCATCGTTGGCAAGTTCGGCAGCCTCCAAAAGAGAATAACCCAGAGCATACGTCAGGGCAAGAACTACACGGACGGTATCTCCGCAACCTACCGCATCCACCTCATCCACCTTGTGAGCCGGTGCCAGAAAAAAGTTCTCCCCATCGTATCCGCACATCCCCTCAGATCCAAGAGTCACGATCACATTTCTGCACCCGAGAAGATCGAACAACTCCCTTGTCTGAGCCTGCAGGTCGGCGTTGCGGTTAAAGCCGGGAAGAAGAGCGGCAGCCTCATGATTATTCGGAGCAATAATATCGGCCCCCTGAAAAAGTCTCCTGTTCGGCGGTTTAAAATCCACCACCACCGGAATCCCTCGTTGATGGCTCGTACTGATTACCTTCCGAGCAATGTCTATAGAGAAAAAACCCTTGTTGTAGTCACTTATAATAACCGCATCGGCCTCATCCAGCTCGTTCAAAAATTCGTTGAGAATGGTAGCTGCCGTTTCTCTGCTTACAGGATGCGTCGATTCATCATCCCGCCTCAGCACATACTCATCATCGATGTACAAACGTGTTTTCATGGTTGTGGGACGGGATCTGTCGCGTATCAAACAGTGTTCGATTCCCGCCTGGTCTGCAAGTTTCTGAAGGGTAAAGTAGTGTCCATCATTGCCGGTGATTCCTATCAATGTGGTAGCCACTCCCAACGCACGGAGATTTGCAGCCACATTACCAGCCCCCCCAAGTGCCTTCATCGATGTATGCGCTGTATACACCCTCTTACCCGGCTTTTCCGGTGAAGGCCTGCTTTGAGAAGTATAACAGAAATCATATATATCCATCATAACATCTCCCAGGACAACAACTCTTAAATCACCGAATTTACCAATAGCCGACAGTTTTTTATCTTCCACTGATCGATCTCCGCTCTAAATCCCCACACTCTCTCGAGGTTAGTCGCAACATCACTGTTTGCATTGTAATCAGGCTATTAATATACAACCTGCCGGCTACTCACCGCTTTTTCCTATGTCAATCGAGCTGTCGGGAATCACGCGAGCCAAATGCAGATGCATAACCTTACGGCTGCATCAAGATTTCCAGGCAGACTAGCGGCAACTGTGCGAGCGGTAGATTTTTATGGCGATTATGATTGTTGCAAGGCATGCAGCCGAAACGATTGGGACTCTCTTGTGGTGCTTCAACAGAACGGCAAAGTGGCCAAGAGAATGTATTAGCGGATTCTGATCCAGTTTGTCCTGTATCTCCGCGAGGGTCTGATCCATCTCGATGCGAGTCCGTTCGATCTGTTTGCGGATCTGAGCGGATGTCACCTTACCATTATTTTTTGAGGACGTCATACTCTGTTGTGTCATCTCTATTGCTTTTGTCTGTTGTGAAAGAGCAGAAGTTCACTAAGCTGAAACAAGCGATTCTGAGCGGATGAGTGGCGCATCTCCTTGATGGTAGCAGGATTGAAGCAACATTGGAAAATCCTTTCAGAAGTTTTAAGATTGCCCGATTCCTTGTGCCCCAAACAATTGTACAACTCATTCGCTCGAGAATCTTTCATTTTTGATCAAGATCATCTATGTTTCTTGATCTCACGTACCCCTAAAAATACCAGGATTGCGCTTATGGTCAAAACTAAAACACTGGTGCTTAGCGGACCAAGCCAGGCGGACATCCAGATCGATAGTCCGGCCCGTCTCAGCCCAAATGCCGCTAAAACAGAGATCCCGATCAGCAAAAGAATCAGCCCGACATATGCCAGTGCCGCACCCATAAACATAAGAACCGCCGATTTGCCCATCGCGGCGATTCTTTCTCTGATTTCGACTTTCACCAGTGCGACTTCATCTCGCACCAGAGTCACCGTCTCGTCTCTCAGGTCTTTAATAAGCTGAACAAACGAACGGTTGTTTGTCGTTTTCACATAGCCCATTTTCGCGTTCTCCGGTCCCGAGATGGGGGCGGGATAATGATGCGTCGCCCCACAAACCCCGATAAAACACGGCAAAAGCGTAAGAGCTCTGAAAACGCACCCTCAACTGGCTACATTCATGCTCCACCTCACATACCGATTATCCGAGGTCTAGTATCCCACAGGACTTTTTTATTTTATCGAATGAAGTAGGCTGGTCGATTTTTTCATAACCGGCCTGGTAAACGATCTGGTCTTCTTATGCATTCTCTTCAAAGAAAACAGATTCCTGTACCATGGGGTTTTGCTTTTCCTGCGCACCGCCAGGATCGCACCTGCCACCCCGGAGAAAAAAAGAGAAATGCTTGTAAAAGAAACAACCGTCGAGCGTTGCCGCATCTCAGCCCCCTTTAGTCTTTAGATATTCGTCTATACCGCTGCAACCTTCTCCTCAACCGAAGCAATATTGCGAACCAGCTTGTTGTTCTCCCCCTGTTCATCCTCGATCTTGATGGTCGTGATAACATGGGAGGAATTCTCACGGACAGCCTCATGACATAGACGAATCGTGGTGATCACCTCATCCCAGTTGCCCTCCAGACAGGTTCCACTGGGGGTGAGCTGATAGGATAACCCTGACCCCTTTATGATCTTAACAACACGTGCCAACTCGTTGCTTATGTGTACACCTTCTCCCAACGGGATGATACTCAGTTCTGCCAGCATGATGCCCCCTCATAAGGTGTGTGTTACAGCTTTACAGTTATGCTACATCCCATCTTCAGTCGCCGTATCCTGCGCGGTAGTATCCGTCTGACCACCCATCGTGTCCTGAGTCATGGTGTCCTGCTGCATCATACCTTCCTGCCCGGTCTCCTGATCCCCCTCCTGCATCTGCGTCTCACAACCAAAAATACCCATAACAAGTGTAGCTGCTGCTATCATCGAGACAATCCTTTTCATATAACTCTCCTTTTGTGAGTTGTGGGTTTACAATTTCAATGAGACATAATCAAAAACATGCAACATCTATGCCAACGAACAACGTTAGACCTGTATAGTCTTTCCCGCAGGCTTCTTTCCTTTTCCAGGATATAAGAATGGACTACCTGTGTCCGGTCAAAAATGCCTCTTGCTCCCCCTCCCGTCCTCCCGCTGAGGCGAAACGGAACCAAAGTAAGGGTTGAAAGAGTGCAGACAAAGAATCGAGATTCTGACCAGCCCACCCACTCAGCTCTTCCAAAGCTACGGTTCGATGCCTCTGGAGAGGCGCCCTTTTTGGATCGGAAGCGATGAAAATGAGAAAAGATTCTTAAATTTAAATAACAAGAGCCTTCTTTTGGTTATAGAAGGCTCTTTGCAAGACCGAGGATCACTGCTTATGTTTGGCTAAAATATGTACCGGATTCCAAGACCACCATCTACCCCCCATTCCGAATCCGTTATATCGAACCGGGGCCCTACTTCCAGAAACAACGAAAGTGGCAACTCCTCAAATATATAGGAGACTCCCGCAGGTATTCTTAGCCCCAGAATCAAACCATTGTCCTCATCATCCACACCCACATCGATGCGCATCACCCCGCCAAAACCCAGATAGGCAGGAAGCTGCCCCTTTCGCAATTTAAAGAAACGGGCGTGATGAAGATACTCCCCATGGATATGCAACCGTTCATCAAAAATATCCCAGGCGGCGGCAAAATCAAGTGCACTCTCCTCGCTCATCCACAGCTTCATACTCAAGCCGTCTATATCGCCCAGTATAACACCTATCTCAAAGTCCGGTTGCGCGGCATCCAGCCTCAAGACGGCAATAATCAAAAAAAGTATAGTTACAAATCTCTTCACGTCTTCCTCCCGCCGTAGAATGCTTACATATGATCAGTGGTTAAGCAGAAGCTTATCATAAAATACTGACTGGCGACAACCAAGAAAAGTTAATCCTTATTCCCATCACTCATTCCCATCACTCAATCCCATCACCGAAATCATATCTCCGAGCACATCCTGGACATAAAGCATCTGAATCATCACTACAATCACTACCGCCAGAGGAGTGGCCAGAAGTACCCCGACCCCTCCGGCCAAAAGCCCCATGAGAAGTTGCGCTGTTATAAGAAGCGCAGGAGGAAGAGTCGTGGCCTGCTGTTGAATCAGTGGCGTAATGATATAGCTTTCCAGAAACTGAACAATAGCAAAGACGATCAAAACATAGAAGGCCTTCACCGGACTTTCTGCCAGAGCGATCAGTATCGCGGGAAGCAGAGACAGGGCCGGGCCGATATATGGAATAAACGAAAGAAGCGCGGCGATTGACCCCAGTGCAAGGGCAAGAGGAACATCGATGATGAGCAGCCCGATCGTTGTCAGTATTCCCACCACCGCCATCGAACTTAGACGGCCTATTAGCCACATATGCAAAGCTCTTCCCGCCACCGCCATCACCTCTTCTCCCCTTTTTCGATGCTGCTTGGGAAGCAGACAGACAACAGCACGAAGATACGTCCCGGGATCGGCGGCCATATATATTCCCAAAAAACTTATCACCAGTGGAGTGATCAGCGCACCCGCCGCGGTTGAAAACATTCCCGGCAGAGTTCCAACAAGATTAGAAAGCAGGTTTAAAATTTCGTTTGGCTCGGGTAAATTTTTGATGACCTCTCTACCCGCCCAGGAGGCCTGCAAGATTTTTTCGAGATCGTTTAAAGCATCCGGAATTCTCTGGATGAGTTGAATGAGCTGGTTTACGATACTCGGTCCGGCGATAAGCGCCGTGAGCACCAGAAACAACACCAGAGCCCCAATCACCAGCCCCAGCGCCCAGCCGTACTTAAGAATTGTCTGTCGGGAAAGGAAACCGGACACTCCGCTCAGAAATACCGCAAGCAGTACTCCCCCGAAGAACAGAAAGAGCACCTGTGCGATGTAGCCAAAGGCAAAAAGCGCCACACCGGTGATAAAAACGACACTGACAGCAATGATAGCTTTTCGCATACCATCATGATATTGCTTTGACTGTTCCATGCACTTCTTATCTGCTCTCCTCAGATGTGGCTTTGCCTGAGTTTAATCATTGAAAATGCTCGAGCGGCTTTACCGCGGCATATAAAGCGCCGGTTTTCGCCTCTATAAACTGCCTGGCGAGCTGCAATTGTTTATCCGAGGCCACGACCTCTCGTATGTCGTCGAAAATACGGTTTTCTTCCTCGTCGATGTGCCGGGATATGAGATCTTTGAGCACCCTCAGTTTCGCACCCCAATGCTCATTTGTTGCAGGAAGCATCTCCAGCTCATCCAGTAGAATCTGGGCCATATGGTGCTCCTCAACAGCATCCAAAGCGTCCTCGTCGGTCTCTTCATCTACCCGTAGAGCCGGATAAATCACATGTTCCTCTGCCCTCATATGTGGCTCCAGCTGCTCACGTAAGGACATGAGAAGCCCCATTCGCCGTCTGTAGTGATTTGCTCCCGTTCTCCGAAGTTGTTCGAGAAGCTCCTGTATGTTTTCGTGGTCGTTTTTTATCCGTTCGAATAGTTCATCAAACAACTGCCCGGCCATCGGCTTCTCCTCCCCCTAAAACTTAATTATCTTTGATTTGATTTCTCGATTTCTCCACATGCGATACGATCTCCCCCCTTGCCGGCAGGATCGGTTATGTAATCATCCGGATTTTTATGTATCACGATGGCAGTTCCCCCTTTACGAAACAGAGAATGGGGTTGGTTTTCCTGCAAAGTGACCCGGTCGGTGGTAAGCTCCATGCTCATAGTACCATCCTCATCCACCACGATATTGGGCAGATCTCCGGCATGCGGGCCTTTCCGGTTGAGAAAACCATGCTGCGTGTTTTCGGGGTTGAAATGCCCTCCCGCCGATTTGAAATCGGGTGCCTCACAAGCCGCTTTCTCATGAATGTGAAAGGAATGCTCCCCGGGAGCGAGTCCATCGATTTCGGCTTTTATCACCACGCCCTTTTGCCCCTCAGTAAAACGCACCTCACCGACATCATTGCCCTGGGGATCCTTGAGACGGGCAATCGCACCGGCCGTGCTCTGCTGTGCATGCACATGTCCTCCTGCTAACACAAGGGCTGCAACCGATACCCACATCAAACGCTGCATTTGTACTCCTTTCTGGTCGGCGACGCCGAGTTGTTAAGACAAAAAATGGGCGATTGTCTCGCACCGATTCGCACTATTGAGGTCAATTCCACTCGCGTTTTATAAACATTGTATTACCGAGCGATAGCCTTTTTTGTCGGTCCATACATAGTTTCCTCCGGATTCATTCCCACACCCCCGCAAAAAGCGGCTCTGTCGGGCGATTGTTGCTGTCAACATGCAAATCCCTGAAAATATCGGCACTGGCTTTGGTCTCGTTTTCGACGTCCAGTGTGATACCAAGCTCATCCTGTATATCCTCCGATGCAGACACCAACATCATCTCAGCCCCTTCATGATCGAGAAATTCCACCGGATCAACTTCAGAAAACTTGCGGCCTCGAAACTTTTCCATCAGATACTTTGGGTATTGCGCCTCCTGCTTCGGCCCCAATCCTGCTCCCCTCGGTGAAGGCCTCTGCGGGTTTTTCACCGATATCACGTAGCTGGCTTGATCTTCCACATTCAACGCGTGCTGAGGCTCCCTCTCCTGTTTCGGCAACTCCAGCGCATACACAAGATGGGTGTGGCCATCGTGCTTTACTATCCGATACACCCCCTCCCCAAAGGGCCGGGCCGCCGGAACTCGCCGCCGCCCACGCGTTTTGGTGGAATATGTCTGCTCCATAAGCTCCTGCCGAATCGATTTAGGATCCTTGCGTACCATATCGATAAAGCCCCATAATCGAGTCGTAGCGGACTGAGAAGGATCGGGCATGCGTTTGCCCCCCACTATGGCCAGACGATATCGGTGCCTGTCCTCCGGACTCATGACGAAATACATCCGCTGAACATCCGATCGTTCGTGAGGCTCTTCCTGCTCTATCTTTGGACGATAAAAGAAGTAGATATCTCCCCTCTCCAGGGTCTCGACACCACTTTTGTGCCTCTCCGCCATGGTATTCTCCTTTCCCTTCTCTTCTCAGATTCCCCCCTTTTTTGGCGCGATAACCATGCCAATGCCCGCCGGTCAAGGCTGCCGACGCCGGTTCTCCAGCCACTGGCTGATCTGCCAGGCGATCTCCTTACCGTGAACGTAAATCATGGCATGACTGCCGTCGGGAATAATCTTTACCTCAGACTGAGGCACATACTTTTTAATATCGCGAGCATCCTCGGTTGAGAAAAGATTGTCATTGGTGCCCTGCAAAACCAGAACAGGGCAGGTGATTCGCCTGGCGTCGGCGACCCCGTTGTACCCTCCCCCGTCCGTGATTACACGGCGATAAAAATCCGGATGCTTTATGCGCAGAAGCGGGGCGACCTGCTCGCTGACATCGAAGTAACTAAGCATCCTGTCAACTATCCAGTAGATCTTGTAATCGGGCTTATCCGCCACCCATGCGGCAAGCCTTCGACTGCGCCTGCGATCATTATCACTTATCCCCATCACCTGCGTCGAGGCAAGTATAAGATGGTCCACGTGCAGCCGGGAAGACGTGGATGCCAACCGGATGGCAATTATGCCGCCAAACGAGACTCCAAAGAGAGCGCAGGTATCGATATTTTTCTGCATGAGAAAATCATCGACCATACCGCTGTAATCGCCTTCGAAGCCCCCATACATCTCCGAGCGCTCCGGCAGATCGTAGGCAATCAGATTGAAATTATCGGCCAGACTCTTGTAATACATAAACGTTCGCCCATCCAGACTCAACCCGTGAAGCATAATCATATAAGGCGCATCATGCCTGCTCGACGGGTATTCATAAAACCGATGCTCGATTCCGGTGCTCTCCGACACAACTTTTCGATACTGCCAGCCTCGTAAATTAAATCCGTCATTTTTTTCGTCCATCGATATTATCTGAGCCACTTTACGCTCGTATGTATTTTCCGGGATAAAATTAACCCCCAGCGCCAGCACCATCAGGTACAGGCGAAACAGTATGCTGTTCATTGTGAATTCCTCCGCACGATAAAAACACAAAGAGTCACAATACACATGAAAGCCCTGTACCTTATACAGTGCGAACGATATGCCAGCATACCAGGTGGAAGAGGTCAGGTCCCCGCGGACCCGATCCGGTTGCCCATGCCCCTTTTGTTTACAATCAGGTAATCATAAGCTTTCCGTAGAGGGAGTTGATACAGGTCACCTCCGCTCCCCATCCCCCCACACGGAGTACACTGACCGAGGATGGCGAAATCGTCAGACGAAGTATATTGTCCAGAGGGATACCCAGATAACAGGCCAGTGCGGTCTTGATAGGGTCTCCGTGACTGAAAAGGGCAATCGTCCCCTCGGGGTACTTATCCTGAAGACGCTCGATTTCGGCAACCATGCGTGCCTGTACCTCACAGATCATCTCGCCGCCACCGGGAACCCGTATGCCACTTCGAAACGTGTTCCATTCCCTCCATCGGGGCAGATCCGCCAGCTCCGAGAAAGAAAGCCCCGTCCAGGAACCGAAATCTACCTCTTGAAGACCATCGCACGACTGAACCGCAATCCCCAGGCTCCTGGCCAGTGGCGCCGCGGTATCCATGGTCCTTTCCATCGGAGAGCTGCAGATGTGTTCGATAGGAATGCCGGAGAGCCTCCGTGCCAGTTTGTCCGCATTTTCGAGTCCCTCGGAAGTCAGATGTACCCCCGAACTCCTGCCGGTTATCCGCTCACCATACCCTACACACTCCGCATGCCGTATTAGTAAAAAGGTCGTCATAATTCCTCCCGCCCATATATGGGTATACTATGTACAATATCTTTTCGTCACCCGCGCACAAAACTCAGCAAACTCGTTGACATCCCTGGGAGGACTGGAGTGGTGAGGATTAATCCCCCGCGACTCGGGAGTATAGCAGAGTGTCAGGCAGATATGAAATTCATCCAGTGCCCGCATCTGCCTGTCAAACCATTCGTACCCCCCCGATTTAAGACTGTCGGCCCAGCTCAACCCGGTCCTGAGGTACTTCACCCCAAGAGACCTCATCAGCTTTACAGCCTTTTCCAGACGGTGATCGTCGGGATGAAACCATTGACATATACCAATGCCGGGGGTAAGATCGGCAAAGCTTTTCATGGCCGGCTTTACGACCCCGTCCTCCCGAACCAGCCCCATATGAAAGTGACGAAGGTACTCCGAGCCCTCGGCGGCGGGATCGTGAGATGTGGCCGACCATGAGCGCGGCAGATCAAACAGACTGTACCAGTGAAGCCGGTCAACTTTTCCGCTCAGATATCGAGCGGTAAGCCTGATTCCCAAATCCTGCAGCTCATCGGCTCCAAAGGTGGATACCCCGACTTCGGTGGCCCACACGGGCAGCCCGGCGGCATCCTGAGCCTGCCGCACCCTCTGCGGCCATTCCTGTATCGTCCAGTGGTTCCAGTCGAACGGAAAACCATGCACACCAACAACGTCAACACATTCCAGCACCCCTTTGAAGCGCATATTTGCCAGAAAATCGGGATCTATCGGCGATATGCCTCCCAATACGACAGGCAGAGTATTGTTTTCGGCACGAATCGCACCGGATGAGCTCCTGATCATATCCGCAAATATTCGCCAGTCTGGATCGGTTATAAAATCCCAATGCGCCAGATTGTTAGGCTCATTCCATAACATCAGTGCCTCAACCATCGCCCCCTCCGGACAGGCCACTTTCTCCTCTGTCCCTCATGCCTTCTGTCCCGTCGAATTTCGCTTCACCCCAGCGGTTTGGGGTATCGCCCCTTGCCCACTCTGCCGTTCAGGCAAGATGTAGCGTTCGAGCACCTCCATGGCAAACCAGCCGAATTCTTCATAGTCCACAGGCGGACTGGTGTGACACTCCCGGATGCCGCGTGACGGAGGCGTGAAACAGAGAGTCACGGTGAGATCGAAATCCTGGAGTGCCTCCATCTGACGATCGAACCAATCGACTGCATTAGGACGATGCCAGTCGGCCCAGCTTATTCCGGTGCGCAGCTTTTTAACCCCCAGTTTCTTAAGCCAGTTTACCGCCTCGTCCAATCGCGGATCCTCAAAAGAAAACCACTGACATATACCCATACGAGGATCGAAATGCTTCATTGATGGTTTCGGTGACCCGTCGGCACGGATCAGCCCCTGATAGAAATGGCGATAATAATTGCTGCCCTCGCTCTCCTTGTGTCTGGTGGTGGCCTGCCACTGAGGAGGCAGATCCATCAAGGAATACCAAAACACCCGATCGACCCTGTCTAATAGAAGCTCGGCGGTGCGTTTGATGCCAAATACCTGCACCTCATCGGCCCCGAAGCTTGAGACTCCTGCCTCGGTTACCCAGACGGGAAGATTCACCACATTTTCGATCTCTTCTATCTTCTGCGGCCATTCGTCAATCCTCCACGGGTTCCAGTCGAGAGGAAATCCGTGTACCCCCACGATGTCCAGATTTTCCAGGACACCCCGCCCCTTGAGCAGGTTTATGAACCGCGCATCGATTGGAGAAACACCCCCCAGCACCAGGGGTAGATCGGGACAACGCTTTTTGATCAGCTCGGAACTGAAACGGGTCATCGCGGAGAAGATCTCCCATTGCGAATCGATGGTAAAATCCCAGTGTGACAGATTATTCGGCTCATTCCATATCTTAACGGCTTCAACCATGTGCCCTCCTCAAGAGACAAAAGAATGAGTGAGATTGAAGGGAAGGGTAAATTATCAATTATCGTGCCACAAGCTGAAAGACGGATGTGCTCTCCGCGATTAAGCCGCTTAAGATCGCACAGTCTCACCATGCGAAAGCTATAGAAGTCCGGTATGTGTTTCGCCTGAGATCTCCTGTGAGCTGTACCCGAGTTCTTTGGAAGTAAAGTGCACAAAAGATTCGATTCGGCCGACAAAGCCTAGCCATCTGGTGTATCTCTCGTATGCATCCTCTACATATGCATCCTCCACGGAAGACGGATCGATCTGGGCTATATCCTGCATTCTGCTGTTGAGCTCCAGAAACCTTTTCACGTGTCCGGGAACATCTGTTTCACCGCTGCAAGCCCTTTCGAAAGTTTCACGATCCACGGGTTCGATTGCCATGTATGGCCGGTGCGGTAGAAACTGCTTCTGCATCATCTCGATTATTTCCGAGTACCCGGCATAGAGCATCAGAAGCGATGAATTCGCGCTTCCCGGATGATCGAATGGTAAGCCCCAGCGAAGAGAAGCCAGTACGCCACCGATTGTATGAAAAACGTATGGAATCGACAGATATGCCCGGCGACTGTAGAAATAGTATGTGATCGGATAATGCCTCAGACTCTCGTAGTAGGCGACGAGATTTCTATGAAGATTGCGCATATACGCCTCGATACTCCCGGTCTCGTCACGACAGAAACGCATCAGCAGAATATTTTGCGTGTCTTGTGTACTGCCGCTCTCATGACGAAGCTCTGCTGCCATCACGCTCATCCGTTGAACGACTTGATAGATGTTCAAGACGTAAGATATGGCAAGGGTGATTATTGAAAAGCCAATCAGGCCTTCCATTACAGCGGCAAACTGAAAGATCGCCATCTGTGGGACTATGTCCCCGTAACCCACGGTCGTGAGACTGATTCCACTGAAAAAAAGTGCATCCGAAAAAGTAGCATTCACGACATACGCCGGCAGAGAAAAATACGGATGATGCATGTAGGGGTAGAATATGCAGGCAAAGCCGATTGTCACCGAGCCCAACCAGATAAGCATCGTGGCCGGTATCATGAGCGGAGTTCCCAGAGAACGCCAGAGCTGGGAGATACCTTGGGGGAAAGGGTCTGTCAACGCCCGCAAAAGGCCCCAGAAAAGCCGATAGAACCGACTGCTGACCACACCAAAACCATCATAGTGAAGGATTGTAAAGAAAACATCGAGCAATCCGATAATGATAATAACCGTTCCGCAGCCGATCCATATCATATTTGCCATCATGGTGAGCTTACATGGCAATTTTCATGCCTCTCATAATTTCTGTCCTCTGTTCTCATTATTAAAAACACTACCGCCTGGGAACCAAAAGTTTGACACAAGGGAACAGTCGTGTATCATGGGTGTATATATCCCCAGTTGTGCAGAGCTTTTCACACACCTGGTGGTATACCGGTTGCTTTCAAGAATGGTTTCTTTTTCCACCGCTTTCGGCAAACCCAGGAGAAAAGATAATGATGCATGTAATTGATCCGGATCATCGCATTGAAGAATACAGATATCAGATCCTGCAACTCAAACCCTGGTTTCATAATCTTCATCTGCCCGATGGACTGCAGACGGCTCCTGATCATTTTCTCGGTGATTTTCCCTCCTATAAATGGCAGGAGATCGCAGAAGAGCTTCCTGAGAGTCTTCACGGATGGACGGCTCTGGATATCGGCTGCAATGCAGGCTTCTACAGCTTCGAACTGGCCAAAAGAGGGGCGAAGGTTACTGCCATCGACAGCAACCCCCACTACCTTCGTCAGGCCCAATGGGCATCACGCATTTATGGTCTGGACCAATCCATACAGTTTGAATGCAAGCAGGTTCATCAGCTTGCCCGAGAGCAGAAGACGTACGATCTCGTTTTTTTCCTGGGTGTATTGTATCACCTGCGCTATCCGCTTCTGGCCCTGGATACGGTATGCCGAAAAGTAAATCGGATGCTGGTCGTACAAACCCTCACCATGCCCGATGATAACCGCGCCGAAGTTCCTTGCGACCTTGATTTTGACAAACGCAACCACCTGAGTGATAAGGGATGGCCGCACATGGCATTTGTGGAGAAGAGCCTCAATCACGACCCGACAAACTGGTGGGTTCCCAACAGTGCCGCCATAGAAGCGATGCTTCGTTCCGCCGGCATGCGCATAATGGGCCAACCGGGCACCGAGACTTACCTTTGCGAGCCTGATGTCGAGAGTCAGGCTCCCGCACAAAGCTGGAACATCCAGGAGTATGAGGCGGCCACGGGAGTGTGAGTACTTTCATAGGGAATTTTTCTAAGCCTGGGTGTGAATCAATCCCGCCAATCGCAAATGGAAAGGATGTCGGAAGTGCAACATGAGGTAACAGACAAAAAAAAAAAATACGACTGACATTCCGATACTGTCTGCTCATTCTCCTCTGGGAAAAAGCCAAACCATTCTGCTTTGTCTGCGTTACGGCATCGGCGACGTCACCATGGAAATGCCGATTATCAAGGCTCTCCGTCATGTGCGTCCCGATGCGCACATAACGGCATTGGGAGCATACCCGGCGATACAACTTTTGGACGATAACCACGTGGTAAATCGACTCGAATGCGTGCAGGAGTGGGGGCTTACTCACTGGTGGGATGTTGGCACGGAGCAGATCAGAAACGACATCCGAGAATGGTTCGATAAGGAAGGTTTCGGTCTGATCCTTGACCCTATTCACACTGTCAGGGGAGTAAGAGATGCTTTAATGGATTCTCCTGTTCCTGTGCTTGACACTAAAAACGTGATCCAGGCATTCGAGAGAACACACTCCGGCCTTGATGCCATCAAATGGGCTATTCAACAGGGCTGGGGATTATCAGTACCCCACAACTGGAAACCCAGCGTTTATCCCCGGCGGCAAGACCACGCCTTTGCGACAGCACTTCTTGCACCGCATGACGGGGTGCGTCGAAAGCTTATCGGTGTCTCGCCGGTTGCATCCTCGGCCCTCAAGCGGTGGCCGCCGCGGCAACTTGCCCGCCTGATGCAAAAAATCCGTGAGGCGGTGGAGTGCACGTTTCTGCTATTTTGTGCCCCCGCCTGGGAAGAGGAGCGCCAGATATATGAGCCGCTGCTAGCCGTTCCGGGGGTCATACCGATCGAGGGACAACATCTTCTTAGAGTTGCGGCTCTCCTTAAACGGTGCGATCTGTTTATCGGAAACGATACCGGCCTGATGCATATCTCATCGGCTGTAGACACCAGTGTTATGGCGATTTTCGGCCCCACCGATCCCTCACTCTACCTTCCCTCACAGTGGCGGGCTCATGCACTGGCCGGCAAACGCCCCTGTCCGTATCGCAAAAGCAGAGAATTCGGCCCCCCCTTGTGCATAGCCAAAGGAGAGTGCATCATCGCACCACAGAGTTGTATCCAGGATATTGACGAGTCCGAAGTGATTGAAAAGGCACTATCTTTGCTCGAGATAGAAGAAAAATACGAACCGTCTGAAAGGAAGGTGCCTATGTCCCCTCTACTCGACCGCTCACCAAACCGGGTACTGGATCTGGAAGAATTGAAGCAACCCGAATTTGTAAAGGTGCTTGATTCTTTGGACAGGCTTCTGGAAGATAACACTCAGCTCTACCTCCACCCCAGTAAGCGGTGGGAATACCCCTGGGCGCTGCAGCGCGCTGAGTTGCAAAAGCAGGCCAGAGTACTCGATGCCGGTTGTGGATGGTCGGTTTTTCCTCTGTATCTGGCGCAAGAAGGAATGAAGGTCAGTGGGTGCGATGTGGATATTCCGACAACCGACTTTCAGGATTTGCCGCTGACATATGTGCGCGGCGATATACTGGACCTTCCCTACCATAACGATTACTTCGATGCGGTTTTTTGTATCTCCGTGATAGAACATCTTGGCCACGATAAAATACCGCAGGCACTCGATGAGCTGCGAAGGGTTTTGAGACCGGGGGGGAAGCTTCTTCTAACAACCGATTTCTATGAGGATGCAGACGAGCAGCTATTCTATCGAGGACCGGGAGAAAGTTTTACAGTCGACTGGAGCTTCTTCGATGAGAAGTTGTTACGCAAATATATACTTGATGCAAACGGATTTGAGATCAACGGAGATATCGATCTTTCAGTCAATTGGGACGAAACCAAACCCCGCATGCGTGTTTTTCATGGGTATCCATACACATCGGTAGGAATAGCGCTCGTAAAAAAAACATAGCCTCGGAGCGGGGCGGTTTTATGAGAACAGGTTATTTGTCTAAGAGGTGCGATTCTCTCACGGCTACTGGAGCAAACCATCGAGGATAGAGGAGATTTTGCGAACCAGCAGCATCTAGTTACAGTAGAATTATGAAAATATCGATACCGACACCCTCCCTGGTAGTTTTGATCGGAGTCGCAGGCTCAGGGAAATCTGCTTTTGCTCACCGATGGTTTACACCCACTTCGATTGTATCATCCGATTTCTGTCGAGCCCTGATCAGCGACAATGAGGAGGATCAATCGGTTTCCCCCGATGCTTTTCGGCTTCTATACTTCATCGTGCGCAAGCGTCTGAAACACAAACGGCTTGTCGTCGTGGATGCCACGAATCTGAATACAGGCCACAGGCGCCGTCTTCTCACCTTTCGAGACAACCACCAACCGCACATGCCTGCCCTGGCTTTTGTCTTCAATCTTCCTCTCCCACAAAGCCTGCAACAGAATGCCGGAAGGACCGAGAGACAGGTGGAGAAAGATGTAATAGTAAGACAACAAAAAAAACTAGAGCGCACCATTCCGGTCATTTTCCAACAAAATTTTCATCAGGTAGTAGTATTTGAGTCACAAAAGCAGGTAAACCGCACAAGCCTTTCCCTTATCGAAACACCACTTTTGTAAAGCCTGCACCGATTCACCGCACCGACATAACCTCCCAGGTATTTTGGGACGTGTGCATCCGAAGTATATACCTGCGGGCATCATCGGTAAAAACCCTGAAATAGTTGTATGATGGATCGTACCACCGGTCTTCGATATCGATAACATCGAGCTTCCTGGCGCCGATCCAGAAGCGAGCGGGATACTCATCGGCTTTGTACCCGCTATATGTTTCTACTCTTATCTCCACCGGCCTTTTCCTCGTAAACAGGTGCACCTATTTCGGCAAATCGGGCCTGAAAGCCTTTAGCCCCCGCAGCGCAGGACCTTCCACCGGCTTTCCCAGAGCATCGAATCTGCTGCCGTGACACGGACAGTCCCAGGTTTTATCGGCAGCATTCCAGCCTACTTTGCACCTCATGTGCGGACAGAATGCCTCAAACCGATGAAAAACGCCTTCATCATCCCGATATACCGCCAGATCCCTGTTGTATTCATGGATGATTGCTCCCTGACCGCAGGCAAGGTTGTTTTCCTTATTGTAGCTCCGGCGAAAACGATCGATGAATGCGGTTTTGGCATAATCAAGGTTTTTTCTGGTGATATCGGCCAAATGAGAGATCGGAATGCGCCGGGAGTCCACCAGGTCCGCATAAGGGTTATTCCTTCCCAGAATGCCATCAGAGATTATCATGGCAGCAAAAGTGCCCCACAGGGGCGTATCTTTTCCCAATCCCGTGGCGCCCCACACATGCTTGCTCATGGGTAACAGCCCCACAAACGGCAGAGTATCCAGCGAGTGATACGATTCTGTCTGCCACCGTGCCAACACCTCTGAAATATTGAAATGTTGGTGCACGAATGTCTCCATTTGACCTGCTCGGTGAAGCGGATCGTGCCGGCCGGTAGGGTGCTCGAAACCATGGAATACAAGAAGTGTATTCTCCCCTTCACGCTCATATCGAAAACGAAGGATTGCGTCCCCGTCGACAAAACTGAAAAAACCCTGCGGCACATTTCCGTACAGTTTCGCTGCCATAAGGTATGAGAGCCGCGGCTGTACAAGAGTCTGAAGCCTGTTTATACCCGGTGGGGTATTGGTAGCCAGCACGATATTATCTGCCCAGATCTCACGCTCTTTAGTAAGGACCTTTGCAGGAAAGCCATCATGGATATGGGTTACCGGCGTGTTGGCATGAACGATGACTCCTTTTGCGGCGATGTGTCGCAGCAGTGCATGAATATACTGGGCCGGGTTAAACAGCGGCTGATTGGCAAGAGCGATTCCCCCCATATTGTGAAGAGGGTAGTGGGTTTCGCAGATAAATTGCGTTTCTAACCCGATTCGCCCGCAAGCCAGCCGGATCTGCTCCAGATATTGAGCATCGCTTCTGCCCGCAGCGACCTGATAATCGGGAAATCGATAGTACGAACAGTGAATGGAAAGCTCCCGAATAACCCCTTCGATCCGCTCCTGTGCGGCATATAGCCCCTTCACCAGCCTTCGGGTCTTCTCCACACCAAACCTTTCGACGCACTCGTGAAAGGAGACATCTGTCAGCAGAGAGAGTGTACCGTCGTGTCTGATGCTCATTCCTCCATGAAGGTCCAGCCGGTCGACAAGGGCAACCCGCTGGCCGGCCCATTTCAGAAACAGTGCCGTGCTTAGACCGGTTATTCCCGAGCCAACCACTACCGTATCTACTCGAAGATCCGTCTCGAGAGGATCATACGATTCAAATGCCGTGGTCTGTAACCAGAAAGACTGCTCCACCGCCAAGCGCATCACGGCTGCTCCTCCTACTGCGACTGACCACGATCACTAAACAGGTTGAGAAAACGATCCTCATACAGGGGATAGAGATCCCACTTGTCCAGCTCCTCTTTAAGCTCCTGGGCACGGGAGTGATCCGTGCGGACACGAGCAAACAGCTCCTCGATCTTTTCCATGGCATGCTCGGGAACTTGTGCCTCCCTGCTTTCGGGCTCCGTCGACTGCTCTATGCCAAAATCCTGCTCCTCCTGATGCTCCTGTGTAAATTCTTCGAAAAAGCCCGATATGCGCTCCTCAATCTGCTCAAGCCGCTGCTCGCTTTCGTGAACCTGCTGTTCAAGCTCATTGAGATCGACCGAAACATTTATAATACTGCTGATACTCTTTACAATCGCCAATGATGCCTTGGGATACGGTAATGCTGTAGCGTAAGAGGGAATGGTAGCCAGAAAACAGGCAGCCTCCACATCCTGAGAAGCTGCAATGCCCAGAAGCAGACCGTTAAGACCACTGATCTGCCCACTGGGCATGGGCTCTATGCCGTGCAGATCAAGCTCATCGCGCAGCCGCTGAGTGTTGCAGGCAGAGTAGACCCGCGACTCTGACGTATAACTCATCGGTCGGGCAAATGCCGCGGCGGTAAAGATTCGTGGCGCAGAAAGTTTACGGGCAACATTAAGGATGCCGTTTAAAATGGTGATTCCATCCTTGCCCCCAACCGATGCATTACTCTCGAAAAAAATCAGATTCGGATCGTGCTGTTCGTGAAACACGCTCCGTGGTATTTCAGGAAATCGAGCCATTCCGTTGTCTACAACCACCGCCTCCGGTATGTAAAAGGGAGTCATATCCACTTCCGCAAACATTTGCGCATCCAGGTGCTTACGAAAATAGTCCACAGCCATCAGACCCACGTTTCCCATCCCCGGCCACGCAGCCATCATCATAGGCGGTTTATCAAAATGCATCTTCTCAATTAAAGCCATCTTGTACATCCTCCCTCTTACGCATCCTACTCGGAAATTCCACATGGTGAGTGATTTACAGCAATGATTATGCCGCAAGCGAGTCGAGAGAGGGCTGATAATCCTCTCGCGCGATTGCCTGGTGACCGTTCGTGCAGAATCGATAGATTGAGTTTCTATTTTAATAGACTTAAAAGAGAAAATGCATGTGTTCGATTCTCAACAGAGTTTTATGTCTTGGGAAAGATCATCCACCGATATACTTTTCAAGTAGTATCTTCGTTGCACAGCATCCCACGACTTCTCCGTACACTATTTTGCACAAAAAGGAACATTGTGACAATAGATTCTGATAATACGCTTCTTCTACCACTGGCACCGACTTTGGTCAAATTCAAGCTCTCGGCCGTGCTTTTTCTGCTGTTCTGCTCGATGGGTGCACTGACTCCGATAATGAGCCTCTATCTGACCAGCCACCTTGGGTTCAGCGGCACACAAACAGGCTTTATCCTCTCCTTTTCCGCCGCGGCATCATTTGTGGTGCCGGTTATCGGGGCGATTGTTGCCGATCGCGCGGTGTCCTCCGAGAGGCTGTTTACGATTTTAGCGTTCATCTGCAGCGGTGCCATCTTAATGATGGCTCATGTGCGATCGTTTATTCCATTCGCCGCCACTTACCTGTTGTATATCGTAGTCAACGGCCCTCTGGCCAATCTCTCAAACACGATTATTTTCCATCATTCCCCCAATCGGCGAAAGGGGTATGGCGGCATACGCGTGTGGGGAACGGTCGGATGGATGGCCGTAGCCTGGATCATCCTGCTTTCGGGGGTAAAGACCGGCAGCCAAACCAACTCCTTAACTGTGGTCTTCTACTTTGCCGCCGCTTTTGCGGCCATTCTCGGTCTGGCATCCTTTTCCATTCCCGTCACCATTTCCAAAGATCAGCGGAAAAGAATCGAGCTGTTTCCGCGGGATTCGCTTAATGTTATCAGGCGTCCGGAAATCATGCTTCTTATGGGGCTGGGGATGATGAATTTCATCCTCGACCGATTCTTTCTCTTCGGCGCCAGCCCGTTTCTGGAACAGATCGGTGTTCAGGAGAAGATGATTCTTCCCATGATGACACTGGGGCAGGCCCTGGAGATTCCCGCCATGTTTCTTCTGGGCTACATCATCTCACGATGGGGCATTCGAACGATTCTGATCACCGGCGCAGTAACAAACATGTGCCGCTATCTGTTGCTGATGAATGCTGATACGGAATTTCTGGCAGGCGCGGGTATTCTTTTCCACGGGCCCTCATACACATTTCTGTTTGCAACCGCCTTTATTTTCCTGGACAGTCGCGTCAATCGCTTCTCACGCGCCGGTGTGCATCAAATTTACGGCCTGGTGACCGGAGGGATAGGCACTTTCCTGGGCAATATCCTGGCGGGAGTCACCGCCGATATGGTCACCGACGGCGCGGGAGTTGTTAACTTCCAGAGATTCTGGAAGGGTGCATTCGGCGGATCTGTGTTGGTGTTGGTTTTCATTCTGTTGACCTTCCGATACACGATGCCCGCCGATGATTGATCCCGATGGAGCGGTTCTGGTTCCGAGCGGATGAGTCGCGCAAATCGGGTAAAGACGAGGGCATCGGTCATCGATTTCTTTGAAGCAACTCACGATGCATCCTGGGGGACAGATTCCTTACTACCTGGATTCCCGAAAGATCGATATGGCTCATTTCGGGGAAGAATCTTCCATCGATTGTAAAGGCCACCGCATCCAGCAGGGGCGGATTCATCTGTGGCTGAAGAAAGGAGGCGGTCAGCGTGTTATAGGTCGCCCGGCCACCGGTACTTCCCTGAAAGAATGTTGAAAACAAGACGCTGTCCGGATCATGAATGGATATCAGCCCTATATGAAGGCATCGGGTATTGGCACATAGCTTTATAATTGTGTCCACTGAAAAGGAGATGTCGGTGTGCCGATTTCCATACGCTCCGAAATATGTTTGTGATAACTGTTTACCGATAGCCATCAGCGCCTGCCGGCGGCCGGACGGGGAATGATGATCGCTCAGAGCCATAGCCTTGTAATGCGTCGTCCCTTCCTTCTGGTAAGGCTGGTAGACCATCAGAGTATCGGCTACCACCGTTTGTTTTTCCTCAACACTTGCGGCATCTCTCTCAGCCTGCGGGGTTTGGTCCCCTTTACACGAAAGAACAGCCGCTAAGCCGAAGGTTATAAACATCTTCAAGAGCTTTTTTTCTGCCAAAGTTTACCTCCGGTTATTTCAGGAACTTTAAATGAGCGATTCTCTCCGGCGATTCGCACGATTTCCTGGGGCACAAGGCACTCAAGGGATTGTGCGAATCATCTCCCCAGAACCGCTCACCTCGGGTATAAAAAACAAAAGCGGGGCAAACCCCCGCTTGTATCTCAATTTCTTTTATCTCATGGTCATGCACTGATCTCAACCTTATGCGGCTTTACTTCCTCGCGACGAGGGACATAGATCTCCAAAACGCCGTTTTCGAGAGTCGCCTTTATCATTCCTTTGTCGAAATCGTCGCTGATCGTAAATGCACGGTAGTAGTCACCGGAGCGAAATTCCTGTGCGACAAGGTTCTGCGGCTCGGAAAAGGATGACTTCGCACGCACCGAGAACACGTTGTTTTCATCCACCTCTATTCGTACATCACCCTTCTTTACGCCGGGCACATCCATCACAAAAGTCAAGCCGTTCTTGTCGTCATAGATATCTACATCCGGTGAATATGCGTTTGCCGCATCGATCAACTGCTCGGCCGATGTACTGGTTACTTCTGTTTTTTCTCTCTTGCTTAATTCGTCCGCCATACTTTCCTCCTTTATTCTCGACTCTTTAGTATCTTATAGTTAAACGATGTTTATCTGACGCGGCTTGGCCTCCTCGGCTTTAGGCAGTTTTATGCTCAGAATACCATCGGAAAAACTTGCCTCGATCTTCTCGTTTTCGATCTTGGTGGGAATCCTGATCTGCTTTTCGAAATCGCCTCCGCAACGCTCACTACGAAGCACCGTCTGTCCCTCCCGTTCTCTTCCGTCCGGCCGCTTCCCTGAAATCGTCAGCGTCCCCTCCACTGCCGAGATGGTGATATCATCTTTGGATACCCCCGGCATCTCCGCCACCACAGTCAGCTCATCCTTGCCCTCGTATAGATTAACCAGCGGAAAGGATGGACAGCTGCGACCATAGCCCACCCTCTCAAAGGCATCATCAAGCTCCCGACGCATTCTTTCCATCTCACGCCACGGATTTCCCATTCTCCACATCATAACAGACCTCCTTATTGATTATTGGCAGATTTGCACCCATAATATCTGCAAAGCATATGCCATGACTCTTCGTCGACTACACCATTTCTGATGACTGCTGGAAAAAGTCATTTCTGCCCGTTTCGATGAAAAATCTCTGCGTTTATCTTCATCGATCGGAATTTTTGCTTTTATTCGGCATATGCCCTTCCGTTTCAAAGTGAAACACAACTTGTTTGGATTTACAACAACGCCTCATCGTCTATATCGTCTCACATGTCAGCTATCTTTTCTAAACGTAGCTTTTTGCCTTGGCATGTCCGTTGCGTTAGTGGCGAGGTGAATTTAACGGACGTTGACTATGCATACATGTTTGATATGATCAGGAGAAAAGGCTATGGATCTCGAAAAACTAACCAGAAAATCACAGGAAGCACTCAACAGCGCCAATGCGCTGGCTGTCGAACTCAACCATCAGGAGATCCAGCCGTTGCATCTTTTCCTTGCCCTGGTTCGCCAGGAAGAGGGGCTTGTTGCAGCGCTTCTTAACAAGGTAGATGTGTCCCCCGCCGTGGTGGAGGGCATTCTGACCGAGCGGCTGGAGGCCATTCCGTCGGTGAGCGGCCCCGGCGCTCAGAAAACCTATATATCGCGCGGCCTGACTACTGTTTTGACAGAGGCCCAGCGACATGCCCAACGGATGAAAGATGACTTCGTGAGTGTGGAGCACCTGCTTATCGCACTGATCGAAAAAGATCAGAGCTGCCGCGATGTTGCCCGACAGGCCGGTCTGACCGCCCCGCAGATCATGGAGGGGCTCAAGAGTGTACGGGGACGGCAGCGGGTTGCCTCACAGGATCCGGAATCTACGTTCCAGGCGCTCGAGAAGTATTCGCGAAATCTCACCGAGATGGCAGAAAAAGGCAAACTCGATCCGGTGATCGGGCGCGACGAGGAGATCAGGCGAATCACCCAGATTCTTTCACGCCGTACCAAAAACAACCCGGTGCTTATCGGCGATCCCGGTGTGGGAAAGACCGCGATCGTGGAGGGTCTGGCGATCCGTGTTGTTCGCGGTGATGTCCCCGAAGGGCTGAAAAACAAGCAGATTGTCTCCCTTGACATGGGCGCACTGATTGCGGGGGCAAAGTTTAGAGGCGAATTCGAGGAACGCCTCAAGGCGGTTCTCAAGGAGGTAACCGAAGCACAGGGAAGTATTATCCTTTTTATAGATGAGCTTCATACGGTTGTCGGAGCCGGAGCGGCGGAGGGTGCGATGGATGCGGGTAATCTTCTCAAACCGATGCTGGCCCGCGGGGAGCTTCACTGTATCGGAGCGACCACACTGGATGAATATCGCAAGCACATAGAAAAAGACAAGGCGCTTGAGCGACGTTTCCAGACAGTGATGGTCGACCAGCCGACGGTGGAGGATACCATCTCGATACTTCGCGGCCTGCGCGAGCGCTACGAAGTACACCATGGTGTAAAGATCCGTGACACGGCCCTGGTTGCTGCGGCGGTTCTTTCGGACCGCTACATCTCGGAGCGTTTCCTGCCGGATAAGGCCATAGACCTTGTCGATGAGGCTGCCGCCAAGCTTCGCACCGAGATGGACAGCAGTCCGGTGGAGTTGGATGAGGCCATGCGCCGTCAGATGCAGATGGAAATAGAGATCGCGGGACTGAAAAAAGAAAAGGATCCTACCTCCAAAGAGCGGCTGCAGAAGCTTAACCAGGAGCTTGCCGATGTAAAGCATCGGGTCAACGAGATGCGAACCCGGTGGGAGACCGAAAAGAACAAGGTGACGCAGCTTCAGCAGATACGCGAGAGACTCGATCAGGCCCGTCAGGAGCTGGAGCGGGCCGAGCGCGACTATGACCTCAACCGCGCGGCGCAGCTTCGTCATGGTGAGATACCAAAGATGGAGCAGGAGATAAAGGAATCGGAGAATAAGCTTGCCGGCGAGGAAAACCGCCTTCTCAAGGAAGAAGTTGACGAGGAGGATATCGCGGGCATAATCAGCCGCTGGACCCACATCCCTGTCAGCCGGCTTGTGCAGGGGGAGAAGGAAAAGCTTCTGTCCCTGGACAAAAAGCTTCACGAGCGGGTTGTCGGGCAGGATCAGGCGGTTGATGCGGTTGCCGATGCGGTGATACGTGCGCGTGCCGGTCTCAAGGATCCGCAGCGTCCTATCGGCAGTTTCATTTTCCTGGGCCCCACCGGGGTGGGTAAAACCGAGCTGGCCCGTGCTCTGGCGCACAACCTCTTTGATGACGAGCATGCCATGATTCGGATTGACATGTCGGAATACATGGAGAAGCATACGGTGGCTCGTCTTATCGGTGCCCCTCCGGGTTATGTGGGCTACGAGGAGGGCGGTCAGCTTTCGGAAGCCGTGCGACGCAAGCCTTATTCGGTGATCCTGTTCGATGAGATTGAGAAGGCGCATCATGATGTGTTCAATGTGCTTTTGCAGGTGCTCGACGATGGGCGCATCACCGATTCGCAGGGCCATGTGGTCGATTTCAAAAATACAATCATCATCATGACCAGCAATATCGGCAGCGCCCACATAACAGACGGTGCCCACAATGATTATGAGACGATCAGGCGCACGGTGATGGGGGATCTTCGGGCGCATTTCAGGCCTGAATTTCTCAACAGGGTGGATGAAATTGTGGTGTTTCATTCGCTGAGCGAAGAGGATCTGTTGGGAATTGTGGACATACAGCTTACCCGATTTGGCAGGCGTCTGTCGGATATGCGTATCGGATTCGGCATCACGTCCGCGGCCAAGAAGATTCTGGCCAAAACCGGCTTCGATCCGGTTTACGGAGCACGCCCCCTGAAGCGGGCGATCCAGCGAGAGCTGGAGACTCCGATCAGCCGGATGCTTATAGGCGGCAAGCTGAGTGAAGGCAAAACTATCAAGGTCGATGCGGTGGGGGATGAGTTGGCGTTTACGGTTGAGTAAAAAGGGGGTAACGAAACGTGTTTGGCGCAGAGTGCGCCGAGAACCGCAGAGCACGCGGAGGAAAAAGGATTTTTGATCCTCCGCAAACTCTGCGGACTTTTGCAGCCTCCGCGCGAAAACGTGTTATCGCGAGCCTGGCGGCCGCACCAAAACGTGTTACTGCTTTTCCTTTGTCCCCTCTTGTTTTTGCTTTTGTCCTTATTTATGTTTTATTGAAATTTTTATCTCGGGTGCCAGGGAATACCGGTGAGAATCCGGAGCGGACCTGCCACTGTGATCCCTCTGCCGGCTGCAAATCCTGTAGCCGGGGGCTGTCAATCCAGGCCACTGTTCCGTCAGATACGGGATGGGAAGGCGACAGTACCGGGAGAGCCAGGAGACCTGCCTGAGTGCTTTTTCTTTTCTTTCGGACCTTCATGGGTAGAGGTTCAGGGAGGATTTTCTGTCTATTTTTCGTCTTTGTGTGTCGGTTCTTGCCGCCTGCTCATGGGTGGTATACGGAACCGGGAGTGATTTTAGTGTCCCCGATAGTGCAGATTCAGTCCAGTCCCTGGATAAGATGGTGGTGGTGGGGCGCCGGTCCACCTCTTATGCGGTTTCCACCAGGACTCTGACCGCAGAGGACTTTGCCGGCAAGCACAGTGATATCGCCGACGTCCTCAACACACTGTGCGGCGTGAGCATACACAGAACCGGGGGACTCGGTGCATACACCGACATGTCGATACGAGGCAGCGGCACCAATCAGGTGCATATCTATCTTGACGGACTCCCCCTAAACAGTGCATCAGGCGGTTCGGTTGACCTGTCGAAGATCCCGCTAAACCAGATCAGCGAAATAACGATGTATTCGGCGGCATCCCCGCTTCACTTAAGCGGAATGAATGCCGGTGGAGTGATTGAGCTTCGCACCGATCCCCGCAAAAATTTCGAATTTGTCACCGGTGCAGCGGAAGTCGGATCGTACGGATATATGAAAGCAGGCGCGTTGCTCAATTCGATTCGCGACCGTTTTTCACATCGACTGTCGATTGACTATGCGCACAGCGACAATGATTTCCCCTATACATACAACCCGACCCGCTACAAGACAGGCGACGAACAGGAAAAGACCATAGATAACCATCAGTTCACCTCCATACATGCGTTATATGCAAACACGATACGGTTTGATTCCGCCGCGCACTCGCTTAAAAGTCAACTGTCTATCGGCACGACAAACAACGGCCTTTTCAACTACGAAACTCCGGATTCCAATGACGGTTACAGCCGTGATCGTACCGTTTCGCTGACGGAAGAGTACACCGGTGTCTTTTGGGACAACGCACTGCTTGTTAAAGGTAATATTTCCGCGCGATACAAAGAGAATCTGTTTCAGCGAGAAAGAGCATATTTCATCGGAGGCTCACGGAAGCGCCAATCGGAATATCCCTATGCCGGCGCATGGGCAACAGGTGATTGGAGAATCAACGAATCCGTTTCGTTAAAGGGGCTGCTGGGGGGAGCATACGAAGGGTATGAGGAAAAGGATTTATGGAGTGATCAATTTGAATCCATCAACCCATACGCACACCGACTGACCGCCAGAGGTGGAATGGAGGCAGCCTTCACCTTTTCCAATCGACTATTCGCTCGATGCAAGGGTGCTTTGGCCTACCATATCGACTCCACCAACGGGATCTCTTTACATGTATTAGACGATGTCTCACCCCGCAGCGTCACCGGATATAATCCGTCGATGCAGGCAGAGATCAGGTTTGAAACGCCTCACGCGCTGAGTTTCTCCCTCTCGGGCATATATAACAATCGCAGCCCAAGTCTGACGGAAAAGTTTGCGCGTGGCAATAAGGCTTATGGAAAGGAAGACCTGGACAACGAAACCCGAATCGAGGGGGAGGCGGGTATTTCATGGAACGGCTCGATGATACGATCATCGCTTATCGGCTATGCCGGAAAAACGCTTAACAAAATAAAATGGATCGCCCGGGCACAAAATACATTCGTTCCGGAAAATATCGAGACCGTTAATGGAGCGGGAGTAGAATGGGATGTGACGCTTACCCCCTGGAAATGGCTAATTTTTTCAAACAGATTTACTTTCATGCACAATATTATCGAATCAGACGAGGCATACTGGAACGGTCAGAGAGAGCCGTTGCTTCCGGCGATAAAAGAAAACTGTGAAGTACAGTTGACACTTCCCTGGGTCACGGTCGGCCATTCTCTTTCATACTCCTCCCCCTACTATCTGGGGCCGCAAAACATAGATTACATCGATCCCGGTGTAACGCTTGACATGCACATATCGCTGATACGTTTTGAGGGCATCGAGGTAACCTATCGAATCGACAATTATCTGGACAAGGTGGAATATACAGCTCGAGGTCATGAATTTTTCGATCGCCTGCCGAAACCCGGACGGATGCATTATCTAAGCTGCCGCCTGGCGTTGTGACAATCATTAACCAAACATAAAAGGAGCATCACATGATATGCAAAGCAAAATTTGTTGTAGTCTTTGGACTGGGCACACTACTCTTGTTTATAGGATGCGACGATCCAGTCTCGTCAAACGGATCTCCAGACATAACCAGATCAATCGTATCCGTAAATACATCCAGTGACTACTCGGAGGGCAACACCGCTTTATACGATATCGAAAATGATTCTGCATATACAAATCTTCTCTCGTTAGATTCGGACAATGGTATAAAGACATACAATGGAAGTATTTACATTCTGCAAAAAACACAGAACACCGTTATCAAGATAACAGGGTCAAACATTTCTCCCACCACTGTCGATAATGAAGAGAATGTCGGCGATGCCACAAACATTCATGATATCGCGTTCATAAGCAACACCAAGGCATACATAACTCAGTACGATGCAACGGATGTGGTGATCTATAACCCCGCCACCGGTGAGAAAACCGGAGAAAACGTTGACCTGGCAAGCTATTGCCCCGAGGAATCAGGTACTCCGAACATGGATGCAGCCGTGTACTATGGAGGCAACGTCTATATCGGCCTGCAGAAACTCGATGATTCATATGATGCAACCGACAACAGCAGTGTGGTTGTCATAGATGCCCAAACCGATGATGTGACAGAGGAGATCATCCTTGACGAGAAAAACCCTCAGGGGATGTCTTTATACGGCGATAAACTATACATAGCCTGCACCGGAGGATATGGCGTCCAGGATGGAGGGATCGAGGTGATAGATCTTTCTTCAAACCAGACGGAGGGCGTGCTGGTAACGGAAGAAGAACTTGAGGGAGACGTATCGGATGTGTTTATCTTCGATGATACGAGGGGATATGCCGTGGTAGCCGGCGCAAACTGGTCAAATTCCGTCATCTGCTTTGACCCCTCCGACGGCAGCATCATTGAGACGCTATCTTCCGTGGATAATGCCGCAATGGCCGGCCTCGCCTCGGATGGCACATATCTCTACGTCGCCGACCGCAGCTCGGAGACTCCGGGACTGCTGATTTTTGACCCCGATGACAACTCGCTGGTTTCCGGCCCCCACGATCTGGGCATGCCTCCCAACGCGATAGCGTACCTGGATACGGAAGAATAATGGCTGATAGACGATGAGCGGTGAGAGACCGGCGAAGCGGAATGTCAGGGCGGGACGAGAGGTGAATGACCTCGCCCCGCCCAGATGAGTTGAGGTTAAGGCTTAACACTGGGTCGGACCCAGAAAACGGCCGAAATCAAC
>CAYQOU010000028.1:45596-50818 GCA_964419255.1 uncultured Fibrobacterota bacterium | reverse complement strand
ACGGTAACTGATTGAGCATTCATCTTCTTTGAGCGCCATGGATGGCGCTGTTATAGGGTTGCCCATTATTGCCTAACATTAAGCAGCCCTTCCGCAATCGCATGCACCACTGCCACGGTTTACCTCGCGCCTTTTCACGCGTATAGCCCAACGACTGCAGTTGCACGAAAGCGATCCCGATTCTCGGCACGCTTGTTGTCTATGGGTTTTGTTTCTGTGCGAGCAGTGCTTTATTCATTAAAATAAACCACTGGCGGATCAAAAGTGGATGAAACGGGTGCAATTTCCATCGTTTAGCTGGATATCCCCCTTCCAGTGGTCAAAAAGGTAGGATATTCGGACACAGCTCGCCCCATCCCCCGCGGATTCAGCCCGCCGGAGCGTGATCATGCGTAAGTCCCCGCCCTCAGTCATTGCCTCCCTTTGCACTCATGAGCAGTTTGGGCATAATCCTTTATACTATACGCACAAACCCCTCGCCGCATACCGGGCGAACCCGTTGTTGTGTCCGGTCGACAAAACGCAGCATCTCATCGTCAACCGCCCTGCGCAACAGGAAGCTCTGCTTCGGGGCCAGTTTCTCCAGAAGCTCCCGGCACCGGGGCAGCAGATCCTTGCGCATGCTGTTACTCAGAAAACCGTAGTTGCGAATCTTTACGTATCGGGCAGGCAGGACATGCTGCATGAAGCGGCCGATAAATTCGGCCACTTCAACCCGTTCGCTTTTAGATATTGGCAGCCTCGCCCTGTTGTTTGTCTGTCAGCAGGTGGCCCTTTTCTTCGGCGCGCACTTCGATCTTTCTGATTGAGTCAGGATTTTTATGCTCGATGAAATCAGAGATTTTTACCTCTGGATGGTGATACTTGACACCGTTCTGCCGTCCCCAATGATGAATCGCCTTGGAGGGACACCATTCATCGCATCCAAAGCACATTTCACAGGCATGCTGAAAAGCAGGCCTTCCATTAACGATTCGAATATTATTTACCGGACAGATTTTTTCACAAGTTCCGCAAGAATTACAGTTCTCATTTACTGCAATGCTTCTATCTGTCAGTGGTATTAATTGAGAATATGATAGTTCTGTATCAGAAGGCATTTCAGCCATTTCTCTTAATGACTTCACAATCGAGGGGCGCATCAACATGTATAGAGGCTGCATCAAAAAATTAAACAATTTTTTAACATATTTGTATCTGGTACCCTTGTAACTGAAAATCCTATCACCAATATCTTTTATTTTCCTTTTGCTCTCAATAATGATTTTATCTTGATCTTTGATGATTGGAACTGGAATATGATCATAATCCAGATTATTCATTGGAAGCCTTACAGAAAATTCTGCTGATAATCTGCCTCCACATGACCGTACTACTTTCTTTAATTTCGAAAGAGAGGGTAATGCATTCACACATTCATAACCTCCGCAAGTACAAACCGCAAACATTTCCAATGCACTTATGTTATTTATTGACTTTACGAATTGGCCAACAACAAGAGGGAAACCGGATAGTGCCGCCAGGTATGATGGAAATACTATTCCGATTCTGTCCGATTCAATCTTGAAATCCTTTTCATTATTGATCATATTTGGAATCGGCACTAAGTCGGCTTTTAAGCTTTCAGAAATTTCCTTTGCAACAACAAGGGAATTTCCAGTCCCACTGAAGTAATAAATTGATGTATGCATTCGTTTCCTCTATTGTCTTTTTCTTCTACGCGCGCCGTCTTTTGTCTTGAATTACCTGACAATTGCAAGCAACATTAAGCAGCCCTTCCGCAATCGCATGCACCACTGCCACGGTTTACCTCGCGCCTTTTCACGCGTATAGCCCAACGACTGCAGTTGCACGAAAGCGATCCCGATTCTCGGCACGCTTGTTGTCTATGGGTTTTGTTTCTGTGCGAGCAGTGCTTTATTCATTAAAATAAACCACTGGCGGATCAAAAGTGGATGAAACGGGTGCAATTTCCATCGTTTAGCTGGATATCCCCCTTCCAGTGGTCAAAAAGGTAGGATATTCGGACACAGCTCGCCCCATCCCCCGCGGATTCAGCCCGCCGGAGCGTGATCATGCGTAAGTCCCCGCCCTCAGTCATTGCCTCCCTTTGCACTCATGAGCAGTTTGGGCATAATCCTTTATACTATACGCACAAACCCCTCGCCGCATACCGGGCGAACCCGTTGTTGTGTCCGGTCGACAAAACGCAGCATCTCATCGTCAACCGCCCTGCGCAACAGGAAGCTTTGCCGGCAAGAGGCTCTCCCCTTTCTCGAAAGTCTTTTTCAGTTTTTTAAAATATTAGAAAAAAATTGCATTGCGGAAAGTCAGGGACTGCTTAAACCTTCACCCCGAACTGCTTAGACCTTATCCCGTCTTATGCCTCTACCATTAATGATTATACCTTTTTCTACAGGCTCAAGCCGATAGCGATTTGGAGTTGGATTTGGATAACGAAAGCAATGCGATGATGGTGCAAATGCTTCGCAGATCATTGATTCAGGGAGTGTGGAATAAAAAAGCCTCAAATCTCCCTTTCTCTTGATGCGCATCAAGATTATCCGCTCCCATTCTTCGTATGTTTATATCAGAGCCAATGACAAAGCGTCTGATGACACTTACTTTCTTTCACCGGGAGGGAAAATGAAACGGAAGATTATCACCATAGATCAGCAAACATGCAACGGATGCGGAGTGTGTATCCCCAACTGTCCCGAAGGGGCCATTCAGATCATCGATGGAAAAGCACGCCTTATCGGCGACCTTTTCTGTGACGGGCTCGGCGCATGCATCGGTAACTGCCCCCAGGGCGCAATAAGCGTGATCGAACGTGAGGCGGAAACCTATGATGAGCGACTAGTGATGGAAAACATCATACAGCAGGGGCCAAATACGATCAAGGCTCACCTCAAACATCTCAACGATCATAACCAGGAGGAGTTTCTCCAGACGGCACTCTCCGTCCTTACAGAAAAAAGTATCGATGTACCCGATTATAAGGAGGAAAAAGATATGCATGCACCACATGGCGGATGCCCGGGATCACAGGCTATGAGTTTCACGAAAAGAGAAAATAACGCTCCACGGGAAAGCGACGGCCGCCCCTCACAGCTTGGTCACTGGCCGATTCAGATGCATCTGATATCGCCGCACGCCCCCCACTATAAAGGCGCGGACCTTCTTCTGGCGGCCGATTGCGTGGCATTTTCTATGGGAGATTTTCACCGTGACCACCTGTCCGGCAAGACTCTTGCTATAGCCTGTCCCAAACTGGATGATGGTAAGGATGTGTATGTGGCAAAACTGAAGGCACTGATAGATGAGGCTAAGATCAATACCCTCACGGTCATGATGATGCAGGTTCCCTGCTGCGGTGGTCTTATCCGCCTGGCCCAACAGGCACTCGGTGAGGCCGAGCGCAAAGTGCCGATCAAAACCATCGTAGTCAGCCTCGAGGGTGAGATTCTGCGGGAAGAGTGGCTGTAACACCACTTTTCTTGATCCGCATCAAGGAAATGAACTACCGTTGCATCTATCTTAAATAACGACAAATCAACGACCGGGTAAACGCATATATGTTCACCTTGTCCATAAACTTACTTTTTCTCAAAGAAGGAGTTATTCCCATGAACATGTTTTGTTTCCAATGTGAACAGGCTGCCAAAGGAACAGGATGTGACACAAGCGGCGTGTGCGGAAAAAAACCCGATGTTGCCGCGCTTCAGGATGTGCTCATCTATCAGCTGAAAGGCATCGGATACCTGGCTCATCATGCCCGCAAAAATGGTGTGTTGATATGATGATGGTCGTAACCCTTTTCTTTATGTCATGCGCGTCGCATATTTTTATCTGTCGGCGATGTAAGCACAGGATCATGCTATCGACACAAAAAAGGCGCAAAGATTACTCTTTGCGCCACAAATCCGATTTTCTTTTTTCAACTATCGCAGACTATAAGGTGCTGCAGTTATCGGTACTCTCGGCAAAGCATTGCCTTCGGCAACGATTTCTACCCACAAGTCGTCATTGGCTGAGATAATATCGATGAGATTATCGATTGTAGCTCCTTCACCCATGCGAGCCACAAGATATCCATCCTCAACGACTATTGCCTGACCGGCAGATTCGAGAAACTCCTCTGTATACAAAACTTCTCCCTCGGTTTCCTGTGCGTAGAGATTGATGATTACATCAACATTCTCGGGTGAATCGCTTCCGATCGGCTGACCGTTGTGGTCAAAGAGACGAGCGGATATGGCAACCTTCTGGCTGTTTGGTATTTCCTGGTTGTCAAGATTAAATACCGCCGTAGCCGACATATCGCTATTTATGGTGAAGACTGCCGGATTATCGCTGCCCTCGATATCACCTTCCCAGTGACTGAAAACCCAGCCTTCATCCGCTGTGGCAACCATTTCGACCTCTGTCCCTTCCAGAAACGTTCCCGACTCAGGCGTAACCGAGCCATTTCCATCCACCTGTACAGTCAGAGTGTACTCCTGGGGGACATATTCGACGAAATGAGCCTGTATCTGTTTGTCCGTATCCATGACAACCGAAATCGGATTTTCAGTCCCGGTGACATCCCCACTCCAGTGATCAAAAACATAGCCTTCGTCGGCTGTGGCGGTGATCTCTACCGTGCTTCCTTCAGGAACCGTGGCATTCTCTGGTGATACGCTTCCGTTACCGTCAACTGTCACCGTCAGCTCAACCGAGTTCTGTACAAAGTTTGCGGTGATAGTTTTGGAGTCATCCATAACCACAACCGCAGGATTTGTCGACCCTTCGATATCCCCACTCCAGGTGCTGAAAATCCAGCCGTCTCCCGCCGTTGCGGTAACTTCCACCTCGTCTCCATGAGGGAATGTACCTGATTCCGGGGTTACCGTTCCGGTACCCTCTGTCAAGATAGTAAGCTCATGAGTTATCTGCTCAAAATGTGCCTCAATAAACTTCTCACCGTCAACCAGAACAGATGCTGGGTTTTCGGTTCCCTCGATGTCTCCGCTCCAATGCGAAAAGCGCCATCCCTCATCGGCTGTAGCTTCCAGAGTAAGTTCGGTGTTCTCCGGATAAACACCTGTTTCCGGTGTTACGGTACCGTTTCCTTCCGTCATTATGTTTACCATATGCGTTGTCTGGACGAAATGCGCCGTGACACTCTTTTCGGAATCCATCACGACAACAGCCGGATTTTCTGTGCCTTCGATATCACC
>CAYQOU010000028.1:0-45496 GCA_964419255.1 uncultured Fibrobacterota bacterium | reverse complement strand
TCTTTTCGGAATCCATCACGACAACAGCCGGATTTTCTGTGCCTTCGATATCACCACTCCAGTGACTGAATGCCCAGCCCTCATCGGCAGTCGCAACCAGCTCAACCTCAGTACCTTCAGGATAGTTGCCCCCCTCCGGTTCCACCGATCCGTTCCCATCAACTGCAACGGTAAGCTCATACTCTGCCGATCCCTGATTCCACCACCTGATCTCTTCGAAACTTGTATAGCTGTTCCATACCGGGCCGTAGGCATAGCCGAAACCTCCGGAAGCGTGATCACTATCGGTGATTTCACCCTGCAACTCTCCGTCGATGTAAAACCTGAAGGTGCTGCCCTCCATTTCGACACGAAGCGTGAAATTCGTATTCATTGAAAACTGCGAGGCCACGGTCAAACCGTTGTCTGCAACAGTGGTATTCTTACAGAATTTAATGAAATTATCCCACAGATTTCCAGGACGAACGGATATGAAATAATAAGATTGCGGAGAGCTCCAGCGCACAATGATACCACCGCCATGCCCATTCCACTGATCCGCCTCGATATCCACTTCTATAACCCCATCTGAGGTGGGCTCAAAATCACTGATCAGAAACCCCTGATCAGTGGAGCCGTTCTGAGGGACAACCGCACCGTTTTGCTCACTCCACGTGCGGTTTCCCTGGCTTGTCCATCCGGTGATGACCTCATCATCGTGACTGTCGACAAAGTCGGCAGTCTGCGCGAAGACCGTTGTTGACATAAACGATAGAAGAAGGATGCTGATAACTGCCGTAAGAATCTTTTTCATGATGTTATATCCTTTTTAGGTTTGAGAGCTTTATTGTGCAAAGAAAGTATACCGCGAACCGGTCATTTTCCCGGCGCTACTACTACCAACAAAAACTTCTTTCGTGACATAATTATCCGTTCGGGAGACACCCTGTGCCGAGACACCGACCCGAATCATACCGGCATGGATCAGTGTCTGCTCAGACACGGTCAGGAAGGCCTGCTCTGAAATCTCTTCCCCTCCCTCATTTGAAACGACACAGGAAAAACCACTGCCGTCATCAAGCAGGGAAGCCTCCGCTATCTGGAATCTCGGACTGGTTTCTCCTGTAATCTCGACACCATCACGAAGCCATTGATAGCTTAGTCCATAACCGCTCGCCTCAACACCGAATTGTACCGACTCACCGACAAGTACCGTCTGATCCTCGGGGTGGCTCACAATCACAGGAGGCTGCGGAACCACATTCAGCTGGGCGGCATTACTTTCGACACTTCCGAAATCGTTGGACACTATGCACCGGAAACTCGCACTGTCATCCGCCATCTCAACCATTTCGATCTGAAACTCAGCAGATACCGCTCCGACAATATCCATCCCGTCGCGCTGCCACTGATAGTGCAGATTCTCTCCGACAGCATCGACCGTGAACGTAACCGCGCTGTTTTCAGCAACAGTTTGATCTTCCGGATGGGTAACAATCTCAGGAGGTAAACCTTCCTCCGTTACGCTCAGATAAACGGGAAGCTGATAGGGATTATCTGCAAGTCGGGGATCATTATGCCCAATAAGAATACTTCCACGATAATCACCAATGCCAAGTTCGGGGTTTCCGAGACTAACCGCATATTCGTGCGTTGCTCCTGGAGCAATTACATCTGCATCGTGATCGTATGAAATCCATTCGGTCTGATCCGTAAACTCGATTGCCATCTCATTTTGAAGGTAGGAGGCATTATATGCCACCTGCAAACCGATCGTTTGTTGGCGGTTCTGAATACCAACCGTCGATGAGTTTGTCGTTCCGACCAAATTGTTATAATAAAGCCGGATCTTACCATCTTCATACAAAACGATCTGAAAAGTATAGCTTCCAGAACCATGATACGGTGCCACATTTTGGTATTGTATGATTGCATGGTCATCGAAGTTCTGAAAGTAGATATCTCCTCTGAAGGCGGGACACAGATCATCGAAGAACCCCGCAACCAGATTGGGCGGTGAGCTTGAGTCTGGAATGGGGAAATTGCTAAACTGAGATGATCCCCTTCCGAAAGTAATATACCCGTTGGTGCTCACATATGCCGTGCGATAATAATTGTCGTAAAACTTGAATATAAAATCGAGATCTACCGGTTCGTAGGAATCATCGTACGATGATATACTCAAGCGGGAACCTGAGGAACTTATATCATTCCACTCATATTGTGGACCTTCCGGCTCATCGCTGTCTCTCCAACTGTACCCGAATGCATCCGGCCCTCCAAATCCGTACTTAACCGGTTTTCCGACCCGCGTATCGCTTTTTCCTTTCTCTGGAGCGACAAAATGAGATTTGTCATAAACGCTTTCAGCCGTTATCGGAAGTGTTCCGGTGTATTCGGTGGCAAAATCGACTTGCAGATCGTAATCCCCGTCATTTGTAATGGAAAAAGTTTTTTCAGTCACATTCCCGATTGAGGTAACTGCTCTGAGATCATCCGGCTGTACATGCATCTGCGGACGATAAAGGACAAACTCAATCGGCTCAACGCTTGAGGGAACGGTTATGGCAACTGTTTCTGTGGGCAAATAGCTGTCTTTGGAAGCATATAGATCATATTCCCCGTCGATAAGAGTCACTTCAAACATACCGTTTTCATCTGTAGCTGCTTCGCCGCTGATCGGACCGGTATAGGTAACTACTGCTCCATCAATGGGATGACTGCCTGTGAAGCTGCTGACAGTACCGGTGATCTGCTCTACCCGATTGATTTCCAGGCTAAAGGAGTTATCCCAGCTGTTTCCATCTGCGTCCGTTACCGATAAGACAAACGGGACAGAACGAGGAGTTGGGCAGTTGGAGGCGATCCGCACCGCAAATGGGTTTTCAGCAGACACAGTTTGCCCGGTTTGTATGTCCCCGTAAGAAGCAGCGTCATGTACGAGTGTGACATTCTGATCACTTGTTTGCAATACGGCAGAAACTTGATAAGAGGTTTCCACTCCAATATTACTAAGAGCGATGTCAATGTCCAGTTCTTCCCCGGGACTGTAAAATCCATCGTCATTACCAACGGTTTCTGTGATTTGCTCACCGGCGGATACAAGCTGCGGACCAGTATACTGGCCTCGAACTACCACCGCCGGATCGCCGAGAAGATTGGTCTCATAAAAACACCAGCGAATACAACTGCCGTTTATATCCCAGATGTTATCTTCGTGGCTGTCAGCATTGATCTCTCCCAGAGTATTCATACCCTCTGCAAAATAGGCATCCCAGAACTGACGATTAAACCGCTGGCTCGGTCCATCCGTGCTGTTGTATGATCCCCATCCGAATCTGCTGTTGTATACCACAGCATACATGCCTGTTCTACTTGATGTGGTAAAACGTTCAGCAATGCAATCCCGCTCAAAATCACCGGGAATACAGCCCTGAGAATAGGCAAACAGGAATTTATCATTTGTTAAATAAGAGGCATCCGAATTGTACAGCTTCATTACATAATTATAGCTTGCATGCCCCAGATGATTAATTATACTGTAAGTTTCAGAATTTATATGGTCGATGAGAGTCGATTTGGGCCAATTGTTATTCGGATCATCCGCATCATACAAGGTACCCACGGTAAAGGACTCGTTTGCTGCGAAACCGGCTGTGGTATACCCATGTGAGTCTGCACCGAGACGAATTTCTTCCATGGAATTTTTCGCATATTCCGATACTCCGGAGAAACCCAGATGCTCACCACACATCAGAGCACTGCGGAAATAGGGATCATCGGCAGACGTTTCATATGCAATAGTCTTATAAATAAGATTAGACATCTCGTCTGCATTTTCAGCTGATGCACGTCCAATATATACTTCTGCAAGAAGGTCGACGTCCGTACCACCTTCTCCATCATTGGGCTCTCCCCAGTTGAGGTCATTATCACTGTTATAGTTGCCATCCAGGCACTGAAAATACAAATCGGAGGGGATATGGTCGGTTTGTGCTGAGGCGGTACAGTACAGCTTTCGCATCGGGATAATGTTTACGTCACCGCCGAGCAGAACATAGCTTATACCCCAATCATTGTAGGCATCGATGATATAATTGCGCAGCTTTTCAGCATCATCGACTCCGGAATAACTTTCGAGGACATTTTCTATTGATTCGATGATAGTTTTCAGGCCGCGGGCTTCACGATGTTGAGCGAGATCCTGAATATTGGGCTCCGTTGTAGCATCGATGATATCCTGTGATGTTATTATCAGGTAGTCATATTCTGCCGTAGGCCGAACCGAAGAAAACGGATTAATCGATGATGAAATTTCTTTTGATATATACGAGTCGATCTCATCAGGATTTTCAACTCCCAGGGCCTTTACATCGACCTTGCGGATTCGAGGTTTCAGTCTGGAAACCGCTTTTTCTTGCCTGGTCTGAACCTTCAGGCGAATAGATGAAAATCCGTAGAGCTTACCGGAGCGGGGAAAGTATTCAACCGGATTAATATTAATGACCGCGATTGAAACACCACGCTTTTTCTGAATGGTGACAAGCTCAGAAGCTTTAGCAGGAAAGACATTGTCAGCACCATAGATGTTTTTATCCGGTTCAACGGGCTTGCCGTTTGCATCGGGCAGCAAAGGAAAATATCCTGCGTTATGCTCCACCATGTGAGTACCGGCGATTCGATATCTTTCATCTCTTTGCGCTTCAACGGATGCTATCGTTTTTCCTGGCGGGAGAATCAATTTCAGGGGAACCACCGGTAAGATCGGCTTACCTTCATCTCCCCTCTTTGGCGCACTTCCCAAATCAACCGAAACTGCCTTCTCACTAAGAGCGGCACTCTTGGTCACCGCAGCCGTCGGAAGAGAGTACTCCACCAGGTATTGTTCTGAATCCTGACGCGATACCTTGACCAGTACCGGCTCCTTGCTGTTTTTCTGATTGAAACCGTAGGCCTTATGAAATGTTTGATCCGGAGCCGCCATCAGTGCCCCGGCACAAACGATTCCGATAAGGAAAAACAACCGATATCGTATGTTCGTCATATTCATTGGTTACTCCTTATCGAAACGTTAATGGAACTTTGAGTATTTGACGGAGTATACGGGGACGCAGTTAATGGTGCACGTGACAAGACATCACCATCAACCGTCATTTCCACCCAGAGATTTTCATGGGTGTCAATAACCTCAGCCAGATTATCCTGACTTGTTCCACTGCCCAACTGAACCGTCATCCGGCCGTCTGTAACCCTAATCCCCTGCGACTGGGCGATAAGAAAAGTTTCGTTGTAGCAGGCTGTCCCGTCGCTCGGTGCGTCGAAAAGACTCACAGAAACATCGAGCAACGCCGGAGCTTCGTCTCCAACAGCGTTTCCATCAGCATCGACGAGTTTGCCCGTAAGCTCGATGGTTTGGCTGTTTTGAGCCGATAAAGAAAGAAGCATGGAGAAAACCAGCACGATTGTTGTAACCAACCGTTTTTCAAAAAGATGCATCACACCCTCCCGTGTGTTTATGTGTGAAAAACATTTAAGGACACCATAATTTAAATGATGTAACACCGGGTACAATAATTTTTTTTTTAATCAATGATTTTTTTTTACTGATCGTTTTTCTAAAAATGACAATTTTATTCTGAAAAGGTCGAAAAATGTAGCGAAAAGGGGAAATTTTGCGGTTTTAATTAGTTTACCTTGGGTGTAGATAAATTAATTTATTTCGGTTCTGTAACCATCTCATAGCGGTAAGCAGGTTATTCTGACATAAAAGGCATGACATCCGAGAAATACTTTTCTGAACAGAAACCAATCGGGGTAGCCTTTCGGGCAATCTTTGTACGGGAGGAAACAGCTACTCCCTCCTGTACAAAAATACCCTGCAGTCGAATACTCATTCATTAGGAATCGGTTTGCCGAAATAACCTCTACCGGCTTTCCCAGTATGGAGGCTGCTTATAGTATGAGAAAATCTTTTCTTCATAGTCTCTTGCTATTGGAAATGATTTGTTGAATTCAGGGGAATTTTTAAACATCTGTCTATGGAAAAACGTTTCTATTCGCCTGTCTTCCCATCGAACGGACTCTATCCATTGCGGTGCAACCAGAATTTCTCTATGCCTGAGCCAGTTGCCTGCATCAACAACCAGGTAACGTATCACCCAATGCTGATCATCCACAGCCATATTATGCACAGGGCCGATATCGCCATCCGCAGCATGCATTGTGTATCCGATCAGCTCTTTTGATTCCTGTAAATGGTGCTCATGTGTGGTAGTTGAAGCCTCATGGTTTTTAGCATGTTGCAGGATGTCCGCATCCCTTCTTTCTACCGAGTCCCTACTCTGATCGACAGGGTATTTCTCTCCGATGAAATTGAGACCGGTGTTAGGATTGTAGAGCCTGGCAGGTGTGTATTGGGGTCTGTCCCAGTAGTAAGGCGTGTTATAATGATCGAGCAGCTCAATCTCCTGAGATCGTGAAATGTGCCGAAAAGACTCGATGTCCGGACTACGACTCACCTGCTGTTTTGTCCTGTCGACAATCAAAGCGTGATTTTGGGTATGATTTAAGGCCTCTGCTGGAAGCAGTACTTTTTTTTTATGAAACCAATGCCCCGCATCAACAGCCAAATACCTGATTGTCCAGTTGTGATCATCGATAAAAAACTCATCCACCTTTCCTATTTCCCCATCCGTGGCACTGACTCGGTAATCGCGCATCTTTTTAAGACTGGTAATCATATTCACTCCCTCGTGTCCGGCAGAGCCGGAGAATCAAAAAATACATAAACCTAAACTGAGCGGTTCTGAAAGTATGATTTGGTCAAAGCCTTGAGGGGCAGAAGGGTTGGATGCAATCGTGTGGAATACCCGCTGGGGTATTCCCGAGATTGTCTGAAATTCTTCTGCTCCAGGCTATTGGGCAAATCGCCGCGAGACAATAGCTCAGTTTATGACAACAAACACTACACCTAAAAGCGGTCTTTTACCCGTACTCCATTTACCATCCTTCCGTCCCGTGCCAGGGATGGAGCGGAGATTTTGGAGTGATATCGGATAAAAATCACAAACGCCGTCTGTCTGCCAGAACAACTCGCAAAAACTGTACCAGCGAATCGCCTTCTTTACATCGCGATTCACCCCTGCATTGACTCATGAGGTGAGTGCTATGTAGTTTTTCTTTTCCATACAATCCTGGAGGTAATATGTTGTTTGAGTCATTAGCCCGGAAGGGATCTGAATTTCTGGGAGTAGACTATCCGGTCATCTCCGGCGGCATGACCTGGATAAGCGACTACCATCTTGCCAAAGCAGTCAGCGACAATGGCATGTTTCCGGTGATTGCCGCGGGAAATATGCCGCCTGAGCTGTTTGAAAAGGAAATTGACACGTGTATCGAAGGCCTTCGAAAACCCTTTGCGGTCAATTTGATCACCATTGCACCCAACTTCAGAGTGCACTATGAGATTCTTCGGGCCAAGCAGGTTCCCTTTGTCGTGTTTGCCGGCAGTTTTCCCCGACGCTCAGATATTCAGGGCATGAAAGCAGCCGGCAAAAAGACCATGTCCTTTGCCTCCGAGGAGTCTATCGCCAGGCAGCAGATAGGCTATGGAATCGATGCACTCATCCTGGAAGGTAGCGAAGCCGGGGGGCATATCGGCCACGTTTCCCTGACAATACTGCTTCAACAGGTGCTCTTCCATTTCAATGAAGTGCCCATTTTTGTTGGTGGGGGTATCGCAACAGGTAAAATGATTGCTCATCTTCTCATGATGGGTGCAGCCGGTTGTCAACTCGGTACGAGATTTGTCATGAGTGAAGAATGCACAGCTCACCCGAAATTCAAGCAAGCTTTCAAAAACGCTCGCGCCCGTCAAGCTGTAGCAACACCGCAGTACGACTCCAAACTGCCCGTTGTGGCAGTCCGTGCCCTTAAAAACAGAGGTCATGAAGAATTCGGTAAACTTCAGCTTCAACTTCTACGCCGGCTTGAAAGCGGCGATATCACCCGCGAGGAAGCCCAGTTTGAGGTAGAACGGTTTTGGGTAGGCGCATTGCGCAATGCCGTGGTGGACGGAAATGTCAATTACGGATCATTGATGGCCGGACAGAGCGTTGGGTTGATGAAAGACATCCTGCCGATGTCAAAGATCATTCAACAGCTGGTCTCTGAGGCAGAGGCGGAATTGCAGACGGTACGCTCCCGGTTGTGCGGCTGACCTGTTGACGGTGGGATTATCACCCGCGATATCCCACCATTTCTTTCTCCCGTTCCATCTCGCGCCAGAAGCGGCTGAATTGCCTTGCCAGCACCGGGCTTTGCGCCCCCTCGGTGCCGTGTTTGAAAAACACGAACACCCTACTCCAGGGCTGCCGTCGAATCTGCTCGATCCACCAGCGCATCTGATCCTGAGTATAGCCGCTTTTTCGCAGCCGCAGGTATCCCCAATCGGCAGTGCATGCAAATGATGCATCCCGGTGATCGCTATCGGTTATACACCAGGCAAAATTGCGACTGGCGAGTATGTCGGTTGTCCTCTGCTGTTGCCACCCCCGATGTCTGAATTCAAACGCAGCAGGAACCTCGGGAGGAAACAACTGGACGAATTGCTCTAATCGCCTCATGTCGGGACGGAAGGTTGGTGGTGTTTGAAACAGAATCGCTCCTAACCGGACGCCCAAAAGCGCCGTAGAGGTCAGCAGATATTCTAAATCGCCGATACTTTCGGTGTTCAACAAGCGCTGGTGGGTGATTCGCTGAGAAGCCTTTATGGAGAACCGAAAATGCCGGGGAACCTGCTGTGCCCAGGACTGAAGGATCTGCTCGCCGGGCAAGCGATAGAATGTGCTGTTTATCTCCACCGCATTGAGATTTTCACCATAATATTTGAGATACTTATCGTGTTTGAGATCTACCGGATAGAATATCTGACTCCATTCCGAATACTGATAGCCGCTTGTTCCGATAAAAGCATCCATATCGGATCTCCTTTTTTTTAACCATTTATGAGAGGTTGTACATATCCCCCACAGCTTTTTGCTGCAAATAGATATCCAGTCTATCACGATTCGAACGGATTCGGTACTGTTTTTGCGACTTTTCTATAGAAAGAATGTTGACCATGCGTTTATATGAGCATACAGGAGTTGGATATGAAAACAATGATTCTTATCGGAAGCCTGATCCTCTCCACATTTCTGCCCCTACGAGCAGATATGAGGGTACAGGAGATTAGAAAAACGGAAGAACACACCATGATGGGTCGCACAGTCCCGGCCAAAGAGGAATCTGTTACTACCTGGATCAGTCAGCAAACTATCCGAAGTAAAGGAGCCGAAAACGACATTTTGATTAGAAGCGATGATGGCGCGATTTTTGTAATAGATCATAAAAAGAAAGAATATCGCAAAATGCCCGATCAAATGTATACAGACAGCATGAAGAAACAAATGGAGGAGCTTCCCCCAGGAATGGCCGATAAGATGAAGCAAATGATGGAGATGAAGGTAACTATCCAGCCTACCAACGAAACAGCCACCGTCAACGGCTGGAGAAGTCGAAAATACACACAAACAATAGAAACAGAAATGGGAACTACCGTTACGCAGCTTTGGGCTACAAAGCAGGTCGATATCGCCCCCGAATTGATGGCTTCTTTCATGACGGCTTTTTACAAGAGCGGCCCGATGGCCCAGATTAGCGGGAACATGCTTTCTGAGATGGAAAAAATTGACGGTTTTGTGGTTAAAAGCTCAACAACCACCACTATCATGGGAACGCAGATCGAGTCAAGCAGCGAAGTTGTTGACGTAAAAGAAAATGCCCAACCGCCGGAAGGCATATATGAGCTGCCGCAAGACTACCAGCAAGGCGAATGGAAGTAAGCTTTTTTTATCAGAACTGTACACCCAATGAGAGACGCAACGGCGAATATGTAACCTCATCGAACGAAAAAGCATAGTCGAAACTGAACATCTTAATGCGTAGCCCGGCGCCAAATGTCGGGCACTTATCGTCTATACCCGCCCTGATTGCGACACAATCCCAGAACACTCCTTCTATACCGGCTTGCACGGTAGAGGTATAAAGTCGTTTGACCGACAAGGAAAGTGTCCAGTCCGCCCAGAGAAATCCGGTATGATCCGAATAGCTGATTCCATACAACACACAATAATCGACCGGTTCGGTGTAATCCTGATAAGAGTGCATCCAGACAACTTCCGTGGGCAGTGCATTGCGAACAGATGCTCCGATTATTACTTTCCTGCTGATTTGCTTCGCATTAAGATCATAATCCACTCCCACCTGCAAAGCAGCTCCCACATCGACATTAACGTTCATACCCATTCGCACTTTGTCTTCGGGAGTAATGGTTTGCCAGTAGTATTTAAAATTGAGTCCAGCGGAGATATCCACCGGCATTGGTGTCGAAAAGCCGGAGGGACGGGGAATCGGAAGAGAAAAAGTTTTTGCTACGGTGGCAACGATCACATGCTGGTTGTTATGAAAGATACCTTCGCCCTCGTATAAGTGCCGGTTTTCCTGCCAGGAGGCTTCACGCTCTCTTTTCGTTCCGGGCAGAGAATCCCATTCTGTAATATCTCCGGAAAAAAAAGCGCTGTACAGCGCCCCCATAACAAGACCATTCTGCACCGGGGTATACGCTGCCACAGAACCAAAATCTGATAGTCCTTCGTAAAGACGTGCACCTTCGACGATGCCGAATCTAAGGTCACTCAAGGCAGCAAGTGCAGGATTCCAATAGGATGAATTTCCCATTCCGTCCAAAGCAACAGATGCATTACCAAGTCCTACGGTCCGACATCCTATAGGCAGATGCATAAGCTCACCGGCATACCGGATCGATTGAGCCTTTATGCCAACCAGACTGAAAAACAACACGATGATCAGACACCGGTGTACGGTTGAGTAGAAACGATCACTCATCACTCACCAACTACTGTAACAGAAACTCGACGACTCCTCGGACCATCAAATTCACAAAAGTAAATTGACTGCCAGGTGCCTCGAACAAGTACACCATCCTTGAGAGGAACCTGCACACTGAAGCCTACCAGTGCGGATTTGATGTGACTGTCGGAATTTCCTTCGGCATGCGCAAAATTGCCGTCCAGAGGAATCAACTGGTTCAATTTCCAGAAAAAATCTCTTTCGACATCGGGGTCCGCATTTTCGTTTATTGTCAAGCCGGCTGTTGTATGAAGGCTTGCCACGGTAACCACACCATCAGATATTCCGCTCTGTTCAGCCGATTTTTGTATGTCTCTGGTGATATCCACCCAATGCGAACGCTTCTGTGTTCGAACCGATACCTCTGTTGAGTAAACCATAAGCGCTCCCGTCTTAAGAGGATCTGAGGTGAATTGTATTATTCTACAATAATATCATCGGGAAGTATGTAGTTTTTGGGATTAACGTGACGGCCCATTTTTCGGATTTCGTAATGCAGATGCGGCCCGGTGCTTCGTCCGGTGTTGCCAACATATCCTATCGGCTCACCACGCTTGACGAATTGGCCTTCCGCTACTGCGCTCTGACGCAGATGGGCGTAAACGGTCTCGATTCCACCGTAATGATCCATCATGACCACGTTACCAAAATCATGTTTCCTTCCGACAAAATCTACTAATCCGTCGGCGGGAGCAAAAACCGGTGTCCACTCCTTGTTGGCAATATCGAGCCCTTCATGAAATAACGAGCGCTTTAAAAATGGATGAAATCGATATCCGTATCCCGAGGTTATGCGGCCTCGCACGGGCCAGGTGGAGGGCAATTGGGCGAGCCGGTCGTGTTGACGTTTCACATGAGATGCCATACGGGAGAAGGTAGAATCCTGAAGGTCGGCCTTTCGCAGGAGGGCACCGATATGCTCCTTTATATAGCTTACCTTATGTACCACCGGATCTTCAAGAGATGCCAAAAGCATCTCCTCCGAGGTGGGTAATCCACCGATACCGGCACGCCGAACGTCTTCTGAAATCGTATTCATTCCATAACGCAGCCGCGCATTGTCCTCGTAGGCAATCATCTCCTTGATTTCGTTTTCCCATTTCTCGGTCAGCTTCTGTAAAAATCTCACCTTCATCATAAGATGCTGATTTTCCCGCTGAGCGTTGTACACACCAAATTTGGCAGAACCATACGAGAAAAGGAAAAATGCACACCGGGCAAATCCAAGTCCGCCCAACGTCATGAGAAAAAGGAAAAGAACAAGCACAATACCTGGTATTCGTACCCGCTTATTGCCCTTTGGTCCGGGCGATACGATGAAAATTGACCAGCTGTTGCTTTGCATATATGAATAGCCTTACAATCTAAAGAATTCTCAACTATATAATTATACAGTTTTTTCGTTTGTCGGGTCAAGCGCAAATAATGACAGAAAAGCTTCTTTACCATTGCCCGCATGTAAATATCTGATTAGCATTTACCGGGCCACTACCAATCTTTGAGGATTTCTCCAATTGCCTCCACTGCATAAGCAGGATCTACCTTCTCCGTCTTCCCGGTGCGACGTGTCCGAATCTCGACTATCCCCTCTTTCAGCCCGCGAGATCCTACAACAAGCCGAACCGGACATCCGATCAGGTCGGCATCCTTGAATTTGATTCCCGGTCGCTCCTGACGATTATCCATGATTACATCTATGGCGGCCTGCTGCAGTGTGTCATGAAGCCGTTGGGCAAGAGAGTAGACCTCTGAGTCCGAGGGATCAAGACACAGCAGTGAAACGCCATAGGGGGCGATCGAAGCCGGCCAGATTATGCCATCTTTATCGTGGCTCTGCTCGATGGATGCGGCAGCTGTTCGCCCTACACCTATGCCGTAGCAGCCCATTGTGACTGTTTTTTGAGTTCCCGACTCATCCAGAAACTGCATGTTCATTGGCGAGGAATATTTCTTTCCCAGCTTAAACACCTGCCCCACTTCAATACCCTTGCTCATGTCCAGGCGTCCCTCTTTGCAGCGGGGACAGCGATCACCTCCGGAAACAAATCCGACATCCCCGAAGAGGCCTATTTTCAAATCACGTGCTGGATAGATATGCCTTACATGGTAACCGGGTCTGTTTGCTCCACACACGCAATCGGCCATCTGAGCGACCGAATAGTCCGCAATCACCCGGTCAATCTTCTCGTTATCAAACAGGTAGGGGCCCACATATCCGACAGGTAATCCGGTTTGAGCCGCCAGCTGTGCGTCTTCCGGGATGCTAACCGTATTGGCACCCAGCAATCCGCGCAATTTGGCCTCATTTACCTCCAGATCACCTCTGATACACACCGCAACCAGCCTCTGCCCATTATCGACATCATAAATGAGCGTTTTTATGGTATCGGATGGTTTGATATCCAGAAACGTCGCGACATCCTCAATGCTCTTTTTACCCGGAGTTTCTACCTCCCGGACTTTTGGCGCATCGTCAGAAACATCCAGCGGCAGCTCCGAATAGACAGATGTTGCCTTCTCAATATTCGCCGCATAATCACATGCGGTGCAATGGGCAATGGTATCTTCACCCGATTCCGCCAACACATGAAATTCATGAGTCACATCCCCACCGATAGTACCCGAATCTGCTTCCACAGGCCGGAAATTCAACCCACATCTCCTAAATATGGTCCTGTAGGCCTCATGCATCCGCCAGTACATCTCATCCAGAGATTTCTCATCCGCATGAAATGAATATGCATCCTTCATGATAAATTCCCTGCCCCGCATCAACCCATATCGGGGACGCACCTCATCACGGAACTTGCTCTGTATCTGATATAGACACAGAGGAAGATCCCGATAAGAACGAACCGCCCTGCGGGCAACATCTACAACCACTTCCTCATGAGTCGGCCCGAGAAGAAAATCGTTACTCTTCCTGTCCTTGAATCGAAGAAGCTCCGGCCCGTAGTAGTCCCATCTGCCACTCTCCTGCCACAACTGTGCGGGTATGACCCCGGGCATCAGCAACTCGGATGCGCCGCATCGCTGCATTTCTTCTCGAATTATGTTCTCGATTTTTTTGATGACTCTCAGGCCCAGTGGAAGGTAGTTGTAGATTCCCGATGCCAACTTCTGAATCATGCCGGCACGAATCATCAGTTTGTGACTAACAAGTTCCGCCTCTGCAGGGTCTTCCCTCAATGTATATATGAAAGCATCCTTCCAGAGCATTCACGTTCTCCTCGGTCAAAGCAGTTAACAATCGCCTGATGTATAAGGGATTAATACCTCAGCTGATCGATTCTGTAGCGGCCTTCCGTTCAGAATCGATCAATTAAGGAAATATAGATATAACCATAACATCACGTCCAGAGCATTTGACACATACAAATGCCCCCCGGACATGTGAGAAATGGCATTTTGGGGAAGGCTACAGCTCTTTCTTCTCTGGAATAAGCACCCATCCCGCAAGATAGGTAATGATTCCGGGCCAGATCCCGGTGAGAATGGTGGCAAAAACAGCGACTAACCTGACGATAGTCGGATCCCAATGGTAGCTGTCGGCAATACCTGCACAGATACCGGCTATCATGCCGTTACGCCTGTCCCGGTAGAGTTTTTTCATGTTTTCCTCCATTTTTGTTTATTTTTACCCGATTCAAACGATCCTATTGTTCCCATTTTAACATCAACACAGAAAGCGGCGGTAGGGTAAGGTTTAAAGAATAGGAGTGACCATGCCAGGGAATAGGCTCCGCATGCTTTCCCCCCAGATTACCGAATCCAGCTCCGCCATACTCCGGTGCATCCGTATTAAGCAACTCGCGATAATAGCCTCCGTGAGGCACTCCGATCCGGTATTCACGATGTAAGTTTGGCGTGAAATTGCAGACAACCGTCACAAAATTATGCCAATCGGAGCCATGCCGGATAAAGGAAACGATACTGTTATCACTGTCGGAATGATCGATCCAGGAAAAACCCCGCGGCTCGAAATCAAACTCCCAGAGCGAAGATTGGTTCTTATACAAGCGATTCAAATCCGCCATGAGTCTCATCGTACCATTGTGGTGGTAGGCATCGTCGCATTGCTCAAGCAGATGCCAGTCAATCGACTGGAGTTCGTACCATTCGTTGTGCATGCCGAATTCGCCTCCCATAAACATCAGCTTCTTACCCGGATGACCATACATGAAAGCAAACAACGCACGAAGATTGGCAAATTTTTGCCACATGTCTCCGGGCATCTTCTCCAGCAGGCTTTTCTTTCCGTGCACCACTTCATCATGAGACAGAACCAATACGAAATTCTCGTTAAACGCATACCACAAACCGAATGTCAGTTGATCGTGATGATATTTGCGATAAACAGGATCCTTGGAAAAATAGGTCAGAATATCATTCATCCATCCCATATTCCATTTAAAGGTAAAGCCCAAGCCTCCAAGATGCGTGGGGCGGCTTACCATAGGCCACGCGGTACTTTCCTCCGCAATCGTTACGGCTCCCGGGAAACGATGGTGGACAAGATAGTTCATCGACTGTAAAAACTCTATGGCCTCCAGGTTTTCCACACCGCCAAATTTGTTCGGAATCCAGTCCCCCTCCTCCCGGCTGTAGTTACGATACAACATGGATGCAACAGCATCCACACGCAATCCATCAACATGGAACTGATCGAGCCAGAAAAGAGCATTTGCACTGAGAAAATTATGTACCTCATGGCGACCGAAATTAAAAATCAGCGTACCCCAGTCCCGATGCTCACCCTCTCGCGGATCCTGATGCTCGAAAAGATGTGTTCCGTCGAAATGAGAAAGACAGAAATTATCCTTCGGAAAATGACCGGGAACCCAGTCAAGCAGCACCCCGATTCCTCTCTTGTGCATGTAGTTGACAAAGTATTGAAACCCGGAAGGGTTACCGAAGCGGTGGTTGGGGGCATAAAATCCACTCACCTGATATCCCCAAGAAGGCACATAAGGATGTTCCTGCACCGGCATCAACTCGATATGAGTATAGCCCATTTCGGATACATAATCGGCAAGTTTTTCGGCTAACTCGTGATAGGAGAGGTAGTCACCCTCCTCAGAAGGCCCGGATTTGATCCACGAGCCCAGGTGCACCTCATAAATCGACATAGGACGCTTAAACACATCCTGGTGTCTGCGGGCTTCCATCCAATCATCATCATCCCATTGAAACTCATCCAGATCCCATACGATACTGCCATGATGCGGAAACGGCTCCTGATAGTACCCAAACGGATCTGTTTTTAGGAGAAGATGGTCGTTTTCACGCTTTTTGATTTCATACTTGTATACGGTACCCTTTTCAACACCGGGGATAAACAGCTCCCACACACCGGATGAGCCCAAAAGCCTCATCGGATGTCTTCGGCCGTCCCACTGATTGAAATCACCAACCACCGATACCCTTTTGGCGTTGGGAGCCCAGACGGCAAATACAACACCACCGACCCCGTCTATCTCTTTTACGTGTGATCCCAGATCATTATAAACTCCCTGATGATTACCTTCATTGAAAAGATATCTACTCTCCTCACTCATAACAGGCAGGAAAGAATATGGATCAATCTGCGTTTCCTTACTGCCGTCGGGTTTCTCGATGAGCAGTTCATACGCAAATATTTTCTTCCTTCGCGCCAGATGCAGTACGTACACGCCCTGTTCATGGACCTTCTGCATCTCACCAACACTCTTTGAGTTTTCCCGATTGCGAACCACAACCGACTTAACTCCAGGTAAGAAGGCTCTTATACTTAATCCCGTCTGCTCCTCATGCATCCCCAAGACAGAAAAGGGATCCTGCAGGTCACTCCGCAGTAAGTCGTTGATTTGTTGTGAACTAAGAACATTCATAGGTATACATCCTGTACTATGGCCTGAAGCCGTCTCTGAGTTTAAAGATATTCTGTTGTTTCACTCCCATAGTTTCAAATCGTTATACGCTCAAAATACTGCCCGCGAACGCATGTGTGGGCATCTATCTGTTCAAAACCCCCCATGGACAGAACCGAATCGGTGTAAGTTTTTCTTTTCTGAAAATTTTCATTAAAATTACTCAATATATCTTGCATAGTAAACGAATATTTATTAGTTTTATAATTAATGTGTTGCCATTAGAAGTGGTATGTGAATGATGATGGGGTATCAGGCGCAAGCCTGAGGAAGGGAGTCGACTTTGTCGACTCCTTTCTCTTTTTTAACACCCCGCCGCACATTCACCCTCAAATAATATCTTTTTTCTCACATTCAACTGAATTTCTTCCCAGATGACGAGCCGCAATCGTTACAAGCAAAGAGATTTCGAATCTATAATTTCTTAGAGCGGAAGTTATCCCGAAGTTTACTCGACGATCTATTCGCCAGGCACTTTTTTCACATTTGTCGGCAATCTCCCTGTACTGATTGTATAGATCGGTACAACCGAGTTTTTTCAAGGCCATCTGGGCATCAAAACCGGCCCATGATTCGGTAAGCATATCCATCAGTGAAGACTGACACATATGACCGTTACCTTCAGGATTAAAATCATGGGTATAATCTTCACAGGAGTCGTAAAGAAGATATTCGGCAGCTTCGTACCGCGATGAACATCCGGGCTGACCCCATAAACAGCAACTCCTCTCGACATCTCCCTGCAAGTGTTGTTCGATGGTACTGATAAGCAGCTCAAAGAGTCGATACCGCTGCCCCTCCTCCTGATCGAACTCCTTTTCCTCCATGTCCGTAAAAATTGTCTGTACCACTTTTTCGAATAAGTTGACCTGATTTTGCAGCTCCCCGGCCAGCGGTAAATCATCCAACCCATTTTCAATCCTCTGCTCCCGCGCCTGGAGCATTCTCTGCGCCAGAATCAGCAGATTTCGGTGCGAAAAATCATTGAAGGAAAGCCTCTGCGCAGTGCAGAAAAGCTCTTTTCTCGGTACCAGCAGTGGCGAGATTTGCCGCACAGTCACATTTCTGAAAAGCGGGAAGCTGCGACTGTATCGCGGTAGCCTGTGCAACAGAAAAACCACCCCCAGACATACCCTGACTCGCGTGTAACTAAGCTGCTCGAAAATCTGCTTCAGTTGAGAATAGCGGCAGATACAAAAGTCGAAAGCGTCCTTTACCTCCATGTAACTCTTCAGCTTATCTCCTATTCCAAGCGTTTCTACCGCACGAGCGGCCTGCGCAGACTGCATGGCCTGTATGAGAGTATCCATTTCTTTTCTGGTGTGCACATACCCGTAAAGCTTGCGGCCGTAATGAGTGAAGGATGGGCACATTTCGTACAACAGAAAATGCGCAGCATTATAGGTGGGGATGTGCCTTAGCAGCTGTTTTTCAGGAGTTTTTCCATCCCAGTTGTCATCGAAGGGATCAACCTTTACCTGAAGTTGTCTGTCCAGGAATGAGAGAATCTGCTGCCATATTTTGTACCGCCGCTTTTCAAAATCATCCAGAAGCAGGGCTATACTTTTTTCATATATATTCTCAATTAATGAACCATACTCATCGACTCCCGACTTCACCTTCTCAGATAAAGCCCTTTTGGATTCCCCATTTGGAGGCCCCGGCCGAAACCGTTCATACTCGGCTATCAGTCGTCGACTGAATTTATATAACTCCCGATGAGAAAAATGGTTTAGAGAGTGAAATTCCATATCCATAAAACGTATTCTCCACAGGAGCACAATGGTAATTTATGCATAGCAGGTGAATTTCAGCAATTTGTATGCCATGGAAGGTTCGCGGAAAGGTCAATAAAATGATGCCCGTTTCTGTGGCCTCACATTAAAAGGACACAAAAAATCGTAACATTATTCTATATTTATTATCTCTTGAATTGAACATTTCTCTCGCGGCGATTCAAGAGTCAGTTTTTTACCACTTTCGAAGCAACTATGACGCAAAAATCAGATAACTCACGGGATATCAATATACGCCAGTCCAGCATTGACCAGGAAGTTCTGGATGTTCTTGCAGGGATTCGCGAAGGGAGTGAAGAGGAAAAAAGACGGGTTGAAGAAGTGCTCAGATGTTGTGGAGACGCAGCCTACTCACAGGCCATCTACCTTCTCACCCGGACAATTCCGCAGAATCCATCCAAGGCAAAACAGATATTCGATGCGATAGTTTCCCACCGCCATACTCTCTCATCCCAGCTGAGAAGAGCCGTATCACTTAATGTTGCTGCGCTGGATTGGGTAGAAAGCACCGGTGAGGCAGATCTCGAGTCTGCCTCGGCTCAAACGATGTTTGGTCGTCATATGGTGCAAGCCATAGAAAACCTGGGAAATTCTCATATTCAGGCCCGGGAATATCTCATCCCGACGCTCGATAAGGAGCTTGAAAAAGGGAAAAAGGAGAAAACTCCCGTCTCAATAGTGCTTCTGGATGTATCTCATCTGGGTGATATACATACCGCATACGGGTATACCACCGAAAACCAGGTGATGCGTTCAATCAAGGAAAAACTTACCCACAGTGTTCACTCCTCGGATAAAGTATTTCACCATGACCGGAATCGTTTCATGGTCATTTTACCGGGGGTAGGCAGAGATGTACTCGACAACCTCGCCGAGCGTCTTCGAGAGTCTCTTCTGCAGGAAATCGGGCATACCGTTGCGGGCGATACGTTGATTCGCTCCGGAGCAGCAACCGCTGAGAATCCTGACCAGGAAGATAGCCATCGCCTGATCGAGGAGGCCGAACAGGAGTTGAGAGTCGCACCTGCGGAATCCGAGAAAAATGACAGCCTGGACCTCAGCAAAAAGACGCAACGCAGGGTTATCCATGCCCGTTCGATCGTCCCGGGGCTCGCTATTGGCAAGATATTTATCTATCAGGATGTAATGAGCCGGGATTTTGAACTACGAGACCTCTCCTCGGAAGAACTAAATGCCGAACTCCAACGCATCACAACCGCCATATCCAGAGTCAAGGAAGAAATCGATTCCATTCAACAGGAACTCTCTTCTAATCTTTCTCCCGAGCAGGTCGCGATTTTCGAAGCACAGAAAACGATTCTGGAGGATCCGTACCTTCAGTACGAACTTGAGCGCCAGATGAAAGAAAAGATGATCAATGCGGAGTACATCGTTCGTGATACTTTCCGTAACATGTCACATCAGTTTCTTCACAGCGAAAATGAAATTATCAGGCAGAAATCGGCAGACATCGCAGATATTGAACGCCGTATTCTCATGGAGCTGACCGGCACCGGACGCTCCAGCCTTTCCGAAGTTCCCCCCGATGCAATTGTTTTAACCAAGCGTCTTCTTCCTTCAGATACGATAACCCTCAACACACACAATGTTCGGGCATTTGTCACCGAAGAGGGAAGCAAAAGCAGTCATTCCGCGATGCTTGCCCGCGCTCTGGGTCTGCCCTATATATCTGAAATACCACTTGACACGTTCAAAGACATCTCATCCGACAGTGAAATAATTGTGGATGGAGAAAAAGGAGAAGTAATCCTCTTCCCTACATCGGAGGAAAAACAACGGGCAGCCGAATCGCAGCGCCAGAAAGAGCTTGCACGACAGGAAAAGATTAGAAAAGGGGGTACACGTGGGCTTACCTACAGAGACCGCACGATCCGCATAGCGGCGAATATCTCTGTACACAGCGAAGCACAGGAGGCTTCTAATGTGCATTGTGATGGTGTAGGCCTCTTTCGCATAGAAACTCTCTTCATGATGCATAAGGCACTTCCCACGGAGGACAACCTCATCAAGCAGTTGAGCTATATCATGCAGCCTCTGAAAAATCACGAGATAACGATTCGGCTGCTTGATATCGGCGGTGAAAAAAACCTTCCCTATCTTAACATTGGCGAAGAACGAAATCCCCTGCTCGGTCTTCGAGGTATTCGGCTCCTTCGTCGTTTTCCGGGCCTCCTGCGTTCACAAATTAGAGCATTTTTACGATTAAGCGCAACCCACCGTTTACGTATCCTTATACCGATGACTTCCCTTTCTGATGATGTCCTCTTTATTCGTGATATCATACAGGAAGAATCTGAATCGTTGCGCCGTTCTCGTATCTCGTTTAACGAATCGATACCTCTCGGAGCCATGATTGAGACCCCCGCAGCGGTGCTTGACCTGGATAATATCGTGACCCATTCTGATTTTCTGAGTATCGGCACCAACGATCTGGTTCAATACGCGATGGCCGCCGACCGGGAGAAAATGAGTGTTACCGACTATTACGAGGCCGGAACTGGCCTCATCGTGGATGTGGTTGGCCAGATAGTAAAAAAGGCACATGAATCCGGCAAATCATGTATGGTGTGCGGTGAGATGGCAGCAGATACAACATACACCAAAGCCCTTTTGGATGCCGGTTTGAACGAATTCAGTGTTCCCCCCTCCCAGATTCCTCTTTTAAGAGAAAAAATCTACGAACTCAACATCTGAGTTTGGCAATAATACTGCTGCCTTGACGAATTTTAAGAGATGAAACATTCTCTATATTCGATTCTGTTGTTGTTTTTCTCGTTTGGTTCGACTTCCGCGGCTTATCACTTCGTACATAATCTATGTGATTTTCACGCGGAAAGTTTACAGGTGGCTACGTGTGCGACAGATAAAACAGCATTAAACGATCAGACAGATTGCGCCGGTAGAAAAGAGCCCCGAGAGCCTTCTCAACTGATTGCCGCTCTTCCGAAGATGATTTTTCAACGGGCGGGTGACCAGAGTGAGTTTTCTTATGTTTTACGCCCTTCCACGCATCCGCAGGATGAGCCGTTAACACAAAACAAGTACGATAAACTCGCACAGGTTGGACATAGTCATAATGCGGTTTATTTTTATCCTCTAAGAATCTAGAAGATACTTCCCTCAACTTGAGCCCGATTAGATACAGTATCCAGCTATCCTCAATTGAGAAGGAGTATCCATGATGCAATCAACAGTCATTCTGGACGTTGAAAGCGGAAAAGAAAAATTTTTAGCATCAATCTTGAAATATATAAGCAATGTGCAGAAAGTCACCTTCGGGCACGATGAACTGCTGGTAACTCTTCAGACTCGCAGTCAGGAAGATTTCGACATGATGGTGGACGTACTCAAAAATATGATTTATGTACGCGGAGTCTACATTCCTGAACCGGCATGAGAACCAACCAGTAATGGTGCATACCGTCGATTTCTTTTCCCATGAACTAAGCCGGTTTTAACAACCGGCTTTTTCATTTTTCTTGACTAAACAAGTCTGGCAATACCTGACTGGTTATTATAAAATATGAATTAGCGTTCTTTCGCACATACCAGGTCCGGCAGAGCCGGAAAATAAGGATCAAACTCATATAGCAAACGAGAACACCTGGACAAATATTACGATAAAACGTGTTTTTTCCTCCTCCCTGCATAGCGTGACGTGATGTGGAGGACAGGTTTGAAACAAAAAAAATCTAAACCGGCACTAATTAATATGAATAATTTGAAAATTGTGCACCTTTTCAATCTCAATCGCGGATCACGATACCCGAGCATGATATCACAGGGCCTATGGACTCACCCCCGCATCTCTGTTAGCTTCTCCATGCCTTTTATATCTCTGGGTAGCCTCATCCAACCTGCCGATCCGAATCTGGAAAAATCGCTCATTACCGCCGATTACATTTTTCGTGCAAACGATGAGCATTTCGGAATTCAGGATATGGACGCAATTCTTGACAGGCATGATTTATGGAAAAAGGTCATCTATTATGACTTCAAGGATAATCATGCCATAGATACTCATCGGCTCGCCACCTGTGCTGCCTACATAAAACGCTCCTGGCCGATAGGATACGACAGACGTGCTCGCCCCGCGACACAAAAGCCGATACTCCCCATGGACTATGGCCTTCTTGATGAATACTTTGCGGTGAATATACCGGATGAGAAGGATATAGATGTAGCATGTCTGTTTCCCTCCAATCCTATCATAGGCACGCGTCGATACCAACTTATAACGATTCTTAAGCGGTGCAAGTCATGGTTTCCAGACAGTCATATAGGTATGCCTACAGCGGCAGCGGCAACCGGGCGACGTGCCGTTTTCGCCTCTCAGGAGAATAATCCTTTTCTGGATTACCTGTCCGTTCTTAAGCGCTCAAAAATCGTCTTTACAGCCTATCCTGATAATCATGATGGGGACAGTCGTACGTGGGAAGCATTTTCTTCACAAGCACTGGTGTTTATGGATAAGACAAGCATCCCATCCCCGCACCCTTTTGTAAACGGACGAGACTGCTTTATATATGATGCTCGTGATCCCGAATCAATCATGAGTGCGGTCATTCGTGCACGTGCGTTTTTACGAAATGAATCCCATAGGCGGGCGATAGCCCTGCAGGGATATAAGCACGCATTGACCTACCATAAACCTGTCGATCGAATCAATCTGGTGCTGCAATGGATCCGATCAACCAGGGCTTATGATGAGACCGGATGTTATGCGCCTGCAGCAGAGGCAGAAAGGGCAAAACGATAGACACGGTGTTGCAGAATGGTTCGCTGGAACAAATCTATCGTGTTTTTGCAAACTGAATTGAGGAACTCTCTGGCGGCGATTCGCGCAAAGCACTCAAACCAGATCTAGCCCATTTCTTTGTAATCCACACAATACTGTTTTCGTTGACATTCCGTACAGAATTCTCCCCGCCATACCTGATCGAACTGTTCCATGATATTTGACACCAATTCGTTTTGCCGCACAATGATACCGGATTCGAAATTACGTCTCTTTGCGCTCTTGGCCCCCATTCCAGCCCCGGTAAGATTAGCGCTTCCCGTATAAGCCACTGTTCCATCCACGATGACACTCTTGAAATGAACACGTGGACAAAGCATCCTTTCCAGTCCATCTATCAAATTTGGGTACCTGTCGAAATCCTCGCGAAATGCGTTTCCCGGCTCGCGGGCATGAATAAGCCGCACGGCGATGCCTTTTTCAATTAGCTCGGAAAGTACCTGAAGAAAAGGTATCATCCTCCTGCCTCGTTTTACATGCAAATCCTTTACATCCGCAGTTGCGATCCACACGAATTCACGAGTTTGGGGAATCATCTGCTGAATGACAGTTTCGTAAATGTGGTCGTTTTTGATGAAACGGATAGAGTCCATAGCTGATGGTTTACCTGTTATTTATGCGTTTTCTGCTCCTGCCGTCTTACTCTCTTCTCGTCCAAAGCGGGACGGGATATAGGGGACAGGTATCAGACGATACATCCAAAACTAAACTGAACAATTCTCTCGCGGTGTTTCCAACGATATACGGAAAATAGTATCGTGTACAGACGAAACGACTGCTATCAGCGTACAATCAGGATCTTTCCTTTCAACAGGACTTCACCGTTCGGAGCATAAATGGCATATAGATATATTCCCGAGGCAAGAGGAGAACCACGGGTATTTTTAACATCCCAAAACCACTCCGGCTTATGAGTCGAACTGCCAGCCTCAAACTCTATCGTATATCCGGCCTTGTGAGCATCAAATACAGGATGTGAATTGATATTAAAGACCCGAATGTTTACCGATGTTATTGCTTTCTTCAACGTATGGAGATTTTTAAACCAGATACCGCCCAACTCTCTATGCCGTCTATCCGCCCCCGGTTTATACGGATTAGGATAGGTATAAAATCCTGTGTTTCCTGTCTTAAAATACCACGAATAAGAATTTCTTACCCCTCCCGTATCTCCCGGTAAGAATGTGCTTCGGCTGCCGTAGTGGAATTCATCCGAAAAGCCGTAAAACTGACAATAGATGCTATCATGACTGTAAAAGGACAATTCGGGAATTATGGTAACGGTATGACTATCGACGGAGAATCGAATATCCCGTACCGGTAAGGAATTGCCGGCACTGTATGTCGAATAAAATTTAAAACTTCTGTTAGCATTTTGATCCAAAAGAGTGTCAAACAGCTGCGGTGAAACCGGTCCGCTGAATTCCAAAGATATCGGATTGCGGGCCGAGGCGCTGCGACTTGCACTATCCGGAGATACCGAAAGTATTCGGACCGGCTCAGTGAAAAAGTACCATTCCATATCGCTTTGTGTTGTGACATACCGATCCTGTCCTGGATCAACCGAAAAGCTGACGGTGTCACTTGTGAGAAGACCATTGAATCGGCAGTGGACACTGTCCAGATATGAAAGCCGTTGAGACAAGGTAAACACTGCTGCGTTTTCCTCCACGCGTATACTGTCGAAAGACAGCTGCTCTCCTCTGCTGAATTTGCTGGTGACTAAGAGCGTCCGGTTGTTGGATCTACTTGTATCGATTGTTCCGGGGTATAATGGTTGCCCGAAATTGAGTGTGATGTGTGTTTCTATAGAAACTTTTTCCTGTTTTGGTGCAGGATATGGCTGCCGACTGGGGTTGTCCGCAACGAAAAAGTTCCACACGAAATCATCTTCCACCGAAGAAGAATCTATGAAATGCGCCGGTATACCGTCTGTGTCAACGTCAACCGGGTACCCCAGCGTGTCCCGCACACTAACTCCCTGGTAATAGCAGTATACCGAGTCTGCAAAAAAGAACCTCTTTTGGGGTACAAATACCGCTCTGTTTCCTTGAATATATACCGTATCGAACACAATTTGCCTGCGCGGCTCTATGCGACTCATATATGCAGTCATTATCCGCAGTGTGCTGTTGTTTTCACCCGCGGTATCTACAGTTCCATGGTATATGGGCGAAGAGAATGTCAATACAATCGAATCTGTCGGAAACACATTGGTTTCACCCGCTCCGGGGCTTACTTCTACAAGTTCAAATTGAGCACTGTCGACTACAAGCGGAATCAGGGTATCGCTGTTTACATCCCGGATGAAATCCCTGTTTATATCCAGCGCATTAGGACCACTGGGTGTTGTTGCCTGGTCAACCAGGTCTGACGAAACAACCAGTGCAATCGAGTCGGTTGGCAGAAACGCCCCCCGCGGAGGAATTTTGCCTCCCGCCCATACACTTCCCCTGCTGTAATCAGGTGCCAATGACAAAACAGTTCCACTTTCATTCCAAGAATGATCCAACGGGATGAGTTCTGCACGCCCGGTCTGCAGAGAATCTCGGAAACTGTATACGCCAATAGCGGTGAACGCGGAGACAGAATCAATCGGCTCGGAAAAGCGCATAGAAAGCCTGGCATGGGGTGGAAACCTGTATCCTCCGCTTGCAGTCTTCTTGCCAAGCACCTCCCAGTATGGTAGCGAGGGATCGTATTCAAAAGACAGCGAGTGCATCACCGGAAGATCATTATGCTCGAGTCTCACTGCAAGTGTATCATATGGATGAACTGGATCCGAAGTGGACAGGATAAGAGTATCGCGAACGATACCGTCTCCCTCAAGTCTTTGAGCATTCAGGTACGCCTGTATTTCGACTGTATCGCATGGCTCTATGGTTATTGTCTGAAATGAAACATCTCCGGGTAAACGTTGATACCGGACATAGTCATCACCTGCTCCGAGCGCAAGATTAAACCAGTTTGTTTCAGCGCCATTGAAACTCATACCGGTAATCTGCAACGGTGCCGAGCCACTGTTTACCAGCGGAATAACTATTGTGTCAATTTCTCCATTTCCAATGATATGCGATATTTCGGATGCAAGCATTTCGCGGGCACGAACAAGCTGTCTGTTTTCCTGATTATCCTTACTGTACCACGGATACACAAGCGAAACGTTCATGCTGTCTACCCGGCTCCACTGATCGGTCACGGTTACTGTGAGAATGGAGTCCTGACGTGTAGGAACAAACGATAACGTCCTCCCGTCTACCAAAGTGTCGAATGTCTCGGTAGTGAACCTAAACGACAATTCGTCCCAGTGTTTTTCGTTTGGATCGGTGACTGACACCGAACAGAGAGTAGCCCGCCCCGGTACTATCAGCATCTCATCGCCGTTACCAAATAGGATGGAATCTTTTTGCAGGCCATGAATGGCCGGGGGACGGTTGACACGAACGCGTATGGCCTTCAGAGTTACGGTATCCGGATCCTGCGCGGATACAAAAAGCGTATCGGTTGCATTCCCCAGAGTCTCCGCCCGTATAATTCTGTCCCCCTCTGTATCGATTTCTGTCGAATGAATCCGTTCACCTCCGACAGTCAGATCAGCTGTTGTGGAGGGATCATTATAATCGCTCAGTGAGAAAAGAACCTTCAGCGAATCTGTTTCCTGCAAATAAACCAAAGGCATAGTTGAAAGCACCTCGACAGTATCATGAACGCTTCCAGTATCCAAAATAGCCTTCATCTGTATATCGGGAATATCATTTACGGTTTTAACCTTGAAAAGACGAGGGGTTGCCTGCCATCCATCATCATCCGAGGTGTTGACCGTAACCGTATATGTGCTGTCGGATACCGTCTGCGGGAGCAGACGGACGTGGCCGTGGCAGGTATCTGTACAGGTAAGGGAGAACGTCTGGTCCGGTGACCATGTCACAGTTCCGGAGAGCCTGTCTCCCGCATCCTTATCGGTAAGAGAAAAGAACAGATCAAGGGTATCCATCCTGGAGAAAACAGTTTGTGTATGCCCAAATGCAAAGCCTGGAACCGACCTCCCGTTTACCATCAAAGAATCTATTCCGGATATAACCGGTTTCACATCCCAGGATATTTTGGCTTGTCTGACGGAAGGAGAAAAGATCGTATCGACTGCGTCTCGATACATTCTCATTTGTATCTGATAATACGATGCGATACCCTTGGTAGCCTGCCTCAGGGCAGCGGCTTCTGACACCGGTATCCATTGACTCCACTGCTCATCGACAGAATCTGTTGTCCCTGTTCGCACAAACGGTTCGATGGTGCCGCTTCCCCCTCCCTCGTTTACGTGTACTCCGGTAATCATGGTTGAATCATCATCCAGCTCTCCCATGCTTTCCACCGGGCTGATCCAGCTCCCGTCGGAATATCGTATGCCACGCTGCGCCCATACAGCCGCATTAATGCTGGATTCGTTTTCCCGCCACACTACCCCCATATTTCCCAGTGTATCAACAGCGATGTTCATCTCGAGGCTATCCACGGGTACGGGACTATCCGAGAAGGTAAAACGGGTTTCGGTATCAAACTGCACCTCCCCGTCACTTATCCGGTACCTGACCCCTTCAACCATCTGTTGAGAGCGTGTCATTGTGCCTTTCCAAGCACAGAAAATATATTGACCGGCAGCGGCAATAGCGGTCGAACGGAATTGTGATCCGGCGGCAAGCTGTATGGAATTATGAGACAATTTGTCATCATCGTCAATATACATGGTATCAAGGAAAAGACCATTTTCCGTCCAGTAAAGAGACGCGAATCTGTTGACGGCATGGCTTACCACAGGAGCATCGTCATAGTAAAATTCTCCAAGCACCTTTGTTACTTTTTCGGTTATGTGCCCTTCATCGAGCTGGTTAAAATCACGATCGAGCAGCAGATAATCCAGTCGTTTTTCCTGATCGTAATTGCCCCTGCTCACCAGAACCAGCACACGGCCGGCGCTATCCACTGCGACGGAAGGATTGTTAATGATCAAGTTCTGTGGATCATCCGATCGCAGAAGAATCGACTCTTTACTCTGAAGGAGCGAAATTTGATTTTCATTTGAAAGGACTTTATGAATCGAAAGACTGCTGGTCTGTATACGATGAACAACGACGAAGGTATCACGATCAAAGAGAGCTATCGAATTAAAGGGGCTCAGTGCCTTATCCGGATATATCTGTATCGTATCCTGACCATTGGTTCCTATCAGTGCGCCGCGCATCCGTGAATCGACATAGGTGGCAAAGTATCCGTTGTGTGAAGGGGCTGCATGAAGATGACTCAGGTAGTATACTCCATGGTCGGATACCTGGAAGCTGTTTCCTTCGGTTGTCTGCATCTCCCCAAGCTTTACCGAACGTGTGAAGACGGTATCGATCAGTTCGTTGCTGTATTCGGCCCAGAAGAACGTAAACGAATCCGGCCCCATCGTGACGACATCGGGTGCATAGGAGGAGGTGGCGGATCCGGGTGATTTGTTTCCGTATACACGTGTTGTTTGCCAGTCGAGATAATCGAGTCGAAGGCTGTCCTGCAGTAGAAGATTGTTGGAGGAGTAAGGAGAGGTGAAATCGTTTATGGTTGATTCACCGGCAAGCAGAGCTCCGGCAACCGGGGCGAGCAGCACCAGGCATAATTTAACTGCCTGCATATTTGCAAAGTGAAAATTTTTTGCGAATAAACGCATTCTGGGATACATCATCGATAGAACCCTGCTCTTGTGCCGATACCTGCTTGCGCCATTGAAGAAACCTTTTTTCTTTTAGAAGCTCGATGGCACGCCTTTGCTGGGTTGCCTCCACCAGAGAGCTCCGTGTATTTTCTGCATCGCCACGCATCTGGTCAAGCTGCCGACCTATAGCAAGCATCTCCAGCTTTACTTTGTTTCGGTAGTTTACGGAATGACGTAATTGCACCACATTTTTGGCCTGTGCCCTTAGCTCCCGTTCGTTATTCTGAAAATCGCGAAGGCTTTCGGCCAGAGCTGCCATATGCCTCTGTGCGGCATGGATCTGATTGAGCTGACCGGCAAGTACCCGTTTCAACTCATCTTCCCTGTGCTTGCGCATGTCCAGCACTGCCTGCAACGAAAAAGCAAATCTTTTCATCACCTGCTCTCCTGTTCTGCCATAGAGGCTAATTCAAGAAGCGCTTTTATCGTCTCCTCAAACGGTGCGGCCTCTGTTCGGGACTGCCGTAGAAACTTCATCAGAGGGGTATGTATGCGAATCGAACGATCTACCCGCTCACTGCTTCCCTGACTATACGCACCGATCTGAATGAGATCCTCGTTCTCACTGTATGCGGCCATATAATCGCGCAGCACACTCATGGCACTCTGATGTTGAGAGGTGATTATGTCATTCATGCATCGAGAAATACTTTGCAGCACATCTATTGCCGGAAAAATATTACGGTGAGCAAGTTTTCGGGATAACACAACGTGTCCGTCAAGAATACTTCGTGCCGCATCCGCTATCGGCTCGTCCATGTCATCGCCGTCAACCAAAACGGTAAATAAACCGGTTATCGTGCCCAGATCACTGGTTCCGGCTCGTTCGAGAAATCCGGGAAGCATTGCAAAAACCGATGGCGTGTAGCCACGGGTCGCCGGCGGCTCACCGATTGCCAGGCCAATCTCCCGCTGCGCGGTTGCCAGGCGGGTCACCGAATCACACAGGAACAGCACGTCTTTACCCTGGTCACGGAAAAACTCTGCAATAGTCGCGGCAACAAGCGCGCCTTTCTGACGAATAAGCGCGGGTTGATCCGAAGTCGCGACGATGATAACCGAACGGGCAAGCCCTTCCTCACCAAGATCCCGCTCCAGAAACTCACGCACTTCCCTGCCACGTTCGCCGATTAGCGCAATAACATTGACATCCGAGCGGCAGTTCCGTGCCATCATACCCATCAAGACACTTTTTCCCACACCGCTGCCGCTGAAGATTCCCAGACGCTGCCCTTTACCAACCGTAATGAAGCTGTCTATCGCACGGATTCCCGTTTCAAACGGCTCCGATATGCGCTTACGCAGAAGAGGGTTTGGGATACGCGAGAATATAGGCCTCAGCTCCTGGGGCCGCAGACCTCCCTTACCGTCAATGGGATTGCCCAACCCGTCCAGCACCCGGCCCAGCAGGTTCCTGCCCACCCCAACCGTAAGGGGACGCTTTGTGCTGACAACCGCCAGACCGGAATGGATACCCTCCACCGGCCCCAGCGGCATTAACAGGGTGCGTTCTTTACGGAAACCGACCACTTCCGCACGCCCGATCACGCTACCGTTGCTTTCGATGGTGCACACGTCCCCGATCGATGCTGTCGGACCGGATGATTCTATCAGCAGTCCGATAACCTCAAGGATCTTGCCATGCACACGAATCGGCTCGGCCTGACGAACAGAATCTAAAAATGGGGAAAAGAGCATATCGGTGTTCATATATTACTTTCCATCTTCCCGAAAACCGGTATCCTGTCGGTCAGTGTCCGGCCTATCTCCAGTCATCATACTGTCCCATGTCTTGTCAACCACATCATGGAGTTCCTGAAGCTGTGTCTCAATCCGCGCATCGGCGATACCCGAAGGTGATTCGATTATGCATCCTCCCTTTTCAATCCGCTCATCTGTTGCGATGGTAATGTTATCGATACGCTCGTTTACCGACTGCCAGAGACTCTTTTTCCCGGAAACGGTCTCCAGATCCTCAGGTGATACACGTATTGCAAGCCGTTCACGATCCGAAATGTAACTGAGAGCCTTTCTAACCACACCAATAACGATATCAGAATCGGTTTGAATCTCACGATGAATGATTTTTCGGGCGAGTATGAAAGTAAAATTCAGCAGCATACGGTGGCAGTTGAGAAGCATCAGCTTTTTTTCCTCATCTATATGGGAAAAAATGGTGACGATTCTTTTTTCCAGCTGTTGCATATTACTTTGAAAATCCTTTGAAGCCTTATCGAAACCAGTCTTTTCCCCTTCAGATTTCCCCTCTGCCAATCCCTTTGCAAATGCTTGCTTCGCCTTCTGTTCACCGGCGATCTTCTCGTGTGCCACTTTCTTTTCCAGTTGACGACATCTCTTCTCCAACTCCAGGATACGCTTTTCTGCTTCGCTGAACAGCTTTGATGATTTCTCCCCTTCGCCGAATTCTTCCATCGACAGTGACTGAAGAGGAAAATCCCGATCCTCGTCTATTTTGGTCTTTATAATTTTCTTTAACCCGACGGTTGCCGGATCTTTAGTCTTTAACAGATGATCTATCAGACTGGTAACATCTTCAGTGGATAGCGGTGAATCTGCCATTATTTACCCCAATTATGGTTCCAGGAAACTGCCTCGGTTTTTTTATCAGACAACGATTTCTTCCTCGCCACCGCGACCACTGATGATAATTTCACCATCTTCTTCAAGCCGCCGCACGACATCCACGATTCGCTGCTGCACCTCTTCCACATCCTTGAGACGAATGGGTCCCATGTATTCCATCTCCTCCTTGATCATCTCGGAAGCACGCGATGACATATTGCGGAAAAACTTGTCCTGAAGCTCATCGCTTGCTCCCTTGAGGGCCATGGACAACTCTTTGGTGTCAACTTCCTTGAGAACCCGCTGCATGGAACGGTCATCAAGCAGCATAACATCTTCGAAGACAAACATAAGGTTCTTGATCTCCGTGGCCAGCTCCGGATTCTCCCGTTCCAGATTGCCAAGGATGTTTTTCTCCGCTCCGCGATCCACGCTGTTGAGCATCTCGGCCACCGACTTCACTCCACCGATCTCGCTGACATCTCCACCAAACAACGATTTCACCTGACTGACAAGCACCTCTTCCACCTGATCGAGTGTTTCCGGTGAGATGCTTTCCATGGTTGCTATTCGGGTGGTTACATCGACCTGAAGTTCCTGAGGCAGAGATGAGATAATCGGCGCGGCATTCTGCGGCTCCATATGAGCAAGAAGCAAAGCGATAGTTTGGGGATGTTCCTTTTGTATAAAATTGACAAGCTGCTTTGGATCGACGTTTTCCAGAAGGTTAAACCCGGTCGTCCGAATACTCTGTTGAACCTTCTCCAGGATCTCCTTTGCTTTCCGTGGCCCAAGCGCCTGGTCAAGTATTTCTCTGGCATAATCGATACCTCCCTGGGAGATATACTGCTGGGCCATGGCAAGGCTGTGGAACTCCTCCAGTATCGCCTCACGTATCTCAGATGTCACATCATCCAGCTGTGCGATTTCCGTGGTCAGCCGCTCGATATCATGCTCCTCCAAGTTTCGGAAAATTTCCGAGGATGCCTGAGAGCCCAGAGCGACCATAACTATTGCGGCTTTTTTTGGCCCCGGTACAGCATCAATATTTATTCGAGGCTTCTGTGCGCCGCCTTTATCATCATACGTTTCTTTGTAAAAACCTGGCATGTGCCGTTCTTCCCTGAAAAATTTGACTGGTCGTTTATAAAGATTTCTGCCTCATTTTAGCCTCTCATGTGCATATGCATGATCCTGCTAAAAGAGCCCGTCAGCTTCCCCCAAACGGACTCTCTTTGATTATACTCCTGCGAGCCTTACTATGCAAGCATTCCCTTACTTCTTGGTGCGCTTTTGAGAGGAGGCAGATTCCTGAAGCCACTGACGGATTATCGACGCAATATTCACCGGCTCTTCCCGAGTCATCATCTCTACCCGTTCCAGCAGCTCGTTTGACCGGCGAACATCATCGGGCACCTCCACCGGCACCTCGTCATCCATCCCAAGCGGTTCGATCACCGGAGCCGGCGGATTCATCGCCTCTGCCAGGGTCTTACCGAGATGACGAATGAAGAAAATCAGCAGAACGGCAATGAGAAATATACCCACATATTTGATTATCATCAGGCGCCGTTCCCATATCTCCTCCTGTCGCATCTGATCCTGCTGCCGGCGAAGGTGTTCGTTATCGAATTTGACATTGGTTACGGTGATCTGATCGCCGCGGGCCAGATCGTAGCCCACCGCATTTTTGACCATATCCTCAATCTTCATCACCTCTTCGGTAGAACGGGGCTGATACTTATATTCCCCCTGTTCCTCCCGGGCATATCGGCCATCAACGGCAACGGCAATCGTCAGCCTCTTTACATTACCGACCTCCCGAACGATATGGTCGACGGTTTTGTCAATCTCGTAGTTTGTCAGAGAGCGCTCCATCATACGCTCACCATCGGGGGCGTTTTCGGTCAGATCATCGATCCGCTCCTCCGAGCGTACGACGCGACTGTCCGGATTGTAGGTTTCCATGGTGCGCTGAACCTGATCAAAATCCAGATCCGCCGCCACCTGCACGGATGCCTTACCCGGGCCCAGCACCCCTACAAGCATCCGCTCGATTTTTCTTTCCATGTTTCGCTCGATTGTCTGCTGAAGCTCCATGTTTCGGGAGCCTGTGAATGCGGTCTCATCGCCGGCATACGGGTTAGACAGCAGCTTTCCTTCGAAGTCAACAACCGAAATGTTTTCTGTCTTCAGACCATCGACGCTGGAAGAAACCAGGTGGGTAATACCGCGGATCTGATTTTTAGTAAGCTCCCGCCCCAGTCGTGTTTTTACCACTACAGAAGCTTTGGGGTCCTTTTTCTTGTCAAGAAAGATTGTGGGCTCGGGATTCGCGATATGAATCCGGGCAGCCTTCACCTCATCCAGCCCCTCGATCGTTCGTTGCAATTCTCCCTCGAGGGCTCTCCGCGCATTGACTTTTTGCGCAAAATCGGTCATACCTATATTGTTTTTGTCAAATATCTCATAGCCGACACCGCCCGAACGGGGAAGGCCCTTGCGGGCCAAAGCCATGCGGATCTCGTAAAGCTGCTTATTATCTACAGTGATTGTTCTTCCGTCGTTGCCAAGCTTATACTTGTAGCCCGCCTCGGTCAACGTTTCGGTAACCTCTGCTGCCTCATCAACACTCATGTTGGAAAACAGTACTCTGCTGCCCTTATCGGAGGCACCGTCGCGGGTCCATAACACAAGCGTCAAAAGCCCGAGGATGGTGAATACGATAATCGATGTGGTGATAACTTTCTGTTGAGTCGACAGCCGCTGCCAGACTGCCTGAAGCTGAGATAATAACTGCTTGAAAAAATCGGCCATGCACTACTCCCCTGATATCTTCCCTGAAAAAAAACACGCTTCCCCTCGTGCTTACACGCAAACCTTACAGACGCATCCGCATCACTTCCTGATAGGCTTCCATCACCTTGTTTCTGATTTCCATCATCATATTAAATGCGACATTCGCCTCCTGAACAGTGTTCATCACCTGGTGCACATCGTTGATCTCCCCGGCAGCCAGCTTCTCGATCGACTCCCCCGCCTTGGCCTGCATGTTGTTTACATCGTTTAAAAATCCGTCGAGCGTATTCTTGAAACTGGGATAATCCTTACCACTCTTCTGGACCTTGTCTGAACGATGCGGACCATTGGGCTCCTGGATCGGACCTATCTGATTGATATTCATGATTCACCTGCTCATCTCGATTTGTTTTCTATTGTAGTATTTCGGTCGATTGAGAACAACTGTCAATCTACTTTTTCCGAAGTCACGCGGCCTTTCCCGGATAATCGGGTAAATCGCCGCGTGAGAATCGCCCGGCTCAGGTTTCAAGCATATGCGTCGAATCGTGCCCCCACCATAGCCTTTTGCGGCTGCGGCTGCGTTCGAGGTGCATACAGTCTCTGAGCCAGCGCCGCATTTTGGGGTGAAAACCTGCCTCTAACCGGATTGTCTACCCTGTCTATACCGACCTGTTTTCTGCCCGTATGGGCAGTGCCCGGCGCCAGCCCCTGGTTCCGCTGACGAGCAGCCTCCGCAGCCTTAATAAACTGCGCCCAGTTATTTTGATTTCCTACCGACTCAATAGCCACACTCTATACCCTTTCTACATCTGTAACGCTTGCATCAACATAGACTTGGTCGAGTTGAATGCGGTTGCATTCGCCTCATATGCCCGTGTCGCCGAAATCATCTCCGTCATCTCCTGAACCACATTTACGTTAGGCATGGCCACATAGCCATTCTCATCGGCATCGGGATGGGCCGGATCGTGCACCATCTTTGGCGACCGTTGATCCTCGCGAATCTCGGCTACACGTACCCCGTTTCCGAAAAACCGTTCGTCGCGGGGAAAATTGGAAGCAGGCACCTGCATATGCCCTGCCTGCGACCTTGTACCCCATAACGCCCTATTTTCGTTAAGGATACGGACATCCCTGGAATCGCTCTTGGCCTCAAAGACAGTAAACTGCCGGCGGTAAGGGCCGCCGTTTGGGGTTCTGGTGGTCTCGACGTTGGCCAGATTAGAGGAGATCGCGTTCTGACGCATGCGCTGCGCCCGCATTCCCGATGCACTTATGTTTAAACCTGAAAAGTGTCCCACTAAAGACATATCCTACTCCCCATTATTGCAGCGGCAGGCTTTGAGCCTTGATCGCCGCGTTTAGTTTCTTGTATCCGCCCCTCAAAAAGCGCATTCCGTAGTTAAACAGAATCTGGTTCTCGGCAAGTTTTGCCATTTCCGTATCGATATCGACATTGTTAACACCGCTGGGCAGTGAGGGATCGTTTGGGCGATAGGCCTGCGGAAACACCGCAGAGACATTTTTGCGCCCCAATTGCATATGTCCCTCAGATGTTGCTGCACCCCTCAGCTTCCCCTTGCTAAGAGCATTGCGGAGCTGATCCTCAAACTGCACATCCACCCGTTTAAACCCGGGGGTATTGACATTGGCGATATTATTGCCAATTGTCCGCGAACGTAGCATCGCCGCATCAAGCGATTTGAGCACTGTAGGGAGATTGGTTTTGCTGAACAAAGCTTTGTTTAACATACCGTGTCATTCCTCTTATCGAATTGCTTTTTTCTCGATGCTCGGGAATGCAACTGATATGCCAGCTAGGGTGCAAGAGGATGGTGAAAAAACCCGCCGTCTCTGTCCGGAGGTTATATGTGTTGCTATATCAGCATCTTACAATATGTAACATCAGAAGTCATTCCGGAGTGAAACCAGGATGCAGATAACGTTACGTCATCTTCTGCCAAGAGGAGACCGGAGTTTTTTTCCGGCAGTAAGCAATTTTTGCCTGATTTGTTCTAGACAAGAAATGCGTTTTTGAGGTGCTGGATCTCCCCCTGATAGATCGCTATCACATCAAAACGGCAGGCTTGTCGGGTTAGTTTGTGGTCGGCAAGGTACTGACGGGCCATGCGGGCAATCTTTAGCTGCTTTGCACGCGTAACCCATGAAAACGGATGTCCATTTTTAGAAGAGCGAGCGCTCTTTACCTCAACAAATACCAGGGTACCATCTGGCGCCTGAGCGACACAGTCGATTTCGCCACTTCGTGACTGGTAATTTCGGGAGACGATACGATAGCCCTTTTCCAGAAGATAGTCAACGGCCCTGTCCTCACCCTTATTACCCTTTTCCCGACTGTGCATGCCTGCTGCCCCCCATATATATGTTATGGATGCCCAATGAGATGAAGAAGAAAGAGAATCGACAGAACAACGAACAGAAACAGAGAAAGCGCCTGATTTTTCAGCATCTGTGCCCAGTCGCCGTCCTCGCGTCTGTTAACCTGTCTGCGATCGCCACTTCGACGATCGGTGATTCGTTTATCCTGAATCTTAGTCTGCTTGTCTTTTTTCTGTATGGCAAAGGAGATAGTCGTATCGTTTGATGGTTGCTCGATTTCTACCGTGTCCAAATCCTGCAGCATCTCCTCTATCGACCGATATCGTTCCTTTTTGTTTTTCTTGAGCGCCTTGAGAACGATCAGCTCCAGGCGCTTGGGCGTATCTTTTCGATGGGCAGAAGGTGGGACCGGGTATTCATGAACCTGCTTGTAGGCTATCGAAACCGGGTTTTTGCCGGTAAATGGAGGCCTTTTGGTCAGCATTTCATAGATCAGCACACCCAGAGAGTAGATATCGGTCTGAAAATCCACCTCCGCTCCCTGCGCCTGCTCTGGTGACATGTACTCGGGCGTACCAACCGCCATGCCGGTCATGGTGATATTTTTCTGCTCGAATAATTTGGCTATTCCAAAATCGCTCAATCGACAGATATTGCTTTTGTTGAGAAGCACATTCTGCGGTTTGATATCCCGATGCACCACATTCTGTGAATGAGCATAGCGCAAACCGCGGCAGATCTGTTTGGAGTAATCGATGACATCCGAGATGGAAATCTGTTTTTTCCTCTCGATCCGTTTACCCAGATCCTCACCCTCGATATATTGCATGGCAAAAAATTTAAGCCCGTGCTCTTCGCCGTAATCGTAGATACTTACGATATTCTGATGCTGAAGCAGTGAGATTGCCTTGGCTTCGATCTCGAAACGCTGGGAAAATTCGTCATTACGACTCAGTTGAGGCGACAAAACCTTTAGTGCGACCACGCGGTTTAAGTGCTTCTGAGTGGCCTTGTAGATATCCCCCATACCGCCACGACCCAGCAGAGAATCGATCTCGTAATTACCAAGCACCTCCGGCATCCAGTCACTCTTCTGGGTTTCATGTTTTGGGCTAATCAGATGCATGAATTCTTTCCTTATAGTCAAGAGACAGCACAATCATCCTCAAACGCGTGAGGAGTTTCTTTTTTTGGACTTACATGTTCACTACCTGTCTTTCGGTGCTCACGCTGAAGCGGGGCGAGAGAACGCAAGAAGGTGGAGAAGCATGCTCTTTGATCTACCTGAATTGAACTCCGGCCTTACCGGACTCAGCAGATAAAATATAACATACATCATAACCTTACTTATTCAGGAATTTTTTTTGGTCTGTTTCTGACATTTCTGAGCAGGGAAATTGCACTACACAACCTGTCGGCAAATACTTATCCGAAAGCTTGTGTGAATCGGCACATGTATGACCCAAAAGAGACCGATCACGCACAGAAACTATATTACTACCATAACCTGTTCACATCCGGTGTCTATAAAAATGGCAGATCTGCACCTTTTCCGCGAGATATATTATCGAGGTTTATGCAACCATGAGCGAAACGATTGCATTAATTAGTGACAGCCACAGGCTTATACGGCCGGAGGTCGAGCCGTATCTGGAGAATGCCGCGCATGTGATTCACGCCGGTGATGTGGGAACATATGAAACCCTGAAGCGCTTCGAAATACTAAATCCCCATACCACCTTTGTCTGCGGCAATACCGATTACGATCCGGGCGTAGCATCCCTTCCGATGGTGCGCAGGCTCCAACTTTTTGGATTCTCGTTCTATGTTATCCACGATCTTGCATCGGCCGCAAAAGGTGATACAACCCAGAGTGATTTCGTCATTTTCGGCCACTCACATATGCCAGAAACGTTTACCAGAGATTCTACGGTCTTTATAAACCCGGGGAGCATCGGACCAGCTCGCTTTAAACTGCCGGTCTCACTGGCACTTTTGATTATAGATAAAAACAGAAAATGGGAACTTAAGTTTATAACGCTATAGAATCTTTTCCTGACACCTGTTTTCCGTATTCCTTGACATCGATCCTTGATTCTTAGCCGGTCAGAGGGTCGAGCAGTTTTCTTTTAAACTGTGGCTATTAACCCAATTGACGACTGAAGATTCGTATACCTGCTGAAGGTGCGGGTCGTTTATCAGGCAGCTTATTTTGTATTGTCCCTCTCGGACTTTCCCTTCCGCCAGCAGACGCAATTTGATTAATTCGTAGGAGTTTGGTTTCAGCTCCCTGATTACCGGCGCGCTGAGCCTGTTGGAATCCCGTTTGGCCCGATACTCGTGATTAATCATTTTGAGCTGCTCATCGACAAGCCTCAGGAAGTCATTCTTTTTTGCGGCGGAAAGCTGTTGTGTGAATTCGATATACAGTTTGTACATAAAATGCTGTGAATCGCAAAACATCGAGTAATTCTCTACTCCGATATCGCTGCTGCCGGATGCCTCCTGCACCGCCTGGATTACCTGAAACTCAGAGAGTTTCTCCCCGGTCAGACTGGTTATCCCCTCCCCTTTCTGTACAAACTCAAACAGAGGGAACTGATTGTAGTAGCCGGTCACTCTGATGATATCGTTTATATCGTACCTGAAAAGACCGCTGCCATTGGTGATGAATATATAGTAGCGTTTGCCGATCTCCAACTCGTGTGGCAGGAGAATTTCCGGGTTTTTATCGTTTCTTTTCTCTTCCTCGATGAATTCGAAAAGATACAGATGCGCCATCAGAACAGAATACTCCCAGTGATTTTCGAGAGTCAAGCCTGCCCGAGCCTCACTGGCCATGTAGCCAAACTCCCGAACAGAGGTCTGCTCGGGGAACCAGCCGTTTAATTTCGGCAGAATCAGTCTGCTGTTACCCTGTTTCCAGGTATTTACACACTCCAGCTCGGGCCAGTAGTGTCTGGGTCGAATATTTTCTCCGTATTTTTCCGCACAATTCTCCAACCACCGGGCCCGGGTCTTATTCGGAGGAAATTGGGCCAACACCTCATCACGATAAGCCGGCTCTATTTCAGCGAGAACGTCCTTGCGAAAAGTACCATCATGAATGTCGCGGATCAAATCGTTGAGATTCTCCCTGACTACGCGGTTAAATTGAAGTAATGTCGATGGATTGGCGGTTATGATATAGGTTATCGGAGTGGATAATCCGCATCTGAGCATGGCATAATACTTTTTCTGATAATTGCTCATGCAGATGATCGGATAAGGCGTGGCGTATACATCCTTGAGTATCCCGGGGATATTGCGATAGGTCACCCCGGAGATCGAGCCAAACGGCGTACCGTCCTCGACATACCCCTCCACTGCAGGCCCCACAGCTGACAGGTTTTTTCCATGAAACAGCCGCCTGTTATCGGTGAGGCATGAATACAGCCAGAGGCGGCTGATATTGGAGTAGACATTTTCGAAGTACTCTCTGCTCACCGGAATCAGTTTCGGTTTATCGGTACTTCCGCTGGTGGTGTTGTAAAAAAGCGCCTTACCGGGAAACAGGACGTTTTCTTCCCCCCTGCACATCCGATCCACATAGGGCCGATGCCCCTCGAAATCTCTGATCGGAACAGCCTTCTTGAAATCGTCGTATGTTCGGACGTTTTCAAACCCATGCTCTTTACCAAAAGCCGTAAAACGGGTGGAATCCAACATCGTGCTCAGAAACTGCTGCTGGGTGGAAAGGTAATTGCGACTCGATTTCTTAAGCTTGCGCAACTGAGGAAGCCCGACAGCTGTAAGCGCTGCCTTTTTTACCAAAGGATTTCTGATCAATTTACTCATAACGACACTTATTTCCAAGCTGATAGAATAATATCAATTCTTTGACCTGCGACTAGCGGCCCATGGTTGCCCGGAACTATAGATGAAAATTGTTGCTTCATACATCTACTCTTCTCGGGCCTGGTCTCAATCGGGGCAACTAATTACTGAGCATTTCTCGGCTTTCACTTACATTCAAAAGAATGCAAATTTTCCCGGGCCGTGTATATCGAAACTGTCTGTATTCTAAACATTATCAGGTTTACATGAATGTAATATCTTTATAGCATGATGGAAAAATGATTCTTAATTGCCCTTTTTTCAAAATATCTATTGCGAATTAAAAGTCAAACAAGAAAATAAAAAGGCGCGCAGATAATCAATATTATAGCTTCATCAATCAGTTATGCAGCCAAAAACTGTGCCTGTCGGGACTGCGCCCGCATAAGCCTCCAAGCCGTTTCTCACTCATTTTCGTCTTCGTTGGTATCTTTGGAAGGAGACTCAAACACTTTTAGAAGTTCTTCTGCTCTTTGGTAATCATCTCGATGCACCATGATTCGAATGCCCCCGATGGCAGGAACGATCAGGGGATTCAACATGGTATGGTTCTCACCCGTTGTGAAGTAACGTATGTTTTCGTTTTCCAGCATCTCTTTTGCGATGAGTGCATCCGAGGCGTTAAAATACTGTCGAATCAGTTTAAAATCCTGCATAATATAGATCCCTTTCCAAAATTGCGGAATTGTTCTGCTCCAAGGCATTGTGCAAATCCCGCGAGAGAATCGCTCTGGGTATAAATCGAAAACTATACCGATCCCGTTGACCGAACTATCACTTCTGATCCGTCGTTGTACAGGCAATGTTGATTTTCGACTGGAGAGAGGCGCATTTTTCACCACTTCGTCCTACCTACAAGATAATCACATACCAGCCTGATTCTCAAACTCTGGAGAGGATATCGCTCATATATACCGAAAGCGGCGGATATGAGCGATATCTTATTTGAAACTGTTGCCCTCGAACGCTCATACATATCAAAATTATTTACCTGATGCCATCACCGTGCTCAGCATTTCCTTGGTCGACTGAGTCAGCACACCTATTCTGTCGGGATCCCCCTTGTAGATCGACGATAGATAGGCCCTTGCCTGCTCAAACTTCAGATGCGGCGGCAGCGGCGGTACGTTTGGATCGCACTGTGCATCGATCACAACCGGTTTATCGGCCGACAGAGCCATATCCCAGGCCGTTCCGATCTGTTCGGGATGTTTCACCTCTAGCCCCACCAGTCCGATATTCTCAGCATACTGCGCATAATTAAAGGATGGCAGATCCTGGGATGCGCTAAACTTGGGGTCTCCCGCCAACACCCGCTGCTCCCAGGTGACCTGATTGAGATCCTGATTGTTCAGAACCAAAACCACCAACCGTGGATCATTCCAGCTTTTGTATCGATGCTTTATGTCGATGAGTGCGGCATTTCCCAGCATCTGCATTGCTCCATCACCGACCATGGCGATGACCGGACGGTCGGGATGATTTATCTTTGCGGCAAGCGCATAAGGTACCCCGGGACACATGGTGGCAAGTCCACCCGACAGGGATGCCATCATCCCCGGCCGTATTTTTATATCACGGGCATACCAGTTTGCCGCAGAGCCGGAATCGGACGTAAGGATACAGTTATCCGGAAGCCGTGATGAAAGCTCCCAGAACAGACGTTGAGGATTTACCGGATTTGCCTTGTGTCCTGCACGGGATTCTATCACCGCCCACCAGTCCTTCACCTCTTTGACTATTTTCTTTTGCCAGCTGCGGTCACTTTTTCGCTTAAGCATGGGAATCAGCCGTTTGAGCGTAAGTTTGCTGTCTCCATGCAACGCGACCTCCATCGGGTATCGAAGGTTGAGCATACGGGGGAGAATATCTATCTGCACTCCCCTTGCCTGCCCCGGTTTGGGAAGAAATTCGGAATAGGGAAAGCCGCTTCCGATCATGAAAATAGTATCACACTCCATCATCAGATCCCAACTGGGCTTTGTTCCCAGAAGGCCTATTGCACCGGTGACATATGGCAATTCATCGGAAAGCGCCGCCTTGCCCAGAAGTGCCTTGGCCACCCCGGCGCCCAATATATCCGCCACCTCCATCACCTCATCGGCTGCTTCCTTGGCCCCCGCACCTATCAGCATAGCGACCTTCTTGCCCCCGTTAAGCACATCGGCGGCACGGTAAAGCTGCTGCTCTTTGGGAATGATATCTCCCTGTGCATAACCGATTCCTGTCACCGTTGTACCATGCTTGCGCGGAGGTGTTTCTACCGCCGGTTTTACCTGAACATCCGCCGGGACGATTATGCAGGTTACCGTGCGCTCCGCCTTAGCGATGAGAAAGGCGCGGTCGACCAGATGTCTGATCTGCACCGGAGAGCTTGCGATGCTTACAAACGTATTGGCGACATCTTTGAACAGTGATATAAGATCGATTTCCTGTTGAAAATCGCTTCCCAGCCCCATGGTTTTCTGTTGCCCCACGATAGCAACCACCGGCTGGTGATCAAGTTTCGCGTCGTAGAGTCCGTTTAAAAGATGAACCGCACCGGGGCCGGAGGTTGCCATGCATACCCCCGTCTCACCGGTAAACTTGGCGTGAGCACAGGCCATGAATGCGGCGATCTCTTCGTGGCGTGCCTGGAAAAACTCAATCTTCTTTTGCCGGCCAAGCGCTCCCATCAGTCCATTGATTCCGTCACCGGGGTACCCATACACGCGACGTACATCCCAATCCGAAAGACGCTTGAGAAGAAAATCTGAAGCGGTGCCACCCATCTTGGACTCCTTTACCAGAGGTTATGATTATCCGGGTATTTTTTTGCAATCGGTGCTGTTCTGCTTTTCAGCATTTATAGCCGTTGTCGGCTGCAAACTTATCGAAACGCATCCATTTTTGTTTGTTTGAATCGCTTTTTCCTGAATTCTAAACCAGATGAGCGAGAATATGTAGAAACCCGATTCGAGTATGATTACGGTTGTCAGAAACAGTTTTCCTTTGCCGGTCAGCCCGTAAGAGTGCAAACCTTTCCCGGCCAGATTCACCCCGATCCATGTCAACATGATAAGAACAGTCTGGCCGGCATTGCACAGGGCACAGTACTTTTTGTCAATTTGTTTGTACCCTGACACGATAACGGCGACTGTGCCCCACAAGATAATCAACAATGCCCCGTTTTCCTTCGGGTCCCACCCCCAGTACCGCCCACAGGAATGCTCCGCCCACAGGGCACCGAGCATCACTCCAAGTACTGCGCACATGAAACCACCCCGCATGAATCCCTGCATGAGTCCGAAGACATGCTCGGCTTTATTCATTTCCGTTTTCTTTCTCAAACGCATAAACACGTAGAGATGTCCTGCTAATGAGGCGCAAAGAAGGCCTGCATAACCCAATATGATAGTTGACACATGTGTCGCAAGCCAGAAGGGCGCATCCAGAAGATTGCTGATCTGCTTTACCGGTACATCCGGTTTGTAAATGCCGGCAAGAAAAAGTAAAAATGTCGCCATCAGGGTGGTAATGGAAGATGAAGCTTCCGGTATATCACTGAATCGAGAAATCAGGAAACCGCAAACAATCCCCATCCAGGCCGTTATCAGCAATGTCTCATATAAAGTTCCAAGCGGAATCCTTTCGATAACAACGACCATCCTGATCATTTCGCAGGTGTGTATCGCAAATCCGGTGGATACAAGTAAACCGGCAGCTGTCAACAGCATAGGATATTTAAATCGTACATATGCCCACATGTAAAGAACAGAGGACACGCCATAGAGTATAACGACGATACCAAACCAGTCATACCTCTGTTCCCGAAGCCGGAAAGGGGATTTGAAGAATGCATATATGATTGCCAGGTGGAGCAAAATCGTAAATGTATTTTTCACCAATGGAGTGAAATGTGTTGTTCTTCTCTCAAAATGTGTTACCCCTTTTTCATTAATCCTTTTTGTTTTCAGAGAGACCCGAGTTTTAAGCAGGGGTATGATAAACTGGATACAGAGCCCGAGAAGCACCATAATCCCGCCGACAAGCATCGTCAGGCGAAAAGGACTATAGACGACAAGAAGATTGGTGATCACATCGGCGCCGTTTTCCCGAATGCCGTTATGATAAAAACTGAACGCATCATATCGCATCGGCTTGTTGAGTGCGATCCTTCTGCTTCTACTGCCGTTATGATCTTTTATCTTAACGATTACGGCTTTTCCGTCCCGGTCTGCTGCTCCGGCAGTGTATCTTGATCTTTCGATATTTTCGAATGCAATGTTTTGGGGAAGCCCGGAACCTGCGGGCAGAGATATTTGCTTACCCCTGCTCAATGTCAAAAAAAACTGTTGAGAGTAGCGGTTACTTAACCCTGAAACGATCAGTACTATCAGAAAACCCGCCCGAATGTAGATGGCACCAACTGATTGTGATTTTTCAGGCAGCGAATAAAGCAGTGAAAAGAATTGATTGATACCCAGAAGTATCAGAACAAATCGCACCCCCGGAACCGGTAGAACGCCTCCCAGCTCAAAAAACCATGAATCGAAAAATGTTCCCTGTGCCGCCTGTATTCCTTCAGTCACCTGATAGGCCGTACCGAGAAAAACGACTATCATTAGTGAAAAAAGCAGACCGATTGAAACCTGCCACCCGGCAAGTAACCTCAGAAAGCACATAAAGGATG
>CAYQOU010000027.1:0-50829 GCA_964419255.1 uncultured Fibrobacterota bacterium | reverse complement strand
TCAAGCCCTCAAAATTGCCCTATATGAAGCGGAAACGGCAATTTTGGGGGCTTTTTTTGTTTCCTGCCCAAACATGCCAAACGGCCAGATACTACTAAACAGCTCCATTATCTATCACGATCTTGAACCATAAGATGTGATATACTCATACGAATCGATTCTACTGCGTAACCATTCAGAAGAATTACCGTAACGGTTTTATTTTAAACCACCCGTTCTTTTTCTTCCGTCTTCTCCTGAATTTGTTGGTATTCTTCTGCCGTATCTCATCCTTTTTCCGCATTTTCTTCTGCCATCTTTTATTCAGCTGCCGATTTCTTCTAGCTTCAAGCTTCAGCTGCTCCTGCAGGTTATCACTCTTTATTTCGGTTGGATGAAGCACGTGGTATATCACAACCAACTCTCCCCTCTCTCTAATCGATGCCGAAGAAGGCATTTTGACTTCCGTGCCATGATGAAACCAGTATAGTTCAGGATAACCAAGTTGCGGACCTCGACGCATATATCCCGCCGGATAGGTAAATTTCCTGTCGGTTATCACTTTGTGTTGCGGCTTATCAATACATAAATACAAACGACGATCTATCACGTAATCAAGTTCCGGTAAACTGTCCATTACAACTCTTCTGTCACCTGAGTATTGGGGTATGATGTTGACTCGCGCCGAATCGGCATCATTACCGACATACACCGCAGCATTTATCATCCAACCATCACGATTGCTGTTAATCTCGACATTAACCGGTATTGAGATTTTTTCCTTCTTATTACCGGCACCTTCAAAAGTCCAACGTTTTTGCTTGTCACAGTGAAACCTTACCCCGATTCCCGATTTTCGTAAAATAAGGCGCAGGTCGGCACAATAACTCCCCGAAGGGGTATGTTTATTGAGACAAAATATTTGCGGACGGGAACCCGCTTCAAACACACTGATATTAGGTGAACAGTCTGTTCCGATGCTGTCTGCAGAGTTGTTTTCCTGCTTCGGGACAGTGGGTTGGGCATAAAGTGATGAAACAAACAAGCACAATATGATGGGGAAAGTACACCTTTTTATCATACGATTTAGACTCCAAAAAAATCTCTTAGTATCGTGGTTTAGTGGGATTTCAGGCCTGATAAGTTCTTCCGAAAAAAACGACCGCCAGACTGGCGACAAACGGTGTTGTTTCGAATTCAATCATCTATCCGCCACCAATCGGTGTTGATACTCCATGAAAAACACTGGAAAAAAATAGATACTCGGCTTCTTATAAAAACCCGGGAAACGATTGTCCTAAAAAATGCAATAAATGTGAGGATAAAATTGAAGATTTTTGATCTATTTAAAAAGGTGTTGTTTTAGCCGCAATTCTCCGCCAAGAGCGCCCCCACCGCAGAAACAATTTTGTCCTTTTTTCCTCCCCCTTTCCCCTTTAGCACAAGCTGGTCGATGGTATACGGAGTTCCGAATTTTACGCGCACTCGGGATGGATGCGGAAAAAACCTTCCAACAGGCAAGGACTGAAATGTCCCTTCTATACACACAGGTACAATGTTTATGTCCGCACTATGCTCCAATAGTATACCGATACCAGGCTGAATTTTTTGGATTTCTCCGGAAGCAGAGCGTCGCCCTTCGGGAAACCACACCAGGTTTTTTCTTCGTTGAATGACAGCCATTGCAAACGCCAGCTCTCCCAGGGCGGACTGCCCCTGTTCGATCGGTATAGCCTTTGCTGATCTGCTGACGAATCGGGTTAACGGATTGGCAAACGCAATTCCCGCATAACCAGCCCACCATGTATCACTGAGTACATGGACAGGAAGCACCGAGGCGATCATGAAGGGATCGATGTAGCTGACATGATTCGGCAGCAGAATAAATTGTTTGTTTTGGGGCACATTCTCTATTCCCTCCGCACTCACCCGCCAATAGCACTTTGCCACAGAGCGAATGAATCTGTGGACAAGGTAGGCAAACACTTTTCGTATCATGCCGTATTCATCAAGCCATTTTCGTTGTCGGGGATCGATATACCTTTCCGGCTCTCCGAAAATATCGGTATCATTTTCTGCTACAGCCTTTCCCGATTGCCCACTAACAGCCTCTAACAGATCGCGTACCGTCTTGGTTTTTGCAATAGCCTGTTCATCCAGCTCTACACCCGTTATCTGACGAATCGTCATGGTCATCTCCACCCAGCCCAGAGAATCGATTCCCAAATCAAGCTGCAGGGAACTTTCGGGAGAAAGCGGCCGTTGTTCAAACCGCCGTGTAAGCCATTTCCACACCGCGCCTGCCTTCTTATCTGCAACAAGAGCCTGATCACTTTCGGCCATCTGCTCAACTGACACAGGCTTTGTTCTTTGCGGGGCAGACTGGTTCTGACGAATCGAATCAAATAGCGGGGGGAGTAGATGGCGCCGCAGTTTACCCAGTCGAGTGTGTGGAAGTTCGTCCCGGCTAATCACATAATCATTGATTCGTTTGAATCCTGCGACTTTTGCAGATTGCTCTTCCATTCCTCTTCTAACTGCCTCCTCAATAGAAAATCGCCTGTTAGCAATGACTTTCACATCGGGGACAACAATCGCGACCAGTTTCTTCTCCTTCTGCAAGATTGCCACTTCCTTTATAAAGCTACTTTTTGCATACACCTGCTCAAGGGCCTCGGGCTGTATATTCTCACCACTTTCTGTCACGATCATAGTTGAAACTCTTCCATGTAGTTTCAAATAGCCATCAGCGGTAAATTCGCCAAGGTCGCCCGTTCTAAAGAAACCATCGGATGTAAAAGATTCGGAGGTTTTTCGTCTAAGATTCAGATATCCGCCAAACACATTAGGCCCCTTTACGCATATTTCTCCGATGTTGTTACCCGCATCTTGTTTCTCGATACGCACATCTATGCCTTCTATCGGCTTGCCTGCTGAATCGAGTCTGTTATCATGCGGTCCGTTTATTGTTATCAGAGGGGATGTTTCAGTCAAGCCGTAGCCGATAGCCACTCTCCAGCCGAATGCCTGTAATGCTTTGTTTAAATCCGGATCCAAAGCTGAGCCACCAGATGCCAGGAGACGAAGCTGCTTTCCGAATTGACGGTGAACAGGATGCAGAAGTAGTTTCCCTGCGTGAACGTGGGCGACTTTTCCGATTGCTGCACTTGCGCCAAGAAGAAAGCGGCCCAGAACAGCAACCGGCAGAGGGCTCGCGTTGATACGCTGCACCAACGCTTCCAATACGGCCGCATACAACCGGGGAACTCCGATGATTGCGGTTGCCTTCCCGTCGTGGACTGCACGAACGATATCGGGCCCGGTAGTGGAACGAGGAAGAATAATACTCGCACCGATGACGAGCGGCACAAGCACTCCGATTACCAATGGGTATACATGATGCACAGGCAGGGGCAGCAATACACAATCGTTTTTGTCAATTATTTTCTTCTTTTGTATAGACTCAAACTGTACCAGAATATTTGCATGACTGAGAGGAACCCCCTTGGGTAACCCTGTTGTTCCGGATGTATAAAATAAGATGGCTGTATCATTTTCATCCACATGCGGGATACTCTTTTGCGAGTTTTTTTTCTTTTTTGAAAATCCCCAGAATTCTTTTTGATCCCGGGTGATTTCGTGTAAAGAAAGATTTCTAACCTTGAGCTTTTCTACCTTTCCGAGCAACTCCTTCGAGGCGCAGAAAAGATCGGGACGACTGTCTTTTATGATATGTCTCAGATCGATATCATCCATCTGTGTATCGACTGGAATCAAAGTCGCTCCACAGCGAATGATTGCCAGGCTGATGATGATGGTTGATGTTTGCGGTCTATGCATGACAGCGATTCTTTTGCCGCTACCACATCCGAAAGAAACAAGCAGAGCGGCCAGTTTGTCGACCTGATTTCCAAGAGATGAATAGGTAATCCATTGTGGGTTTTCATCCCCGAAGTCTATCATTGCTGATTGGTTTTTTCCCCTGGACAGCTCCGCTACATGCTGTTGAATTGTTTTAGGTTTGACCATATTTACGACCATATGACATGAGGGTGTTTTTATGTCTTTGGCGGTAAAGTTTTATGCAATTTTGGTGCCGGAGATACGGCAGGGAGCTTCTTTTCTTACCCTCTAGTCAGAAGCTCCGCAAAAATCTACCATTCGCAAAACGGGCATATGTCTTGCACCTTATTACTATCGACAGTTCTTTACGGTTTAGACTGTATGTTCGGCGCACCTCTCCTCGCTATCCCGACCCCTCCTCTCGTTTTGTTTCAGCGGAAGGAGGGGGAGGAGAGTAAAATGAGTCTTCTTGATCGTAAAGTTTGTCCTGAGAGTTTTTGTTTGCTGATCCCTTTATCATTGATTCCCGACTCTCCGGCTCTGCCGGTATTTTTAATAGAGTATAATCCCCTTAACACAGGAGGTATCTATGCGTTCCCGCACATGTGTTCTAGTAGCTCTGGCAGTACTGTTTATCTCTCTTCCCGCACTATCCAAAGTGTGGCTGGGAGTAGAAGGCGGGGCTTCCAAGACGGTTGGTGATGATTATGACCAGTTTGATTGGGGCTGGGCTATTGCAGCAGACGCCTGGGTTGAAAATAACGATTACTTCTGGCTGGGCGGCCGCATTGCCTACAACCGATGGAGCCCCGATGAAGAAACATTCGAAGAACTCCTCGACACCTTAACAGCAGGCGATGTCTCAGGCGTGGCGTCTGTCTTCAGTATCGTACCAATGATTCGTTTGACAACAGCGATGGAAAACTCGATAAACATCTTTGCCCAGGCGGGCCCCGGATTGTACATCGTAAATGATAGAATCGAAGTTGATGTCGAGGACGAAACGGTTGGTGGAGTGGTGGAGACGGAGATTTTTGGAGATGACCAGAAGGTGCGCTTTGGTTTGGTCACCGGAGGGGGACTTGCTCTTAACCTCGCTGATTTTTTCGCAATCGAGGCCCTACCACTTGTTAACGTATACTTTGATGACGATGAAACGATTACGTACCTGACACTGAATGTCGGTGTTTCGTTGGGTATATTCTAAAATTCACTACTCATTATTGTCACACACTGAAAAAGCCCCGCCTGTGACCAGGCAGGGCTTTTTTCTTGTTTGATTCAAACTGCCGAAATGATCAGCTAACCGAAGGTGTATTTTTGTAGAGAACCGAGCAGCCTCAATCCAGGCCGGAGATTTCCATGTATTCTCCAATTCTGCGGGCATGACTACGCTCATCGGAATTTAGCCTTCGAACCACCTCGAGGGCCTGTGATCCTTTGGCTTGATCCGACTTTTCTTCCGTAACGCGGATCTGATATTCCTCCGCCGCCTGTTCTATCTGTAACGCAGTATTGAATGCTTCCTGAAGTGGAGGGGGATTCTTTTCATATTGAATAATCAGCTCACGTATTCGGTGATCTATAGCCCTGACCTTATCCAGATCGGGCCAGAGTATCTCACTCGTATCGATGTCTTCATCATCAAACATTTCGCAACAACTCTTGAGCATGTTTGCATGGTCCTGCTCCTCTATCCAGAGTCTGCCCCAAAAAAGACTCGTCTGAGGAAATGTCTGAGAAAACAGGAAATATAGCAAGGAAATTGTAAACTCCAGATCGACAGACTCATCAAGTATTTCCCGTTCCAACTGCTGCATGAAACCATTCCTTTCCTTTCGCTACGCTGATAAACCTCTCAGCTATTGGACGCAACAACCCTGCCAATAATAGATTTACGGTGCACCTGAATTGAGCGTTTCTGAGCCGATCAGTGAGCAATTTCCCTGATGGCAGATGAATCTAATCAATGCTGCAATCGTCACAATCCCGTTGGAATGCCTTCCGGGGGATCTCCAGAATTGTCAAAACCCTTATGCCCCAAGGGATTATACGAATCACCGCGCGACAGTCGCGCAATTCAGGTGGAAGATTATATTCCTTTTCAGCGCATCCTTGGTTATTTTATTTGCGCCCCGTACGTATATTTTTAAAATAGGCAGTTTATTTCAGAAGGGAAGATTTTTGCATGATAACAAAATTATTCCGCGTTATCATATGTGCGCTTTTGTTTCTGGCATGCAGTGAAGATCACAAAGTCATCGAGCCGTACGATTCCTTTGCCGGTATACATGAAGATGAATACGAAATAGTCAGTACTATTCTTTCATCTAACGGTATAACGGATGTTTCCGTCGAAGAGGTTATTAGCAGTGTCAGAGGAGAGGTTACCGGACTGTTTTTAAACGATCTGGGGTTAACGTCTCTTCCTCAACAAGTAGGTTCTCTTCAGTCGCTTGAGGTGATTCACCTTCAGAACAACTCCCTGGATTCGCTACCAGAAAGCCTGGGTGACCTTTCCGAACTCACGCTGTTAAACATTCAAAACAACACTCTGGAAAGACTTCCGCAATCAATCGGCCGACTTTCTAACCTTATCTCACTTTATTGCAGCTCAAACATCCTCACCTCGCTTCCCCAGCAATTGGGCGAATGCTCATCATTACAAGTACTTGCACTGGAATTCAACAGAATCGAAGACCTTCCATCTTCTATCGTCGACCTTACCAGCCTGCATACTCTGCGCCTCCATGCAAATGCTATCCAGACGCTTCCCGAACAGTTTGGGAATTTAAACGACTTGACGACACTGACGCTTAATAACAACAACTTAACAACTCTTCCGGAATCATTTGGCCTGCTTGCGAATCTGGACTCACTGACTGTCCATTCCAATCAACTGGAAGATTTACCGGCTTCATTCGGACACCTTCAACTGGAATCCTTAAAACTCTATAATAATGCCCTAACCTCCTTACCCGGTTCAATTTGTGAAATAGAGGAGTTGTGTACTCTTTCGATTGCCGGAAACAGTCTTGAGTTCCTGCCGGAGGAAATAGGCTCACTTACACGATTGGTGATTCTGGATTGTTCGGAAAACATGCTTTCTTCTCTACCTTCCACCATACAGAATCTTAATCGTCTTCAGGTGCTAAATTTATCACATAACACAATAGACACACTCTCTCCAGAGGTCGGAAGCCTTATGGCCCTGTTAACCCTTAATCTTGCAGGTAATAATATCTCTTTTTTGCCGGATTCTTTTATCAATCTTTCTAATCTTCGAGAAATCAACCTTTCAGACAATTCTCTCGACAGTCTGCCTGTGCTTCTAAATCATCTCTCATCCCTCCAGAGCCTTTCACTGAATGGGAATCAGCTGCACTCTTTGCCCGATTCCATTGTTTATCTCTCAAGCTTAAGAAGGCTGGAAATATCTGACAATCAGCTTCTTACACTTCCGAGGCATTTTGACTATCTTCAGAATCTTCGGGAGCTGGATATGGCAAACAACAGACTTACCTCACTTCCTGATTCCATTCACCTGTTGAACACAAATTATGTGCAAGTAGAGGGAAACCGGTTATGTGATATGAGCGAAAAGGCAGAACAATGGTTGCACTCCATCGATGCCGATTATCTTTCTAAACAGCAGTGTAACACTTCATCCGACAATGGCATTTCCACGACGATGTCTCTTCCGGACAAGGGTAGAACCAAACGGATGAGCCCATTTAGCGATCAGCATTTCTGCTTGGCCATTCCTGAAAAAATGCACTTCAGAATGGAGAAACTATGATCAATATAATAACGTTCCTTTTTATATTAGGATTCGCAGTGTCCCAAACAGGGGCCTACGTTTTGCTTCGTTTTGCATCCCAGGAGACAGGTATACGGATGGTTGGAGTTTTTATAATGGGTAATATCATAGGATTCGGTAGCCCTGTGTGCCTGACCCTGGCTTTGAAAAATGCGAACCCCAACGTAATCTATGCCATGTGTATCGGCGGGTCATTCTTCATACTTCAGTTTGTATCCAGCATCATTTTTCAACGACCACTCAGCATTGTTCAATGGATGGGTATTATGCTTATAGGCCTCGGATTGTTTTTTGTTCAGATACAAACTCGTGCACCTCTGGAAACTGTTGACGTCACGTGCTCCGATAATGTACAAAGTAAGGGTACCACCCGGGAGTAAAAATCCGATTTTCATCTCCCGGATACCTTTTTCCCTCCTGGGCAGGATTTAGCCCGTACTCTTGGAGTTCGAATGTATAAGGTGTGGAGCGATTCGAAAAAAAATCGCCTATATATCGTCTTAGGGGGCATAATAAGCGCCCATGAAACCCAAGCTTTGAAAGCTGTGGTGGTAACAGAAATCGAAAAACTCAAAGCGGGATTCGATATCATCAATGATGTTTCGAGGTTGCAGATGGGCCCCCCGAAGGCAATAAGTGAAATTAAACGTGTCATGCAGTATATTGAGCACAAAAACGTAGGCACAGTTTACAGGATTATGGGAAGCCTTTCAGCCGGTGCCGTCCATCTCAATCGCGCAGCCTTGGGTACAGTAAAATACAAAGTAAAAATCGCCAGCTCCATCGAGAAAGCAGATAAATTGCTGGATATGGGCGAAGAACCGGTGTAATACAACATGCGATACAAGCTTCTGATATTTGATTTTGATGGAACCATTGCCGATACATTTAGTATCGGCGTAGCTATCCTCAATCGGCTTTCGGCCAGGTACCTGTTTCACAATACGGATAAAAACACTATCGCCCACTTACGAGAGGAAACGCCTGCCGAGATGATACATCGGTTGGGAATACCTTTGCTGCTCCTGCCCTTTTTCCTCCGCAGGGCCCGAAAGGAAATGTACCGGCAGATGGCCTCGATACACCCCTTCGAAGGCATTCGGATTACAATAAAAGAGCTGCACGAAAAGGGAATCCCGCTTGGAATCCTGACCACTAATGCACGAAAAACAGTCAGCGAGTTTTTAAATGAACACAACATGGAATGGTTTGATTTTATTGCGACCTCTTCGATTATCGGCTCTAAATACAGGAGATTGAAATCGATTATCCATAGACACAAGCTTGATCCGTCGCAGGTTCTTTATATCGGTGATGACACCAGAGATATTACCGATAGCCGGAAAGCATCCATCCCAGTGGCAGCTGTCTGCTGGGGTTATCGATCAAGAGATCTTCTGTCCAAATACAAACCTGATTACCTGGTTGAAACCCCCGGCGATCTTCTTACCATATGTCTGTCAGACCATTAGAAACCTTTTTTTACACAATTTATGCGGATTTGCAGGGCATAATCCTTCGGATCGTAAAGCGCAAGATTTATCTTCCAGAGGATTTACTCAACCCAAGTTTAACGATTCTGAGCGCAAGGGGCGCGCAGTCTATTAGGGGCAGATGTATCCAAGTTATCTCGCGGAATACCCCCCAGATGTTTCCAAGCTGACTTAACCCCTTACGCATCAAGGAATTATACAAAAGGTCATGAAAGAGCAGCTTAATTTGGGCCAATGAAAAACCCGATTGGGGATTATATGAGAAAATCCTTCCTGACTTTTCCACGTTTCTGGGGAATGCCAATTTTTCTTTTGGTTCTTTCCGGCGTATCCGCTGTATTTGCAAGCAATGGCCACAATAGTGAGGGCGGAGGAGATATCGTACATATAATGTCCGATCTGGTGCTTCAAATCGGTGTTATCCTGTTCGCCTCACGTATTTCAGGAATCTTATTCGAGAAGCTGCATATGCCCTCCGTTATTGGAGAGCTTGCGATCGGGATTGTTATTGGTCCATATATTCTTGGCAGCATACCGATCCCCGGATATCCAAATGGCTTCTTTCCCATTCTCGAAACTGCAGGACAGCTACCGGTCACTCAAGAGCTTTATGGCATCGCGACTGTTGCATCGATAATTCTGCTTTTTTTTGCCGGTCTGGAGACAGACTTGAGGATGTTTCTCCGCTTTTCCGTCGCCGGATCGATCATCGGAATCGGCGGAGTAATGGTTTCCTTCGCTTTGGGTGCGGCGATAGGATCATTTTTCCTGGATGCCGATCTCTCCAGCAGCAGGGTTCTTTTTCTGGGGGTGATCAGTACCGCCACCTCAGTGGGAATAACGGTACGCGTTTTGACATCTAAAAGAAAAATGGATTCCCCTTCGGGGGTAACCATGCTTGCGGGTGCGGTTATCGATGATGTGCTCGGGATCATAATTTTAGCCGTAGTACTGGGTGCCAGCACCGTTGCAATGGAGGGAGCAACCGCTCAGCAGAGTCAGAAAATCACCGGTATTATCATCAAAGCTCTTGGTGTCTGGCTTGGATTTACCTTCCTGGGCTTTATCTTTGCTCATCGCATAAGCGGTATACTGAAAGCTTTCCGCTCCATCCCCGAGTTTTCGATTCTTTCTTTAGGCCTGGCTCTTATGCTGGCGGGAATCTTCGAGAAAGCCGGTCTTGCAATGATCATCGGTGCCTACGTAATGGGACTTACTCTTTCCAAAACAGATCTCAACTATGTGATTCAGGAAACTCTCTATCCCCTCTATGTTTTTTTCGTCCCGGTATTCTTTACGGTTATGGGAATGCTTGTTGATGTCAGAGAGTTGATTGACCCCACAGTAATCGTGTTCGGACTTGTATACACTCTGGGAGCAATCTTTGCAAAAATAGTGGGCTGTGGAGTTCCTGCTTTGTTTTTCAATTTCAACCTCCTCGGTGCGACCCGTATCGGACTGGGTATGGTGCCCAGAGGGGAAGTTGCCTTAATCATTGCTGGTATTGGCCTTTCCTCCGGCATTCTCGATGACACTACATTTGGTGTTGCGATCATGATGACTCTTCTTACCACGGTAATTGCTCCCCCGCTTCTCAGTCGCTCCCTGACACCTCGAAAAGGTACACGCAAGACAGTAGCTGCGGAGCAAACCGTCACCACCAGTTTCGATTTCGCATCCATAGAGCTGACTGATTTAATCGAAGTCAAGCTGCTGAGTTTTTTCAGAAACGAAGGATTTTATGTGCATGTTCTGGAAGCAGACGTCAAAATCTGTCATCTTCGGAAAGAAAGTACTTTTATAACGTTATATGTAGAAGAACTTTCGATTAAATTCGAGACCGCTCCCGAGGATGTGGTATTCGTAAAAACTATCATGTATGAGGCGTTGCTTGATCTTCATACGGTGATTGAGAAAGTAAAGGATCTTGCCAAACCGGCATCCTTAAAGAAAGATCTTTTCAAAGGCAAGCTGCAGACTCGCTTTGCTATTGGCCATGCGCTGGATATTAGAGCCATAAAGATGGAGCTTAAAGCCGGCTCCAAGGAAGAAGTTATTGAAGAGCTGATCGATATGCTTGTAGCCATAAAGAAAATACGAAACCGCCGGCAGGCGCTTGATGCTGTTTTCGAGCGTGAGAAAACGATGAGTACCGGCATGCAATATGGTATAGCCCTTCCTCATGGCAAGACTGATTCCGTCACAGAAATGGCTGTTGCCATTGGTTTCAAACGTGAAGGCATAGATTTTCAGTCTCTCGATGGCCAACCCAGCCAGATATTTATCCTGGTTCTTTCACCGGCCGGAACAGCCGGTCCTCACCTTCAGTTTCTTGCGGGTATTTCTTCCTTACTTAATAATGAAGAATCCAGAAACAGGCTCCTTTCCTGTCGTTCTCTCAAAGAGGTGTTTACCTTTTTTGTGGGAGAAAAGAAACCACTGCTAACCCGCCCTTTCAGAGGTATGATACGTTAGATGACTACCATCAGACCGGCCGGCAAGCAGGATTTAAAGGAGATGCTCAGAATAGACAAGCTGTGCTCACCGGATCCGTGGAAGATTCAACAGTTTGATCGAGAGTTGATGCTGGACCACTCTCATTTGTTTGTTGCAACCGAAAAGGAGATGGTCCGGGGCTTCATCTGCGTGTGGCAGATCAGTGATGAATTGGAAATTCACAGCCTTGCAGTCGATCCAGCATTTCGTAGACAAGGGATAGGATCGCGTTTGCTTGATTATGCTTTAAAAAGGTTTTGGCATGTGAAGGCTTTTCTCGAAGTAAGAGAAAGCAACACGGCTGCACGGAATCTGTACGCGAAGTTGTGCTTTTCCGAACACCACACCAGACAAAGGTATTATCCTGATGGTGAAAATGCTATCTTTATGTCGCGTCGATTGATGAACCAAAAATAGTGGCATCCATTTCCGATTGCATGGAAACATCCCTTTTGATACAATCAGGATATCGCCTCTATTAAATACACGTGTTTACAGGTGGTTTTTAGTGACAACTGTTACATTTATCGCAAAACAATGTTTTGTATGCGGCCAAACCAGTCCTCAGGTTGAACCCGGCATCCGCGGAATCGGACAACCGGATGAACTTGACTCCAGACCCGGTGGTGTCCATCGTTCTTCCATATATCTGTTCATACAACACTGTATTCATTGTGGATATTGTGCGCCAAACATAAACCAGGGTGATAAAAACGTCGAAGAAATCGTTTACTCGGATGATTACCAAAGGATTTTGAGAGCAAAAGACCTCCCGGAAACGGCCATCTCATTCAGGTGTTGGTCCCATATTCAGCACTCATACGAGAATTTGGTAGACAGTGGATGGGCCACACTATTTGCCGCCTGGGTATGCGATGATGATAGTCGGTTTAAGCAAGCTGCCGCCGATCTTCGATATGACGCCTATTGCCTCTTTGTACGCTCCCGCTCTATTGATCAGCCATTTGCAGACACAAAAGGGGATGAAGAAATCATACTGATCGATTTATTAAGACGCAGCAACCACTTCGATAAAGCCCTCGATCATATCCGAGGCTGTATTGGGCAGAAGTGGGATGTCAGAATACATCAGCTATTGCTCTTTGAGCAAGAGTTATGCGAAGAAAAGGATGCCCGACCCCATCTTTTAAGCGAAGCACTCGAAGATCCCGAGTAGTACTGGTATCCGAATGAGCAATTCTCTCGCGGCCTGTCACACATGAGCGCTCGAATTAAGGCAGTATTTAGACCTTCTTTCGGGTAAATTTCAATACTTTGTTTTCGGGTGTGTTTTGCGGCTGAGTTTTGTTTTCTTCATCCGGTTGTATGGCAGCAACTTCTTTGCTTGTTTCATTTTTCAGAGCATCCTGCCATGGTATGCGCATTATACGAGTTTCCAGTGTGCGGTCCGGACTGAAAAAGCGACCTTTTACTATATGCGGCGGCTGGAGTTTTATCACCTGCTGAACGGGGGGAAAAGAAGCGAGACTGATAAAATGAAACCAGATCCATTTGCCCGCGGGTTTTGCTGACAGATCAAGCTCGTATTTTAGCGCTATGCCGTAGCCGCCAAAGCTCCACCCTTCCTCCTCCTCAAGCATCTTATCGGAGGGTATTTGCCGAGAAAACAAACAGAACAAATCCCCGTCAATGGGAAACTCTTTCAGTTGTTGCTCATCGACATACCTTTTTGCATATTCGACAATTTCCTCGTAACTAAGAGCCATTAATGCGTTCCTTCCTCTAATACAGATTTCTGCCCGCCATAACGCGTACTGGTTGTATGTTTAGGGAGGGGGGCATCCGTTCACACAAATGGGTTCAGGTTTAAAATAGGTTGCGTCAATTAGTTTTACCAGCGTGTTTTAACACGAATCGTAATTCAGATTTATTTTATTGAATACACCGCCACAATTTTGAAGAAAGAGGACACATGGATAAACAAAAAGTTATTCGATATCGAAGTTTGGGCGAGGCACACCTTTTTGTGGCAATCGCCAAGGCAGATGGCATTCTATCTGAGAGCGAAATTCTACGCCTTCCACACTATGCGGCAAAAAGTCAGCATCTTTTCGATGTTCTGAATACTAATGAACATGTGCGAGAAACAATCAGAGAAGATGTCGAGAAGCTGATAAATGAAGCTGCTTACGCGCCCTGGAGTGCTCAACAACACCTTGATGAGGCACTGGCGTTTTTAAAGAAAGCTAAAGAGGCGGGCGATTGGGGTGTGCAGTTAACCGGAGCAAAAACGGAAGAAGGACTTCAACAGATCGCCAACCTGGATAGTTACACAATCAAGGAGTCTGTTTTTTTTAGTGAGATGAGGAAGCGATTGAAAGAACTCGAATGAAAAAATTGCCTTTCCTCGGGAAGTTCTTTCCACCAGCTTAGCTGACTTTCGAAGCATGGGAAAAAAAACATGTCCGGTCGACGCCATGTAACTCACTTATTCATAATACATTGTCGGTTCAGTGGAGAATAGCACCTCTATAGACTTTAATTTATGGTCCGGATTTTGCTTTACTCTGTGCTTCCACCCCAGACGGAGGTAACCAGATGACCAAGGCGGAACAGGCATTACTTGCGGAAGCGGAAGCGATTTACGAAAAAATCTATCCCTGCGGAACCAAACAGTCCCTGAAAGAGTGTTTTACCTTGCACGATAACATGGTTCTTTTCTGGTTTAACACCTCCGACAGCAGCACTCACCTTCTCATGGGTGCCCAAATGGCGCGTCAGAGGCAGTAAAACTCTCACCCCATCCCAGCATATCATACCTCTTCGTACGTAATAGATACATGTTTCTCAATTGATCTGGACTACCCGGAACACCTGTTTCTGATAATTTCTTTCCGGCGATTTGCGGCTGCCCCGCACAAATAATGTATTTTGAGCCACACGAAGATAAACAACCAAGAAAAAGAAGGGCCATCTATGTCTTCTAAAAAAGAGAGTAAGACTTCTGGCAAAAGTAAGAAAAGTATTCCCGACTGGCCTACACATCACAAGGGCATGAAAGCAGAAGATATTCGCAAAGATTTCATCAACAACCTTATATACAATATTGCTAAAGATAAGTATACTCTAACTGCATACGATAAATTTCTCGGCTTATCATATACAGTGCGGGAGCGGCTTATTGAGCGCTGGATCGCCACACAGCAGCTTTACCACACAAGAGATGTAAAACGGGTTTATTATCTTTCACTAGAATTTCTCATGGGACGACTTCTGGGAAATAACATCTTCAATCTTGGTCTGCAGAAAAACTGTCGCGAAACTATGCAGGAGTTAGGCTTTAGCGTAGAGGAAATCGAAGAGCAGGAGTTTGACGCCGGACTGGGTAATGGCGGTCTTGGTCGGCTTGCCGCATGTTTTCTGGACTCGATGGCCACCCTGGAACTTCCCGCTATAGGATACGGCATCCGATACGAATTTGGCATTTTCAACCAGAAAATAATCGACGGCTGTCAGCACGAACTTCCCGAACAGTGGCTTCAGCTGGGAAACCCCTGGGAAATTGAACGGCCTGAATATCAATTCAAGGTCAAATTCAACGGTAAAACCATGTACTACAGGGACAAAAGCGGCCGTCTGGTGGTCAGTTGGGTGGATACGGAGGATGTTATTGCGATTCCTTACGACACTCCTATTCCGGGCTTTCAAAACGGCACTGTAAACACGTTGCGCCTCTGGTCATCCCGCTCCCCCAATGAGATCGATTTACAGCATTTTCACACGGGAGACTACATCGGGGCCTGTCAGGATAAGCTGGTTAGTGAAAACATATCTAAGGTTCTGTATCCCAACGATTCTAACCATAGTGGGAAGCAGCTGCGCCTCAAGCAGCAGCATTTCTTCACATCCGCATCCCTGCAGGATATAATCAGACGTTTTCTGCACCACGGGCACGATTTTGCCGATTTTCCTAAGTACAATGCCATTCAGCTCAACGATACACATCCGGCAATAGCTATTGCAGAACTTATGCGGCTTCTGCTGGATGAGCATTTCCTTGACTGGGATCAGGCCTGGGACATCTGTGTCGACACCTTCGCTTATACCAATCATACATTGATGCCGGAAGCTCTGGAGAAATGGGCGGTATCATTACTTGAGCAAATGCTGCCGCGACACATGGAGATCATTTATGAAATCAACAGTCGTTTCCTGAGAAAAGTCTCACTAAAATATCCCGGTGACACGGAAAAGCTCAGACGCATGTCCCTCATCGAAGAAGAAGGTGAAAAACAGGTACGTATGGCTTTTCTGGCAATCGTTGGCAGCCACTCGATCAACGGAGTTGCCGAACTGCATACGAAGCTGCTCACCGATGGCCTGGTGCGCGATTTCTATCACATGTTCCCCGAACGTTTCAACAACAAGACAAACGGTATCACTCAGCGCAGATGGCTTTATAAAGCCAATGAAAATCTGGCCACCCTGATAACGGAGACCATCGGTGAGAAATGGGTAAAGAACCTGGACGAACTTAAGAGGCTTGTGCCGTTTGCCGAAGATTCCGAGTTTTGCAGGAAATGGCGTCTGGTTAAAAAGTCAAACAAGGAAAGACTTGCCGATCAGCTGCGTAAACATGAGGGTTTTCATTTGAATGTGGATGCCATCTTTGACGTGCAGGTAAAAAGAATTCATGAGTATAAACGTCAGTTGCTAAACGCGCTGCACTGCATTCATCTATATAGAAAAATAAAGAATGGGCAGACCAAAGATTTCCTTCCGAGAACGGTGATGATTGGCGGAAAAGCCGCTCCGGGGTATTACATGGCCAAACTGCTGATCAAGTTCATTAACAACATCGCGGATGTCATAAATTCTGATCCTCAAACAAAAGGTCTGCTGCAGCTGTTTTTCACACCCAATTACAGAGTGACCCTTGCCGAACAAATCATTCCGGCAACCGATTTGTCGCAGCATATTTCCACTGCCGGTACGGAAGCTTCGGGGACAAGTAACATGAAGTTTTCCTTAAACGGCGGTCTTATCATCGGCACCATGGATGGTGCAAATATCGAAATCGCAAAGGAAATTGGCGAACACAACATGTTTATTTTCGGAATGGATGCAGAGCAGGTCGAACAGCTGCGCGCTCAGGGTTACGACCCTCGTATTCATTATGAAAAGAATAGAGATTTGAAGGAGATTCTCGATCTGATCGGTAAAGGATTTTTCAGTCCTGAAGATCCGGATCTTTTCCGTCCCATCTATGATGGCCTGCTGTATCACGATCCATACATGATTATGGCCGATTTCGATTCGTATGTCGCTTGCCAGCAGAGTGTAGAACAGGCATATAAAGATATCGATGCCTGGACACGTATGTCTATCTACAATACTGCCTATATTGGCAAATTCACCTCGGATAGAACGATCCGTCAATATGCCGAGCAGATCTGGGGAATACAATCTGTGCCGGTGGATTTCAAGCGATAAAAACGGTGGTCAATCGACCAGTGAGGACATTACATGAAAGAGGAACTGAACGAACTTCTGCGGCTGGCCGATGCTATTGGCCAGAATGCTCAGCTGGTTCAGGCCGGCTACGGTAACGCATCCGTTAAATGCACCGGAAGAAAAGTTCTAATTACAAAAGCGCGAGAGTATGCACTAAAACAGATGGACAAACACAACGGATGGGTAGCTTTGTCTATCGATCAGGCCATGGATGTCTATAATCGCAATGACATTCGTGCTCTTCCCCGATCCCGTCGAGAAAAAGCGGTCATGGATCTTCTGGATAACAGTGTGCTCGAGCTGTCCAGAGGACATCCGGCAATGGAGCTTCCGATGCATCTGCTCTTAGATCGAATAGCTGTCTATACCAATCCGATTCCAGTGATTACTGCATCTTGTCATCCTGATGGAAAGAAGATCATTGATGAATTGAACCATCGGGAAAACCAAAAGCCTGTTTTGTGGGTACCCTATGCTGCACCCGGTACGCCACTGATCTATCTATTCGAAGAGCACATACATGACTACCTGCAAAATCATGGCTTCGCCCCCTCAGTGATTATCGTTCAGCACCACGGTCTTTTCTGTACGGGAAGCGATGTTGATGAGTGTCTTGGCGTGTTGAACAGGTTTGTAGAATCTCTCTCCGAGTATTTCGGACCGGTTCATCCGGTTGACCGCCAGCCACCGGTGGATGAAGAGAGTCGCAGGATCGTATCATCGGCTATCCGCAAAGCCAGTTATCGGACACATACCGGACCATTTCTGGTTCGTTTCTCTGAAGAGCCCGAACTCTTATATGCTCCGAGGAATAAGAGCCAGCAGGTTTTTGCCAGCGCTCTGAGCCCTGCGCATATCATCCATAACGGACCGGGTGCCGTTTTCATCGGGCGCGATGACGGGGAAGAGAAGATTACCGGCGAGTTGATCAATTTTCATCAGCAGTATGGAATGTTTCCTCGGGTAATTATTCTCGAGGGTAAGGGTGTATGTATCGTAGGCTATACTGCTCATGAGCTGGATTTAGGTGAACAACTCGCACTGGCTGCGGTTCAGGCGGTACTATTAGCCAAGATTCCTCTTGAAGGAATCGACCCGCGCGAGGTGGAGTATATCATCAACTGGCAATCCGAACAACACCGTACTCACCAGATGGCTGCCCAGGGGTAAAACCGATGAAGCAACCCTCGACCACACCACCATCACTTAGATTTGGCACAAATATATCGCACTGGCTTTCGCAGTCGAGTTTGAGTAGAGAAGTCCTGCGCAGTTGGTTCAAAGAGGATGATATTCGGCGGATTGCCGACTGGGGTATGGATCATATCCGGCTCCCTGTCGATTACCCCCTGCTGGAAAATGACGGATTCACCGGACATTTTAATATGGAAGGCTTTGGGTGGATTGAAAAGGCCATTGACTGGTGCGATCGTCATGGGCTCAATATGATCCTGGACATGCACTGTCTCCCCGGACATCACTTCCAGCATGAGTATCTGGAATATAATACTATCTGGGACTCCGACTCACCGCATCGGCGCAGATCGGTAAATATCTGGAAATTCCTTGCCCATAGCGTGCAGGCTCCCCATGTTGTCTTCGAACTGCTGAATGAACCTGTTGCACCCGTAGATGAGCAATGGAACAGTCTTGCTGATCAGCTGCATCGTGCGATACGTGAGCAGAACAAGACACAGTGGATCATGATTGGATCAAACCGGTGGAATCATGCCCACACTTTTCGAACTCTCCATCCGGTGGATGATCCTGCTATCATGTACACGTTTCATCTCTATGAGCCATTTCTGTTCACTCACCAGAATGCAGAATGGGTTCCTGAAATGCGTCTGTTACATGGTGATACGGTCCCCTATCCCGGACCTTTCGATCATCCGATTCTACAAAACGATTCGAGCAATCCTATACGCTACGATTTTATGTCAGCTCAGCCCTATGGATACTCCTTTCTGGAGAGGATAATCGAGCCGGTCATCGATTTCCAGAAGCTGAACAACGTCAGATGCTACTGTGGCGAATTCGGTTGCATCTCATACGCCCCGGCCGCCGATAAGCTCCGCTGGTATAAGGACATATGTCGCCTGTTTTCCAACCACGGCATCGGTTTTTCCAACTGGAACTACCGAAGCGATAACTTCGGCATCGTTACGTCAAAAAACACCATCGACACCGCTACCATCAAAACCATGCGTCAAGCTGCAGGCTTGTAGAGCTTTTACCTCACCTAAAAAACACGACAAATATATCACTTCTTTTTTCCGAATACCAACAAGTAAAAGCTAAAAGCAGTTTGACAGAAAGCTTAAACGCTTCTTTTTTTTCTGTAACCGGCACCACCATTTTCAAAGGAGTGATCTTAGTGTTCTTCAGGATTTTTGTAGCATGTCTGAGCATTTTCATGTTTTCCATCCATACGGGGGCTGATGATTCGTCGGCAACCGATCGTTTCATGTCACTGGTGTTTAAGGATGACCTCATTGTCACGTTAAAGGATCAGATGATTAAAAATGCGGTGGTTAGTAATCCCGAATTCGCGCAATATACCGATGAGCTTAAAGAGTGGGCCGATAATGTCTTTGCAGTGGATACGATAAAGGAGCAGGTTTTTTCGTTTTTCGACACGACACTTTCTTCCCAGGACATGCAGGCGGTTGTCTCTTTCTACGAATCCGAGGCGGGGAAACGGTTTCTGGCCTCAAACAATGCTCTGTCCAAACACATACAGAAACTGATGCATCAACGTTTCAGCACCAATATCGCCGGGCTTCACGAGATTATTTCCCAAAAAAAGCAGAGTACTCTGGAAGACATAAATACACTTTCGTTTAGCGGAGCGAAAGTGGAGGACCCGGCGGGCAAATATCATTTTAAATTCGAGAAAAACAAGTGGCGTCTTCTGGAGCAGAACCTTACTCAGAGCGCAGATTTCAGCTTCGAACACAGTGACGGTTCCATAATGGGAGTCATCATCTCAGAGAGCCGCGCAATTGATTCCGACGCGTTAAAGGAGGCGGCGAAACGAAACCTTCGCATGGGAAGTGATCGCATGAAAGTCATAAAAGAAGAGGATATGACCATAGATTCGAGCAAGGGGTATTTTCTTGAGATGAATGCGCGGATGCGTTCGCAGGAGCTGAGATATTACGGGTATGTAGTCGGAGGGGCAAACGGCGGGGTGCAGGTTTTGTGCTGGACTTATGCAAATCAGGCCAGAGAGAATCGCCGGAAGGCAGTGGATTTTCTCAAGGGATTGCAACCCTTTTTGAATTAGATTCTATGCCTGGCTTCAGTCTTCCCCTCTTTTGCATGAAGCGGGACGAGAGGAAGAGCAAAAGAGCCGATTTATCCGTATTATCTGTCCGGGCTCTTTTTTCCTGATTTTTCGCTTTGATCCTTAATTCTCCCGCTCCGCCGCGTTGAGGCAGAATCATGGCAGTCCTTGCAGACAGAGGTCTGCCTTTGCTTTAAGACGCTTCATTTACATACTGATTTGCATTTTGACAATCTGCAAACAAGCGTTTTCATCTGATCGATCGGAAAACGGTCTCGTGCCCTTTTTTTGGGGCTAAGCAGGCCATCTCCTCCATTCACGATTGGCCCCTTGCTTGCATTGATATAGATAGTGAGAAAAGCCTCCTACATTTATATGCTCTGTGGCATAAAAAATTAATAGAGAGGGTAACTTATCGAAAGGGGTCAATGTATGTTCGGTAAAAAAATTTTTTCGGCTATGATCGTTTCTCTACTGGTGGTCTCTACGGGTTTTGCTCAGGCGGTTGTTGAGACGGAAAGCCCAGGCAGTCTGAGATTAGGAGCAGCGGGAGCCGGTCCGGCCACCTTTAATAATGTGGAGTCCGACCGTCAGGCCTATAATATCTATGGCGGTTATGTCTATGAGCTGACTCCTTATGCGGCTCTGAAAGGCCTTATCGATGCGACTTCCGATTTCGATAATGCGGTCCTGGCCTCCGCCAATCTCGGTGGTAATCTCTACCTGCTCAACAGAGATGTTTCACCCTATGTTGGTGGTGAAGTAGGTCTTTCAGTCCTGTACGAAAACGAACAGGATAATGACGAATGGGGTTTAGGTGCGGGGCTTTCGCTTGGTGCGCAGATATTTCGTTTCGGTACGACCCAGATCAATCTGGAACTGAGTACGAAGTTTAACCTCAACGACTTCGACGAAAACGATGCATTCGTATACACCTCTCGCGTCGGTGTACTCTTCTAGCACACCAAACGAAAGTAATTTTTAAGAGAGCAGGAAGCCCTTCCTTGCTCTCTTTTTTTATCCATGGTCTTCATTAGGTGTCACCCAGATGTGCTCCCTGCCGGTGTAAAACCTCCTGAACCTGCGTGGCGGAGATATCGCGGGTTTTGCACCTTCCCAGAGCCGCCAAGGCGGCACACACCCCCGCAGCCTGCCCCGTAGCCATACAAACCGGCATCACACGATAGGACGAATGCGCCTCATGTGTTCCGGAAATGCACCTGCCCGCAACCAGTACGCTGTCAAGTTTTTGTGGAAGCAGACAGCGGAGCGGAATATCGTAAGCACTTCCGGGCGGCAAATGAATGAGCTTTGTCCCCTCACCATGGGGATTATGAATATCTATCGGATAGGTGCTTCGAGCAATGACATCGTCGAAATGTCTCGTATCGAATAGATCCTCGGCTGTCAATTGATAATCGCCCATGATTCGACGCGTCTCGCGTACGCCTATCTGTGAGCCACTCTGTATAACATATGCCCCCTGAAATCCGGGTACATACTTACTCAAAAATGATGCGACCTCGACCATCTGCTGACGCCCATGCCATTCGGCTCGGGTAAGATCCCACACATCGGTTCCCAGCACCCGCAAAACCCTGGTCGAATTGACAGATACTTCATTTTCGTGTGGAGTACCAAACAACAGTACGTTATCGCGGGGGATATTCCACTCCCCATTCAGGTGCGCCTGTTTTACTTTCTTTGACAATCCCACCACACCACTCCACTGATCCGGGTTCTGGTGAACAAACTGCCTGAATCGCCTCAGGTCACAGTCACCCATTCTGAAGTAGAGCGTCATCGGTTGCCCCGGGTGTGTAGGGCTGCTCCCACATTCATAGGGGGCGCCTGCCCATGCCGCAATATCACCATCCCCGGTTGCATCCACCACAATCCTGGCGGTAACCACGATCGGACCGGATTTGGTTTCGAAAGTCACCGATGGTTCCGGAGAAAACCGGATATCGCTGGCAAAGGAATGCAGGAGATATTTTACGCCAGCCTCATCCAGCATCTGCTGTGAGACGATCTTCATGATCTCGTGATCAAACGGTACGACAAATCCCGTTTGTTCTGTGGGAGCCAACGCACCGCCCTTTTCGATCAGACGGTGCAGTAACCTGGCCAGTACCCCTTCGATAACCAGACTACCTCCGCCATGATCGGCCGGAAAAAGAACCGGATCGGTTTTCCCCTTAACTTTATGGTACCGCGTATGTGAGGACATCAAGGGTGCAACCATGGCAATAGTTGAATTCCCGCCGAAAAACCCGTACCGCTCCGCCACTATCACTCGTGCCCCAGCCTCGGCAGCACCTATTGCCGCCCCCAGCCCCGCAGGCCCACCCCCGACAACCAAAACGTCGGCTGTCCCGGCTACCTGCGCACGCCGGGAAGGAAGAGTTACAAAATGGGCTACGTGTGGTTTGTGAAGCGGAGGCATAGAAAATATCCTTACTGTGGCTTTGGAATTGTTCCGTAGCGATCATGTAATACTGATAATGCGATCTGTATGTTTTTAGATGCACGTTCCCGCAAAGCAGGAATATGCTGCTGGATATATCTGACTACCTGCCCGCGGTTATCCCAGGCATAATCGATATGAGCTATAAGCCGCCCTGCATTCACCATATTTATCGGCGGCTCCGTCATGCCGATATCTTCTAAAAACGCCAATACTTTCGGAGAGTAGGGAAGACCGACAAAGGGTACTCCACAAAGCGCGGAGAAGAGAAGGAAATGGAGACGCATTCCGATGCAGAAATCCAGCTGACAGATGATCCGGATCAGCTGATCCGGGGTCACCTCATCCTGAAGAACCGTGGCGTACTCCGCCCTTAACATGCGTGAGATAACGGCATGTGATTGCTGAAGATCTTTCATTTTTCGTTCCATAGGCACGAATACTACCTCGGCTCCGAAGCGTTCGACGATAAAATCGGCGCTGTCGGCAAGCATCTGCTGGTAGCTGTGTTCGTTTATATCGGGTGCAGCCGGCCCAGGCTCCCGTACAGACATCCCGATACGTCTTCGACTCGGCTGTCTTTGCCCTGAATCTTGGTTTTCAATCTGTGTAATTGGATAATGATTTCTGAATGCCGGGTCTGCGGTCAACACCACTTCACGTTGCAGCCCAAGCTCTTCCAGGAGTCGCAGGGCGGTTCGATCGCGGACTGTCACCGCCGTTACCCGCTCCAGGAAATGAAGAACCTCCCGCCTGACAGCATGATTGTTGAGGGGGCCGGCACTAATAGCATACACCATAACCGGAATATTCTTTTCCAATGCGATCGTCGGCTCACGAAGATAGTTGCGAGCGTCAGCATCATAGAGAATGCCTCCCCCACCCAGGATCAGAAAATCGAGCCTCTCGACCTCATGGCGCACCTCTTCACGAGACATCTGCCAACTGGGAATTGCATGCTCGACCCTATGCCGGCGGAGAGTATCCTCCGGATCACGGGTAAAGACCGTCAACTCGGCACGGACATTGGCACGAACATCGGCAATGATACTCTGCAATATGGCTTCATCACCCAGATTATATCCGCCGTAAGATCCGTAAATGCCGATGCGAAGGCAGTCACGATTGATGTGCATGAATGATGTCTCCCTGCATCGTAAAGAAATACGCTTATTAGCTGGCTCGAATACGTAGCAAAGCATAGGCCAGTGAGATTCATCTCCTTCGCCAGAAAAAAAAGCCGCACAAGACATTTGATCTCATGCGGCTAATCTCACTTCTCTTAGTAAAGAGTGTTTTTACACGAAATGGTCGTTTATCTTGATCAGCTCCTCATAGTCGTAAATGGAGCCGTTATCAAGGCAGCAGGTGATAATATCTTTTCCGACCGGATCCAGATCGGGTTCCAGGAATTGCTTTACCTGCTCGTGGAAAAAATCCACAAGCCTCGCAGCTCCCTTATCGTAGGCTTCCTGTCCCACCTCTGCCTGTGTATCAACCTGCAGGAAACAAGGTGGAATGATTGTGCCTTCGATTCGCATACTGTGCAGCGCATATCCCAGCAGCGAACAGCGTGCGGGTTCGAGCTGATCGTTTTGGAACCGCGCATGCCCACGTCTGGCAAGATAGTCACGTGCCAGCCACTCGGACATAAAACCGGTCTTCCACGAACCAATATACTGGTTAGGGGTAAGTATGTAACGTGTTCTCCAGGTTTCTTTAAATTGATCGAGAAGCAGATTTGCCTGACTTACTTTTCTGCCTGTTGCAAACGGCCAATAGCTTCCAACCCCTTCGCTGCTCATCGCACCGGTATCCACGATGCTGGGGTTTGAATAGCCTCTGGGTGCAACCAAACGCCACAACCATGCAAGAGCCGGAGGAAGCACATGCATAAGGCCAATGATCCCATATGTTGGTTTTTCTTTTGTACAGGGAGGTGTACGCACACCGAAACTACGAATATCTATATGCGTTTTTTCGCTTATGACACCAGGCACAATTTGTCGCGGAAGAATGACACGAGGATTGGGACACCGTTTACCGGGTTCATCTTCGATATGTTCCCAAATGAGTGCCGTAGATCCACTTACGGCATCGATATTGAGAAACAGCAGAGGCTCTGAGGGTGCCACGGTAAGCGATTCGAGGTCGTGGTCGGTACCATAGGCGGTAATGTGATCTACACGTACAAACCAGGCCTCCTCTGCATCCATAATCCACAATTTTCCGTTTTTTTCCTGCAGATCCGGATGGCAAAGCCCCATATCATCACACACCGGATGAAGATCACAGGTTCGCGGTATCTCGACAAATCGCTCCTCATTGGTAATTATGTTTCTTCCCAGAAGCAGCCGACCATCGGGCATACGATGCGGCTGTTGAAGCATTTCGCTTTTTCCCCCGCCGCTGGCTCCTTCATGCATGAATGTAACGATATTATCATAAGGAGTCACGACCTGTACCCCAGAGCAGTGAGCAGTTACCCATCCTTCCTTGGCCCCCTTGTTTATCAGCGCGCCATACACACCTTTTTTTGCACTCGGTCCCGGGTAAAGGTTGTAGGCAAAAATCTCATGCACATCGACACGATTGTGAACGACCACCTGTTTGCCGTCGAAGTGGGTATGTCGAAATGGTGGAGCCACATAGATAATGACTTCGGGAGCAAATTCTCTGTCCAGCTTCCGGGTATCCACTACCCCCTGTAGCAATCCGAGGCCAAATGCGAAAAAGCCGGCATTTGCAGGACAGATCGCCAATGCATCACCACCCATTCCTGTCTGACCGGCTTCAAAGGCAAACAGCGCCAGCTCCTGAGTCCCAAGCCAATCAAGAGTCTCCTGACGCAAACTGTTAAATGAGTAGCCGAATCGGTCATCAAACCGATCTTTGTCGGATGGTTTCTCATCAGCAACCACCATACACTCCGGATCGCGTCGGCGCATATAAGGTTCCAAATAATTGGCACTTATACCGTTTTTTATCCTCACGACCTGCGCTTCCGTGACTACCTTGTTGTCGGGCAGGGTGTAGTTTACATTCCAAACCGTGTGTTTATTATCACCCATCGAAAGCTCACACAGATCATTGACACTATGTGCCCAAGTTGAGCTGGGAGCCTTCTCGAGAAGATTGTTGATAAAATCAGGTAATTTCAGTTTTTTCTTTTCGTCGTTATTACTCATATACTCTCCCGTTTTCGCGTTGAATCAGCCCTCATCGACCGTGCCTCTGAACGAATTGGATTTCCGACCATCGGTAGGCGGTGCGCCAGATGTTCGAAATAGTAGAAATGATGCGTGAAAGTTCGCAAATATATTCCCACGCATTATCGAATTAGAATGATTCGAATTCAGAAAAAGCACAATACGATTCGAACCATGGGATATGTAACTGGGAATGCGTGGTCTATCTTCTTCAGGGGCAAATCGATAATTTTCGAACGTTTATAACCTATTACGGCTCAGAATCACGCAAACCGTGCACCACTGCTGTTGAAATGTGATATGCGTACTTTGCCTGAAAATTGCTGACCACAAAAAAGGTCGATACGCCCCATATACTGGCAATACCGACCATAGTTTATGTACCCCCGGCCTCGCGGCCCTGAATGCATACTCCAACAGCAAACCGACTCTTAATATATTACGCGCGCAAGACACTAATCAAGTATCGGACTAAACCTATTGTGTATTCATCCGTTTTTTTCATAGCCCAAACCAGACGTTGATAGTCGTAATATGGGTATGAGCTGATTGAGAGATTCTCGTGGCATTCGCACAATCCCTTGGGTGCCATAAGGGCTTCAGCAATAGTCAAAAATATCTCAGAGGATATTATACGCGATTTCTTTACCCCTTCTGATCTTAAAGAATCGAGCGATTCACCCGCCAGAACGGCTCAATTATAAACAGCATGCTATGGCATGGAGAGATATCGTTCAAAATCCAAAGCCGGGCAACTTGAGTAATGTTCTCGAAAACATGGACGTCTTTGTTGTATATTCATGATATTTTGAAAATTGTGAAGAGTGGAGCCGATTGATAATCGTGCAGGAGTATGAATGGAAAAACAATATAATCCCTCACGGGTAGAAGAGAAAACATATCAGAAATGGCTGTCTCATAAACTGTTTCATGCCGATACGAATACAAAAAAGCCAACGTATTCGATTGTTATTCCGCCGCCTAATGTCACCGGCATTCTCCATATGGGCCACGCCCTGAATAATACCGTGCAGGATATTCTCATCCGGTATAAACGAATGAGAGGGTTTGAAACGTTGTGGATGCCCGGAACAGATCATGCCGGAATCGCCACACAGAATGTGGTGGAGCGCAAACTGGCCGGAGAGGGAGTCAGCCGTCACGACCTGGGGCGGGAGAAGTTTCTGGAAAAAGTATGGGAATGGAAAGATGAGTATCACGCCACCATCAGCGGCCAGCTCAAGAAGCTTGGCACCGCCTGCGACTGGGATCGCGAACGTTTTACCATGGATGAGGGGCTTTCCAAAGCTGTTCGCAAGGTGTTTGTTGAGCTGTACAATGACAATCTGATCTATCGGGGAAAATACATCATCAACTGGTGCCCTCGCTGCCAGACAGCTCTTTCGGATGAAGAAGCCGAGCACCAGGATGTTCATGGTAAATTGTACCATTTCCGCTATCCTTATTCCGATGGCTCCGGCTATTTGACCGTTGCGACCACTCGTCCTGAAACAATGCTGGGTGACACCGCGGTTGCGGTAAATCCGAAAGATGAAAGATATACTGGAGTTGTCGGAAAGAGCATTCGCCTTCCCCTTGTCGAACGTGACATACCGCTCATTACCGATGATTTTGTGAGCAGAGAGTTTGGTACTGGTGCGGTAAAGGTCACTCCCGCCCATGACCCCAACGATTTTCAAATGGGACAGCGTCACGAGATGGATCCGGTCGTGGTGATGGATGAAACCGGCCATATGTGTGGCCCCATACCCCAAAAATATCGGGGCATGGATCGCTTTGCCGCCCGTAAAGCAGTCGTTGCCGATATGGATGCAGCGGGGCTTCTTGAAAAAGTTGAAGAACACGAACATGCGGTGGGCCATTGCTATCGGTGTCACACGGTTGTGGAGCCTTTTTACTCCGATCAGTGGTTTGTGCGTATGAAACCGCTTGCCAAGCGAGCATTGGAGGCGGCTTACAAAAAAGAGATAACCTTCTATCCGCATCGGTGGCGAAAAACATATATCGAATGGATGGAAAACATCCGTGACTGGTGTATTTCCCGGCAGATCTGGTGGGGGCATCGCATACCGGTATGGTATTGCCGCGACTGCAACGAGATGATTGTCGCGGAACAGACACCGATCAGCTGCTCTAAATGTAAGTCCTCCAATCTTCATCAGGATGAGGACGTGCTGGACACCTGGTTTTCCTCATGGCTGTGGCCGTTTTCGACCATGGGCTGGCCGGAGCAGACACCCGAGCTCAAGACGTTTTACCCGACCGATGCACTGGTGACCGCACCAGAAATACTGTTTTTCTGGGTTGCCCGCATGCTCATGGCGGGTTTGTACTTCACCGACAGTCTTCCTTTCACCGACATTGTTCTCCATGGAACAGTGCGGGATAAAACCGGACGTAAAATGAGTAAGTCTCTCGGAAACGCACTCGATCCACTGGAGATCATCTCGGTCTATGGTGCGGATGCATTACGATTCTCACTGATAATGATTACCGCGCAGGGGGCGGATGTCTACCTGAGTAAAGACACCTTCGATATCGGCCGGAACTTTGCCAATAAGCTCTGGAATGCGAGTCGTTTTCTGCTCAGCAACATTACAGAACACATGACTTTCACCTCTCTGCCCGAAAGCGGCAAGCTTAAGGCGGAGGATCGATGGATTCTTAGCCGTCTCATGCATACGTCAACCGCGGTCGGCGAAGCGATAGACAGCTATCGTCTCAATGAAGCATGTCATATTCTGTATGATTTCACCTGGGGTGATTTCTGTGACTGGTATGTCGAGGCCAAAAAGCCCGATTTTTATCAGGATGAAGACTTAACACGCAGGGAAAACGCCTTGAACCTGTGTGCCTATGTGTTGGCATCGATTCTCAAACTGCTTCACCCGATCATGCCGTACATTACAGATCAGATATGGACTCACTTGCAGGAGAAAGTTACCTGTCCGGAGATTATCGACAATGAGTTTATCATGCTTTCTCAATACCCGCAGACTCAGCCCATATACATCGACAGCGAATTCGAAAAGCAGTTTGGCCTCCTTCAGGAGGTGATAACTTCGCTGCGAACCATCCGTTCCGAAAACAACGTCCCGCCCGACAAAAAGGGTACGGCAGTCATCATTCCTGCGGATGAAAGCACCGCGCTGTGGCTGAGCAGCCAGGTTGGTCTGATCAATCTCTTTGCCCGACTGACAAAAACGACGGTGGATACAAAAGCAGAGAAACCGGGATTTGCCGGACAGGCTGTGGTTCGGGGACACCAGGTTGTTATCGAGCTGGAAGGCCTTATTGACAAGAACGTTGAAATCGAACGTCTGACCAAAGAGATTGACCATACGGAAAAGATGGCCCGGAGCACAAAACAAAGGTTGGAAAACGAAAATTTTGTCAAACGGGCACCGGCCGAAGTGGTTGAGAAAGAACGTGAAAAGTACGATGGACTCCTGTTGAATTTGGAAAAGTTACACAAAAGTCTGTCGACACTCAAAGGATAGCCTGTGATTACGCCGAGTTTTGAAGAGGTCAGAGAGCTTGCTAAAAAGGGAACTGTCGTGCCCGTCTGCAACACGATTCTTGCAGATACGGAGACACCGGTTTCCGTCTGGCTGAAGCTTTTTCCCGGAAAGCAATACAGTTTTTTGCTTGAAAGCGTCACCGGGGGAGATACCGTTGCGCGATACTCATTTATCGGGGCAGATCCGTTTCTGATTTTTCGAGCGCGAGAAAACAGCTATCAGATCTCGGGAGAAATGAGCGAGAGGGGTACCGGAAACCCGCTGGAGCGCCTGCGCGGACTTATGCACTCATACAAATCGGTACATGTAGCAGGACTTCCCCGTTTCTGCGGTGGCGCCGTTGGGTATTGCTCCTATGATTCCATTCGGTACTGGGAAAACATCCCCGACTCAAATCCTCGTGAAGATGATCTGGATGAGATTTTTTATGGATTTTACCGGACAATCATTGCATTTGATAACCGGGAACACCACCTGCTGCTCATTCAGAATATATTTACCGATGAGACAGACGATCTTCAAGAAGCATATAAGAGCACCGTTGATTATTTAAGGACTCTCGAAGATCGAATGGCGGTGGGTTTGCAATCAACGAAAGTTTCGATAGGCCCGCCGGGCCCCATCGGTTCAAACTTCGAGCGCGGTGCATACGAATCTGCCGTTGAGAAATGCAAGGAGTATATCAAAGCGGGTGATATCTTTCAGGTCGTGCTTTCGCAGCGGTTTTCCGTCGATGTGGATGCCTCGCCATTCGACCTCTATCGTATCCTGCGTACGGTGAATCCATCGCCCTACATGTTTTTCCTCAACTGCGACACCACCGCAATCATCGGAGCATCACCGGAGATGCTGGTTCGTGTGGAGGATGGTAAAATTGAAACGCGACCCATTGCCGGCACGCGTCCTCGCGGCAAAAACGAAGCGGAAGATGAGCGCCTTGCAGCTGAACTTAAAGCCGATCCCAAGGAGATCGCAGAGCATGTGATGCTTGTGGATCTTGGCCGCAACGATATCGGCAGAGTAAGCACCTTTGGGACCGTACGTGCAGATGATATGATGCATATAGAAAAATATTCTCACGTCATGCATATGGTAACGGACGTTCACGGGTATCTGCATGAGGATAAGGATGCCTTTGATGCGCTGTTTTCCTGCTTTCCGGCCGGAACACTCTCCGGTGCTCCGAAGATCAGAGCGATGGAAATCATTGACGAGCTCGAGCCGGTGCGGAGAAGCGTATATGGTGGAGCACTTGGGTATATAGATTTCGCCGGCAATCTGGACTCCTGTATCGTTATCCGGACAATCGTATACAAAGATGGAAAAGCAACAGTGCAGGCCGGGGCGGGAATAGTAGCCGACTCCGTACCCGCTAAGGAATACGAAGAAACGGTAAACAAAGCCGGAGCGCTCTTTGCGGCAATTAACCGGGCTCGCGAGATGCTCGGAGAGTAGACGGTGCCGGAAACCAGATTGCGCTCACGCCCAATTTAGATTAAATTTGACCCTATTTCTGACAGCCTGCTTAAAGGATTTTAAAATGCTTGTGGTAATAGACAACTACGACTCTTTTACATATAACCTGGTTCAGTATTTAGGCGAAATGAATTCAGAGATGCGGATCTATCGCAACGACAAAATCGGTGTCGATGAGATTGCGGCACAATCACCGCAAGCGATCCTTATCTCCCCCGGACCGTGTACTCCCAATGAGGCAGGTATTTCGGTGGAACTGATCAGGCAGCTTGGTCCGAAAATTCCCATTCTGGGTGTCTGTCTGGGACACCAGTCGATCGGACAGGCATTTGGAGGTAACGTCGTTCGTGCGCCCTATCTTATGCATGGAAAAGTATCACAGATAGAACATGACGGCAAAACTGTCTTCACCGGTATTCCATCCCCGTTTACCGCCACTCGATATCACAGTCTGATTATTGAACGTGAAAGCTGTCCTGATGTGCTTGAGATCAGCGCACAGACAGAAGACGGCATAATCATGGGAGTCCGGCACAGGCAATATCCGATCGAAGGCATTCAATTCCATCCCGAATCGATTCTGACAGACAATGGGAAAATGCTGCTCAAAAACTTTCTATATGGAGTCGGCCGATGAGCTCTATTCTTGACACGATAATAGAACACAAGAAAACTGAAATCCATGCTCTGCGATCTCACCGGTCTACATTTACCGGGCGCACGGATCAGAAGAGACCTTTTTTGGAGAAACTGAATATCAAACCCAGGCTGGCGGTAATCGCCGAGGTAAAAAAAGCCTCCCCGTCGAAAGGGTTGATTCGTGCCGATTTTGATCCCGTTGCCATAGCTCAGGAGTATCAGAAGGCTGAGGCATCGGCAGTCTCGGTGCTTACAGATGAGCGTTTTTTCCAGGGGCATGAAAACTATCTTACGGCAGTTCGTCAAAGCATCGATCTACCGGTTCTCCGCAAGGATTTTATCATCGATCCTTTGCAGGTGGAGCATACAGCCTCACTTAATGCCGATGCAATGCTTCTTATTGCAGCAGCGCTTTCAGATGGACAGATGCAGGAGCTTTTTGCCGCCGCTCTGGAAATGGATCTTATGCCGTTGGTAGAAATACACAGCGGTCATGAACTGGATCGTGTCATGCGTCTTGAACCGCAACTTATAGGCATCAACAACCGTAATCTTCGGACATTCGAAACCAATATTGAGACAACTCTTGAGCTACTACCTGCGATTCCACCAGGCGTTACGGTCGTCTCCGAAAGCGGCATTTTCAGCTCGAACGATACCGGGCCGCTGATCGAGGCTGGTGCTTCGGCCGTTCTGGTGGGGGAATCGTTGATGCGGGCGGATGATGTTTCCGGTCTGATCAAAGAGCTTCGCTGCGAATAAGGTCGTCAGGAACCCGGCAACTTTGGACAGTCCGGAGACTCGCGTCACCTTCTCCGCATGCGGTATGAAGGAGCATCGGCAAACATTTAACAATGGGTCAGGCAAGCCTGAAACCACGGATCAAATAACAGTGAATGAGTTTATAAAAGCACACGATCACACAGGCACTTAGACACTTAACACGGAGAAGGGTGCCTTTTTTCTACAATGATCTATGCAGAGCACTTCAACAGGACGGTATCATGGCGGTTAAGGTAAAGATATGCGGAATAACCCGGTACGAGGACGCCCGAATTGCGGCAAATCTCGGGGTGGATGCATTGGGGTTTATTTTTTATCCGAAAAGTCCCCGGTTCATACAACCTGCCGACGCACGTGAGATCATTGCCAGGCTTCCTCCGTTTGTGTCCAAAGTAGGGGTATTTGTAAACGAAGCGGTAGAAAACATAAACACCATTATAGCACGATACGGAATCGATACCATACAGCTTCATGGCGATGAACACCCGGCATCGATCGACCAGATTCAGGCCCCGGTGATAAAGTCCTTTTCGGTCGGCTCTGATTTTGACCTGCAAACTTTACATTCGTATAATGTTTCCGCCTTTCTTCTCGACACCTGGGACGGAAACAAAAGGGGCGGTACAGGGAAGACATTTGACTGGGCAATCGCCCGCAAAGCCACATCGCTGACCCGGCCCATTATTCTTGCGGGTGGACTTGGCCCCACCAATATTGAAGAAGCTTTGCAAAACGTAGAACCCTATGGCGTGGATGTAAGCAGTGGGGTGGAAATAATGCCGGGAGTGAAAAATCCTCATAAGATGAGAGACTTCATTAAAAAAGTAAAAGCGTTTGCCTGAATCGATTCACGAAGAATATCATGTGCCCCTTCCGTTTTTTTGCTTTTGTAAAGGGGCGTCGCCAGAATGGCAAGTATGACAAAAAACCTCACAGGCCCAATTCCACAGGCACCGCAGGCTCCAAGAACTTTCTTTTATAATGAGTCCATGGCTCGCCCTGTGCTGCAAGGCCAGGGATATGCCAGATTGCATTTGGCTGCGGCCCCCGGGGAGGGAGGCAGGTTTACACGAACGAAAAGGATACTGGTATAATTTGAGTGCCATTTCTTTATACATTCATATCCCCTTTTGCATTCAAAAGTGTCGGTATTGTGATTTTTACTCCACCACCAGCCAGACATCCGGGATAAACAGATTTATAAAGGCGTGTATTGGTGAGCTGCTTTTGCATGAGAAGCACTTTCGGGGCAGGAAAATAGCAAGCATCTTTATCGGCGGGGGGACTCCGTCGCTGCTTTTACCGCGGCAGTGGCACATGCTTTCTTTGGCTCTTCACCGGCACCTGCAGATAGACAAAGATGTCGAGTGGACTGTTGAATGCAATCCGGACTCCTTCACCGGCAAGAAAGCACAGGCGTGGCTTTCGTCCGGTGTCAATCGGCTGTCGATTGGTGTGCAATCGCTGAACGGGCGCATTCTTTCGGCCTTGGGACGACCACACACACCCGCACAGGCTCTGGCGGTTCTGCGATCTCCCGAGACACAGCGGTTTGATTCCTGCTGTGTGGATATAATGTACGGCTTGCCGGGGCAGACGATCGACCAAATCGGACATACACTATCGACAGTTCTTCTTTTTGATCACGTCAAGCATCTCTCCGCATACGAGCTGACCATCGCCGAGGGTACCGCGTTTGGCCGTCACCGCAACCTTTTACCGCTTCCCGACGATGAGCGGGTGGGGGAAATGGCAGATTACATACGGGAGCAGCTCCATCGTGCCGGATACGAGCAGTATGAGATTTCCAACTACGCCCGGCCCCGATACCAAAGCGTTCACAACAAAACCTACTGGGAGTACCAGCCTTACCTCGGTTTGGGACCGGGAGCGCATTCGTTTGTCGATGGCAGGCGGTGGGCGAATGTCGAGGACCTCCGACGGTATTGCTCGATGATCGAATCGGGACGACCGCCGATCTCATTGACCGAGGAGCTCTCCGCCTGCGAAAAAAGAGACGAGCTGCTGTTTCTGGGCCTTCGGACAAGTCGCGGCATCGATGAAATTCGGTTTGAAGCGATCACGGGGGAGCCGTTTTATCATGGCGAGCGTACGGAGAAGATCGATACATTGGTTGAGCAAGGCATGCTCGCACACGATGGCACATTCTGGCGGCTAACCGAGAAGGGGTTTTGGAAGGCGGATGGGGTTGCGGGAATGTTGGGATAGAGACTGGGTCGCCCCCCTCATATAAATCAATCTCTTACGCTCAAAAACATCCTTTAAAAAGGCTTTATAGACAGTTTTAAGGAGTAAAAATCCCATTCGGCTATTCTATATGCCCATTTTTCCGGGGCTAAAAATCAGCCCATATGCCCCCAATGAGACCCATTGCCATAAATGGTACTCTTTTCGCCATTTCCTGGGTCCCAGCCAAACCTCTCCGGCTCCCGAAGCCTTCGTGCTGTAGCGCGCTGAATACTTTTTTACCCGCTATCTATGCTACTTCCTATTTCTCGGGCCTTGGCAGGGTTTAATTTTTATAGTAACCTTTCATACAAGTTACCCGTTTCATCCAGGGAACTGTCTTTTTTCAGCCGATTTCTATTTCGCTATATAATGGACCAGTTACTCAAATTTCTCAGGAACTCCCGCTATTGCGTCGCTTTCACCGGTGCCGGAATATCCACCCTGTCCGGAATACCCGATTTTCGCGGCAAGGAGGGAATCTATCAGAGCTTCGACAGCGATAAACTGTTCGATATAGAATACTTTAAGAAAGATCCCAGCTACTTCTACACTCACGCGGCGCAGTTTATCTATGCCATAGACAAGAAGGAGCCCAGTCTGGTGCACAGGCAACTGGCACGTCTGCAAAACGCCGGCATCATCAAAACGGTCATTACCCAAAATATCGACCTGCTTCACCAGAAAGCCGGCTCAAGGCGTGTCATCGAGCTGCACGGAAGTCCCTCCCAGCACGTGTGCCTGAGCTGTGGGAGGCATTACTCGTTTGACCTGATCAGCAAACGGGTGCTTGCAGGCATTGTTCCATCATGCGACATCTGCGGCGGCGTGCTCAAACCTTCCATAACATTCTTTGGGGAGTTCCTTGACACAACCTCTGTCGATCAGGCAACGCGGGAGGCGGAAAAAGCCGACTTGATGCTTGTCTGCGGCTCATCGCTTGTGGTTCACCCGGCAGCATCGATTCCTCTTTACACCTGCCGAGCCGGAGGTACACTGGTGATTATAAACAACATGCCTACACCGCTTGATCATTACACCGCATTACGGTATAATGATCTCGAGCAGGTTTTCACCTTTATCCGCAACATCAGCTTCTGATTCGAATCACCGCCGTTACCGGATCTATTTTATTACCATGTCATGTAAACGCTCCCGATGGGGTATCTGGTTATTTGTCTTTTCTATCCTGCTGATTTCGGCGTTGACAGTTCTGGAGTTGAAGTACCCTCTAGGCAGGTACGGCTTCTTCTATCTCCGTCTAACTTCCTGGCTTGGAATCGGCTTCTCGATTCTATCCACACTCAGCGGTCATTTCTCCTACCCTCGCGTACACAATCTAAAAGTGTATCTTGCCGGATATCTGACCGGACTATCTGGTCTTTTCTTCTTTACGGCAGCCGAAGGTAAAGAGCCCCCGGTCTTGACCGCTCTTTACCTGAGTATCTTTTTCAACTACCTGCTGATCTTGTTTTTACCTTCATACGTAAAATACCGCACCACTAAATACCTGACTTTTGCTATCGTCGGTGTACAGGCAGTCTTGCTGGGCTTTATCGCCTGGCAGCCGCAGACGATCTCGTGGTTTTTGGGGCTGCAGAGAGATACGGCACACTCTATAATCCCGTGGATTTCATTGATATGGGCGGCACTGGTTACCGGAGTCAGCCGTATTCACCTTAAGGATGAATTCTATCTGGGTGGCATTATTGCTGGAACAGCCCTGTTTTACGCCTTCGGATGGGCTTCTCCGCTGATATTCTTCGATTATCATCCTTTCGAGCGCATGATGTTTGTCTCCGCCACTCTGTTTCTTTTGGTAGGCATAATGATTCACTGGTTTTCCCGTATGGAGCACCGGGTTTCCTATGATCCTCTCCTTCACATTTATAACCGGACTTTTTGCAGCAAAATCATTGCGGAGCAGTCCAATATCAGTACCATCCCTCCGCTAAGCCTCGCGATGGTTGATATAGATCATTTCAAGAAGGTCAACGATACTCATGGCCATCAGGCGGGCGACAGTGTGCTGTATCATGTCGCCCAGACAATATCCAGGGAAGTCGTTCCGCAAGGGATCGTATGCCGGTATGGTGGTGAGGAAATTGCAGTATTTTTCCCCCGCAGGCAGCTGGGTGATGTACAGAAAATTATGGAGAAGGTACGAGTGGCTGTTGAGCAGATGAGCGTGCACTGTGGTAAAAAGCGCCTTCATGTCACCGTCTCCTGCGGCATAAGCCAGCGGGAGGAGCGGGGCCAGAGTATCGAGAAAGTGATTGAATATGCCGACAAAGCGCTTTATAAGGCCAAAAAGGGGGGACGAAACCAGGTTAAGGCCGCGCGCGTTTCCTCTGTTTCCAGCGCAAAAAGCTGATATTTTGCTTATCATAGAAAGAAGAGATTATTTTTTCTGCACCCACAACCAGAAAACAACCAGGAGGTTTTATTGAATCTTGACATTATTTTCGGTCCCAACACCTTCACTACAGCAGTGACGGTTTTTGCAATCGTGGTGGTTGCAGTTATCTTTTTTGCAACTGTTCTTTCGATTTTCTATCAAAATATCATATACGACGCGGTTTATCGTCCTCATTTCGATCCCAGTTTCCAGCCGTTTTGCGCTATCATCCTTCCCTGCAAGGGTGTACCAAAGGATCTTAAAAAGAATCTGGCGAGTTTCGTCGATCTTGATTACCCGTCGTACAAGGTCATTTATACGGTGGAAAGTGAAACCGATCCGGCGGTCCCGGTAATACGTGAGGTGATTGAGGGGCACGAGGATAAGGCCTCGCTGGTGGTGGCGGGCTATGCCAAAAGTTGTGCGCAGAAAAATTTCAACCAGTTGGCAGCCATCGAGCAGGCAGGGGATGCGGAGGTGTATGTGTTTGCCGATGCCGATATCGGGCCTTCCAATGAATGGCTGCAGGAGCTGGTGCTGCCGCTGTCCAACAATTCGATTACCGCCACCACCGGTTTTCGCTGGCAGTACTCACCTAACGGCACTATCGGCGAGCAGGTTCATTCGTATATAAACAATCTTCTGTATATCATCTTTAATTTCGCATCCTCGGTTCTCAAGATCGGCTTGTGGGGCGGCTCTATGGCCATGCGACGGGAGGATTTCGAGCAGCTGGAAGTTGCCAAACGCTGGTCCGAGACCGTAGTGGATGATATCAGCCTATCACAGATTATCGCCAAAAAGCGCCGCAAGGCGATCCTTGTCCCTGCCTGTGTCACCAACACCGACGATTCGCTTCCCAGCGTACGGCAGGGGATCCGCTGGTTCGAGCGCCAGACCATGTTTTTGAAGGCATATCACAAGATAACATGGACCTTTCTGGCGATCCCGATAGCGGCGGCGGTTCTGGCGCTACAGCTCTGGCTGCCGATATCGCTGGTGATTGCAAACTTTTCATCCTACGACTTTTTTGACATTGGTGGTGCGGCGTCCCTGATGGTCAACGCAGGGCTTGCCCTGTCGGTTCTTCTGTACCCGCTTCTGGGCAAGAATCCTCGATTCTACGGTTTTTTATTTCTCCAGCCCTTTTCCCTCTTTTCACTGCTTATCGGGGTGATTCGGACGCTGTTTACGAACACGATAACCTGGAGCGGGGTGGAATACAAACTCACTTTCACCGGAAAAGTCGCATCGGTAACACGTCCCGATCAACCGTAGGTATGCCACGGAAACAGTAACAATGCGGGGGTGACAGGATTTGCACTCCTGCATTATTTTTTTCCGGTAAGCTGTAAGCGGGTGACCTAGAAGCCGAGTCCCGAGATATCGAGAGACAAAGAGACCGAACAAAGAAAGGAACTTCAATGAACTGTGCTGTATTTGCCTCCGGCGGCGGTTCAAACTTCCAGGCCTTGCTGGATCGTCGAAATGCCGGTCAACTTCATGTTGATTTCAACCTGATGATCGGGAACAACAGCAACGCGACCGCCTTCGAGCGTGCCCGAAAGCACGATATCCCCTGCCGGCATCTGGCACCCAGCCATTTCGATACGCCCGAGCAGTACACGCAGCAGCTTCTGCAAACACTCAGGGAGCATAAGATAGAGATGATCGTCCTGGCGGGCTATATGCGCATGATCCCTGAAACCGTAGTCAAAGCCTACCATCACAAGATAGTAAACATTCATCCGGCGCTGCTGCCTGCGTTTGGTGGCAAAGGCATGTACGGCAAGAAAGTCCATCAGGCGGTTATCGACTACGGAGCAAAAATAACAGGTGTAACGGTTCACTTCGTGGATGAGCAATACGATCACGGTCCGGTTATCCTCCAGGAGACGGTACGCGTGGAAGATACCGATACCGCCGATACGCTTGCCGACCGCGTGCTTGCGGTCGAGCACGCAAGCTACTGGAAAGCTGTAGAGGCCATAGCACAAGGAGCTGTCAGAGTCGAGGGACGACGGGTAATCGGAGCTGATGTTCAGTGAAACTGTATCAATTCGACAGAGACTATGAGAAACAGCACGGTTGTCGTGTGATCGGTATCGATGAGGCCGGGCGTGGTCCGCTGGCCGGGCCGGTGACAGCCGCCGCGGTTATGCTCGATCTTGACGATCCCATCGAGGGAATCGATGACTCCAAAAAGCTTACCGAGCTGCGCCGGGAAGAACTCTACCAGGAGATCATTAAAAGGGCACACGCATGGGGTGTGGGGAGCGCAACCCCGACCGAAATCGATTCGATCAATATCCTTCAGGCCACTTTCCTGGCGATGAAACGGGCTCTGCGACAGATCTCAGAGGAATGGTCGCTTGCTCTTGTGGATGGAAATCAGCCAATCCGCGGCTTCAGCCAGTCTAAAAAACAGGTGCCGATAATCGACGGGGATGCGACCAGTGCCTCCATTGCGGCGGCATCGATCATTGCCAAGGTCACCCGCGACCGTTACATGATCGAGAGCCACAAGAAATACCCTCTCTACTTTTTCCACCAGCACAAAGGCTACGCCACGACCCTCCACCGCACACTGCTAAAGCGGCACGGCATGTGCAAGATCCACCGAAAATCGTTCTGCTACTCCATGCTTGCCCAGACACGGCTGGAGATATAGAAGTAAGAAGTAAGAAGTAAGTAAGAAGAGCGTTTTTCTCCTGGTCTCGCTGCGGAAAAAAAGCATGTAGTTCCCTAACATAGTACCCATCCGCCCCAAAAATATCCACAACTATCATTACTAATCACTTATTTTACATTTCCCGATTGAGGAAAAACTGGCTAACATGGTCACCTTCTTCACGAAAAATAATAATCCTTATTTCCTATACATTTCCTGAAAAGGAGAAGCTACCCAGTGGCAGAAATAACTTCTTTTTCCGGCTACCGATATGCTCTCAAACAACCGAAAGACCTGGGGGCGATGGTCAGTCCTCCTTACGACATGGTCGACGAAGGTATGATAGAACAGCTGTATGCAAAAGATCCGCATAATGCCATACGGCTGATTCAGAATCGGCCTGAGGCAGGCGACAGCGCTAATAAGGACCGGCATCAACGTGCCGCAGTGCTGCTTCAGCAGTGGATCGAGGATGGAACACTCATCAGAGAGAATGCCCCGGCGATCTACCAGTACAAACAGCGTTTTGCTATCGACGGTAAGAGTTTCACCCGCACCGGTTTTGTAGCGCGGATCAAGCTGGTCGATTTCAGTGAAGGGGTTGTTTTTCCGCATGAATATACCCTTTCGGGACCGAAACGTGACCGCTATGAGCTTCTGGAAGCCACCCACTGCAACACTGGTCAGATCTTCGGGCTGGTCCCCGATGAGGGCGAACTGTATCGAAAAATCGAGAGTCTATCCGCCGAGCAGACAGGAGTTTTCACCGACGAAACCGGTGTGGAGCATGAGCTTTCGGTGATTACCGATCAAACCACTATCGCCGAGCTTCAGAAACTCATGAAGGATCGGATCATCCTTATCGCCGATGGTCACCATCGCTACGAAACCTCGCTGGAATACTCGCGGAGCAGCTCCCGGCCCGGGGCGGAGTATGTGATGATGACACTCGTTTCGATGGCCGATCCGGGCCTGGTGATTAGACCATTTCATAGGGTAGTGAAGAAAAACGATCTCACCAGATCTTTTACCGGAGTGACCGAGCTGAAACAATTTTTCGATGCAACCGATCTGGGGGAAACAGATTTTTCCAGAATCAACCAATTTCTCGGCAGCAGTAACGAATTCGAAATGTTATTCCTTGACCGCTCCTCCGGGCGGCTTTATGGATTGAGCACCAATGAGAACGGCCAAAATTTTCTTAAAGAAAATGCCGAGGGAATGTCGGATCAGTGGAATCAGCTCATGGTTTCAAAGATCAACCGCCTGTGTGTTGGCGGAATCATGAATCATCCTCTGGATGGTGCGATTCTTCATGATGTTATGGAATACAGCAACGATGCTTCTATGACCTATGAGCGGGTTCTGAAAGATGAGGGTATCACGGGAGCATTTTTCATCAAGCCGATGGATATCGATACGGTCAGAGAGATCGTCAAAGGAGGCGAGCGTATGCCTCAAAAATCAACCAATTTTTACCCGAAGCTTTTCTCAGGATTAGTCTTCAACAAACTGGATGCATGAAATTTGGCAAACTGATTCAAATTGTGATCGGGCTGCTCATCATGGGAGCAGCCCTGTATATTTTTTTAAAGGGTACAAATCCCGAGACACTGCTCCGTCAACTATCCTCCATTAATCCACTGAGACTTGTCACCGGCGGATTTCTGGGTGTTCTGAGTCTGTATTTTCGTGCTAAAAGATGGCACTATATTCTTCCCGACAAAACCGATACCAGGAAAACCAATCTTTTTCCATTTGTTTCCATCGGATTCATGGTCAATAATCTCGTTCCCGCACGCATCGGTGAAGCGGTACGAGCGTTTCTTCTCTGGACCAGAAACGGGTACAGCGCAACCACATCGATCGGCTCTTTGATTGTCGAGAGGTCAATCGACATGGCGTTCTACGGATCTTTTTTCGTGATTCCGGCACTCTTTTTGCCACGGCTTTCGACACTCCGGCCCGTTGCCTGGATCATTGGAGCGGCGATTCTGGGTTTTATCCTGATGCTGACACTGTATCGGCTGTTTACCTCTCGCGTGAAACGGTTAGGCAAAACTGTGATCAACCGTGCACCCGATCGATTTCGCCCGAAGCTCCTTGAGATGGGCTCGGAAATCGCATCGACCCTGGACTGGCTCTTTTCGGTGAAACGCAGCTCTGCTATTTTCTTGTACACCGTCTTAACCAGTATATGCTATCCGATGATCATGCTTGTTCTGATAGAGCCGGCAGCTGATTTCGGGATCATCTCCGCTCTTTTTATTCAGGCGGCTGCATCGGTCGGCTCAGCGATTCCACTCTCTCCCGGATACGTAGGTACGCTTCATGCGGTAATGCTTCAGGGTCTTTCCTATCTTGGCATTGAAAGCGACCGGGCACGTGCAATAGCGATCCTATATCATGCAATCAACTATATTCCCGTTACCCTCATTGGGATATGGTATTTTTTCAGGGTTAAACTCTCACTGGATGATATACGTGAGGCAAAAGAGCGACTTCAGGAGACCACCTCCTGATTCCGGCAGAACGGCTGATACGGAAATTTAAAGACGAGAAAGGGACAAGTGATGGCGCAGCAGCAGGATGACAGGGAATTGATAAAAGAATTGGGAGATGCTGTAGGAGCCACTCGTAAAGAGCTGAGCAAGCGAATCGTCGGTCAGAAAGAGGTCATAGATGATCTTCTGGCCAGTTTTTTCGCCGGTGGCCACTGTCTGCTTATCGGGGTGCCGGGTCTGGCTAAAACGATGCTCATACAGAGTCTGGCGCAATGTCTGGCGCTCGATTTCAACCGTATCCAGTTTACTCCCGACCTGATGCCCGCCGACATCACCGGCTCGGAAATACTGTTCGAGGATCGGGCAAGCGGCAACCGTGAATTCAGGTTTATGAAGGGGCCGATTTTCACCAATATCGTTCTTGCCGATGAGATCAACCGCACACCTCCCAAAACTCAGTCGGCGCTTCTTCAGGCGATGCAGGAGCATGAAGTAACCTCCTCGGGGCAGACCTGGGCGCTTCCCTCCCCTTTCTGGGTACTGGCCACGCAGAACCCGATCGAGCAGGAAGGGACCTACCCTTTACCCGAAGCGCAGCAGGACCGGTTCATGTTTTCGGTGGAGGTTGGCTATCCGGATCTGGAATCAGAGGTGGAGATTGTCAGGAAAACCACCGAATCACAGACTACGCACCTGTCGGCGATATTACACAAAGAGCAGCTGATGAAGTTCCGTGATCTGGTCGGACGAGTTCCTGTTGCCGATTCGGTGATTCATTTCGCGGTTAAAATCGCCCGCTCTACCCGGCCCGATGATCCGCTCTGCCCCGACTCTCTCAAGCAGTATCTGACCTGGGGAGCCGGTCCCCGGGCCTCACAGTTTCTGATCCTTGCCGCAAAATCCTACGCTCTTCTTGACGGCCGGCCCACGGCGGATGTCGATGATGTCAAGCGTGCGGCCTATCCGGTGCTTCGCCACCGTATCGTGCGCTCGTTTCACGCGGAGGTGGAGAGTATGGATACCAACAAGATCGTTGGCGAGCTTCTGGAGCGGCAGAAATAATATCCGTTGCTTCCTATAAGTGCGGTGATTTTTTAGGCCTCGATCGTACACGACAATGGTCCCGGACAAAACCCGCTTTCTTTTGCATAAGCAAAGGAAACATCTTCAAGAACAAGGTGCATAGTTTTCATTTCCGATTTGAGAGAGTGATTCTCATTAGATTTAGAGTATGTTCTGGCAAAAGATATCGTTCTTTTTTCACCACATTTTTTGAGCAATTTATCGTTGATAGACGGACCTGCAGTTTTGATGCATAGATTGCGACAGTAGGCACAGGTGAAAATTTAATTCTGACGAAACGGAATAAAGCCGGAAAACCCCTCAGACAAGAGCGTGTAATATGGATATCTATGATGTATATTCTATTGCAGCAGCTCCTAAGCACACCCTTATCAAACGAGGTGTTTCTATGTTCGGCAGAGATGTTCGATTCAAATCAGCATGTGTTTTTCTGACATTACTGAGTGTGGTTGTCTTTTCCCAACAGCGATACAAGGATTACTGTTTCGAATCAGCCGCGGTCGAGTCCGGTATAGTGTATCGGACAGCCGAAAATCGTGGCGGGATCGACACTCTCGCCTTCGATTTATACACCCCTGAGGGAGATCAGCAGAACTTGCGTCCGCTGGTTATTTTCATGCATGGGGGCAGCTTCGTCTCTGGTTCGCGTGATGAAGATTATGTGGTAGAATTTTGCACAGAGATGGCACGACGTGGATATGTGGCCGCGGCTCTCAGTTATCGACTCGGAACCTTAAACGATGATTTTACTCTTATGGCCTATCGGGCAGTTCAGGACTCACGGGCGGCAGTAAGGTTTTTTCGTGCCAATGGTGAGACATACGGGATAGACACATCCGCCATCATCTGCGGTGGATACAGCGCCGGGGCGCTTACGGCTCTGCAACATGTCTGTCTCAACGACAATACCATTTCGCAGATTGTCGATACCGATGTTCATGGACCGCTTGACACAGGTGAGTATACCGAGTTTTCATCCTCTGTCAGCACGGTAATCAATTACTGCGGAGCCGTTGTCGACACGTTGCTTCTTGAAGGCATCACAACCCCTGTAGTAAGTATTCACGGCACAGATGACAACACCGTCCCCTATGGCGCCGGTTATGCGTTTGGTGTCTCAATTTTTCCGATGCTGTATGGTAGCGGCATCATTCACCCCATACTCAATTCGATGAATGTCGAAAACCTTCTTATCACTGCCGAGGGAGAAGCTCACACCCTTTTGCCTGAAACGTTTGCAGCATCGATTCCGCAAGCCGCAAACTTTATCTATTCACTGCTGGATGAGCCATCGATTGTCACCTCCGGCACGGCCGACAGGACACGGATGCGGGCCGCGATGCGCACCGATAAGGGTGTGTTCCTGCATAACAGAACTCTCACAAACAAAACGTTTGACCTCAGGGGACGGGCAATAAGCGGTGGACTCAGACCCGGAGCCAGTGCCGCAGGGGTGTATTTGATGAAAACACCCCGGGAGGATAACAGACGATTTTAATTTCCACCTGTATCGCGAGTCTCTGAGCAGATGAGTCGCACTATCTTTTAAGCCGAGACGATGAAACATCGTGCAATCGTATGGGATATCAGCCGGTGGCCTGTACTGTCCCGGGCAAAATTTTTAGATGCAAAGAAAATGTACCGCGGATAATCATTTGCTTTGCATTGTCTACTCGCAACCTCCCGCCGGGCATGGTGCCGGTACAAAGGTCGAATGACCGTTATCGATGTTTGCATAAAGCGAGGCGGGTTCACCCTTGGGGATCTCGCCGCTGCAGATACTGCCGCATGCGGATTCGAATTCACCGCCGTTGGGCGTTAACTCGAACATCCTGAAGTCGGCGCGCTCATAGGCCTGAAACGACAGGTGGTAGAATGTCCCTTCCGCGGTTACGGCGTACAGATAATCGGTTGTATAGCCGCTCGAGTGTGTTACACGCAGGAATGTGTTATTGACCGTAAACCATTCGCCGTTGGCCAGCATGGTCCGGTTTCCACCCTGGTTGACGGTGAAGCTCAATTCGTCGGTATCTACGTCTTTTCTGTAGTGATGCACACCACCGGCGCTGGTGTTGTTTTGGAACCACCCCTGACTCGTCCCGTCGAGCAACCGCGGATCCTGCTCTTTAGCCGACTCCGGGATATTTACCATATCGACCATCCTGAAGTCATCCCCGGCCGCAGCGGCCAATTCCGCGCCACTCTGCAGGCCGGATATGGTCGGTTTATCGACGCTGCTTGCCGACTCCTTCACTATCCTCCCGATGTAGCCACCGCTAAAGAAACTCTGCTCGGAAAGAAGCGAACCCTGCGTTTCATCAAGAAAGATATACGGGTATGTTGTGCTGGAACCCGAATTCGGAACAAACACCAGCACGATGTTGTTTGACGTAAACCACTGACCGTTAGTACCATTCAACCGTGCGGTACCGTCCTCCCAAACCCTGAGATCAAAATTACCTATCGCAATCGAGCCCGTTGTCCAGTGCGCATCACTGCCGGTAGTGACTAGTATAAGTATAAGGGTCTGGCAGTTCATTGTTTTTCAGCTCTCGGAAAGCCGAAAGCTCAATTTAGTGTTGAAAATATTCAAAGAGAGAATTGTTCATCTTTTGATGGCTTTTCTTTATATTTTAGTTATGTTAGCTCGTGTAAACTTTCCAACAATGGAGATCATTTATGATTCATATACTCAAAGGTGCCGCAGCGCTTCTTACGACCGCTGTTCTCTGTAGTGCTCAGACAGTCATTCTTCAGGAAGGATTTGAAGACGGTGACGGAGGTTGGAATCTGTATATCAGTGATGATAGCAATGCGGCAGCATCACTAAGCAACGAATCGGGAGATGCGCAGGAAGGAGACGCTTTTCAACGGGTTACGGTTACTGAAACCGATACACTAAACTGGCACATTCAGCTTCAGGACCCTGACTGGACCTGTGAGAAGGATGTTGAATATCATCTCTCTTTTTATGTACGCTCCGATGCAGAACATTCGATCCAGGTTGCAGTCTCAGGCGACAGCGCAAGTCCATACACATACAGAACAGGCTCCGAATTTGCCGTAAATACAACCTGGAAAAAAATCGATTACTACTATACCTCCGATGTTGCCGGCTCCAATGCTACCAGTTTCAACATCTATTGCGGATATGCAACCGGGACGTATGATTTCGATAATATCGTCATTGCAAAAAGCAGTGGCGAATTTCCTGAAACGATCTCAATCCCGTCACAGAGTGCCTGGGAAAGTGGAGAACATCGGAATCTGTTCGCAGAGCTGGGATACACACAGGAGCAGATCGACGAAAGGATTAACAGTACATTTCAACAGCTGTTTTTCGGCGATCGCGATGCTGAGGCCATATATTCGGAAGAGGGCACCGATATGGGCTTTATCAACAGACCGGGTTCTGGAGAGATTATCACCGAGGGTCAAAGCTATGGAATGATGATAGCCGTGCAGATGGACCGGCAGGATATATTTGACAGGCTCTGGAAGTTTGCATATACGTATATGAAACACCATGATGGAGACCAGAAAGGAACATTTTCCTGGAAAGTTGAAGAGTCGTCTCCTCACGCCATGATAGATCCTAACCCCGCTCCAGATGGAGAAGAATATTTTGTGACATCCCTTCTTTTCGCAGAACAGCGCTGGGGGAGCAAGAGTGGTGTCTTTAATTACCAGGCGCAGGCAGATTCGATACTGGACGCGATGCTGCACAAGGAACCAAACACAACCGTTGTTCCCATGATCGATTCTGACCATGCGATGATTTTGTTTACTCCGGATGTAAACAGCCCGGCCTATACAGATCCCAGCTATCATCTTCCCGCCTTTTACACCATCTGGTCGCATCTTGCCACAAACGACAAAGAGTTCTGGCAAAGGATGGCGGATTCGAGCCGCGCCTTTTTTCACCGGGCATGCCACCCCACAACAGGTCTGACTCCCGATTACGCCGAATTCGATGGTACTCCCAAACCGGTCGATTTTAATCGGTTTGGCGGTCTGTACCATTCCGACTCCTGGCGGGTCCCCATGAATATCGCTATGGACTACTCCTGGTTTAAAGCCGATGACTGGCAAATCGAGCAGCTAAACCGCGTTCTTAACTTTTTTGACAGTCAGGATGGGGATTACAATCAGACCTACGAAATAGATGGAACCCCTGCTCCTGAAGATGATGAGGGGACCATGTACCCTGCATCGCAGGGACAGATCGCCTGTAATGCTGTTGCGGCATTGGCATCTGATGATCCGGTTGCATGGAACTTTGTCGACCGATTCTGGAAGATGCCGACACCGACCGGTGAATGGCGTTATTACAGCGGTATGCTCACTATGTTAAGTTTATTACATGTAAGCGGTAATTTCAAGATCTGGGGGAATCCATCACTGGGCAGCATTAAGGATTTTCATAATGCCACCACCAGAAAAAGTGCCGGTTTGATTTCCGGTCCGGTACAGATTTTTGATCTCAGGGGCCGACTGGTAGCTGAAATTGCGATGCCTCATTCGGTTCCGTTTGCCGACCTCACCAGCAGGATACTTCACGAGGTGACTGGATTAAAAAATGGAAACAGAGTCTACCTTCTAAAGGCTGAAAGCAAAGATGGTGTAGTGGTGAAACGGATTTCTAATCTGAAATAATTGTTCACCTTATCCGGTGTATCTGGAGGTGTTGTGCGAAGCGCGGCATCTCTTTTTTTTGGAGTTCAGCCGTTTACCTATTGATACAATGTACCCGCCCACAGCCGCTGTGGCGGCAGTAATGCGCCTGTACCCGGAGGCTTTACTGCTGCCATGGCGGCTTGCCTCTGTTGCAGGCTGTTCCGGCCCATGCTCTATCTTTCAAGCCCCTGCCAATTATTCTTTCGATCTTGTGTTTTGTGTGCTTAATCTCTATCCTGATTGTATCCTTCAAACTCTTCAAGTTATCAAAAAACATCCTCCACAAAAAGCGCTCTGTGCATATCAATCTTTTACAGAAAAGAATCAGAAGTATAGCCATTAATTTTAGAGCCCCAAGTTGCTTTTGAAACAAAATTGGGATATTACCAGGTTCTAACAATAATAAGTTGCCGATTTTTCTGGTACTTTTTATCCAGGAAAAGTCTTTGCCCATAATACCCTTTTCTTTACACTCCCTTTCAAGGCGAGTGCCCGGATAAATCCTCATCCCTGCTGTTACTGCAAAGAAATCAATGCTACTTTTATTTCTTTCGATAAATCTGATATCCTTCAAACATTCATTGAAAGTCTGCCCTATATGGCCAAAAGTAAAAAACACCTTTGTATGGATGTGCAGCTTTTTACAAATTGCAAGAACATCCAGAACCTGCTTTGATGTAATCCCTTTTGAAATATGATTTAAGTGAGATTGATCGGAGGTTTCCAGTCCGATATTGATGTAATAACATCCGCTGTCCTTCATAATCTTCAGCAAATCAAAATCAACTGAATCAGCACGGATTTCACATTCCCAGGGTATTTTCATTTGTTTGATATGATTACAAAAACTTTCAACATGGTTTCGATTTGCGGTAAAAGTACTATCAAATAATTTAAGACCAGATATGTTTCTTCGAGAGAAAAGGTATTCAATTTCATTCATCACTGAATCCATTGGCCGGAGTCTGATTCCACCAGGAAACATTTTTGAGGCTGAGCAAAAATTGCATGCTGCCGGGCAACCTCTCGATGTCATTATGAAATCACCGCACCCGCCAATAAATTCCATTTCCATATTATAATAATTACCTAACAAATCCCGATTTGGAATCGGTAACACAGAGAGATTTTGTATTCTTTGTGGTTTGTTTTCAATAACTTTAAAGTCTTTCCGATAACACAGGCCTGGAGTATTAGCTATCTTTTCATGTGAGTCGGTCAAAATAGCCGAACATAACGAGAGAAATGATAATTCAGCTTCCCCTTTAATAATAAAGTCAATCTCTGGAACACCTTCAAGAACTTCCTTTGCAGTAAATGTTGCATTGATTCCACCATATACAACGGTTGAATCTGGTAGAACTTGCTTTGATAAACGTGCTGTAAGAAAACTACCCATTCTTGATGGCGTTGTACCTCCGATACCAATAACTTTAGGCCTTAGCATCTGAAGCTGCCGTCGAAAATCGTTTGTATAGTGATTGAAATCAATAACAGCTACTTTAAATCCGGCTTCCTGCAACACTGTTCCTATGCTAACCAGGCCAATTGGTATCATTGATTGAAATAGCCTGAAGCCGTCCTTTGGATAGGTCAATAAAACGTCTATCTCACTCGCACCTTCAATCTTCATCACGTTTTCTTTGTGTTCCTTTCTGGTTGCTGGGGCATCTTTAGTCTTACAGCATGGGTCGGAATTGCCTGCCGTTTTTGCCCACTCGCCCTAAGTTTACGCAGCGTAGCGGAGCAAATTTTGGGCTGGCCTGATTGGTGGTCTGTGTTTAAAGCCGCTCTTTGCTCCCCCTGCGCGCTCCTGATTCTTATTTTCTTGCCTTTAGATTAATCCTTCGAAATGTCTCAAAGCACCTTCCATTTTGATCTATAGTATCTGCAATCATCTTTTTTACAACACAACTTCTAAATTCCTCTTCCTTATTACTGTCTATATTTACAATAAAAGGTACGATACTTGGCTGATCAATCCATTTAATCATAGCATCACTATTCGGGAAAAATCGATCAGCATTCTCGTCCCAAATCTCATATTCGTTGAAACTGCTTTTTTTTAATAATTCCTTATACTCTTGGATCTTCGGCATATACCAGGGCCACTCGAATTTCTCGAAATTTCTTGAATAACATTCTAATTTAATTACCTCTTTTATCACTCTATAAAAATTCGAGCAATTGCCATCAGCAGCAAAATTGAATCTTATTCTTCCTTTCGGTTTTAGTGCTCTATATACATTTTCCAACAACTTTTCATGATTCTTGATCCAGTGAAGAGTAGCATTGGAAAAAATAACATCAAATTCATTTTCATAACTCAATTCATTTATGTCCATCAGATTAAATTTCAAATTCCCTTTCTTCTTTTCGACAGCTGCGTCAATCATTCCTTTGGAGGCATCTATTCCGATTACTTCACCATTCGGAACATATTGTGCAATTTGCAAGGTAATCTCTCCATCACCACAACCCAAATCAAGAACTCGTTCATTCCCATTGAGGTTTAAGTCATTTACTATTTTTTGTCCCCATTCTTTTTGATGGGTTGAGGCTTGCTCATACTTTTTTCCATTAAAATCATGATTCATTTCGTGTACCTTCTCTAATATTTTCTTAGCGCGCCGTCTACTGTTTTGAACGGGTAACGGCCGGCATACAGCCACCGCCCTGGTATTTACGGTTATTTTCTTACGCCTTAAAGATAATCGGTCGATTTTATGACACCAACG
>CAYQOU010000026.1:12629-50840 GCA_964419255.1 uncultured Fibrobacterota bacterium | reverse complement strand
TTTACCGGGAAATGTAGAAGGTAAGAAGTAAGAAGTAAGAAGTAAGAAGTAAGAATAAAAGGCGCGTAGAGACGGCGGTGTGCGTCTCCAGGGCGGAAATCCTATTCCAGATCGTCGGCTGTTGGGAGAGAGGAAATCCCTTGCCCACTCAACCCTTTGTAAAGAGCCACGCTGTTTGCCAATTCCGCTGCGGTAAACGGATCGTGTCCGCGCGCTATTGAGTGAAGGAAGGCTCCGTTGAATGCCGAGCCTATCAGCGCTACATGACTGACCGATTCGGAGACGTGCTGAGGAGAAAACTCCTCCACCTTCCCGTCATAGCCCACCATACACCCTCCGTTACCAATCTTCACAGCAACAATCGATACACCACGGTCCCATAGAAATCCGATTACGTCCAGCGGACGCTCATAGCCAAACAGTGCCTTCGATTCGTCCGGTGCCGACGGCAGAATCACATCCAGCAGGGGAAGAACACTCCAGAGACTCTCCTTTGCATCATCCAGAGACCATCTGTGCAGCCGCAGGTTCGGATCATAAGCCACCATGACATCATTTATGTGCGCGCCGTGAAAAGCCTTGAAAACGGCATGGCGGGCGGATTTGGACACCGATTGAAGCTCGCTGCTGGCGTATACGATCTTGCTGTCCTGCAGAAGATTCTCATACACCATTGATGGTGCAATATGTGCAGCGGTAGTTCCCGGCCGGTGAAACAGATACTCGCGGTCTTGTGGATTTCGGCTGCTCACAAAGTAAATGCCATTGAAACCGTTTCGCGTAACAACGTGGTCGATGTTTATCCCCTGGGAAAGAAAACGCTCCCGGAGAAGATTGTGAAACGGATCCCGTGCAATGGCCGAAAGAAAGGAAACATTTGAGCCCAAACGAGCAGCTGTTGCCGCTACATACACGTCCGCTCCACCAATGTCTTTGCGAAATTTGTCACACAGGGCAATATTATTGTCGCAGCGAAACTCAACAAGCACCTCTCCCAAAACAAGCAGATCATAGTCGCGAATCTGAGGAAGTTTCATAGATCTCCTGGAACACGGTTTTGGATGATGGTTTCAGCAAATGCATGGATCAGCTGGTCTATGTCGTTTTTACGGGCAAGAGAGCTGAGCCAGTCGGAAGGGATAGAGTCTAATCCGTATACCAGACCGGCAAGACCGCCTGCCACCGTTGCGGTTGTATCGGTATCGAGTCCCAGATTGATCGCCGAGAGGAGAATGGACTTTGTGTCGTAGTGACGCAAAAAACACCACAGGGACGCTTCCAGGGTATCGACCACATATCCGGAGGAATGGATGTCGGCCTCCTTCAGTGCGGCAATCTGGTGATTTATGATTCGTGAGAAGTGGCTCAATTCGCTGTCGTACGGTTCACGACCGGCATAGTACTGCCTTGCCTGATCAACAGCCTGATGAATAGCCGGCAGTTTCTCTGTCGGCGAGCACAATAGTCTACGGATAATCAACGAGTATATCCCGCATCCTGTCTTGGCCCGGGCATGGCCGTGAGTAATCGCGCAGATTTCGTGTATTTTCTCGATGAAATCATCAACCGGCAGATCGGAAAAGTAAAGCGCCGCCGGAAGTATTCGCATCAGAGAGCCATTTCCGTTGTCATCGATCGTTTTCTGGCCTGATTCATAGGCGCTGACACCCGAACGAAATGATTCCAGAGCGGTAACGGTGGTTAGTCCCGAATCAAACACATGCCCGTAGGGAGTCCAGAATCCTTCGAAGAGCCATCTTTCAAAGTTTCGTGCTATTCTGTCCAGATTGTAATCATCCAGCAATGCATCGCAGGTACAAAGAATCATCGAGGAATCATCCGACCAGGTACCCTTGGGCTGGTCGTAGCGACCGTATCCCAGCATGTTTTTGACCGAGCACAGTGCAAGCTCCTGGCGGGTTGAATGTTCCACGGGCACACCGAGGGCATCGCCAAGAATTGCCCCATAGAGGGATTTTCGAATCTTATTTTCCAGAGTCATTGTGCCTTTCCTCAAACTAAGGTCTTTCCGACTAAGCGCGAACAATCGATGTTCGAAGGGATAATCTGATATGCGACAGCGAGGCTGTATCAGAAAGATTACTATTGCGGCGACCTTCTTACACCTGAATTGCGCGAATCATCTGCTCAGAACCGCACAACGCAGGGTACACGATCTCACGACAGGTGAGAAACCAATTAAAAAATACAATACTTACAGAGCTTATGCAGTTTTTTTCCTCTCAGGCATGAGAAAAACTGTATTTTGAAAGGTTATCAGGTCATGAAAGGTGCTTTATGGTAGTCATTGCAGATAGTAGTATTCCCTTTGTAGAGGAAGCGTTTGCGGATTTTGGAGAGGTAAGGACCATGCCCGGTCGTGATATAACCTCACAACAGTTGAAAGAGGCGACAATCCTTCTGGTACGGTCGATTACCACGGTAGATAAAAATCTTTTGGAAGGTACGGGGGTTAAATTTGTAGCCACAGCAACCATCGGTACCGATCACATCGATACGGCCTATCTGGCGGAAAACAATATCGGTTTTGCCTATGCGCCGGGCTCAAATGCCGAATCTGTGGCGGAGTATATCACCGCGGCGTTATTTGAGCTTACACAGGCCAGAGGGAGAAAACTCAATGAGCTTGCGCTGGGAATCGTCGGTTGCGGCAATATCGGAAGTCGTGTTTTTCGCCACGCACAGGCTCTGGGGATGCACTGTCTGTTGAATGACCCACCCAAGAAGCGGATTTCCGGCAGCATCAGCTACCTGCCGCTGGAAAAAGTATTGAGAGAATCCGATATAGTCTCTCTTCATGTTCCGCTCAACATGCACGGCAGCGATGCTACCTACCATATGGTGAATAACGGTTTTCTGTTGGAGATGAAAAAAGGCGCGATTCTGATCAACACCAGCAGAGGCAGGGTTGTAGACGAGAAGGTGCTTCGGGCAAACAGAAACCGGTTGGACAGCGTTGTGCTGGATGTGTGGGAAAACGAGCCGAATATCAACGTAGAGACTCTCAAGGCCGTGGATATCGCCACTCCTCATATTGCCGGCTATTCCTACGATGGGAAAGTGAGAGGAACTGCAATGATCTATGAGGCGGCCTGTGCATTTTTCTTTAAGAAACCAGTATGGAATATGCAGCAGACTCTCACGAAGGAGAAAACCCAAACTATCGATCTGCAGGACAGCAACGACAGGATAGCCGATGCGGTTTTGCAGGCATACCCGATCATGAGGGATGATAAGGAACTCAGATCGCTGGGAGGACAGGCGGAAAAGAAACGGGGGGCCTATTTTGATACCCTTCGTCAGAACTATTCAAAGAGGCTTGAATTTTACCATTATCGCATAACGGGAGTTCCGAAAGAATCGCCCGATTTTAAGATCCTTTCGGCGTTGGGGTTTGTCTTTGACGAATAGCCTGTGCGCTTGATTTTTGGCGTTTCTTTGTTTATTATTCGTGTGGTTTTTGTTTCAATCTAAATTGCGCGGTTTTGCGCGTATGTCGCGGAAGAATCGCACAATTCAGGTTCCAATTCCTTGATCTTGATCCTTAATTCTCCGGCTCTGCCGGATTCAGGTGAGATAAAATACAAAGGAGATATGTATGCAATCTCAGGGAGATATTGCCGTGATCGGACTGGCGGTGATGGGGCAGAATCTGATCCTCAACATCGCCGACAATGGATACAGGGTAGTAGCATATAATCGCACCGTGGCAAAGGTGGATGATTTCTTAAAGGGGGCTGCAAAGGGGCATCGAAACGTTGCCGGAGTTCATTCAATCGAAGAAATGGTTGGCAGTCTTAAAACCCCGCGCAAAATCATGCTGATGGTGAAGGCGGGGGAGGCGGTAGACGAATTTATTGACAAGATAATACCCCATTTGGATCAGGGAGATGTGATTATAGATGGCGGCAACTCCAATTTCCTCGACTCCATTCGGCGTACCCGCTATCTTGAGCAAAAGGGACTGCTGTTTATCGGTACCGGCATAAGTGGCGGGGAAGAGGGAGCCCGAAAAGGACCGTCAATTATGCCCGGAGGCAGTGAAAAAGCATGGCCGCTGGTCAAGGATATTTTTCAGGACATCGCCGCAAAAGCTCCCGATGGCTCGCCCTGCTGCGAATGGATTGGACCCGATGGAGCCGGTCATTACGTGAAGATGGTTCACAACGGCATCGAATATGGGGATATGCAGCTTATATGCGAAGCCTACCATCTGATGAAAGAGGGGCTGGGGCTGACAAATGAAGAGATGAGCAGGGTGTTTGACGAATGGAACAGGGGAGAACTGGACAGCTACCTGATAGATATAACCCGGGATATCCTGGCATATAAGGATGAAAACGGACAATACACGATTGATACCATTCTGGACAGCGCGGGACAGAAGGGCACAGGAAAGTGGACTGCGGTCAATTCGCTGGAAGGGGGCGTTCCGGTTACGCTGATATCGGAGGCGGTTTATGCACGTTTTCTATCGGCGCTCAAAGTTCAGAGAACGCATGCCTCAAGCATCCTGCGTGGTCCCTCTGCCAAGGTGCAACAACACAAAGAGCAGTTTGTGGAGGATATCAGAAATGCATTACTGGCATCAAAGATCATCAGCTATGCCCAGGGATATATGCTGCTGCGCGAGGCCAGTATGAAAAATCAATGGGATTTGAAATACGGCGAGATCGCACTTATATGGCGGGGAGGGTGTATAATTCGAAGTGTGTTTCTGGGTAAGATCAAAGAAGCGTTCGATAAAAATCCTCAATTGACAAATATCCTTTTGGATGAGCACTTCATGGAGACAATTCACTCCTGCCAGGAGTCATGGCGGCGGGTTGTCTGCAAAGCGGTTCAGCTTGGGATTGCTGTTCCGGCGTTTTCCACCGCTCTGTCGTTTTATGATGGATATCGAACCAAAAACCTGCCGGCGAATCTTCTGCAGGCTCAGAGAGACTATTTCGGTGCACACACCTACGAGCGAATCGACAAGCCGCGGGGTGAGTTTTTCCATACCAACTGGACAGGCCGTGGAGGCAGTACCTCAGCTTCTTCCTACAATGGATAGGAGGAATACGGAAAATACTGGCGAAATGAAGAAGTACATGCTTATTTGACCGTTTTCCTGTCACGATTTGGGGTGGCTATTTTGTAAACTCTGCTTCGTTTCGCCCCATGGGGCAGAACAAACGACCGGTCGAAACCGGTTGCCAATGTCCAACCGCCAAATCTTTTGCACAGATGCATCACTGCCTTTGGTTTTGCCGAAAGGGGGGCAGTCTTCTTCGACAGGCCCGGAACAAACGGTACATATGATCTTAACATGAGGGGCATGAACGGGCCAGAGAAGGCCCTGCGCCGTATGATATACCCATGTGCTGTCAGTCTTCTTCTCTCTACCGTATCCATTCCGAGCCGTTGCTGGAAATAAGCCGCTGGTCTTCCGAACCGTCAGGCTTTACCCAGTGTACCTGACGTTTTCCATCAGGATATTCGCGAACGTATACGATCCTGGTTCCCTCTCCGGTCTCAAACAGACGGGGGGAGTGTTCCTGGTAGCGCTTATCACTCTTACGGCTTATCAGAGCCGCGCTTCTGCGCTTGAATATATCCACGGTGTGCAGAGCCTGCATCGTTTCTCCGGTTGCGTATACAATTCTGCTGTTGTCAATCCAGCAATATGAAGACAGGGCTGTGCGGCGGGTGACCGGTACCGTCTTTCCGGCGTGCAGATCATGAATCCAGAGGTCTTTGCGCCCGCCAAAATTATATCGGTCAGACAGCCATGAAAGGTATCTGCCATGTGGGCTGAATGACGGTTTTATATGATCGGCGCGGCCATCACTTACCTGCACGGGATTCCAGGAGGAAGTATCTGTGATAAAGATGTGAAATCGATCGTCTCGACGTCCCGTAAAGCCCATCAATCCCCTGGAGGAGAAGGTGATATCGGTTATAACCGAATTGGGCCAGGTGAAAAGAAGAGTCTTGCCGGTGCCGTCGTTGAAAAAACGATGCAAAAAAGCCGCCGTATCCGAACGACTGGCTACGTACAGATAGTCACCTCCCGGACCAAACGAGATATCCGTTACGCCGTGAAGGGAGAGCTTCTTTTTATTCGCCCCCGTGATGTCCATGATCACCACGCTAGAATCATTTTGCATCTCAGAAACACAGGCAATTTTACCCGCGCTAAAACTTGTGACCGGCTTTGTATACGACAGTCCATCGGTTGTCATGGGGAAATCGGCATGTTTCGATAACACCTTCAAGAAAACCTGCGGTCTGCCGTGACGCGTGGATATAAACGGTAGTAGACCGGTGGTATCTGAATCTTGGCTAATGATGTGAGAAATGCCCTGGTTACGTAGTTGTGTCTGGGACACCAGCCGCTGAACTTCTTTTTCAACCCGCTCATGTGGTTTGATATCAGAAGTTACGGGGATCAAACTGTTTTCGAACCCGAGCAGCTTTTTATCGCTGTTAAAACGTAAACGAAGAAGGCCGACATACCGCCCGAATGCACCGGCCGACAAAACGACTGCATTGCCAATTTTCATTGGCGCATCAAACTTCTGCTCAAGGGAGCCGCATATTGCAAAGTCAACGTTCTGAAATTCTCCCAGATAACTGGTTATCTCCGCCCAGTCTGCATGCAGCACAACTATGCGCAGATCGCACGATTTTACCGCGGGGAGGGAAAGTTGCTGTTTAAGTGCTGCAAATCCGTGGTGCAATCGAGTGTTTTTCTGATCTGCAATCAGGGATAGAACAGCGATTCGATATTTCCCGGCGGAAACTATATCGGATCGAACAAGATTTTCCGAATCGGCAAATCGGCAGTTTGAGCACACAAAGGTTGCACCGGCCCCATCGGTGGCCTCACCGTATCCGGTCAAACCATACCCAAGTTCCTGATGACCCACGATGTGTGCATCGAAGCCGACTTCCTGAAAGTATATGTCTGCTACTCCCGTTTTTATCGGATCTGTTTCTGCGGTGATGAGATTTCCGGTCTCCAGTGTAATGGAGAGCGGATAGTCCTTTTTCAGATTTCCTATGACTGTGGCTACCCGGCTTAAGCCTCCGACTTTGTGTTCGCCTTCGATTTCAGGGACAAAGTGCCCAAGGATATTGCCCGAGTATATGAGTCCGATTTCGATACCTTTATTGCGACGGAGAATAGAAATTGTCTCATTGATTAATTGATGAGCCTTCCAGAAATTCGGATTGACTGCGAGGGCTTTTTTCGCATACCGGATCGCCATGCGGTATCGCTTCTTCGTGAAATGCTTATTGGCAATAAGGTAGTAATCATGCGCATTTTTGGGAGTCAGCTCCTCTGTAGCATACCGTACACTGACCGCCCACACCGGACCAAATACCTCCGACTGGTATTTCCACCCGGCATCCACACCGTATCCCTTGTAATCGAGGCTTATACCGGCACTCAGCCCTTCCATATTAGCGTGGCTGCCGTATCGATACTCGTAGCCGCTGCGCAATTTCAGGTGAGATCCGATCCCCATCGTCGCGCCACCGGCAAGGGTCAAGGGCTCGTCAACCTGTTTACGCATGCCCGCGGACAACGCCCAGGTGATGAAATCAGGCGGTATCGTATCAGAGGGCGGAACGGGTGAAAAGGTGCCCGCTATTCCCAGTGAGAAGGGTAGGGGTTCATGGTTATCCGAATAGGTCATGGGGGTGCCGATATGCTTTGCATACAACCGGGATGTGCAAAACCTGTGCGGCTTATAGACAAGATCCAGATCGGCGCTCAGAGCGCGTGCGGTCAGCTCATCGAGTCTGCTCTCCAGAAAGGAAAGCTGCACACCCGCCGAAAGAATACCGGGTATAAACTGCCGGGCAAACGATCCGCCAACGGTATACTCAACCGCCTGAGGATCCGAGCGGTTCTCATCGATGGTGCGGGCGTGATTGAAATTGCCGAGGGTAAACACCTGCGAGTATATGCCGATTGTGCCGATATCAAGCAGGGGAAAAGCTGCCCCCGCAAACTCCTTGCGAAGCCCCATCAACCATTCAAGGTGGGAGAAGCCGAATGTATGCCTCTTAAAAAATGCGGAATTCGCCGGCGCCCAATAGATATCCGAGGCCTCCAGCGTACCGGTTGTCGCAACCATATTCTGCGCAAGCAAAGAGGCCGAGGCGGGGAGAGTCAGAAAGGAGGCAACGGTCTGGCCACTCTTCCTGCCACGAATATCGCTCAAACTTTCCAAAGAAATCTGAGCAGTCGTAGTGCATGACAGCAAAAGTATAATGTACAAAATGGTATAAAGGAAACTATTCAAACCGGAAAACCGCTGCACTCTTTGCTAAACAGATAAATAAAAAAAAGGAACAAGGGAGATATGATTTCTCCTTATATAGTATATCGGCAGTGCAGAATAATTTCATTAATAATCATTTACCCCGTTACCCGGGTAAACGGAACGACAAAAAAACCAAAAAGGGACGTTGGGACAAAAGAGACGACAAAACGTGTCTTTCTTCTCGTCTTCCCGTCCCGCTTCAGGGGGCTTCAGGGGATTTCAGGGGGTATGGAGAAGTTCCGGACGGGTAATCTGAACGGTGAAGAAACACCGGTAGAATCATATCAACCGGTTAGTGATCCTTTTCGAGGCGATAGACGATCCGTGTGTCGATAGTGTGTTTGGAGATTTTTCCCTGTTTCTCCAGAGAGATCAGGAAACGGGCAATTTCATTGATACTGGCTCCCAGAGCCGAGGCCAGTTCTTCTACGGTGGCTGGACGGCGGGCCAGGGATGCTACAACACGTGCGGTGTCCAGCTCATCGGTGGTTCGAACAGGAATATTTTTAATGGATCGGGCAATGATTTCTACCGGAAGTGGTTGAAACCTTTTTGCGATCTGCTCGAGCTTTTGGGGGGAGACCGGCTGAATCCAGCTACAGGTACCGGGGCGATCCAGACTATTCAGCTGTACCCGTGTCAGATTCATCCGCAGTAGATTCTCCCTGATAAGATCCAACTCCTCTTCCGTATCGTTTATTCCCTCCGCGATAAACACCTCTACCCAGAGGTTGCCTGAGTACTCGTGGGAGAAAGTAATCAGCCCGTTCACCAGTTCTCTGGCGGTAAGCTTATCCGGTGGATTGTTGATTGTGTGAAAAACATCCTCCGAAACAGCATCCAGCGAAGGCAGTATATAATCCGCAGGCAGGAGTTCTTGTCTAACCTGGGGCAGATGAAGAAGGCTGCTGTTGGTCAGAACGGCGATTGCATACTGGGGATAGTTGTTTTTTACATATTTGATAAGGTCACCAAGACCACTGTTGAGCGTGGGCTCACCACTTCCGGCAAACGTAACGACATCCAGGTGCGGGTTTGAGCAAAGATAATCCTTCAGCTCATCGATGATGCTTTCGATCGATACATATTCATCCCTCTGAAGGGTGTGTCTGGTCGTCGCACCGCATTCGCAATATATACAGTCGAGCGAACATGTCTTGAACGTGACGACATCCACCCCCAGGCTGATCCCAAGCCGTCTGGAGTGAACCGGACCGAAAAGATGCTTATAGCTTTTTTTAGACATCGTTTCTCCTGGTGCAGGTGGTTAATGTGTTTTTACGCCACTCTTAACAGAAAGTTGTTTCCTCTGTCATCCTCGCGAACGCGGGACCACGAAGTAGCTGCGACGCACCACGAAGTATCGACGTAGCCGAAGGCTAAACAAATCCATTGTTTTTGCCGCAGTAGGGCCACACCTGTTCTTCTTATCCCGGTCGCGGGACGAAGCATGGATGCCGTATCGAGTATGGCATGACATACGAGAGGTACTATTCTGAACAGCTACTGATAACGTAATTATAAGGCCTGAATATAAAAAATGCGGACCCAGAAATGGATCCGCTTCGACTCAGCAGCCTGAATAGGGACTCAAAAGACTATAGTTTACCCCCTATCGGCTTGTAACATACCCCTTACCGTGATTTCCTTCCTTTCGGAATGATTTGTCTTAATGACAAACACCCCGTGCAAGGTTTCTTCGATGGCAGAAGGTATCTTCACCGTAAGCGTGTAGATATGATATCCATCATTGTTCTTCTTATCGTCCTCTTTGCTGAGCGTGTACTCCAGTTTCACCGGAGCGTCTGCATTCCAGAAGGCGGGAGTTTTTTTGCGTCGATCGGGCTCGAAAACCACCTTGTTTATCTGAAAACCCTCCTTTTTTGTCTCCATCTCGATAGTTTCGGTTTCATTATTTTTCAATCGAATGTAGCTTTTGCTTATGCCGACTATGGGCTTAATGCTTCCTTTGATCGTGAGACGTAACTGCGGACTATTTTTGGCATTTGAAAGAATCGTAACGCCATTTCTGAAAGTTCCGCCGTGCATCTTGCTGATATCTATCTGTGGTGTTATTTTTCCCACCCGACCGGGCGGGATGATCGAATCGTATCCGACCACTGTGCAGCCTCAGCCAGGCCTCAATTTCTCAATCTTCAACGGCTCATCACCGGTGTTTCTGATTTTAAACTCATATTTTACGACCTTGACAGATCCCTCCTGGATGGCTCCGAAATCGTAATTTGCACTGTCAACTTCAATGACAGGTGCACTGAACAACAGCGAAACCATCATCAGAAGAACCAATGCAGGCAGCTTCAAACAAATCGTGCCGATTTTTTTGTGCATACATAACTCCTGGAAAGACTTCTAATCAGACACTCCTGTAAAATAATACATTGCCCTTCGGGCTTTGAGAAGAAACAAGATAATATTACGCTCATGTAGCAAAAATATGTCGCTGATACGTATTTTTGATTCCGAAAAGAAAAAGACTATGCACCAGAGATCTCAAGAGTCGCTGTCTACCTGTCATAAACAGTCGTATTGCAATATAATGTTCATCAGGAAAAGCAAAATTTGAAACTTTCTCCACGTCTTATAAAAGAACGTAACTGTATCGAAGAGAAACGATTCGGCGGCGAATTCTGGAAGCCGTGTCCGGGTACTACCAGGGGATATCTTTGCTGTGGCTATCAGATACTGACTCCCGTTACCGGATGTGGTATGTACTGCACTTATTGTGTTTTGCAGGCCTATTTCAATCATCGGCATCAACTACATTATACCAATATCGATGATATGGAAACAGAAATAAGGCGAAAAATGGCAGACCACCATCGGGTCGTTCGTTTCGGCACGGGTGAGTTTGCGGATAGTCTCTACCTGGAGCCCACGCTTGGTATATCCGGAAAAGTCGCCTCTATTCTCGAGCCATATCCTAATGTGCTGGTTGAATTCAAAACCAAGAGCACCTTTGTACATTCTCTGAGCTCAGTCGAAAAGAAACACAAGGTTGTCATAGGCTTTTCGATAAACACCCCGCGTATGATCGAGGCGCTGGAAGCCGGAACGAGTCCGCTGCACAAGCGGCTGGAGGCTGCCCGATGGTGTGTGGAGCAGGGGTTTTGGGTGGCGTTTCATTTCGATCCGATGGTCTGGTATCCTCAATGGGAGACAGACTATCGTGCGGTTGTGAATAGTATATTCGATACGGTAGAGGATGCCTCCCGAATCGCCTGGTGGAGTATCGGTGCATTTCGCTCGATGCCCGAGCTGAAGACTCTTCTGAAAAAACGCTCCCTTCATCTTCCCCTGTTCTCAGGAGAGTTGGTTTTGGGAGAGGATCATAAATACAGGTATGTTCGACCGGTACGTGTGGCCTTTTACGATGTCATCCGACAGGAGGTCGAAAAAAGATATCCTCAAACAACTCTCTACCTCTGTATGGAAAGCCCGGAGGTATGGGAGGAATCGGGCCTGCTGCCGAGGATTCCGCATGGATTGACTGCGTATCTGGACAGGCGGGCTGAACAGATGCTTGGATTAGGATAAGAAAAGGAGAAAGAGTGACTGACAGGAGCGTACAGATAGGATCATGTGATTTAGGAACGAAGCCGCATATAGTCGTCTCTATCGATCGGGAGATGTCATCCGATGTTCTTTCGTCTCTTTCCGGCCGCGGGGCAAGCCTGATAGAGATGCGGGTAGACTGTTTCCATGAAACGGTCGAAAAAACCGTGCGCTGTATCGAGCGGGTTCGTGAGCTGTCGGGCCTTCCTCTGATCGGCACGATTCGCGAAAACCGGCGTACGGAGTCTGTTCGACTCGATCTGTTCAGAAATATCATACCTGTTGTGGATGCGATCGATATAGAGATCGATACCGAGATCAACAGCGAAGTAATCGCGCTGGCCCAATCGACGACCGTGATCGTGTCGGAGCATGATTTCGAGAAAACACCCGATGGGCACAGTCTCCACAATGTGGTAAATACGGCAATGGCTCAGGGGGCTGATATCGTCAAGATCGCCACGATGGCCCAAAGCCGACAGGATGTTAGCAGGCTTTTGAGATTCACCCAGGATGTGCAGGCACCGGTGGTAACGATGGCAATGGGAGAGCTGGGGGCGATTTCCCGGGTGACAGCTCCGCTGTTTGGTTCCCTTTTCACCTACTCCTTTGTAGCCGATTCGGTTGCCCCCGGGCAGATACCACTGGATGAGTTGGCTGCGTACATGGCCAGATTCTATCCGGAGGTTCGGTGATCGTTTCTTTTGTGGCCGAGTCTTGCAGCTGTCCACTCCCCGCTTCGGGGGTTTGACAGAAAAACCAAAGGTCACTTTTTTGAACAGATATGATCAACTAACCATCCGTGTCTGATCAATCAAAAGAGTAAGCTTGTTTTCCGCGGCGCCGGAGTCGATTGATTGTTGCGCGAGTCTGATTCCTTCGGCGGGATCTTCGGCGAGTCCTGCTGCAACAATGGCAAAGGCCGCATTGAAAACCACGATGTCGCGATAGGGACCTTTCTTGCCAGAGAGGATCTTGCGAATGATCCCGGCATTTTCCTCCGCATCGCCGCCAAGAACCGATTCGGTTGGTGCTCGCACGAGTCCAAAATCTTCGGGGATAACCGTGTAGGTGCGTACCGTATTTCCGTTGAGTTCGGAGATGCGGGTTTCGGAAGCCAATGAGACTTCGTCGATACTGTTCATCCCATGTACCACATATGCCCGAGAGCTTCCCAGGTTGGAGAGAACATGTGACAACGGTTCGGTCAGGGTGGGGGAGAAGACGCCCAGGAGCTGATTGGTGGCCCCGGCGGGGTTTGTCAGCGGACCGAGAATGTTGAAAATAGTGCGCACGCCGATCTCCTTACGGGGACCGATGGCATGTTTCATCGCGCCATGCATCGCCGGGGCGAAAAGAAACGCGATCCCGATACTATCGAGACACTGCTGCATCGTGTCCGGACTGACGGTGATATTTACTCCCAGAGCTTCGAGAACATCGGCACTACCGCTCTTGCTGCTGACCGAACGGTTACCGTGTTTTGCCACGGTTGCGCCTGCACCGGCGGCCACAAATGCTGCGGCGGTGCTTATATTGAATGTCCCGGAAGAATCTCCTCCAGTCCCGCATGTATCGACTAGCGCTGAGCTGTCTTTGGGAATGATGCGCGTTGCCTTGTCGCGCATTATCTGTGCCGCACCGGTGATCTCATCGATACTCTCACCCTTCAGACGAAGACCGACAATCAGGGCCGCGATCTGAGCGGCTGTTGCCTTTCCGCTCATGATCTCATCGAAAACGATTCGCGTCATCTCCAGCGACAGATCCTTGCCGGCTATCACCTCTCTTATGGCTTCCCTGATCATATCTGCTATACCCTCAGATTTAAAGTTGATTTTCAAAGAATATATATTATATCGCTCAGAGTATTGCGTTCAATACTTTATTCATCTATCCGATAGTATTAACTGAGTCTTTACAAGAAAAAAGATGCATTTTTAAGGAAAACGTTTACCATGGATTCAAATAACACAGCACGTATACAGAATGCCGAATTTCTACTCTCTGCGGCCACCAAGAAGGATTTCCCCGAGCCCAGCGGTGCCGAATACTGCCTGCTGGGAAGATCCAACGTCGGGAAATCTTCCTTTATCAATCATGTTCTGGAAAACAGAAAACTGGCCATGGTATCCAAAAAGCCGGGAAAAACCAGTCTGGCCAATTTTTTCCGTATAACCGATGATCTGTTCTGGGTGGATCTGCCCGGCTACGGATATGCCAAAACGTCAAAGAGCGAAAAGATGCGCTGGTCGAAACTGATTGCCGACTACTGCACCCAAAGAGAGAACCTCGCCGGAATCATCTGGCTTCTGGACATCCGTCACCCTGGCACCGATGCGGACCGTCAGGCCCACCAATGGCTTCGCGGGCTCAATCTCCCGTTTTTCCCCGTTTTCACCAAGTGCGATAAGATCAAACGCTCAAAGTACCGGGAGCAGTCGGCACACTATCACAAACTGTTCAATCTACCTCATCAGGGTGTTTTTTACAGCACGGAGCAGCATGACAGTCGTGCCCGGTTCTGGAGCCGGTTTGAGGAGTGGAGACGCAAAATGGGGACTGAGTGCTGAAGACCGGGGATCGCTCATAAACCGTGATCGTGTCTTCTTTTCGATCTTCGAAAATAGTTAATTAATCATTAGTAACGTGTAATCTGACATCTCAAAAACTGTGATGCAACGGCACCGGAGCGGGGCAGGCCTTACAGCAGAAGGTATCGGGTGCCGTGTAAAAGGTGTTAGTGGCCACGATCGAAGGGGGGGGAAGTGGAGCATGGAAACTAAGAAAACTGCCATGTCAAAGGCGGCCGCGAGCTGAGAATCTAATCAATTATGCAAAAATTACCTTCTCCGATATAAAACCAAATTATATTTGTAACAAATTGCGTCATCCCTGCTGCATTGTTTTTTAATCGAGCACAGGAAAACAACAGGACTCGTTCAGGGTAAAAAACTAGTGCATTTATAATTATATGCTTATTTCCTGTCACGATTAATGGTCAGCACATGGTATACACCAAACCCATACTGTCGATTCCTACCAATAACTACTATCGTAATTCTTTCTTTTCAATAATTGCGCATAATGTGGCCTATTGTCACGGTATAATCTTTTCCCGGGAGGTTGTATGAAGTATCTGTTCTGGCTGATTCTATCGGTGTTTTTACTGATAATCGCATGTGATCTTGTTGATCCGGAGTCACCTAATCCGGATGCGGTCGGTACATGGGTGGGGGCGCTTCCAGATACCACTGAGACTATTGTTTTCACCGAAGATCGCACGGTAACCGGCAGTTATATAGATAAGGTCGCTCTCTTATTTATGATTTTTGGTAGTGAACCTGATGATGTAAGCTGCTCCTATGATGCAGATAATCTTTATGTTACCGTCTCCTTTCCGGGAGGCTCGAGCGAAAGCCTGGATTTTGCCTACTCGGTATCAAACGATACGTTGATCGTTGTCACCTCCTCGGGGGATGAGGACAGATTCAGGCGGAAGTAGAAAAGATTGGCATATCAACAATTAACTCAATTTCTTTTTACATGATGCATCTTATCGAATGGAGTCAATCATGGGATTCACACAGATGGGAAAAACAGGAATAGTAAGCCTGATGGTGGTGGTTACGGTGGCATATGCCGGCCGGGTAAAGAAAGAAAAGGTCGAAACGAAAATACTTCAGCTGCCCAAGATATCGATCGAATCGGCCGATTACAATGGCCTGACCGTGGAGTATTCGACGGGGGACATCTCACTCGGTAAAGCGGTATCCGGGACTGAGAAGACCATCTGTACACCGAAAGGCAAGATAGATCCGGTGGAAGTGCAAACTCAGTTTCTTCAGGTGGAATATACCGGCCCCGAATTTATCATAGTCGCCAAAAACGCATCGGGTGAGGTCGTGTTTGCGGAGAAGCTGGGCACCGATGCCAAAAAAACGGCCAAATACGGCGAAAACGAGTGTCGTTTCTTCCTGCCGGGGTCTGTGCATAAGGCCTGGGAGAAAGAAAAGGGGAAGTTCAAACAGGAGCTGCTGAAGAAGGAAATCAAGGCGTACCGGGAAAATATCGATGAGATCATCAGCAGTGCACTTTTTGCCACCTATCAGAAGGAAGAGTTTAACGTTTACTATGTGGATGGAAAGCACAGTCTCAGCAACGAACTTAAAGAGGCCTGCGACAATGCCGTCAGTGTCTATGAGGATTACGCACAAAACGGCTATTCTCTATCAGTAAAAGAAAAACTTCAGAAATCAATCGACACATGGCAGAAAGCGCTAAAGCAGAGTGATATTGGTGACAGAAAAGCGTTCATCAACCACAAGGCTACGCTGAAGATGCATGAAAATCTGGGTGTCGCTTACATGTATCTGAATGATTATGAATCGGCTCTGCTTCATTTCAACAAGATCCGCTCACTGGAGCGTTCAACCACGACTGTCAGCATCTTCTCGCACTACTCCCAGGTAAAAAACCGCGCCCTCCAGCGTATAACCGGTGTGGCCCGAAACAAAGATGTTCTCTCCGATATCGACAAAATCCAGACGGCGCTCAGGGACGCCCAGCGGTATCGTTCGCAGGTTTCCGCGCAATATCAGAGTGGAAGTTTTTCTCAGCTTGAGTCTGCGTACAAAGAATACATGGCCGAGACAGGTCAGGAAAATCGGGCGTTTGCGCAGAGCGCCGGCAGTGCCGCAGTCGCGGCCGGTAAGGCCAATCCTTACGAAAGCGAAGTCACATACGCGGCTTTACAGGGATATGCTTTCATGAAAACACCTCTTATGGCGCTTGGTGCCAAGTACCAGGAGGTACCCGTCGAGCTCTGTTCGATCGAGCATCTGAATCAGATACTCATAACGCACAACGAGGTTGCCAGAGTGCCGAAGGAAATCGGTCAGTTGAAGAATCTCAAGGTTCTCAATCTCAAAAACAACAAGATCTCCGAGCTTCCCGAGGAGCTGGGTGATCTGGAGAGCATAGAGGTTATCAACCTGGCGAACAATAACCTGACCAGTCTTCCCCAGTCTATCGGAAAGCTCAAGACGCTGAAGAAGCTTGTTTTGAAAAACAACGCCATCTCCAAGGACGAGATAAAGCGTTTAAAGTCCGCGCTGCCCGATTGCAGGATCAAGAATTAACTCCGCTGCCCCCAAAAATCCCATCCCGCATCGCGGGATGGGACCGGCCCCATCCGCCATCGCCGGAGCACAATCAGCCGGGATAAAAACCTGCCTGTCCACTCCCCTGTTTTATTATCACTTCTCATTTTATATTACTACTGATACAACCGTATGAACCCACAGAAAGGGGCAATATGCCGTTATTGAGCCTGACCATTTCCAAGAGAATCGATGCAGGCATGAAAGAAAGTCTGTTGAGCCAACTTTCGAGCCTTGTCGCAAAAAGCCTGCAAAAACCGGAGAAGTTCGTGATGGTTACGATCGAGGAGAAGACGATTGTCATGTCGGCTACGACAAAGCCGGCTGCGTTTGCCGTCCTCTGCAGCATCGGAGGCATCGATGCAGACAGCAACAGGGAATTTTCGCAAAACATCTGTTCATTGTTGAAAGACCAGCTGGGCATAGAGCAGGATCGGGTGTATCTGCATTTCTCTGATGTGCCAGGAGAAAACTGGGGATGGAATGGGAGTACCTTTGCCAAGTAGAGGTGGCTGTCATCCTGCTGAATGCGGGGAGCAATCGATACTTGTTTTAATGCAGACGCATGGATGCCTCAATCGAGTGTGGCATGACTGATGCCGCTTTTGTGCTAAACTGCCGGGCCTGTCATTTTTGCAAACGGGAGGACGCACCGGTGATATGCGGATTTATTGAGAGGAAGTGATGAACAAACGGGAAATACAGACAAAACATATATGGCATCCGGATACGAACATGCCTTCGTTTCGCGATGAAAATTTTCCTGTCATCAAAAAGGGCAGGGGAAACTATCTTTACACTACGGAGGGCGAGAAATTATTCGACGCCATCTCGTCATGGTGGTGTGTGAATTTCGGACACGGCAGAGCCGAGATCGTTGATGCGATTGTCGAGCAGCTTCACCAATTGCAGCATACGATACTGGGTGGGATGAGTCACGAGCCGGCGATTGCCCTGGCTGAGAAACTGGCCGGCTTTACCCCGCAAGGGCTGGATCGGTTCTTTTTTGCCTCCGACGGCTCATCGGCGGTGGAGGCTTCTTTACGAATGGCACTTCAGTACTGGGAGAATGTCGGATTCGAAGACCGGAAAAAATTCATTTCGATCCAGAATTCATATCATGGGGACACCCTCGGAGCAGTGGGAGTAGGGTTTCTGGATACTTTTCACCATGCGCTCCGGGGGGCGGTGAAAAGAAGCTTTCAGGGAAAGGCGCCGATATGCGCTGACTGTCCGTTTGGAAAGAGGCGTGAAAGTTGCGAGGCGGAATGTTTCGATGATATGAAAAAGGTTATTGAAAGCCATCATCACGAATCCGCCGCGGTGATCGTCGAGCCGATTGTTCAGGGGGCGGGGAATATCAATATGTACTCCCAAAAGTATCTGATCAAGTTACAGGCTCTTTGCAAAAAGTATAATCTTCTTTTGATCTTCGATGAGATCGCGGTGGGCTGTTGTCGTCTTGGAGATAATTTCGCGGCGGATTTTTCGGGGGTTACCCCTGATATACTGGTTATGGGAAAAGGTCTGACCGGTGGATATCTCCCGATGAGTGTGGCCGCTGTCAACGACCGGATCTTTTCATCCTTTGACAATACCATTTTCTGGCACAGTCACACCTTTGGCGGCAACCCGCCGGCCGCTGCAGCGGCTCTGGCTGCACTGGATCTGTATAAAGACGGTGACATACGGGATTATCTTCGGAAATCGATCTCTCTTTTCAGGCAGTATACGACAGAGCTTATGTCAAGGTATGAGTATTTCATGGACACGGTGGGATTGATTTTCAAGATCGTAATAGATGAAGGCTCCGGCAAATCGGCAACTGAGGTGCAAAACGGCATGCGGAAAAAGGGAATCCGTGTGCGCCCCATCGGGGATACCCTGTATTTCTGGCCTCCCTTGACAACATCACATGATGAGATACACAATTTATTTGAATGTTTACAGAAAGAGCTTGGGGACAGGTGAGTCGGTTTATCGATAAAATCTACCGGGGCAGGTGAAAACAGCTGCATAGGCAAATAATAGACAATACGTGCTTTTGTCAGACAGAGGATCCAAGGAGCGGCGCATGCGTACCACACTTTTCCGGCTGCTGATTGTAACTCTGCTTACGGGAGTGGGCCTGGTGCCGACGGCAGTCGGCGAAAAGGGAACCGTATCAGCTGCGGCTCCGCGGAAATCGTCATCCACCGCGGCGCGCGTTCCGCTGCTTACCGACCCCTTTCTTCAGCTCCCCACCACACAGTCGGTCAGGGTGATCTGGTTCACCGAGTTTGAGGGCAGTTCTCACTGGGTGAGCCTGGGTGAGATGCCGGACAGACCCTTTTACGCGAAGACATCGGCGATGAGCAGGCTTCGGGAGGACCACCAGTCCTGGTATGGCAGAGGGCTGAAGCCGGGCGAATTTTACACCTCCGTGGAGAAACGCAGGGTTTACAGGCACGAGGCGGTCGTTACGGGGTTGAAGCAAAACCGGCGTTACCGGTATGAGGTGACCAGCGTGCGGGAGGATGGGGCGATCGCGCACAGCGGTCCCTGGTCGCTTGCCGCCACGCCGCACAAAAAACAGCCGCTGAAAATTCTTCTCACCTCTGATATACAGCTCAAACCGATGGCACCGGCCAATTTTCAGAAAGTCGTCCAAACCGTTTCGGATACCCTGGATGCGGTATTTATAGCGGGAGATCTGGTGAATATTCCCGATCGGGGGACCGAATGGTTCGATGATAGCCGGGGGCTTGCATTTTTCCCGGTTCTGCAGGGAAACGCCTTTTTCGACCTCGAAAAAAACGGTACGGTTACCCGGTATACCGGTGGTGAAATCATTCAGCATGCCCCGGTGTTTACTGCTCTGGGTAATCACGAGGTCATGGGTATCACCGGTCTTCAATCGTTAGGCAGGGAGTTTAACTCTCCGCGCCCCGCCTTTCTGGCCGGGAAGCTATACGGTGAAGCCACCGACAGCAATTCCTACAATACTACGACCTATGAGGAAATCTTTACCCTTCCGGAAAGCCCTGAAGGCCATGAGCGATACTACGCCTGCACCTTTGGTGATATCCGACTAATATCATTGATGGTCACCCGGATATGGCGCAGGGGATATGACAATAATCAGAAATCCACCACCCGCTATCAGGAGGCACGGGCTGATTATGCGGACAGCTCCCGCTGGGGGTATGGAAATTTCATTTTCGAGCCGATAAAAAGGGGGAGTCCTCAATTCCGCTGGCTAAAAAAAGAACTCGACTCAAAGGAATACAGAGAGGCAACCTACAAGATAGTCATGTTCCATCACCAGCATCACAGTCTCGGCTCCAATGCCGTCCCCGCATTTACCGACCCCGTCCAGAATGTGGCCATGTCTGATGATACAATCAGGTCGATTACCTATGAGTATCCTCTTGAGAAGGATTATATCGCCCGTGATGTCATCCCTTTATTGGAAGAGGCCGGCGTACATCTGGTGTTGTACGGCCATTCTCATCTGTGGAACAGGTACAGAAGCGAATCCGGCATGCATTTTCTTGAAACGTCAAACGTCGGAAATTCATACGGAGCGTATTTCGAATCTCCTCGCAGCGGATTGCCACCCGACTTACTTTTTGCAGAAACCTATGTCGCAAAAGGCAACCCCTACGGGCTTGACCCAATAATGCCCACTATTGCCCCGGTGGAAGGAAAACCGTACATTACAAGCAACGATCTGACGGTGTTTTCGGTACTGGATACGAGAAAAGGCAGTGTAGCCAGCTACTATTTCAATACCAAAAAACCCGAATCAGAAGTGGTGAAATTTGATGAATTCATACTCGGCCATTGACTGTGGCAGTGCTGCCGCCTGTATTACCCCCTTTGTGTAATGAGCAGAAAAAAAAGCTCGCTCCAGGCTTGCTGAAGTAAAGTTTGATGGAGTGTCATTGACCGGGTAGCGGGGGGCTTGCCAGCAGCCGCCCCACCCGTATCGCCTCCAGAAGGCTCTGCGGTGAGGCCCTGCCCTGTCCGGCGATGTCGAATGCGGTCCCGTGGCCCACCGAGGTTCGCACGATCGGCAGCCCGATGGTGATGTTTACCCCACGCTCGAAATCCCGAGATTTCAGCGCGACGAATCCGTGATCGTGAAGCATCGAAACCACCCCGTCGAATTCCCCCCTGAATGCACGCATGAAAACGGTGTCGGGAGGGTAGGGACCGGTGACATCGATGCCCGCGGCCCGGGCCTGCTCCATCGCAGGTATAACATGGTCGATCTCCTCGCGGCCAAACAGACCGTTTTCACCGGCATGGGGGTTTACGCCGCCTACCGCGATTCGCGGAGAGGACAGGCCCATGCTGCGAAGCGCCCGGTCAAGCAGAGTGATGTTTTTCAGCACCCGGGGAGCCCTGATCAGCTCCAGTGCTCGGAGAAGAGAACAGTGAGTGGTCACATGCACCACCGAAACATCGTCCAGAAGAAACATCATTGTGTAATCATCCGTATGCGTGTACTGAGCGAAAATTTCGGTGTGGCCGGGGAACGTAATACCTGCCTGGTGAAGGGATTCTTTATTGATTGGACAGGTTACCACACCCTGTATCTTCTTTTGCATGGCAAGCTCGATTGCCGTGATGATGTACTCAAAGGATGCTTTCCCGCATGCTGCCGATACCTTACCCACCGCAAATTCCGAGGGGCCGATCATGTCGAGAGATAAAATATTTATCGCATCCCGGCTCATTTGATCGACCGCGCTGATCGGGTTGATATCGAGCTTCGCACAGAGATCATCGCGCCATCGTTTGAGGATGGTAAGCTCTCCAATTATCAGTATCCGTGAGAGTTGGTGCGCGGAAAGCCGGCTGCACGCCCTGACTGCGATCTCCGGCCCGATACCGGCCGGATCTCCCATGGTGATTGCAAGCAGAGGAAGTGAGTTTTTCATAAGGTAGTATGCTTTTTGCTTTCAGTATATGGATAAAATGAATGTGCTTTTGCCCCGCATTACGGGACAGCATCAGCGTTTTAGCAGAGTCTGGTTCTAAAAATAAGATTTGTTACAGCTTACGGGCAGTTCACAGAAGAATTTTCAGGGCCCAAGAAGGTTGCCGAATGAGACATCCCTTAATTATTGTCATTGGCATACTGGTGTTGAGCCGGCAGGGGAGCGCAGCACCGGGCGACTATCTGTTTTCCACCTATGGTGGGCGCGCAAGCTTTGTTATCATCGATGAAGATCTGGTGGTTGATGCGGGGTTTGAGATCGGCTCACACGCCGGCTTCGCTTTCGACCTGGGCCGGTGGGGACAGCTACACTGCGTCCCGATGATCAGCTGGTGGTTTGGCGGCGATCAGGATGAGCAGGAGCTTGGGTATCTGGTCTCGGAGGTCGATCTCAACCTGCTGGACTATCGCTACTATTTTCCGAGTCCCACCAGGTATATGGTTCGTCCCTACATCGGAGCCGCCCCCATGGGTGCCATCACCATTTACCAGCAGGATTTTTTTTCAGACTCCCTGAATGAAGAAGGAGAGCGGGTGGTAGAAGAGGAGAGGGACATCGGATGGGACTTCGGACTAAACCTGTTGGGCGGGGTGGATTTTGCATTCACAGAAACCTTCCGGATGTTTACCGAGGTGCGCATAAAACGCGGTGACTGGGATGTTGCCAAGCTTTCCCTCGGATTTTCGTTTATGGTACGGTAGAGAGAAATGTCAATTCCGACTCGCTTTACAAATCCCGTGAAAACCCGGTAGTTATCCAAATCGATATCGATATCGATTTGACTGAACATAGGTGCTGAGAATAATTACGATTACGATTTGGATTTGGATAGCGAAAAAGCAAAAATGTGGGAATCGCGGAATAGAGAAGCGGTTTGATGCTTTGTTCGGCTCCTGAGGGCTTATCTCGTCCATTCCGGGATGGTGTTTCAACCCGGTTTATCCAAAGCCTTCCCCTGGCAGGGGGAGATGGCCGGTCGAAGTTTTTGCGACCGGTCGGATGGGCAAATATCGTGGCGTAATCAGGCCGTCTGCAGCTGTTTCTGTCGAACCACTGCCGCTTGCAAAGCCTCTTTAATCTCCACCGATTGCGGATGAAGAGCGAGGCCGCGCTCCAGAAACTGTCGGGCAGAGCGTAAATCGCCCAGATGCTGATACACCGCTGCCATTCCCAGATAGGCCGGCTGGTTGCGGGTTTCAGAGAGGTGCAGCGCATGCGAATAGTGCCTGGCCGCCCGGACATAATCGTCTCTTGTCCGGTAAATGTCACCAAGCTGCGTGTGGAACCGGGGGACCCGCGGATACGCTTGAACCGCCGCTGTGAGAATCGTTTCGGCCTCCTCATGTTTTCCCGCCTGTATGTAGATTTCGGCCAGATGCCAGATCGCGTTGAGCCGTACCATGGTGTTGTTGGATGCGGTCAGACGTAAAGGGGGGCGAAGTCGTGCCGCTTTCAGGAAATGATCGGCGGCTTTGCGTGTCTTCCTCTGGCCGAGGTACAACCTACCCAGTTGAAGGTGTGACTCGATTCTGCTCGGGTCAAGAAAGAGGCTGCGCAGGAAAAACTTTGTCGCCTTTTTAATTCTTTTATCTTTCATGTAAAGCGCTGCAAGATTGATATGTGCCTGGACGTACACATCGCTGTTGCGGTGATAGTTGTCCGGCCGGCCGCAGATTGCGCTATAGCAGTCATACGCCTCCGTATATTCGCCCAGGCTCAGATGGCAGTCGCCCATGTTCATAAGCAGGGTCGGATCGGCCGGAGTTCGCTCATACTCCCTTTGCAGCAGCTTTTTGTTGCGGAGAGACTTTCTGTAAACAAGCTGCTTATCGGCGTAACCGGTATGCACGATGGTTATCTCCGGACGGCGGGAAAACGGTACAGACAGCCGCTTTGCCGCAAACATAATCTGCTCGTGGATACGTCGTTGGAAACGAAGAGAATCGAGCCGGGGGAAAAGCCGCACCTGCATGAATTCCACTTCGCCTCCCCCCGGCACCAGGCTTCGCACGCGTATGGCAGCCGCCTGTGCGGGCTCTGTGCGCCAGAGCCGTTGCAGCACATGCGCCGACTGCTTCTCCAGCCGGTCATCCGCATCCATCCAGAAAATCCAGTCCCCATGGGCATGGTCGATTGCCGCATTGCGGGCAGAGCTGAAATCGTCGGCCCACCGGCGATTGATAATTGTCGCACCATACATTCGTGCTTTACTTACGGTGTCATCGGTCGAGCCGGTATCACAGACAACAATTTCATCCATGATCGCATCCACCGTATCCAGACATTGAGTGATATTGTCACTCTCATCCCGAACAATCATGGTCAGCGAACAGCTCTTGTGCTCATCGGCCTGGTTTGCAGCGATCTCATATGTCAAAGCTCGATACTGTTTCTTCAGATCGGGGCGGAGTTGGTTGTCTGAGACCGTCTCCATAAGCGCCTGTGCCCGTCGCGGTTTTCTGTCCCGGAGGTAAAGCCCCGCTGCACTCAGAGCAAACTCTGGCCAGTCGATGGCGTTGAGGCGCAGGTGTGTTCGAAGAGTGCGAAGCTCCTCTACTTCTGTGCGGGATGGATTACTGCGGATCATGCGGCTTTCTCTTTCGGCATGGGATCGAGTGCAGGAAGTGACTGGTTGTGATAAAGATGGTTGAATGTATCGATAATCCGGTCGGCTTTGTCCTGTGGGATCATAGACTGAACAATCTTTATACTGCGGCAATTTTCCCACAACAGATGCTCGAGAAGCTGAATGGCTTGCAGTTGCGTGGCGCCGTAGCGTCGTTGATTCCCTCTGGTGCCAACCGGAGAGAGAAAGGTGGGGTAACTGGATTCCCAGAGTCCAATGGTATGCTCAGGCACTTTGCAAAGAAAAGAAACATCCCAGATCTCCGGCATAACCGAGCGAGCAATCATACAAACCCTTTCGTTTATTCGGCAGTTTGGCTTTTCACAGGGGGATTATGCAAATACGATGCCTGGCAGCAAAAGTGCTGGTTACAGCCTGAAAAAGGCATATTTCTGCTTTATGCGGGGGCGGATATGGGAAAAAAAGTAGGGGAGAGGGAAAAAATTACTCGTTGTCTTTTTTTCGAAGCATGTCTGCGATATTTCTGATGCCCTGATCTTTTGATGCAGATGCTTCTTTGTTTTCCTGTTGAATACGGTCGTAGATCTCTTCACGGTTGATGGATATGTTTCTGGGGGCCTCGATACCGAGCTTGACATGCCGACCATCGAGATCGACAATCTTTATGACAATATTATCCTGTATGCGTATGGACTCGCCTAGTTTTCTTGTCAATACCAGCATGATTCAGCTCTTTCTGAGTATATTTTCTTTTGTGCTATACCGGTCATCATCGATAATCACCTGCTTGCCCAGGCGTCTGGTTCGGTTTATAAACAGGGGACCGATAAGATTTGCCGTCGAATCCGCCGGGTTATCTCTGATTGTCACGATTGTATAGAGAAGGATATCCTCGGGCTTTTCAAACTGCAAGTCTGCAAGCTGCTCTTTGGTCACATTGGGTGAGTAGTCGGGTAAAAAGACCATCGGGTTGATGATTGCGAAACGCAACTTCGAGCCGTCGGTACACACCAGCCACTCAAACGGCAGATACTCGGGAATCTGTACCAGTACAAATTCTTTTCGCTGCTCAAAACCCGGAATACCGGCGGGGAACCGGATTATATCCTCCTGCTGATAGACCAGATTCTGAAAAATATCACCCATACGAAGACGGCTCCATCAGGTTTGTTTTACATGTTTAGCATATTTAAAATCGTTTATTGCGCTCATTTGTGCAAGTCCATTGTATTCTTGAGCCATCCGAACGGTCGTGTAAGGAAACAGAACGGAAAAGCTCGGGAGAATTTGCTCAGGCATGCAATCAGTTATCGTTACCCCTGAAGAAGACTGAGGACACTCTGCGGCACCATATTGGCCTGGGACAGCATGGAGGTCGATGACTGCTGCAGGATCTGATTGCGGGTAAACTTCGTCGTCTCATGGGCAAAATCGGCATCACGGATGGTCGATTCGGCAGCCGTCATGTTCTGCTCCTGGTTCTCCTGATTGGAAAGCGCATGTTCCAGACGATTTGTCTGCGCACCAAGATCGGCTCGAAGCGTGTTTACGTAATCAAGAGCGGTGTCCAGAGAGGTGATTGCAGCCGTTGCACCGGTTTGGCTGGTTACCACACAGTTTGCCCCATCGATACTCATCGAGCCGGTGGTCACGCCCCCGATTGTCAGAATCACCGCATCCGTGCCGTCGGTATTGTCGTTTGCGCCCACATGAAGAACCCCACCGGTCGACCAGATATCATTACCGTTGAGAAGCTTCAGGCTGTTGTACTGGGTACCGTTGGCGATACGGTCGATTTCCTCCTTGAGGCGATCAAATTCAACCTGTATGTAACTTCTTTCGGTCCCGGTGAGCGTGTCGTTGGCGCCCTGGATGGACAGCTCACGCATGCGATGAAGCATATCTTCGATCTCAATCAGAGCGCCTTCCGCGATGTTAAGCAGCGCCACACCATCCTGAATGTTGCGGTTACCCATGGAAAGTCCCCGAACCTGGGTGCGCAGCTGTTCCGACACACTCAGACCCGCGGCATCGTCAGAGGCGCGATTGATCCGAAGCCCGGTTGAAAGCTTCTCTAAAGATTTTTCCAGATGATGATTTGCTTTGCGCAGTGATCCACCCGTAATCATCGCCGGAATATTTTGGTTGATGCGAGGCATAGTACCCTCCTTTAGTGTTTAGTTGCTTCCGTGCAGCCGGTATGCTTCCCCTGACTGCTTCTGCCCGGTCCTCCTGACCATGCCCTGCTTCCGTGCGCGTGTTCCCCTGCTTGTGCAATGTGTATGCCAGATGTTAAAAGTGCCCTTTTGAGCCCGCATGGGTCACTTTTCCTCATCCGAAAGCCTTCTCGGTGGGGAAAAAATTACCTACCACTAGAGAAAATCTGCCAGGGAAGGTTGAATGATTTTTGACGTCGACTTCAATGCCGCATTGTAGACTGTCTGTGCCAGAGAAAACTCCGTCACCACCTCCGCGTAATCGGCATCCTCAAGCTCCGACTGTCTGCGGCTTGTCTCCGTGCTTTGCAGCTCGTTGCGCTCCTGTGTTATCTCGAAGCGATTGATTCGTGCACCGTTTGTGCTCTGCGCCCCCAAAAGAAGCTGCATCACATCATCGATTCTGCCGATGGAATCCTGAATGCCCTGGCGGTCGTTCTGTATAAGGCTCTGCCCGAAATCAAGCAGTGTCTCCAGAGTATTGACACCGGTGGCGGGATCCTGTAAAATTTCGCTTCCCGAGATGTTTATGGGCATGATAATACCCGCCTCGATCTCCCGGGAGATGTTTCCATCCTGCGAAACGACATCCCCGTATACGTTTCTGCCCCGGCCCACGTAATCGAAAGTCATTTTTAGTTCTCCCTCCTGGTACCCGGCACTACCCGGTGACATGTCATCGGCAAGAGTAGCGGCATGAGGACCGGTGGACAGAAAAGTAATGGTTCCGTTTGCGTAATCGACCGTATAATCCCGGTTTTCCACCATCGTCGTGCCTGCGTAGCTAATGGTGAAATCCCCGGGGATGATATTGGTGATCGGGTCATTAGTAAACGCGTCGCGTATCTGCACCGGCGTGTCGGTGCCGAGCGCGGATGCATCGTAGTAGGCCATCTTCAAATTTGTGTAATCCTCGGCGGATGCGGCATCGGACGAGGTGAGAGGGAAGGGGGCGATCTTTGTCTGCTTGCCGCCGAAAACATATTCCCCCTTATACTGCGTATTCAAAAGCGACACGACCTGTCGGGTTAGATGTTCCACTTCCTTTGCGATATACATCCGCTCATCGGCAGACAATGTGTCGTTGGCTCCCTGAATACTGAGTTCGCGAACCCGCTGCATGATATCGTTCATGCTAATCATGGATGTGTCGGCAACAGACATAAACCCGAGCCCGTCTTCGATATTCTTCTTGTACTGCTTCAACTGTTTGACTTTGGAGCGAAGTTTCAGATCGTTGGAGGTATCCACCGGATCATCGGAAGGGCGCAGAAGCCTCTTGCCGGTAGCCATCTGCTGCTGCAAATCCGTCAGCTCGCCATAGCGGTTGTTGATGACATTCTGGACATTGCGGTTTAGTGAACTGAATGTAACTCGCATACCTGTTTTCTCCGTCTTGAAAGCTACTGCCTTAACTGATTCTTTAACACACCCCATCCGTCCAGCCGCAAACACGCCGGCTGGCCATCTTCCCCTCCCGCTTTACGGGATACGGCAAAGGCTTAAGGCTGGTACTTCCCTTTGGCCGCGTTAGCCTCTCCCCCTTATCCCGTCCAGCACGCGGGAGGAGCAGGCTGGGGGGCTGAATTACATATTCATCAACACTTCCAGCATCCGGTCGGCGGTCGAAATGACACGCGCCGCGGCCTGATAGGTGTGCTGAAACTTGATCATCTCCGCCATCTCTTCATCCAGCGATACCCCGGCGATCGAATCCTGGTGTGTCTCGTACTGCTCCACCAGGAACTTACGAGTCTGCAGATTGGAAGACGCTTCGTTGCGGTTGATACCCAGCGTGCCGATAAATGAGCTGTAAAACTGGTTGAATGTCGCGGTGGGCTCTCCCACCGAATCGGCGTTCATGGTCTGGGCGTGGCGCAGTTGCCCAATCGCAAGCGCGTTTGCGTTATCCCCTGCCCCGGCAAATCCGCCCGTACTGAATGAATACTCTATTGTCATCGGGACGCCATCGTATGAGGAATTCAACAGCTGAAACGTTCCCATCCGGTTATCAATAGCATAATCGACACCTTCCGTGAGAACCACTCCGGTGTCCTCATTGGTGACGGTGATCGACTGAATATCCCGGTGCGCAAGGCTGACCGGATTGTTTCCGTACGTGTGACTGATTCCAGTCTCCGTCGCCTGACGGGTCTCTCCACCCTGCGCGGCGGCGATATTTTTTACATCCGAGAGTATGGATGCCGAAAGACTTATATCGGACGCACCGGTGGGATCGGGCTCGAAAAAATCTATACCGGTATACCCCTCAAGGGTATAGCCGCTGTGATGGATTTGATTTATCTCCGAAACCAGCGACTGCGCGAGTGTGTCGAGTTGCTTTTCGTAGGAGGGAATAAGTATGTCGCGGGAGTCAATGAGTCCTTTCAGCTCGCCACCTGTTGGGACAAGGTCCCTCTTGCTATTTGCAAACCGGACACCCAGCTCCATGTGGCTGGTGCCGTCTGAACGCTGGTGCTGGGTCGTGGTCAGCTCCACCTCCTGCACATCCACCGGCGAAACCAGTATGTTGCCCGATGTGGTGACCGTGATCTGCCCCCGCTCATTTTCTGTGACATCGATTTCGATGATCGAGGACAGTTCCTTAAGCAGACGGTCGCGATGGTCGCGGCTGTCGTTTGCATTCTGGTCGTTGATCTCCACCGAGGCGATTTCGGTGTTGAGATTGTGAATCTCGGCGGTGATCTGGTTTATCTTATCCACGCGATTGCGTATCTCATCGTTACGGGTATCTTTCAGATCCCGCAGCTCACCGCTGAGGTTGTGAAAAACATCCGTCAGCACATTACCGTTTGTCTGCACCATGGTGCGGGCAGCCATATCGGAAGGATTATTGGCAAGGTTTTCCCAGCTGTCAAAGAACTGATCGATATACTCCATCAGACCGGTATCGCTGGGCTCGGTCAGGATATTTTCAACCGCTTCCAGCGTATGGTCGGCCTCAGAGAAAAAACCCACTTCCTGGTTCTGACGACGGATCTGCTGGTCGATATAGGTGTTGCGGATACGCTCGATATTTTTAACCTCGACGCCAAAACCCATCTGGCCGAAGCTGTCATCTCCGCGATATGAAGCGGTGGTGTTGAGTCGCTTGCGGGAATAACCTTCCACATCCGCGTTGGATATGTTCTGACCGGTAACATCCATGCCCAGCTGTGAAGCCGCCAGTCCCCGTGTGCCTACATTCAGTACAGAAAAAAGTCCCATCTTCCCACTTCCTATGCTGTCCGGTTGAGCATGCCTCGAGGCCGCCGGGCCGTCTCATGCGTGCCGCTTCGCTTATAGCCGCAGGATTGATTGGCCGCCGAAAACCGCAACTCTACATTAAACGTGACTGTCTCCAGAGATTGTTCGAGGAAAACCTTGTTGGCCGTATTGATTCGTGTCAGGGCGGTGATTTTCTCTTTGAGAGTGCGGTGCTGACTGGAAAAAGTCTCTTGCTGCGGCGGTGATGCCAACTCGATTATGTCCTGCATGCTAAGGCGCCTGCCCGCCGGCTTTGCGTGCATCGAAATCTCCCGACACAGTGCAGTGCGCTTCTCTTCAAGCTCTTCTATATGCACCGTGGTCTCATCATAGGAGTGGGTGCATTTATGAATCTTTTCCAGATCCCTGCTTTGGACAGCTTCATTCATCTGACCGGCAGAGCGCAGGAGCTGGTCGTGAAGCAGAATCAACCTGTCGAGCAGGCTTTGAAGCTGTTTGAGTAACTGTTCCATGATTATCTTTCTCCGCTGATGTTTCCGTGCTGAGCAAATCGCTCCCGAAACTCAAGCACTCGTTTGACATACTTTTGGGTTTCCTGATAGGGCGGTACCCCCTCATACCGCTCGACCGCGGAGGGGCCGGCATTATAGGCTGCCAGGGCAAGCTGCTCATTTCCGCCGAATCTATCAAGCATCATGCGCAGGTAGCGACTGCCTCCCGAGATGTTCTGATGCGGATTGAACACCTGCTTCACCCCCATATCTCCCGCCGTGCCGTCCATCAGCTGCATCAGCCCCTTTGCTCCCGCAGTCGATATCGCCATCGGATTGCCCGCGGACTCCTGGGCAACCACCGCCGAAATCAGGTCGGGATCAAGATCGTATCTGCTGCCTGCATCGTTGATAAGGCTTCTCCATTGCTCCACCCGCTGCCGCAGAGTTCCGCTCACCGTTCCGGTCTGCAAATTCTGCGGCATAAAATTGGGATTATTCATCCATGGCTGAAAAGAGAGTGAACGCAGAGAAGAAAGGGAAGGGGAGTGTGATGCATCTTCACCATTCTGCTCCAGTTCGCGCAATATGAGGTCGGAAAGTCCAAAGGATGCATTTTTTGCCATAACTGATGCGTACTCTTTATCCAGCATCTCGGTATATATCTGCTCACCGGTGCTCTGTGGTATAAAGCCGCTGCGGTCGACAGAGGAGCGCATCGCCTTGAGCATCATCGATGCAAACATCGCCTCAAACTCCCGTGCCACTTTACGGTGGCGGGCAGAGGATGCCGCAAGCTGAGGTTTGTCTGGTTGTGATAGCGCGTTGGTTTGCAAAGCCATATCACGAATCCTTTCGTGAGAGTATGATCGTTGGGGCAAAAAAGCAATCAGCATACCACTTGTATAACTTTCATAAAAAACAATGCGTTGCAATCTGGAGATTTTCGGGAAAGCGGCAAAAAATTCTCCATGACAGGCAGAATCCTCCCGGTGAGGAGCTTTGGATTTCGCTGATCTTATCCCGTAATTTTATCCCTCTTCACCCCCCCTTGCGGCCTCTTCCCTGGTACGGGGGGAGGATCAAACATGGGATCCAGCCGGTCAATGCCTTACCCATACCGGGGGCTGCGCGGAATGTATTGCTCAGGCTTTCTTTCAGGAGCTATTTTATCAGAGGAACGGATGTATTATGACTGACAAAAATCTCGAGCTGCATAACAGCATAATTCTCGACTCGATCGCCGACGGTGTCTTCACCGTGGATAACGACTGGAATGTCACCTCCTTTAACGGGGCGGCCGAAAAGATTATCGGCATATCACGCCGGGATGCTATGGGGCGCAAGTGCTGGGAGGTGTTTCACGCGGATGTCTGCGAGAAGAGCTGCACTCTTCGCAAGACGCTCAAGACCGGCACCCCGTGTACCAACAAGACGGTTACTATCGTAAACAGCCAGGGCAAAGCGGTGCCGATCAGTATCTCCACCGCTATTCTTAGAGACAGAAACGGAGTGGTGGCCGGTGGGGTCGAGACTTTCCGCGATCTCAGCGAACTTCAGGAGTTGCGCAAGGAAATTGTCGGCCGCAACACCTTCTCCGATATCGTAACCCGGGATCATCGTCTGCTGAGTATGTTTGATTCTCTTCCGGCTATCGCCCGGAGTAACTCTCCGGTGCTCATTCTGGGAGAAAGCGGCACGGGCAAGGAACTGATGGCCAGGGCGGTTCACAACCTCAGCGCACGGGCAACGGGACCATTTGTGGCGGTCAACTGCGGTGCCCTGCCCGAAAACCTCCTGGAATCGGAGCTTTTCGGCTATAGAAAGGGGGCATTTACCGATGCCAAAACGGATAAACCCGGGCGATTCGACCGCGCGCAGGGTGGGACACTGTTTCTGGATGAGATCGCCGACCTGACTCAATCGATACAGGTAAAGCTTTTACGCGTGCTGCAGGAACACATATACGAACCTTTGGGATCCACTACTTCGGTCAAGGCTGATGTGCGAATCATTTCGGCTACAAACCGGGATATCGAAAGCATGGTCCACCAGGGCACCTTCAGGCAGGATCTCTATTACCGGATAAATATCATGCCGCTGACACTGCCGCCTCTGCGGGAGCGTTCGGGAGATATACCCCTTCTCACAGACCATTTCATCAACCATTTCAACTCTCTATACCACAAAAACATCGAACGGCTCAGCAGCGACGCCCTGTCGGCCCTGATGTCATATTCCTATCCCGGAAACATACGGGAGCTGGAAAACATGATGCACCATGCGTTTGTGCTGTGTGAGGAGGCGGTCATAGAAAGACGGCATTTTCCCGATCGATTCAATCAGAAAAATGCCCCCGGGCTCAAAGCCGCCGATTCACTGGAACTGTTCGAGAAGAAACAGATCGAAGAGGCTCTTGCTCAAAACAGATATAACAGGACTCTGACATCCCGCCGGCTGGGCATTCACCCGACTACGCTCTGGCGGAAGATGCGCAAGCTGGGAATCGATGGGTGAGCATTATCCTGCGATTGAATCCACGATAGTCATGATCATATCCTTTGCCTTACTCTGCCGCTGGTCTTCCACATACACATCACCGGCATCACTGATACTGACAAAGTGCGGATCGATGGGTATCTTACCGAGGAATCTTATCCCAAGCTCCTCGGCCATCTTCCTGCCACCATCACTGCCGAATATGTTGGTCAGGGTGTTGCAGGATGGGCAGACAAAGCCGCTCATATTTTCGATGATACCATAGACCGGAAGATCTAGCTTCGAGCAGAAATCGATTGATTTGCGTACATCGAACGTGGCAACATCCTGCGGGCTGGTCACGATTATGGCGCCATCGGGTTTGGCGGTCTGTACCACACTGAGTGGTTCGTCACCCGTGCCCGGGGGGGAATCGATTATCAGATAATCGAGCGTGCCCCAGGTGGTATGACCGATGAGCTGCGAGATAACCGCATGCTTCAGAGGCCCCCGCCATATCACCGAATCGTGCATATTCTTAAGCAGAAACTGCACGGACATCACTTTCAGCCGGCCATCATATTTTTTCACCGGAGTGATATGCAGATCGTCGCCTTCGGTAAGTGTTCCCACCAGACCAAGCATTTTTGCTACGGACGGTCCGTGAAGATCGCTGTCCAGGAGACCGGTAGAAAAGCCTCTGAGTGCCAGACCAGCCGCCAGGTTGACGGAGACGGTACTCTTTCCCACACCTCCTTTTCCCGACAAAACCACCAGAGACTTTCCTATGCCGGCGAGGGTTTCTTTCAATCGCAATTCATTTGCACCACTGTGACTCATAATAACGCATCATCCTTTCGAAAAGAGGAATTCGGCTGTATGCAACCCCTGTGCCGCATGGGAAAACCCCCGTTACAGGGGGATCTTTGAAAATGGGTGAATTGCATGTGTGCAAGGATTTGTTGTCTCGATGCATATATGCAATAGATGCAAGACCGTTCGCATTGCCGGGTTTTGCCCTGCAGGGGCTCTGAGGGGCGATTCCCTTCGATCTCAGTTCCCGGCACGCTTATTGTAAAAGCCTTGTGGTATGCAGACGCTTGCCATAACCTATTGGGACGGAATTATATCACCGTTGTTTGATGCCGCCGAGCGGTTACTGATCATTGCAGAATCAGAAGAAAACCGATTCGTCTCGGTAAAGCATCTCTCCGCCTATCATAAGGCGCAGCTTCTGAGAAGATTCGATATCCAAGTGCTTATGTGCGGAGCAATTTCGCACATAGCACAGCAGGTGGTTGAGCAAAACGGCATTCGGGTGATTCCCTGGTTGTGCGGAAGTGTGGATGGCGCCGTTGAGGCGTTTTTGAGCGGGGAGGAAAGCCTGCAGGCCTTTTTCATGCCCGGCTATGGCTGTCGCAGGAAAAGCGGAGGCAGTCAGTGCAGACGATCAAGACGGAAACGATCACAATAGAATCGAAAGGAAAGCTATGATAGTTGCAATAACAGCACAGGGGGATTCACCGGATGCGATGATGGACTCCCGCTTCGGACGAGCCTCATATTTTCTCCTCCACGACACAAACAGTGGAGAATATGAGGTGCTGAGCAATACCCAGAACCTGCATTCCGTGCAGGGGGCAGGCATACAGGCCGCATCGACGGTGGTCAACGCAGGCTGTGACGCACTGATCACCGGCCACTGCGGACCAAAGGCATTTACAGCTCTCAAAAAGGCAGGGGTTGAGGTGTATGCAGGATGCAGCGGAAAGATCGCTGAAATAATAGAAAAGTTTAAAAATGGTTCGCTTCAAAAGAGTACTCAAGCCGATGTCGAGGGACATTGGTAGAAGGGAAAGGAATTTCTTATGAATATCGCCATACCCGTGGCAGACGGCAGACTGTGTATGCATTTTGGTCATTGCCAGGTTTTTGCACTTATAAGTGTGGAGAATAACAGCATAGTCGATCAGAAGGAGCTTGTCCCACCCCCTCATGAGCCGGGAGTGTTGCCGCGATGGCTTAAGCAGCAGGGAGCGGATGCGATTATCGCCGGAGGGATGGGGATGCGTGCCCAGCAGATTTTCCAGCAGTTTGGTATCGATGTCGTGACGGGAGCACCTGCGCGTCAACCCCGGGAGGTCGTGCAGGCCTATATCGACGGGACGCTGGAGTGCGGGGACAATGCATGCGATCACTGAACGGACGAGCGGCGGTGTCGGATGAAATCCTCATTGAAACACCGGATGGAGGTGCGCACCAATCGGAGATAAAACTGCAGCTTGATCGAAGACTGCAGAAACTCAAAGGCATGTGGCACTCCGGATGCCTGTTCAATCAGAAAGAGCCCGCCAGATCGGTACGATTCAGCTTCGATGCGGATGGATCGCTTTTTGCCAGCCTGGTCTGCCCTTCGGATCATCAGGGGTATGATGGTATCGTGCATGGTGGAGTGCTGGCGTCTCTGGTGGATGCATCGATGGCACAGTGTCTGATGGGGCACGGAATCGTGGCATTCACCGCGGAGCTGAAGCTGCGGTACAGAAAGCCGGTTCGGGTAAATGAAACGCTCGATCTGCGAACGCTGATACACGACAGCTCCTGCCAACGGATTTTCAGGATGAAAACCAGTATCAGGCAGCAGGGTAGTGTATGCGTAAACGCGGTCGCGAAATTCTACCGATCGGATGAGTGTTAGTTTCGGTTTGCAAAAGTACCTCTCGCAGGTAAAACCGGTCACCTGTCATCTTCGCACGGGTGCCGGGAAAAATGACAAGGTGCGAGTTGGCAGGGGTGCACAAGATCACGCATCTGTCAAGCCCGGGTCTTGTTCTGCGTGGGGGATGATACGGCATGTTTACATGGTCTGTACATGATGATACCTGATTTGTGATCGCCGGTTCTTCGGCTATGCCGGAGCTGGTCGGTGGAGCAACGCTCATCGCTCCACCTCATGATCATGCATATCAGTGAACGATCTCGACCAATTCGACTTCGAAGTTGAGCTCTTTTCCGGCCAGCGGATGGTTGCCGTCGAGGGTAACCGTCTGCTCGGATACATCCGTGACAGTTACATTGGTGGTTGCACCTTCCTGGTTTTTCACCTGAAGGATCATACCGTTTTTCGGATCGATGGACTCCGGAATCTGCGCGCGACTGACTTGAGCGATCAGCTCGTCTTTGCGCTCTCCATAGGCTTCCTGCGGACTGATAGAAAACTCTTTCGACTCTCCCTCATTCATCCCCAGGACTGCGTTTTCGAACCCCGGAATAACTGTGTGTTCTCCCAGCTTGAATTCAAGCGGTTCCCGCTCACGGGAACTGTCGAACACGGTTCCATCGGAAAGTTTGCCCTGATAATGTACCTTAACCCTGTCGCCTTCGTGTGCTTCAGCCATACTGCCTCTTTTCGTTTGGGTTCAAAGAATAGTTTGTTTTTTCTCTGTTTAAGTGTTCGGTTAGTACCAATATACATTGTATGAACGATCTGAACAGGTATTAACCGAATAAATCGGGATAAATGCTACCGTATGTCAATATGAAGCGACAACGGGCAATTCATACGAAACACCACCGCCGTGTAGTAGGGTGTTTTTTTGCCACAATTTATAAAAAGCGCTTTCTCAGCGAACCTTTTTCTTTGGTTTCAGTCGCCCAGCCCCGATACCTGTATAAGAGACCATGTTGCAAAGACCATGCCGCAAACCGCCTGATTCACCGATAGAGCTGCCCGCCGTAGAGGCGTGCGGCATAGAGGCGGTGCGGAGCTGAAAAACAAACCTCCAGTGCTCATGCGTGGCATACAAGTTGCAATCTTTGCTGTTGCAGACAAAAAGGGGGGACATTGATGAATGAAAAAGAATCCGGCCGTATGGAAAAACACATGAATATTCTGGGCTGGTTGTATATCGGAATCAATCTTCTGTTTATCGTTTTGGCCGTGGTGCTGTTTTTCTCGTTCAGGTTTGTGGGGCAGGTCGTGGAGGGGGAGACCGCATTCTACCTTTCGCGAGCCTTTGCAACCGGAGTAGCCATTTTCTTTACCCTCATATCCATTCCGGGAATCATCGTCGGTATAGGTCTACTTAAGCGGCGGTCGTGGGCGGAGGTGATCGCAATGGTGCTGGGGCTCATAAACATATTCAACGTGCCCATCGGAACGATTCTGGGCGTATATACCCTTTGGGTGATTCTCAAATATCGAAACCAGAAAAAAGAGGCGGAAGCGTTATGAACATGATTACAAAGCGGAATGCCTTCGGTGTGCTGACTGCCCTGACCGTATCCATGGCTCTGGTCTGTCAACCTGTTCCTATCACCGGCAGGAGGCAGCTTAACCTCATTCCATCGGGCCAGATAAACCAGCTTAGTTTCCAGCAGTACGAGCAGATGCTCGAAGAAATGCAGGTCGTAAGTGGAACCGAGCAGGCGCAGATGGTCAAACGGGTGGGTAGACGGATCAGAAGCGCCGTGGAGCAGTATATGCGCGAAAATGACATGAGCGGGCAGCTCGAAGGCTATGAGTGGGAGTTTACCCTTTTTGAGGACAGCACCGCCAACGCATGGGCAATGCCCGGCGGTAAGGTCGGAATACATACGGGGATAATGCCGATTGCAGAGACCGAGACGGGGCTGGCGGTTGTCATGGGCCATGAGATCGCCCATGCCATAGCCGAGCACGGAAACGAACGCATGAGTCAGCAGCTTCTGGTGCAACTCGGGGGAGTCGCTCTGAGTGAGGCGTTGTCTAAGAGACCGAAAGCCACACGCCAAATATTTATGGCTGCCTACGGCCTGGGCTCACAGGTCGGAGTGCTGCTGCCGTACAGTCGTCTGCATGAATCGGAAGCCGACCGCCTGGGGCTTATCTTCATGGCCATGGCCGGATACGACCCCCGACAAGCCATCGATTTCTGGCAGAGGATGCAGGAGAAGGCTGGAGGAAAAGCACCTCCCGAGTTTCTCAGCACCCATCCCGCACATAAGGATCGTATCGCCAGAATAGAGGAGCTGTTACCGGATGCCATGGAATATTACCGCAAGGAGCAATAACCCGTTGATCAATAACAGGGGCATCAAGACAGGTAGCATTAACAGGTAACAATATCTGAATGGAGCGATTCTCCCGCCTCTATTGGTGACCGCA
>CAYQOU010000026.1:0-12529 GCA_964419255.1 uncultured Fibrobacterota bacterium | reverse complement strand
TAACAGGTAACAATATCTGAATGGAGCGATTCTCCCGCCTCTATTGGTGACCGCAACAGGCCTTTTCGTGTCGAGCCTGTCGAAGCACCCTCTAGGCGTTGCCCATTTAGCCACACCCATACCGGGCGGAAGTCGGCATCACGCCTCCCGCGGGATGACGGAAATGGTGCCTGCCGGCAGAGGGAGTAAGTGGGACGATACAAAAAAAAGCATTTGCCGAATTTTTTGATCCTCCGGTTTTGCATTCACCGGGGTTTTATTCGACCGAATACGATGTGTCGTTTTTCCTGAACGCATCCAGCATGTGCGGCTCGGGATCCAGAATTGTCCATCCATTCTTGCCGGCGTATGAACGGAGTCGCTTGTCGGGATTTACCGCGATGGGTGTTTCAACCGCATTCATAACGAATCGATCCGAATAGATGTTCGCATACAGAAACGTATGATTCTGATCGAAGCTGAAACGGTGGCGAAGATCTTTCATCACCTCCAGCTTTCCCACCCCGTAGGGAATAATCCCGTCAATGCGGCCGGTGTACCGGCCGTTTCTGGTTTCCAGTCTGGCTGCCCGGTACCCATCCAGACGCAGTCTGCGGTAAAAACAATCTGCCACGATGTCAAGTGTTCCGGTCAGCAGAAGAAGCACATGACCTTTTTCCCGATGCTCCTCAATCACCTCTTTCATCTTCGGAAAGACCATCCGGTCTATCCGTGGTTCGAAATACTTGTCGGCCACATCCCTGAGTTTCTGGACTTTTTTATTCCGCAGGTAGCGTTTGTTTCCTCGAATCATCCTGTGAAGATTCCCCCGTGCCGTCCACAGCGCGACACCCATCTGAAGCAGGTTTATGGGGCTGAGACCGCCGCTGTGCAACAGGTGGAAGAAAAAGGTTTTCTCCGCGCTGGTGTGCGGTATAAGCGTTCCGTCAAGGTCAAAAATCGCAGCTTTTCGCAGGGTGTCTTCCATAATGAATCGCTCCTAACAGATAACGTGCAGAGAATGTGGTCGATTCTCCACTGTAAGCGGTGAATTGCCAAAAAACTCGCCATCCATATGTATCGGAGTGTGATGCCCATGCACAGTTATTCGCCTGAACTGATGATATTCGACTTCCCCATATTCGACCAGTGTGCCACGCCTCAGTCCCCACAGGTATCGAATCAGCTGGAGCAGACCCTTGCGTTTGAAAAGAGCAAGATCAAGCCTTCCATCATCTACCCGTGCATCTGGAGACACAACGGAATGGATCCCGTAGTATTTTCCGTTTGCCACCAGTGCCAGATATCCCTTGTGTACCCGGGGATCGTCATCAATCGAGATGCGAATCGAGTTAAACGGATAGGTAAAGGCGCTGATTATACCACTGGCCAGAAAAGAGGTCGCTCCCAGTATTTTTTTAATTCTGCTGTCGGCCCTCTCTATGACCTTGGCATCAAAGCCAATACCCATGACTGTGGTAAAGAAGGTGTTCTTTGCCTTTCCCATATCTATGGCACGCACCGTCCCATCGGCGATAAGCTGACAGGAGGAGCGTAGCGAAAGGGGAATGCCCATTTGAATGGCAAAAAGATTGATCGTTCCCACCGGAATAACCGCCATCGCCGTATTGCTTTGCGCCAGGCCGTTTGCTATCGAATTGATGGTACCATCTCCGCCTACGGCAATCACCAGCTCTACCTTTTGCGATGCGAACCGGTGCGCCTTTTGCATCGCATCCTCGGGTGATGTGCTGAACACGACATCGGGATGCAGGCCAAAATCTGCCAGATAGAGGCGGATCTTGTCAACATAGGCTTCGATGGATGAATATCTGTCGGTGGTGCGCTGCTGAATGGCCAGTATTCGCTGCATCAGCTTCGGTACCTGCATGCCCTGACCGGCATGCGGATTGACGATCATCTTTATGGATCGGAAACGATTGCCCACCGGGGGCTTGAGGTTTTTACGCGCGTAAAGAAGCGCCTCGGTGGAGGTCGGCACATTACAATAGCCCGATTTGTTTACCGGAAGAAAGCTCTCTGTCGGTGGCGATTGACGCATTCTGTTATGCAACGAGATGATGGTGCTCATAAGTGCGTTTGAACCCAGAAGCTGTGGTTTATCGCGGCGAAGTGTCTGAATCTTAAGGATAGCGTAGGTGATGAATGCGCCGCTTTTTACCAGTATGGGCAGACCGCCACTGTAGCGGCTGTTTCTATATTCAACCGCAACAAATCCGCAGTACCGGTGCCTGGAAGCAATAGCGGGGATAACCATATCCGTGTCACTTTTTAAAGCACGTCCAACGAAGGAATCGATAAGAGAGGGGGAGAGAAAGACACTGTCGGAGCACAAAACGATATAAGGTTTATTCGAATGGTTGCCAAAGGTATAACCACCCGTTATTGCGTCATGCACCGCGGCTATGTTGGCGGCGATGCGCTCATCCATAAAGCGTCTGCAGTACAACTCATCGAGCACCTCGGGACCGATGACCACTATTCGGTCTACCGATTTGGAGTCTTTCAGTGCGCCGATGACAAATTCGATAAGGGGCCGGCCATGCAGTGTCATCAAAGACGCATTTGTGCGCCGCGGGCCGGAGGCTTTAGCCACGTGTGCGGCAAGAACAACGGAGGTTACGGATCGGATTCTTTCTTTCGAGTGCATGGACGAAATCTAAACAAATTTTGTGCCAACAGGAACCCTCCACGCATCAGCATGTTTTTTGCTAATAAGAAAACATCCCGGAACCAAATCATTCTCAATCATAAGAAAGGGGTGTTTCATGAGTGAGCATGTGTATAAAAAAATGGAGCTTACCGGATCGTCCAAAACCGGAGTGGAGGATGCGATAAAAAATGCGATCGCTCGTGCGGCTGAATCGACTCCAAACATGCGCTGGTTTGAGGTTAGCGAAATCAGGGGTGAAATCGAGCGACAGCAGGTCAAGTACTGGCAGGTGACCGTAAAGATCGGCTCCGACATCGCCGTCTGACCGCTGGCATGGGCGGCTTTTGAGCCGATCTGCCACGTCTTTTTCCACAGCAGGCCTTTGTCTACAGAAGGGGGGGCAAAGGCTCTTTTCTACTATACTGTCTTCCTGTCAATAGCATCGGGGCGTATGTCCTCTTTTTTTCACTAATGGCACGTCTTTTGATGAGTTTACCCAGTGGTGGAAGGATTTTTACCCGATCGTATCAGTTGTCAAAAAAGGAAAGAAACGATGATGCATGCCGACGAGACCAGCAATGTAGACATCGGGGGCAAACCCGAAACAGTTCTCGATCTGTATGACCGTGCGTATGATTTTCACTACGAAAAAAAGCAGCCGGCCAGGGCGGCAAGAATCTACCGTGAAATAATCAGACGATTTCCTTCATCCAACGAATGTGCCTATGCGGCCATTCAGTTAGAGAAGATAACCGCAGGCAAGGTGCTGCGGAAGGCACAAAAACAGATGAAGGCCAAAGTGCCGGCATGGGTGATTGTGCTTCTGGTGTTAAACCTGGTGGCCACTGTGCTGGTCGGTGCTGCCTTTCTGATGTATATCAGCTCCGATATTCATTCTATCATGCCGGCACTGGGAAACAGGACATCTGCCGGCTCGCGGGTGCACCGGTGTGAATATCGGGCTGTGTCTTTTGACGGGAAAAATTGTGTCGGTTGGAGTGCAGAGGAGCCGGAGACGGTCACTGGTGCGACTGCGGGCAGGTCATCGGTTGCCGTCGGCAGTTTTGCTCCGCAAACAAATTCCAGCACCCTGGTTAAGGCAATATGACAGTAGTCAATGACATAAAGGGAATGGTTCTGCGAGGCTACGTGCTGGATTCTTCCGGTCGTTGGGTTCGGCTAAAGGAGGCGGTCGAATCATCCAGGGATCTTGTTGTCCGCACGAGCAGGGGTGAGGTGTTTGATGGTAAGCAGTGGGTACCTGTTTCCGTTCACAGGAGGCGAATCCAGTCCAACCAGGGTGGCGAAGGGCAGAGGAGGCTTCAGACGGAGCGTAGCTTTTCATTACGGGATGAGCGGATGTGGTTGCGGGCGGAGCCGATCGGAAAGGGCATCACCGAGATTCACCTCGGCGGGGTGATTGACCAGCGAAACATTCATCTGCTTCAGCAGGGACTCCAGCGCTGTATCGGTGAGGGGTACATTCTACTTCTTGTAAATTTCGCGGAGGTACGGCACATCAGCAGTGCGGGCTGGGGGCTTTTGTCGGCGCTGTTGCCTGGAGTGCGCAGGCGGGGAGGGGATGTGTTGGTGTATCAGATGAGGGAGTCGGTGTATGAGGAGTTTATCGGCATGCAGTTCGATCAGGTATTCAACGGATGCGAAACCAGAAGCGATGCGTATGCTCATTTCGAACGCATAGCAAAAGAGGCGCGGGGTGGCACGGAAGTTGAACAGGATAATCTAACGGTGGAAGAGAAAGTAAAAAAGATGATCGCACAGATGCCCGGGTTATCAGTAAGAGAGCTGCGCAGAAAAGTACAGGAGATCGAGTCGGAGGAAAAAAAGATTGGGATGTTTGCATTCAGGCGCATGTTGCGCGAAATGGATCTGGAGACAAAAGAAAAAAGGTGGCGATTCAGCAGGTCATATTAGGCGGTGATTTGCCGGGTCGTCTGAAAAGGGGAGGTAATATGACAGTAGCATTGAACAGGTGGGTGAAAAACCCAATAGTCTTTATATTCTTTTTGGGCATCGGTGTATGCGGGGCGCAAGACAACGGCTCCGGAATCGATATCCATCGGTTCAGGCCGGGGGATGGAGTTATCGTGAAGGTGTATCCCGACACACTGTTTTTAAATGGAACCTATGCTATCGACAACGATGGGTATGCCGATTTTCCGCTGGTGGGGATGGTGAAGGTCACCGACATGAGCGATCGGCAGCTTGCCGATCATCTGTTGTCAACCTATGTCGATTATCTGCGGTACCCTTTTGTCCAGACCCGTCCGGCCATAAGAGTCAGTCTGCTGGGAGGCTTTGCCAGCCCGGGTATGTACTACGTGGACCCCCGCTCCTCTCTATTCGATGTGCTTCAGGTGGCGGGAGGGCCTCAGCGGCCCGATGGTCTGAAAAAGCTTCGCTGGGAGCGCAATGGGCGGACGGTTCAGAGAAATCTGGTGCCGCTGGTGCAGGGCGGAAATTCGCTTTACAGCGTAGGATTCGAATCCGGGGACCATATCTGGGTGACCGAAAGGCCCAGGCGTCGTTTCTGGGAGGTGTTTACCAGTGATATCGTTCCGGTGGTCAGCGTGATGGTCTCCACCATAGCCACGGTGATAACGATTTCACAGTTGGATTAAGCGACAGGGAGTAAGAGAAAGAGGATTTTTCGAATCTTACTGGAGGATAGGAATTATGGCGAACCATTATAGAAGGACTGTGACACAGGGCCAGAAGAAATCATTCAGGGAGATGGACTGGGGCTACTACCTCAGGCATTATGCGGGTCTTGTGTGGAGAAAGAAATGGTTTATCATCACCGTAGCTCCCCTGGTGATGGGGGCGTGGATGGTGTATCTTTTGAAGTTTGGGGGGATAAAGCCGGAGTTGGAGGCGGAGGTTATTCTCGGTATAGAGATGGAAGATGTCAGTCCTGTGCGTGGGGCGGGATCGGCGATGTTTGGAAAGATCGAGCTTTTGAAGAGTCGGGCTTTTCTCAGAGACGTGGTGGATGAGCTGGGGTTGCGTCTTATGACGGGAGACAAGCCGCGGAGTTCTCTTTTCGATTCGGTCCATGTCGATTCACAGGCTTTGGATGGTCGGTACGAGCTGGATATCCAGGGGGTAAACAAGCAGCACTACAAGATTCTACTCAGTAACGAGGAGCTGGAAATCGACCGGAAGGTTCTGGACAGCGGAAGCGTGAAGTCTCTGAAAACACTGGATCTTCCCGGACTCCGGGCCGTTTTTTCGCAGAAGTTTCGGGAGGCTCCCCGTGATGTGGCCTTTTGGGTGGTGGATACAAAAAAAGCCGTGGACTGGATTGTCAACAGCACCACCATCGATCGCTCCACCCTGGAGCAGGGTTTTACGAGGGTGAGTTTTCAGGGGCGTGACTACGAGCTGATCTCGACGGTGTTAAATACGATGGTTGATGATTTTGTGCAGAGGGATCTTCGGTTTCGAAAGGGCAAGACCGAAGAGATGCTGGTGATTCTGGACAAGCAGCTGGAGAGTGCGACCGAGCAGTTGCAGAGGGCCGAGCACCGTCTGAAAAGTTTCCGGGAGAGTAATCCGACGGTGGGAATGGGTGAGATCGCCTCCGAGACGGTCACCGATGCCATGAATCTGGATGTGGAAAATGTCCAGACCAACATGACCATGGATGATGCCGTGAGGCTTTCCCGCCAGCTTCAAAGCGCCGGGCAGAGGGAGCGCCCACTGGTGATACGGCAGGTCATCTCTTTTCTCAACTCGCAGAGTGTGGGGGCTGCGGCGGGGATGATGGCCGAGTACAACCAGATCTCCGAGAGGCTCGGTGAGCTGGAGGTTTCGTATCCCGAACGTCACCCGATCGTAAAGGAGCAGCGGGGAAGGATTCTGGCGCTGGGGAAAAAGGTCACCACCGCGTTGGATGAGTTTATCGAGAAGCAGCAGCAGATAATCTCCAACAACCAGAACCGGGTCTCCAGGATCACCGGACAGCTTCGGCGCCTGCCTCGCAAGGAGATGCGTCTGGCGGAGCTTAACCGTCAGCGGGAGATTGCCGCCGAAATCCACTCCGTCCTTCAGAGCCGCTATAATCAGGCGCGCATAGCAAACGTGGTGGAGATGCCGGATGTGTACGTGATGGACTATGCCAGCCCGCCGCAGCCGCCACCGGATTCGGTCACCCTGCTTCTGCAGCTGATGCTCGGGGCCGTTCTGGGCCTGGTGGCAGGATTCGGGCCGGTGATGTTGATGGATTTTACGGATAAGACCGCACGCTCGGAGCCGGAGCTGATGCATCTGATACATCACCCGGTTTTGGAGACGGTTCCCAAGATTCAGATATCCGAAAAAGATACCAAAGCCAAGGCCGATGAGATTGCGGTGGATAAGAGACTTACCACCACAGACTATGCGCCTCACTATGTAAACGAGCTGTATCGGTCGTTGCGCACCAAACTGCTGTTGACCTTCCGGGGGGCAAAGACAAAGACCCTGCTGGTCACATCCCTGAACATGGGGGAAGGAAAATCTCTGACCGCCGCCAATGTTGCCATCACCATGGCTCAGCAGCAGCTGTCCACGGTACTCATCGATGGTGACCTGCGGAGGGGTGTGCAGCATAACAGCTTTGCCCTGCACAAGATTCCGGGGGTCACAAACCTCGTGTTACCCGGAGAGCCGATGACTGAGCAGGCTGTCAACTCGATGCTTCAGCAGACGCATGTGCCCAATCTTAAGCTGTTGTCTGCGGGGCAAAGCATGCCCAATCCGCTGGAGTTGATAAGCAGCTCACGCTTCGAGAACATGCTGACCATTCTAAGGCGGCTGTATGATGTGATAATTATCGACAGCCCTCCACTGGCGGTGGCATCCGATGGTGTAGTGCTTGGGGGAATGGCGGATAAGACGCTGGTGGTTGTTGAGGCGGGAAAGACCAATATTATCGATCTGCGCGACAAGATCGATGAATACCCCGGTTTCGACGAAAAGATAGCGGGTGTTCTTCTCAACCAGGCACCGCTTGACAGACGGTTGAAGTACTACAAGTATTCGAATTACAACTATTGACAGGTAGTGAATCAGAGGGCGATTTAAAGGAACAATTATGTGTGGAATCGCAGGCATATACCGGCCCGAAAGGCTGACCGATACAGATAAAAGCGCGGTGGTGGCGATGAGCTCTGTGCTGTCGCATCGCGGGCCGGATGACATGGGGTTTTACCATGATGAGCATACCGCGTTAGGGCATCGGCGTCTGAGTATCATAGATCTTGCCGGTGGCAGGCAGCCCATGTCAAACGAGGATCAGACGGTATGGGTTGTTTTTAACGGGGAGATTTTCAATTATGTCGAATTGATGGATTTTCTCAGCAAGAAGGGCCATCGGTTCAAGACTCGAAGCGACACCGAGGTGCTGGTGCATCTGTACGAACAATTCGGGGCAGGGTTTCTGGATCATCTAAACGGCCAGTTTGCTCTGGCTGTCTGGGATTCCAGACAGCAAAGCATGATTCTGGCCAGAGACAGAATGGGAATTCGGCCTCTGTATTATGCGCAGATTGCCGGCAGGGGTCTGGTGTTTGCCTCCGAGATGAAGGGGGTAATGGCGCATCCCGCGCTGCGGGGGGAAATCGACCGGGTGGGACTCGAGCAGATATTTACGCTATGGGTCAGCATCCCTCCGCGGACGGTTTTCAGTGGTGTCAGTGAGCTTGCCGCGGGGCATTTTCTGAGAGTCGGCCCCGATGGCGTCTCGACTCATCGATACTGGAGACACACGTTTCCGGATGCCGGTCAATACGAGCCAAGGCCCTTGCAATGGTACACGCAGCGGCTCAGGGAGCTTCTTGACGACTCCATCAAGCTTCGGCTTCGTGCCGACGTTCCGGTCGCCTCATATCTGAGTGGAGGTATCGACTCCTCGGTGATCGCCTCTCTTGTGAAGCGATTTCACAACAACGACCTGATCACCTTCTCGGTGGCTTTTCATGATGAGAATTACGATGAGAGAGTTTACCAGAATGCGATGGTAGAATATCTGCAAACCGATCATCGGGTTATCGAGGCGGGATACGAACAGATCGGCAAGGCGTTTTGGGATGTCGTGTGGTTTGCCGAAAATCCCATGATCCGCACGGCACCCGCGCCCCTCTATCTGCTCAGTGGTCTGGTCAGAGACAACGGGATAAAGGTTGTGTTGACGGGGGAGGGGGCGGATGAGGTTTTCGGCGGCTACAACATATTCAAAGAAGACAAGGTTCGCCGGTTTTGGGCGCGCGATCCTCAATCCCGGCTGCGTCCCCAGCTGCTGCGCAGGCTCTACCCATACATAACCGCCAACGGCGCGGCGGGTACTTTCTGGCAGGCATTTTTCAAACGCGACCTCACCGATGTGGACAACCCTTTCTACTCTCATCTGATCCGCTGGAACAACACCTCTCAGCTGCAGAGAATGTTTTCCCCTCACATCCGTCAGGGCCTGGATGCCCGGGAACACGTATACGGTGAGCTGGAGAACTACCTGGATGAGGATATGGGCCGGTGGCATCCGCTGTGTCGTGCACAGTATCTGGAGATGGCGCTTTTTATGTCGGGATATCTGCTTTCCTCTCAAGGGGACCGGATGATGATGGGGCATTCGATAGAGGGGCGTTTTCCGTTTCTGGATCACCGGGTGGTCGAGTTTGCCGCACAGATTCCTCCGGAGTATAAGCTGAGGAATCTGAATGAGAAATACATTCTCAAGAAGACATTCGAGGGTGTGGTGCCCATGGATGTAATCAATCGGGCAAAGCAGCCCTATCGTGCACCGATCGCTCCATGCTTTACATCCAGGGCGAGCGGTGAGATCGCCTCGATGTTGTCGGAGAAGGCGTTAAGTGATGGTGGTTTACTGGATGCGGCAGCGGTACGCGGGCTGGTGGAAAAATCTATGGCCAGGGGGGAGGGGCAGTCGAGTGCCCGCGACGATATGGCGCTGGCAGCAGTGGTGTCTTTGCAGCTGCTGCAGTTTCATTTTGTCGAAAACAAGATGCCGTCCAGGGGCCGGGAATATCCCGATGCACTTGCCGCGGGGCTGCCCACCTGAGAAGCTGCTGCGGGTCGATGGTGCAAAAAAAACGCTCCGGGCAATTCCTGGCATGCGATTTGTTTCGGATAGATAGTAAAGGTTTCATAGCATGAAAAACACAGGGGGAATGTATGAAAGAGATCGATGTTCGTAAATCGATTCGGGATTTTGTGAATAGAAACTTTCTGATGGGCACAAATTCTGTTTCCTACCAGGACAACGACAGCTTCCTTCAGCTTGGCATAATCGACTCGACAGGTGTGCTGGAGCTGGTGGGCTATCTTCAGGATACATACGGTATTCAGGTCGCCGATACCGATCTTGTACCGGAGAACCTTGACTCCATCGAGAATGTGACATCATTTATCCAGAAGAAGAGGTCATACGTTGCGGCCCAGTAGTTTTCTTTCCAACGGTGCCCGGCATTGTGGAGAAAAGGTGGTGGGGATCACAAACGTTTGGCATACATGCTCAACTACTGCCCAAACATGTGGAATTTGTCAAAGAAATTACCCGAAACGGATAATGGCAAAATCAAAAGGATGGCTTTGCAGCTGAATTAGGGGGAGAAAACTGTATGAATGTAAAAGAACACGTTCAAATCAGGTTTGACCATTTGGCGTTACAGCCGGAGCAAGAGACCCGACGCATCGTCGAAAACATGCAGAACCAGCTTATAAACACCCTGAGGCGGCGGGGGTATATAATCGCTCTGTCCGGTGGTATCGACAGTACGGTTACGGCGGCTTTGTGTGTGCGGGCCCTCGGTGCGGATAACGTGCTTGGTCTGCTGATGCCTGAGCGGCATTCGGCCTCCGAAACCGCGGGCCTCGGGGAGGTGGTGACCGACTGGCTCGGTATCAGAAAAGAGATCAGAAACATAACCCCTGTTCTGGATGCCGTGGGGTGTTACTCGGCTCAGGATGAGGCTATCCGGTCGGTTATCCCGGAGTATAAACCGGGCAATCCCTTCAAGATCTCTCTTCCTCAGATAGGCCAGGGGTATCGCATCTTCCAGTTGACGGTACAAACCGATGATGGTCAGCTTCTTCAGAAAAGAATGCCGCATGAATCTTATCTGCAACTGGTTGCTGCTACCAATTACAAGCAGCGGGTCAGAAAGATGCTCGAATATTTTTATGCCGACAAGTACAATTACGCGGTTGCCGGCAGCCCCAACAGGCAGGAGTATGATCAGGGTTTTTTTGTCAAGAATGGTGACGGGTCGGCGGACATAAAACCGATTGCGCATCTGTACAAGACCCAGGTGTATCAGCTGGCTGAGTATCTGGGTGTTCCCGAGCAAATACGTAAAAGACCTCCCACAACCGATACATACCCGCTTGAGCAGTCGCAGGAAGAATTCTATTTCTCTCTGCCGTTTGACAAGATGGATGTGTGTCTGTATGCGAAGAACAATAATATTCCCCTCGCCAGCGTTTGTGAAGCGACCGGTCTCACCGAAGATCAGGTGGAATTTGTGTATAAAGATATTGAATCCAAGCGGCGTACTACAAGATATCAGCACCTTCATCCGCTACTGGTCGAAAAGGTGGATGAGATATCCGCGGGGTGAAACCAAAGCCGGGAGTCACGTACACTCCCGGCACATGGTATTTTTCATACAGAGCCGCAATCCCAATCGCTTTTAGCAAAAATATACCATCGATTCACTCTGTGGCGGGATGTATGACGCACAAAAAAAAGCAGCTTCTTCTCTTTCTTGTTCTCGTATCGTTGCTTCTTCTCATCCTGGGTGCAGGATTTAGAGAGGCAACTCCCCTTAAAACCACTATTCAGAACTTCGGGCATGTGCCGGCCTTTGGTACCATTGCGCTGGTGGTCCTCCTTATTCTCAAAACAGGTGACCACCCGGGCAAAAAACTTTGGCAGAGCTACCTGATGGCATTCGCCATTACAACCCTGTTGGGGATTGTTACGGAACTGATACAAATCCCTATGGAGCGGGATGCGGATATCATGGATCTGCTCCTTGACATGGCGGGAGCATCGGCTTTCCTGAGCTTTGCGGCTGCCGGAGAAAAAGGGTGGAAAGAAAAAAAGCTATACTCCCGGCTTTTTATGCTGGCCGGCATAGTCATATTGATCATCACCATGATACCACTGATATCCCTTTCGATTTCCATGGGCTATCGCAGCCACATTTTTCCTCTTTTAAGCGGATTCGAATCCCGGTGGGTAAACTGTATTGTAAACGCTCAACAGGCGGAGATAAAATTCGTGCAGCCTCCGCCCGCATGGACCGGCAACTCGAGCGGGCGATGTGCACGCGTACAAGTCATGCCGGAGAAAAAGTACCCGGGCATTCACATGCAGGAGCTGCAGTCCGATTGGTCGGAATACTCGTTTTTTTCGTTTGAAATTTTCAATCCGCAGGATACCGTTCTTGCACTGACTCTCCGTATTCACGACCGTGCGCATGATGGAGCCTACTCCGACAGATTTAACCACAGGATCAGACTTCCCCGTGGTGCCCATCGGGTTTGTATACCGCTGGATACGATTATGCATGCTCCACGGCGTCGTCTCATGCGGCTGGAGGAGATAGCGGGTATCATATGGTTCAGCTCATTTTCTCATCACGCATATGTCTACTATATCGATAATATCATGCTGTCCAATGATTGTGATTCAGAGCCGCAGGGCCATGCCGCAGCGATCATGCCGCAGGGGGGAGGCCATCGGGTCGCGGAGAAGGCAAAGGCGAGCGCCGCCGCCGTCTGTTATTAGTGCTGCTAAAAAATCCCTGCCCCGCCGGGTAGCACCGTCTGTCCGGGAGCTTTTGTATCTCA
>CAYQOU010000025.1:0-54567 GCA_964419255.1 uncultured Fibrobacterota bacterium | reverse complement strand
ATGCCTTTTTCATCATTCTATGTCGGAAAATCTTCCCCCGGCTCAGCCTACCGCTTTGAGAGTCTGCTCAAGCATTCCCTTCGATGATGCCAAAAGGATCATGTAGGTTATTGCCACGGTCAGTGCACTTACGGCGCCAACGATCCACAGGGGTAGAAGATACGCCCCGCCTTTGACCTTTTTTGGTTTGCCGGTGTTCAGCGGAAAGGCGTGGGGGGAGAGACTGGTGCTTCGGCGGCGGCCCACCTTGCGCAATACCCGTCCCAGATTGTCGATGATCTGCTCCCGCTCTTCGTGGTTGCTGATCTTGTATCTGCCCTCAAAACCCAGACACATGCACAGGTAGTATACCTCCAGGACATCCTTCATCTTCTCGGGCTCAACCAGAAGCTTATCCAGCTTCCGGTAAAATTCCTGCCCGGCCAGATTATCGCCGAAGTAATCAAGCTGAAGCGGATTTGAGATCCACAGATCACGACAGGGCCCCGGCACACTCAGAACCGTCTCATCAAGAAGCGCTATCAGGGCGTACTTTGCACATTCCATTTGTCTCGGATCGATACGCAGGGAGCGGCAGTTTTTATCAAACAGATTCAGATAATAGCCGATCAGTTTCCGCAGGCTTGCCGGATCGCCAAGATCTTCGGCTTCACGCATGCGAATGACAATCAGGAATATATCGGTACACAGCGTATCCAGCCCCTCACGGGCTCCTCCCATCACCTTGGAAAGGTCCAGGTTCATGGTCTGGGTAATCACTGTTTGTGCAAATGATGCCGCCATAGAGTGTTCTCCTTATCTTTTCAGGGCGAGGATTTCCATTTTCAGATCGGGAAAGTTGTTGGGGAAATATATCCCGAAAGATCCCGTCTGCCTTATCCCCTCCCAGAATTCTCCTTTTTGATCCAGACTAAAATAGACAAATCCCGGCTTTGTGGACAGCCCCTCCGGTGGTCTGGCGCTGTGATAGATAGTCAGCCCGGGCATGGCGGAGGGGATGATAAGCTCCAGTTTCTCCTGTGAGCACATCTTGATCCTCTGCAGGGTACCGATCACCAGCTCCTTTTCCCTCATCGATGCGGCCACTCCCAGATAGAACTGTGCCTCATTGAAGAGTTTTGGATCACTCACCGTGCTGACATAGGTGGCGTTTGCGGTGCGGGTAATCGGAACGGTTACACAGCCGGCGCTGATGTCGGCATTGAGTACCGTCCTGATCATCTTAAACAGTCCCCTGAGACTCTGGCCGGGGGCGGCGTGTTCATAGTGCGGAATCTGCTGAATGGAGACCTCATTGGAAAACGTGCACAACGCCCCGGCAAACTGCACAAGCATGGTATACAGCTCGTAGGGATGTATACGTGAGGCCGTATGAAAATGATTGAGTAGCGGCGTATAGGTGTTTATAGTCAGAAGCAGCCGGTAGGCGGTCTCCTCCGATGCCTTGAATTCGGCGAATCCTCCCGCATGCTGTTTTCTCCCCTGTCCAAGAGCTGCGCTTTTAGCCAGAAGCACCTCCAGAAGCGATCTGATCTGATTCATCAACGGTAGTGATGTGCCGATATGGATCAGCGGGGGAACGAAAGAGTCATCCAACTCGATCATACCGCTTGTGTTACGAAGCAGCCGTGCTACCGGCATGTTGGTGAAATTATCCAGTGATTCACCCTCGAACAGGATACAGAAATTGTTTTCGGCAATTTCGATTTCTTTTCTCTGCTCCCCGAAAACCTCATCGGTGACCGTAACCGTTCGACTCATAAAGCGCGTGGAGCTTCGGCTTCCGTTTCGACCGTCGGCCACATTGGATCGCCCCTCGGTGCTCAGTGGAAGTGCCAGGTAGACCATCAGACTCTGCCGATCATGCCCGAACACATCCTGCAGCGGACGCATCGGTGGGAGAATGCCTTTGCGGGGCAGGTCAAAGGGGGTACCGTCGGGCATCACACCGCTGCAACTGGTGAGAAGAAACTCTCCGTTTGCCACCTTTTCGTTATTGGCCTCACACTTCTCGAAGCCGAAGGGGTGAGGGAAATGATATCCAAATCGCATTGTCACAAGGTTTTGCATGTAACGGTCGGCCTGTTGAAAATGCTGAGGCTGAAGAAAAAGCCCCTCTTTCCACACGACTCTACAGTTTTCCTGCATGGATTTTCTCCTGAAAGATGTTATCGGAAACGACGCGTTCCCTCTGGTGCGGCAAAACCGCCCATACATTTACCCGGAAAATTTTCCCGTCTCAGAAAAAATGGACAGGATCGGCTCAGAGAAAAAATATTTTTAGTATCGTTCTGAATATAAATATGCTTTTACTATATTTTCATTGTGGCTTTTATCCACTCGCCATCGGGTAACCAGAAAAAAAAGATAATTAATATCACGATCAATATACATAATATTGTCACAGTCACCTCAGAATAAACTCGACAACCACTTTACCAGGGGATTTTCTATGTCAAACAGGCCATTTCTTTTAATTCTCTCAGCGATGATGTTTGGGATTTTTCAGGTACACGCCGCAGGCGACGGGATGCTTACGGTTAAAACCCAGCCGGAGGGGGTTGAGGTGTGGCTGGATGACAATTATATCGGCGATACACCGGTGATCAATAAGAGGCTAAAGCCCGGCAAGTATTCGGTGAAGCTTATCGACGCGATCCGTCACACCAGCTCCACCGAGGAAGTGTTTATCCAGGCGGGAGAAATTACGCTGGTGGAAAAGACCATGAAAAACAAGTTCGGCTCGCTGATGGTAAACAGCCAACCGGAAGGAGCCGATGTTTATGTGCTTATGCCGCTGGGGAAAACTCCACTGAATAACGAATACATGAAACCGGGAAAATATCGCCTTGAGATTCGTCATCCAAACAGCCTGTACAACATAACCACCGAAGACATCAACATACCGGAAGGTGAGAAGGTGGATATTTCCCAGACACTCGAGACGAAGGAAATTTTCGACAGGAAAGCTCTGGTGCGTATCGGACTGGGACTGGGCGCGATCGTGGGATTTGCCTACGGGATCTATGAGCAGGGCAACTACAAGGAGTTGAAGAAAGAAGATGACCTTTTAAATAATGATCTGGAAGACGATATCCAGATGTCTTCGCTGAAGCGCACCCTGGGTATCGTGGTTGGATCACTATGTGTGATTGGCTTTGAAGTGGTTGCGTTTTTCTGAGCCGAATCCGAATCTACTCAGCCATTAGATTCGAGAAAGAATCGCTTTTTTTCATTATGAACAAATCCAACCGAAAGCATATCAGCGGCTACATCGAAGGGTATTATGGCCGGCAGCTTACCTGGGACCAGCGGTGTTCCATCGTCGACAGGCTGCACTCCCTGGGCATGAACACTTATGTTTATGCCCCCAAGGAGGATCGCTATCATCGCCGCGACTGGCAGATCCCCTATCCGGCCGAATGGGAAGCTTCCTTTGGCGCCTTTGTGAGCTACGCACGGAAAAGGAAAGTAACCGTCGTTGCCTGCCTGGCTCCAGGGCTGAGTTTCGATTATCTCTCCTCAACACACTTGGACCTTCTTATCGGTAAGATTCGGCGGTTTTTAGACCTTGGCGTTTCCACCATGGCCCTTCTTATGGACGACATCTCCCAGGAGCTGCCTGTCAACTGCCGCACCATGTACAGCTCTCTGGGTGAGGCTCACGGAAAACTCCTGGGAAAGATTCGAACCAGCCTGGGACGCCGGCGGGCGGCGCTCTGGTTCTGCCCAACAGTCTACACGGATGAATTTTCGGAAGGGCCGCTATCCGAAAACCGCTACCTTCAGACACTGAGTCAAAACATACCTTCGGGTATACCGCTGATGTGGACCGGGCCGTCGATTGTCTCAGAGAAAATCACCGCGGCTAATTTGTCCGGGGTTCGTAAATATTTCGGAAGGGATGTGATTGTCTGGGACAATCTGTATGCCAATGACTATTGCCCGATGAAACTGATCATCGGGCCGTATACCGGAAGGAGTTCTGCTGCGCTTGGCAACACCTCCGGACTGCTTCTCAATCCAACCGGCCTGCCCCATACGGATGAGTTTCTGCTGACGCTTATGAGCCGGTTCCTGGCGGGAGCCTCTGCGATACAGGGCTGGAAAGAGGCCGCTTCACTGTACGATCTCCCCCCCCAGCTGCAAACGGTACGGTTTCTGTTGGATTCGCCTTTCAGGACGCTGAGCGAAAAAGAGATCGCCCCGGAAAGACGAAAAAGACTTCTCGATGCGCTGCAGCAGCTGATTTTCGACTGGAAAGGCCCGCTTCATGACGAATGGTATCCCTACCTGTATCAGGCGTGGGTCGATCTGCAGGCCTTTGACAAGGGTGATGATGATTTGTGGGTGCGAAAAAAGTACCCCTGCTCTACCGCGTTTCTGCTCAGACAATCATGACTATTCAGCAGCAGATTGAGCTTTTTGCCCCCCCGGGGTTCGAGGATTTACTGGCGCGGGAAAGCGGGGATAAGCTTCGGGTGGAGCTGAAAAAGCGCCTGCGCAGCCGATGGTATGTAAAGGAAAACCGTCTGACCGGAAAACGAACGCTTTACATTCCGGCGGCATTTGAACAGGCTCCTGCAGAAGTGAAAAGAGGGCTCCTGGAATGGGCGCGCATGCCTCTACGCACCAGGAGAAACAGCATAAACACCCGCAGACGCAGGGAACTGGAGAATCAGGCATTCGCCTTTCTGCACGAGAAAGGAGTGCGACCGCGTTCTCGGCGTTTCGACCCCCGGCAACTTGCAGAAAACACCAGGGGCACGCGTTACGATTTACGCGAGGTTTTTGATTCCGTCAACAAGCGTTTCTTCGACGACACGCTGCAAAGTGCGCTACGCTGGGGTGGGCGGGCAACCACCACATCCTACATGAGCAGAAAGATGGACCTCGAGGGAAAACCGTTTAACCTGATAACGATAGCCGGGGCATACGATCACCCGGATGTTCCCCGTTTTGCCATCGAATCGATTATGCATCATGAGATGCTTCACATAGCCGAGCCACCCACACGCAAAAACGGCCGCAACAGTATACATACTGCCGCTTTTCAGGCCAGGGAGCGGGCGTTTCCTTTCTACCAAGAGTGGATCAGGTGGGAGAAACGCACGATGCCGGGCCTGATTCGTTCGCTTCGCCGCAAAAAGGGACGAATATGATGCGTGAGCACACGTACCGTCAGGTGGCACATGCATTTTCGGGCAAAGCCGGCCAGTATGAAAATCACGCCGCCATCCAGCAGCAGCTGATCGATGCGCTGGTGCAAGAGATCGAACAGCAAAAAATTCCCTCCGGCGCATGGCTTGACATCGGGGCGGGCACCGGTCTGTTCGAAAAATCTCTCCCCCAGGCCTGCCTCCCCGAGTGTATCGTCGGAGCGGATATCGCCGCCGGATCGCTGGGCTATGCCCATGAGACCGTCCCCGGACTGCGTCCGGTGGTTGCGGATATGCACCTGCTTCCGTTCAGGAAAACAAGCTTCTCGAATGTTGTTATGACATCCGCACTCCAGTGGACCTTCTCGCCTTCCCGAATTCTTGACAACATACGCGAAGTACTTATCCCCGGTGGATTCTTTTGCTTTACCGTATTTCTGAAAGGGTATCTTTCCGAGCTGGCAACGGTGTACAGGGACATGGGTGCGGATCTGGAGGTCTACCTTCCCTCCCAAAAACATTTTGAGGACCTGCTGTTGTCAGGCGGTCTGTCGATTATTCGTTCAAAGCGGATCAGGGGAGCCCGTCTTTTTCCCACCGCCTTCGATGTGATCAAGCATCTGGTAGCAATCGGCGCAACAGCCAGAAAAAGCGGCAGCGTACATCGTTCCGTCTTCGAAATCTGCCGCCGCTACTCCCGCGCCTTTGCAACACCACAGGGAGTACCGTTGAGTTTCGATGCACTGGTGGGAATAGCCACAACAGTGTCGAGAAAAGAGAGTCGAGAGGAAAACTAACACAACCGTAAAGAGTGGCGAGTGGCAAGAGAATATTCCCTGGTATGGATCGTTTCACGAACTACTACCCCTGTAACAGCGACTTTCGGCTTTCGATTTTCGACTTTCAATCAACCAATCTTCTATTTTCAAAAATGGCAAAATTCTTGCTATGCTTCTATGCTCTTGTCCCAAAAAGGTGAGTACCTGAAAAAGGAGTTTGTTATGTCGTTTTCTTCCCGCCTTGCGCGTTTTCTGATCTTTGTGGCCGCGGTCTGCTCGTTTTCGCAGGATAATACTCTTTTTACCTACCGCAATGCGACCCGTCTGTACACTCTGATGCCCGATGCGGCAAACCATGGATTCTTCGGCCTGGCCAATCCGGCGGCTCTCACCTATGCTCAGAGAGGGGATATGGCACTGGCCGCAGCATTGGCCCCCAATGATGACTGGTCACTTCGGCAGGGAGATTTTCTTCTGGCCGGTGGAATGAGCGGGCTTGGCCTGCGGTACTTGCGGCCGGATGACGATCGAAGCCTCACCAGGCTTTTTCTGGCAAAGGCGGGGGGTAATCGCGACGCGGGCTTCGGACTGGGAGCGGCATTTACTCTCACCGATGAGGATGAGCTGAAGCAGGATCCGGTGATCACCACCGGTCTGCTTTTTCGACCGTTTCCCCGGGTGTCGCTGGGGGCCTCGGGCTTTTTCTCCACCGATAATAGCTTTCAGGAGGGAGCTGTCGAGCTTGGCATACGACCATTGGGAAACCAGGTACTGACGCTGGGGGGGGATTATGTATACCGACGGCTTGACAACGACGACAATGAGCAGCTGTGGAGTGCGTATGCGGCGGTCGAGGCGGTGGAAGGTATACGGGTATCGGCGCGCTATTTCGACGATGAGCGAATCGCCCTGGGTGTTCATGTCGGCTTCGGTAACACCGGTACCGCCATTCAGCAGAGCCTTACCACCGAGGGAGAAGAGCCGTTGACCACCGTAGCGCTTCGCGGCGGAGCACGAAATCGCTCGATGATAGAAAACCGGCTGTATAGACGGAGCAAAACCCTTGCAATCGATCTGAGTAAACCGGTCACCTATAATGCACCGATGCTTTTTGAAAAATCGCAGCCGTTTTTGCCCCTCATACGCGCCCTGGAGCAGGCGGCAGTCGATTCCACTGTTGCATCTGTGGCGGTGAAGGCATCCTCCATGCCGCTTGATGCCGAGAAGCTTTGGGAGATTAGATATCAGCTGTTGTCGATTCGGGCTGCCGGAAAGAGTGTGTATGTATACCTCGATCGGGGCAGCATGTTCGATTACTATTTCGCCTCGGTGGCCGATACGCTGTTTCTGGATCCTAAAGGATTTGTGTTGATCCCCGGCCTGGTCTCCGGCGGATCTTTCTACAAAAATCTCCTAGACAGCGTTGGCGTAGGTTTCAACGAGTGGCGTTTTTTTGACTACAAATCGGCTCTGGAAAACTTCAGCCGCACCGATATGTCCCGGGGGGCGCGCGAGCAGAGAGAGGAGATGCTTCGAGACTACTACGACCTTATCCGGGAGGGGATAAGCAGTTCCCGAAACATGGAGCCATCGGCCTTCGACAGCCTGGTCAATAACGGTGTCCTGTTTACCCCGGAAGAAGCGCTCGAGGTGGGTCTGGTAGATACGCTGGGGCGATGGGAGGAGGTCAAGAAAATGGCTCAGAGAAGCCGGAAAAGCAAATCCACGCTTCATGGTATCGAATGGGCGAACAATCGTATCGTCCCCGCGGAAAACAGCTGGGGCGAACCGCCGCATATAGCGGTTGTATATGCCAATGGATCGACCTCCATGGAGTCGGGCATGAATGTGAAGAAGATAGCCAAGATTATCTCCAAAATAGCCAAAGATGACTCGTTTGATGCGCTTGTGTTGCGGGTAGATTCGCCGGGAGGCGATGCTCTGGCCGCCGATCTGCTGGCTGAGGCGGTAAAGGAGTGTGCCGAGAAAAAACCGGTTATCGTCTCGCAGGGCTCGGTTGCAGCATCCGGAGGCTACTGGGTATCGATGTACGGTGACTCTATTGTGGCGGCTCCGGTGACCATCACCGGCTCGATTGGCGTAATCGGGGGATGGGTATACGACAAGGGGTTGAAAGATTCCCTGGGAATCACTACCGACCATGTTCAGGTTGGGGAACATGCCGACTTTCAATTCGGCTGGTCGCTTCCGTTTATCGGACTGGGACTTCCGAACCGGGATCTCACAGAGTATGAGCAGCAGAGAATGCGCAAGTGGATCATGTCTCTGTACAGGGATTTTGTCGGCAAGGTGGCGGATGCACGCAATCGCAGTGAGGAGTATATAGACTCGATCTCTCAGGGCAGAGTGTGGACGGGAACAGGCGCGCAGGAAGTGGGGCTGGTTGATACGCTGGGAGGATTGATGACCGCGCTCAACATGGCTGCTCGACAAACAGGAGTGCAGTCGGCGGAGGATGTTGTCATCCAGGAATTTCCAAAGACTCAGTTCTTTTCGCTGCGCGCTCTGATACGGCAGATGATGCCAACCAGTCCGATAAAGAAGTCGCTGGAAGAAAAATATCTGAAGATACATTCGGAGCACAATGGCATCCCGCTTCTCCTGCTTCCGATGCAGTTTCATCCGGAAATGATTACATACGGGCTGTCGGAACCAAAGTTTGAAACAAGGTGATTTTCTCCTGGTTGTGGGGGCAGTATGATTCTGCCCCCATTTGAGTATCGCCTGAATTGCGCGGTTCTGAACGAATCGCCGCGAGCGAATCGCTCAGGTAATAATTACAGTCGATTGTGTCTAAAAAAACACCCCTTCTCTCAGCGCACATCCCGGTTCTCTGTGCGCTCCACAGTTCTCCACACATCTCGCGCGATGAGTCTTGGTGCTCCGCCCAGAAACGTTTCGCGCAGCTTTTACAATGAGGCCTCACGGAATCGGAGCATTTTGAGTACTTTTTTTTATCCCGATTCAGGTTTCTCCATATATCTCTGCATTTTAAGCGTTTCATTTCCCGCACGAGAACAACTCCCGATTGACTTCATCTTAGGGCTTTTTGTTATTTTATGTGCTCCAATGATCCTGATATATTGTTATAAAGAGAGTAGAGAGTATGCAGACACCATCGGGGCCAAAAGGCACGCGCGATTTTTATCCGGAAGACATGGCTGTCAGGAATCTTATTTTCGGTTCATGGGAAAGGACCTGCCGGCGATACGCATTCGAACCCTATGATGGTCCCTTGTTTGAGCATCTGGAGGTGTATACCCAGAAAAGCGGGGATGAGATCGAGAAGCAGCTGTATGCCTTCGAGGACAAGGGAGGCCGTAAGATTGCTCTGCGGCCTGAGCTGACGCCGACTCTGGCCCGCATGGTGGCCTCCAGGGGCAATGCATTGAAGCGGCCCATCCGCTGGTTTTCTATCCCCTCTCTGTATCGCTATGAGCGCATGCAGAAGGGGCGGCTGCGGGAATTTTTTCAACTCAATATGGATATCCTGGGCGTCCCGGATATGAGCGCGGATGCGGAGCTTATTGCCGCCTCCATTGCCATGATGACCGACCTGGGCTTTACGGCGGATGATTTCTCGGTTCTAATCTCCAGCCGCACCTTGATGGAGGACCTCTTCACCGGCTTTGGCTGCAGCCACCAACAGCTGCCGGCGATCTATGCGACTCTGGACAAGAGAAAGAAAATACCTCAGGAGCAGTTTCTCTCGGAGCTTGCCCAGATAACCGGCTCGTCTGATAAGGCTTCGAAGATAGTGAATACTCTGGATGCGACTAAACTCCCTGATCTCCAAAGCAGTCTGGAGGGAAAAAAATCGCTGAGCGACCTCAAGGATCTTTTCAACCGGCTGGATGCATACGGCTTATCCGATTTTGTCCAGTTCGATTCGAGTATCATTCGGGGGCTGGCCTATTACACCGGGACGGTTTTCGAGCTGTTTGACAAGAAGAGAAGCCTGCGGGCCATCGCCGGAGGCGGTCGATACGACAGGCTGGTCTCCCTTTACGGTGGCCCGGAAACACCGGCAGTCGGTTTTGCCGCGGGGGATGTGGTTCTGGCCGAGTTGATGAAGGCAAAGGGGTTTGAGTTTCCTGCTCCGTTTCGCTCGGAGGTGTTTATCGTCAATCTCAACCGGGATGATTATAAAACGCCCATCATGCTCACTCAATCGCTTCGACAGGCAGGACTTGGTGCCGAATACAGCCTTACGGGAGCCAATGTCGGCAAGCAGATGAAACAAGCCAACGCCGCCCGATCACGGTTTGTGGTCTTTTCCGGCGGACAGGAGCAGGAGGAAGACAAAATCAAATTCAAGGATATGCAGTCGGGAGAGGAATTGCTTGTGGCCAAACAAGAGTTGAGCGCCGAACTGATTCGGCGCAGGACCAGCCAGTCCCCTGCGGGTTAGAACACCGTACGAACGACAATCAAACCCATGTAACCATATCGCACGGTATTTTCAGGTGCAACTCTGACCGGGGTTGTATGCACCGGTTTTATATACGTAGTATAGGTGCTAAATGGAAGATGTTTACGCTGCTTTAAAAGCCGCCTGCCTGGTGTATCCACGGGCTGCACTGGAGGAGGCTCTCAGAGTTTTCAGCTCGCTGCCGATCTCTCTCAGGTTATCCTTCATCAACTCTTCCGCATACCTGTCGGTATTTATTATGTACTGAATGATAGATTGAATATCGGCAGCCAGCGAACAGGCCCCGGAATACTGTCGCCAGTCGGGATACCGGCGCTCGAGGGTCGCCCGGCACTGTTTTATCTCTGACAGTATACCTTTGCGTGTCCTGATGACATCCTCGAACTCTTCAACCGATGTATTGGGCTGAAGCTGCGCAGTCAGTGCAGCGATCTCGTAATACTTGTCTTTGATTGTCTTAAGGTGGTCTACTGGATTCATGATATACCTCATCCGGTTATGGCGATACTGTCGTTTCCGGCTGTGTCTGATGATGCATTCTGTGTCTTGACATTGCGAATAGCAACCTGCCACGCATCGCGCAGGTCAACAAGATAGGTCAGGCATTCTTCAACCGCCGACTTGTCATCATTCGAGTTTGCATGGATAAGCCGACGGATCATATAGTCGTACAGTTGATACAGGTTTTGAGCGATTTGTCCCACATCCATGCGCAAAGCGCTCATCAGTTCATTGAGGGCATCCTGGGCCTTGAACAAGTGTTTGGTCCTCTGTTCGATTAATTCGTAACTTCCGAATTTTTCCAGTGACAGTCGACAGTGTTTGATCGCCACATCATAGGCGATGATGATAAGCTTCCCCTGATCAGCTGTATCAACATTTGCACTGCGGTAAGTCGAATAGGCGTTTTTCATATCTATATTCCCCCTTGTGTGAATTTCCTTATGCGTAGGAGCCCAACGCATTCATCATGTTTGAACTCTGGCTCTGCATTGAAGAGATTGCCTGCTCCATTGCGGAAAACTGCTTGACCAGTCGTTCGCGGTACTTTTCAACCCGATCCTCAAGCCGCATGATCCGATCCTCTGACCGATCGATACCATCGCGCATAGTCTTCTGACGAAGGGCGATCATCCCCTCATCGCTGTCGGTCAGCTTGTCGCCTATTTCCTTTATCTGCTCGGCAAAGCCCTTGGAAAACGTAAACGATGTGGCCTCGGTAAGAGAACCCGCCACAGCGGTGATCGAAAGATCCTTAGCCGGCCCATCATCAAAAGTAATCACATCTCCCGTTCGGGCCTCGGAGGTGTACCAGGTGCTCTCCCCCTCCAGACGGATACGCATGGTGTTCGCATCCACCTCTTCCAGGATATAGCTGCCCGATTGAGTCTCTTCGGTATAGCGCCCCAGGCTGACATTGCTGTTTTCAGAGTAACCGACCGTGGTAAACACCTTCATAACATCATCGAAATCGTTCTCAAGCGCCTCCTCGAATTTATCTCGGTCGATCTCCATCTCACCGGTATTGGTGTTTGTCTTTATACCCAGCATCGACAGGCTGGGGTATTTACTGCCCACCAGATCGAACTGTTGATGAAACACCCTGCCTAGCTGATTAACCATGCTGCGCACAGTCGAATCTCCGGCCAAAGTACCGTCTTGGTCTTTGTTGTCGTTGGGATCTCCCCGGTATGTGCTGTCTTTGGAAAAACGTACCACGGAATTATACGAATCGAAAAGCTCCTGAACCTTGTCGGTAATGCCGCCTATATCTCGTTCAATCTCAACCTTCACCGTTTCATCCATTGATGCGGCGTTGAAATCCAGAGTTACGCCGGAAATGAAGCCGCTCGCCGAATTCTTATCCGATTCCATTGCGATTCCGTCGACGCTGAAGAAGGCATTTGAGCCGTTGCTCAATACCCCTTGCCCCGCCGCACCGGCCTCGGTTATTGAAAAATCATGCTCACTACCGGCCATGGTAAAAGAGGATAGAGCCATCTGCGAAGAGCCGCTGATCTTGTCGGTAACAGTCAACTGACCGGTCGCTCCATCCACCGAAACCGTTGCCAACCCTTTGAAACCCTTCTCCATCTGGCTGATCAGATCATCGATAGTGCTCGAGGATCCTTTCACAAACATATTGCGCACCTCATTACCATTATGATCCGTGCCGGAAAACTCAATGGTCTCCCCCACAGCCAGCGCATCAAAGGCGGCCTGAATGTCTCCGGTAGACTGAACCTGCTGCGTGGTGATTCCCTTTGATCCGGCGGCATCCGTTATTATTCCCAGATCCTGCAGGGTACTGCCACTTACATCCTGGTAGTCGACTCCCGCGGCCCCGGTCTCCTTAGACGAAAGAACCAGGCGAAAATTGGTATCGCTTATTTTCAACACCGAGGCGGTGACGTTGAGTTTGTTTCCGTTTGCATCGGTAGCGTTGTTGATCTTCATGCGAAGATCCTGAATGGTGTCATCATCATCTATAGTAACGGAAGTGCCGTCGATGCTGATTTCGCCCGGAGTGATACCTAAGGAGGATAGAGCACTGTCCTGACTGGTGACCAGCCCATCCCGCGAGATCATCTTTTCGGGCTTTGCAGTCTGAAACACACTAAGGTCATAGCTTCCCTCGACCGTACCCACCCCGGCTTTCACAGAAACCAGATCCTCATTGGAAGAGGTTGTATTATAGAGATTGAAGCCCTCTTCATTTTGCAACGAAAGCGATTTGCTGGAGATATCCGACACAAGCCCCTGAAATTTGGAGTACGCATCGATTTTCATCTGATATTCGTCAATTTTGCGCTCCACCGGAGCCACTTTCTGTCGTTCGAGCTCTACCAGTGAATCGATAAGGGATGCGGCATCGATTCCGGACGGTCCGTTTATCGAAATACCCATACCTGCCTTCTTTCTTTTAAATTGTGTTTTTTTTAAGTCGAACTCTTTTTCTATCACATAACCATTATTTATATCGGCAGATGAAATTCGAAACTTTATAATAATTGTACCTGAATTAAGCAGCCCTGAGCGGATGATTCACGCAATCCCTTAATAACACAGGGGTTGGAGCAGTCGCGCGAAATACCCTGGCGGTATTTCCTGGATTGCTGAATCCTTATGCCCCAAAGGATTGTGCGAATCGCCGCAGGAGAATCGCTTAATTCAGGTTGTATTTGTCTTGATTTTGCCTTTCGTTTTGACCTATCTTTTTTGATGTATTTATGATGAATCGTAGACTCGGATACCTTATACTGATGTTTATTGTCGCTGCTGTGGCCGGTCTTTGCGCCTATGTAGCCGATACTATCCTCAATCCCGCTCATCTCAGAGTGGTTACTTTCTCCTCCGCCGCAAATCTGCGAATAGAAGATCCGGTGAAGATGCAGGGTGCAGAGGTGGGCTACGTCGAGGATATGCAAAGCAACGGCAAGCATGCGGTTGTCACTCTCCGCTTCTTTGAAAAACTGCCTTTCTATTCCGATTACAGGATCGAAACGGTCGATAAGGGAATAATGGGGCAGCGCATAGTAACCGTCGATCCGGGAACCGCATCCCTTCCCCTCATTTCTCCCTCTGATACCCTTCGGGGCTATTTCCGTCCGGGAATCAGCGAGCTGGTGGGCCAAGCCTGGAAATTGAAAAGTATGACAGGCCAGTTAATGCAGATCAGCAACAAGCTTCTTTATGGCACGGAATCGCATGAATCTCTGATCACCCGTTATAACTCTATTGTTGACCGGACCGACAATATTACCAGGCAGGTAGCCAATCTTGTCACCTCATTGAATAAAACCGTCGGTGATCAGGTTTTTCTTCTGGATTCTATCCTGCTGTCAGCAGAGGAGCTGATAACCGCCTCGGCAGCAGTAACACCCGAATATATCGATACGATAGAAAAGCAGCTTGAGAAAATTTTTACCGCTTTAGTCTCCCTGCAAACCCTGAGCAACGATATAGAAGAGGTCATCTCCGTGGCAGAAAATAAGGAGGGTTTAGTCATGGGTAACCAGGTTAGTTCCCTCAAGCAGACCTTTGAGAGAGTTAACGAACTCGCCGATCAGATTCGACTATATGGAATGAATCTGAAGGTCATCCTGTCTCTGAGACGTTAAAATTTTCGTGAAAAACATATTATTGATCACCGCCGTTTTTGTGCTGTTTCTTAAGTGGGAAGATCGGGCAAAGGCATATGCGGCAACTGGTTACTATCCGTACCTGTTTCAGAGAACCATCTATTTGGACAATCCGCTGAATAAAAGCGGATGGTGGTCAAATCCCGCTCAACCTGCCTCCATAAAGAACATGTCCGTCTATTCGGGTACCGTCACCCCCCTGGCAAACTACTATATGATTACAACCGGGAGGGTCTTTATTCCATTAGCCGAAAGGGTCACAGCGGGAATCGGCATTCTGGGTATGGGCCTTTATACAGCCGGCTCCTCCAGTGCGCGGTCTCAGGGCGACGGCTTCAATTACAGCAGCAGTTTCAGTTTCACAAACCCCCGCTTCCAAGCAGGACTTGCCACCAGGATCCCTTCCCTTCCCGGAGATATGGGTACAATGCTCTCGTTTGGATGGACTACGGATTCGCTTGGAGGAGAAGAGATAAAGAATCGCCTGTCACCCGGTCTATCCCTCGGTTGGATTTCTCCACGGCTTTTCCGAATGATTCGTTTTTCCGTGAGTCTCATGTGGCTCCGATATGATCTGGCCAGAGTCACCGATGAGATAACCGCTAAACTGGGAGTTCAGGCGGTACTTCTGGATTCTCTGCTCATGGGATCGCTTGAGTATACGCTGAGTCCGGGGGAAGGATACGGCATTATTGCCTCGGAAAAAGCCTACGATGTGATGAAAGGACTCATTTATGTCCGGGCCTTGCCTTCTTTGGCTATTCTGGGTGGATTCAGTATTGACTCGAAGGCAACGAATCGGCACAACGGCTTTGCTGTGCACGGTGGTTTATCTATTCCTGAAAAACAGGATAACCATTTCAGCGGCGCGTATGAAGTAGGCGCTCATCTGGGCTCAGACTGGCTGTTTATCCATAGCATAACGTTTCGTATCAACCTGCAGATGAATAATACCATAGACTGAACAGGCCCAGGGACGTTTTTTTTGGTGTATTAGTTGTCTGCACCTCCTCGATTGATTTGCTTCATCGCTACGACTAACCGAAAAATTCGATACCGTCTCCGCCGCAGTGCTTTGTTTGGCTGCGGTCTAAATGGAGATGAAAAGATGCTAAGGGGAGGTCTTTTAGTTATTATCCTCTTGATTTAACCAATTAAATAGAATTGAAGGAAAAATTTTCTTTGCCTGCGTTTCGACCTTTATTATATTGATGAGGCACCGACAAGAAAATTTGATGTTGATAAGTAAATGTTGATAACTCGTGGAAAGACTGTTTACAACTCGTTTATAACCCAAAGCCGCTCTGAAGACTACTCTTATGAACATTACTAAGATACTAAAATTCAATATGTTATCTTTTGTTGAACCGTAGTGACCCTGTGGTAAGACCTTCCACAGTCGCTCTTGTATTCTTCTCATTACGTCAAGTTAAAGGAATGTTGATAACATGTTGGCAAACCAGCTCTCTTCTCTGTTTTCCGCAACATCTCTCTGGCAGTTATGCCTGGAGACCATCGAAGAAAAAGTAGGTCAGTCCAGTTTCGAAACATGGTTCAGGACCACAGACCTTATTTACGGCGCGGATGGCTCACCCTGCATTCAGGTGCCCAACCAGTTCTTCGCCGATTTTATCGAGGAGCACTTCTCCGAACTGATCAAAGAGACTCTCCATGAGCATGGGGTGCAGACCGATTCTCTAAGCTTTGTGGCTACTCAAAAAGAGTGGATTGAGCCGATCGTAGAGACGGTCACCGAGGCCAGGGTGAAGAAGGTTCCCAGAAAGGTCGAGCCCACCGGCCAGTTCCATCCCAATTATAAATTCGAGAAGTATGTTGTCGGTGACAGCAACCGCATGGCACATGCGGCGAGTCTGGCCGTTGCCGAAGCTCCCGGCAAGACCTCCTTCAATCCCCTGACCATCTATGGAAAAACCGGTCTGGGAAAGACTCATCTGCTTCAGGCGATCGGACATTTCGCAAAGACCGAAGGAACCGCCGAAAACGTGCTTTACATGACAAGCCAGGAGTTCACTAACCAGTACATCAGCTATGTCATAGAAAAGAAAGACTCCACCTCCTTTTACAGACGATTTTCTGATGTCGAGCTGCTTCTGATTGATGATATCCATTTCCTGAGTGGAAAACCCGGTACACAGAAAGAATTCTATCGGATCTTCAACAAGCTGCTTCTGGAAAACAAACAAATCGTGCTGTCATCCGATAAAAGTCCCGATAAGATCCCCGACATGATGGATCATATCATTAATCGGTTCATGGGTGGATTGATCACCGATATACAACCTCCCAATTTCGAAACCCGTATGGCCATAATTCGCAAGAAAGCGGAGATTGACGGCATTTCCCTGCCCGATGAGGTGGTTCAATATATCGCCGGACACATCACCTCGAATATTCGGGAGATCGAAGGTACACTCATAAAACTTATCGCTTCGGCCTCCTTTACCGGTAAAGATATCACTCTTGAGATTGCCCAAGAGGTTTTCGGGGATGTTATATCCCGAAAAGATCAGCGAGTAAGCATAAGCTTTATTAAGCAGAAGGTTGCAGAGCGTTTCGAAATAAGTCCGAACCTGCTTTCAGCCCATACCCGCAAAAGAGGAGTTACGGTGCCTCGAAGCATTGCCATGTACCTTTGTAAGCATTGGACCAAGCAGTCTCTGCGTACCATCGGTCTGGAGTTTGGCGGCCGCGACTACTCGACGGTTATTCATGCATGTAAAAAAGTCGAAAAAGAGCTGTCCTCCAACGATGAGTTGAGAGATCATGTAAAAGCTGTGGAGCGGCTTATCTCTCCTTTCGCCTGACTCAAACATCTGACTGCAATGCCGCCACTGCCTCATCCACAGTATCGAATAATGATACCTTGCGGGTGACGTTGGTCATATCCAGCAGATGACGGATCAAATGATTGACGCAGGCCAGATTCATCCCTCCGCCTGCTTTCCGGGTGCGTTTGAAAATATCTACGATAACGGCTACTCCCATGCTGCTGAGATAGGCGGCGCTGGACATGTCAAGAACTATGCGTGTCTTGCCCTCCTCTAAAAGCTCGCTGAGCCTGATTTTGAAGAGTGGTACATTTTCCTGCAGGATGCTGCGGTCTACAGTTACCACCACAACCTGCCCTTTTTCGTGCAATGTCACCTTCATCTCACCCTCTCCTGTCCATGCGTCCTAAAAGTATTACCGCTTAATGATTCTGCTATCGACATGAATGCTTCTACTACATTGGGGTCAAACTGACTGCCGCTTGCCTGCCTCATCTCCTGCAGCACATCACAGACCGGCTTTTTTGCCTGAAATCCCCGATCGGTTGTCATCGCATCGAATGCATCCACAACCGAGAGAATACGTGCTCCCAGGGGGATCTCCCGCCCCCGCAGCCCCTGAGGATAGCCTGAACCGTCATAGCGTTCGTGGTGATGGAGAATGATCGGTATTTCCTTCTCCAGAAACTTAACATCATGCAGTATGCTTACTCCTATAACCGGATGCTTCTTCAATATAGCATACTCCTCCTGCGTAAGCGCTTCTTCTTTTCTCAGTATCGCCTCATCAACTCCAATCTTGCCAACATCATGAAGCAGGCCCGCATACTTGAGAATATCAACCTCCTCATCCGAAAGACCCAGTCTAGCGGCAAGGGCCACCGCATACCGTGATACATTCTGAGAATGTTCCTGGGTATAGTGATCCTTGGCATCCACTGCCCGAAGAAGCGCGTTGGTCGAATCCATGTAAGTTATGCGCATCTGAGAATGAAGAAGATCGAACTTGCTTTTCAATGACTTGATTCCGCCCTTATCCAGGGCTTCCGTGCTGTCGACCTCCTGCTCTTTCCAGACCCGAATGAGATTCCGCCCATCCTCTTTGGCCTGATAAAGGGCCATATCCGCCCGTTCTATCATTCCCTGTTTATGAGTGATCTCTCTGCCGTAGGCGGCAATTCCTATACTGACGGTGACCCTTGCTTTACGACCTTTATTATGAAAGGTATGATTTTCAACGGCAGTATGCAATTTGGTAGCATATTTCAACGCACCTTCCACCGACTGGTTGGTGATAATCATAAACTCCTCTCCCCCATACCGACCACATATGTCCACCTCCCGTGATTTGCCACGCAAAATTTCGGCGATCTGCCGTAATACAAGATCCCCGAACTGATGGCCGTATGTATCATTGATCGATTTAAAATGATCGATATCTATGAGCATACAGCAGAGCTTCGTCCCGTAGCGACGCGCCCGCTTGAATTCGAAATCGAATCGCTCCTGAATGAAGCGGTGATTGTAGAGCCCGGTCAAGCCATCGGTAATCGCCAGTGCCACAAGCTCCTTGTTTCTGCGATCCAGCTCCTCCAGCAGCACCTTCTCCGATGCGAGGGCAAACTTCAGATCATCTAGCGCCTGCCTGAGACTCTTTTCCGCCTCCTTGCGCTCCGTGATATCACTCTGAGAACCCGCTATGCGAATCGCCTTACCTTTCTCATCCCGCACAACCGTCCCCCGGATCAGCATCCAGCGATACCTGCCATCGCTATGAATCATGCGGCATTCGTGTTCCAGATGGTGCGTTTGTCCTCCCAGATGGTTATTTATTTGCATGCGGAGCCGATCAAGATCCTCAGGGTGCACCCTGGTGAACCATTCATCGGGACGGTTTCCGATCTCCGGGTGACTGAGGCCAAGCATATCCTTCCACCGAGGCGAGAAATATATCTCATCGGTGATCAGATTCCAGTCCCACAGGCCATCATTGGACCCATTCACCGCCAGGGCATATCGCTCCTCGCTCTTGCGCAAAGCCTCTTCGGCCTTCCGGCGAGCGGTTACGTCCCGCAACGAAACAATCCGGGCCTCTTTCCCCTTCCATTGCGTTTCGACGATACGACTCTCCACCACTACCGAATCATTCCTACGCCTGATCGTCATCTCACCATCCATGCACGCAGGATAGAGGGTGTCCAGGGGTTTTCCCAGCATCTGTGCGGCCGGACAGCTCAGAAGCTTTTCCGCGGAGGGGTTGACAAACTGCACAAGACGCGCCGAATCGGTTACAATGATTCCATCAAGCTTGTGGATGATGGTATTTAGAAACCGCGCTTCGTGGGAATAACACTCCCTGCTTCTGTCTTCCAGTTCCTGTATCACCCGCTGCCGCTCGCAGGCGGCACGGACACATCGCATCAACCACTCTGCCGAAAAACGGTCACGGATAAGATAATCCTGCGCACCTTTTCCGATCGCAGAGATAGCGATTGATTCTTTTTCCGGAGAAGCTATAAGAATGAGAGGAATCGCGGCGGAATATCGTCGCATCCGTGGCAGAAAATCGGTGATACGCTCACAACAGGTGTCCAGATCATACAACACCGCGTTTTCGGTCCCGTTATTAAGGGAATAAAGGGCTTCATCTATAGTCTGGAAGGATTTTATCGTTATCTTTTTCGGGAAACTGTTTTTCACCAGTAACCCTATTTTTTTTGCCAGAGAACCGTCAGATTCAATTATAAACAGATTCACGAGATTCGTTGCCTTCACGCCGGATTTCGGGATTTAACCAGTGTTAAATAGTATCATCCCCATTCGTACCGGTCAATCGTAAACTCCTTTACCGGTTATGGCATTTCCGATTTTCCAAAAATCTCTGACATCTAAATTAAGCGGTCCTGTGCGGATGAGTCGCACAGACTCCCGAGGGTTTTGAAGCAATCATGCAATCTTACGAAACTCCCTCTGAGGTACCTCCCGGTTGCTGAAAAACGCTTAAGCTCCAGGGAATGTGCGAATCGCCGCGAGAGAATAGCACAACCCAAGGGTTAGTGCCTCCACTTGCTCTCCGCAAAGGGGTCAGGGGCAGATCACATTCTGATGTTGAGAAAGCCAGATGCGCGCACGCTTTTTGGCACTGGCGGCTGCCGATTCGGCCGAGGGGAAAAAAGTTCTCCTGGGTGAACGCTCCGCAATCATCTCCCCATCTCCGGGATCAGAGCTGATCAGGTGTGATTTCCGCACGGTCTTTTCGACTTCTTTGATCACCGGTTCGGTAGCAGGAACGGTATTGGCGGTAACAATTAATATCTCTTTTTGGCGAACCAGGTAATGGATGGCCACCTCAGCCTCAAACACCTTCACATGCCGGTCGTTATCCTTCTTGCCGTCAATATGGTGCAGGTATTCTATTCGCGAGCTTACCTGCGGATGAAGCTCATCAGGCGCGGGAAGAGAAATGATACATTCCTCAACGATTTCTCTGGCGATCCGGTGTTTGCCGTCGGCTGTGGATGATGCCGAAACAATGGTGACATTCTTATTTTCGGTCATCTGCCCCTCACCACCATCCTGAGCCAGCAAAACACCCGACATCAGCAACACGACGAAAGCCTTGCTCATGGTTCCCTCCCCGGTGATTTGAACCAAACGGTTTCCACTTCAAAAAAAATACCTCCCCCGCCTTACTCATGGAAGCGTTTTCTGCGGAAAGCGTCAGATAGCCTTCACTGCCGAATAGCCTACCCTACAGTTGTGAACCGGGTCATCGACTCGATCATATGGGTAACCTCATCCTGAGGATCGACTTCCTTGTTCAGCACTCTATAGATGCCGTTGCTGATGGGAAGATGGAGGCTATAGCGTCGCGCCAGAGTATGCACATGTTTACATGCGACCACCCCCTCGGGTAGATATCCCACATTTTCGATGCGGACAAGAAGATCATCCAAACCACTGTAGCCATCCAGAATAGTGTTCTGAACGATCTCCCTGCCGAAACGGCGGTTGCGCCCATATTTACTGCGACAGGTAACATCCAAATCCCCCACTCCTGCTATTGAAGTGAATGTCTCGGGATACTGAGCTCCCAGGGAACGGCCAAGGGCCTGGATCTCGTTAAGCCCGGCGGCCAGAAGAAGAGATTCGGTGTTGTCTCCAAAACGACCTGATTTTTCGGTCAACGCATCCAGTATCCCGAATGCAATGGCGATGACATTCTTGGCGGCCGCACAGGTCTGCACCCCTATCACATCAAACGAAGAAAAGGGAATGAAGACCGGTCCGGATAGTAGATTGCGAAATCGTACGGCATTCTTCCCGTTTTTCGAGGCCACAATCAGGCCGGTGACCTTACCCTGACCAACCTCTTCCGCGTGACTGGGCCCGGATATATAAGCAAGCGAATCGCGGTAAAAACCGGGAAGATACTCCTCGAGGATGTCCAGCAGAAGACGCGGACCTTTTCCTATATCTATAAACCCCTTGGTCATCACCGCAATGTGGGGTTTACCCTCCAGCACATCGGGCACCATGCGTATTTTCTTCACCACATCCAAAAGGTACAAGGAAGGAATCACCAGGAAAAGAAAATCCTTATCCGTACACACCTCTTTGAGATCGAGTGTGGCTCGGATCGTATCCGGCAGGTCGATCTCCGGCAGAAACCGGCTGTTTATATGCTTCTGGTTGATCTCCTCTACCACATCCTGACGTATATCATACAGCTGAACCGCATGCTCCTGCTGAGCCAGAACCGTTCCGACCGCCGTACCCCAGGCGCCTGCTGTCATTATCCCGATCGATGCCATGCCTTAGTCGTCTCCTTCCGTTGAATCTTTCTCACAAGACGCTAAAAATAATTACTGGGTCATGACTCTTTCATACGCAGCGGCAGGCTTTAGCTATATTCATTCGCGCAACAATAAGCTTGGAGGGTAAAGATATGGCTTCTGCCGAAATCGTGTCCATCGGAACCGAACTGCTTCCGGGAGAGTTAACCGACACAAATGCAGGCAAGATTGCACGAACGCTGCGGGAGATTGGTATCGATGTGTATTACGGCAGCACCGTTGGTGATAATCGCCAACGGATTGCCCAGACACTGCAGGCCGCGCTCAAACGAGCGGATATCGTGATAAGCTCGGGTGGGCCGAGGACAACGACCGGGGAAGAATGTGGGCGGCATTACAGGCATTGAACTTTCTACGCCTCTCTCTGGTGGATCAGATTCCGGCTTCCGATACAGTTGCTGATAAAACCCGTCTACTTTTGTACGACCCTGTTTCGCCCCCCCTGCTTTGCCGCATACAGGTTGGTATCCGCACGTTTGATCAGCAGCTCCGCACTTTCGCCCGACCGCAGATCGGTTACTCCCAGAGATATGGTTACCGCCAGGTTTTGCACCGAACGGTTCTGCTCGATTTGTTTCCGCAGACGCTCGGCCAGGGTAACCGCGTTCTGGGCAGCCGTTTCGGGAAGAAGCAGACAAAACTCCTCCCCGCCGTAGCGAAAAGCCAGGTCGGTGGTTCTGATCATCTCTTTGATCGTGCGGCTGACCATCTTTATCACCTCATCGCCGATCGGATGGCCATACGTGTCATTAAACTTCTTGAAGTGATCGATGTCAAACATGACAAGCGAAAGAGAGTGTCTGTACCGGCGCGCTCGATCGATCTCCTCCCGTATCCGTTCCTGAAAGACACGATGATTCATCAGACCGGTGAGACCGTCCAGCGTCGCCAAATCCTCCTGTTTGCGAAGATAGGCTGCCCGCTCCAGGGTCATGGATGTCTGTGAGGCGACAAGACCAAGCAGGTTGGCATGGGATTTCTCGTAGGTTTCCTCCGCCGGGCCAAAGACTATGATAGCCCCCCGGAGCTTCCTGCTTATCACCAGTGGTGCCATACAGATCGATTTCACCTTGCGGGTGGGCAGCGACAACCGCCTCTCGTTGCGAATGTCTGTCACAAGCCCCCGCCCCCCGGGATAAGACTCCATCAGGTTGCGCAGATATATAACCCAGGAATCTTTGGAGTTGTTGAGCCGAAAATCTTCGGGGAAGCTGTATAGCGGGCGGTAACCATGAGAATCCCGTCCCATGATGACGCACCCTGCACAGGCAAACAACCCGGGCACTTCGCGGCAAACCGAGCGCAGGATATCGGATTCCTTGAGCGTGTTTTGAAGCAGACGAGCGATAGAAAAGGAGCTTTCCAGACCGCGAAGAGTTCGTACATTCTGGTCATGCAGAAGCAGACGCTCCAGACTGGCACTGAGCAGAGGAACGGTCACTTCCAGCACCTGTTTAAATGACTGCACCGATTCGGGATCGAGATTTGCCAGACGAATCACCGCAGCACCCCTTCCCATCAGCTGCACCGGAGCCACGATGACGTTATATTCGACAGGGTCCTGATTCAGCGGCACATACGCGCTTTTGCGGCTGAGACACGGCTCCCAGATCAACTGTTTTTGCTCCAGACACTCACCCATCAGACTGCCTTCCACGGGTATGGCTGACATCAGCCCGCGTTTGTATCCTTTACCATGGGAGTATTCGAATGCAGTCAGGGAGGAATTGAGGCGAAAAATGCCATAGTATCGGGCCTTTAGGTGATGAGACAGAATCTCCACCGTATGTTTGAACAGCTGATCGAAGCTGGAGGCGGTGGCAAAGGCATGCGAAAGGGCAGCATACAAATCACGTTCAATCTTATAATTATCCAGCTTTCGGAGGTGCTCTCGATAAGCGGCCAGAGCATTGCCCTGACGCGAGACCTTATCACGCAGCTCATCTATCAGCTTCTGATTGTCCTCTTTTCTGGCAAGCAACACAGGCAGCTCATGAAAGATTTGGGTGAGGTATCATGCCCCTGAGTTCATGATACGGATCGTGTTATCGTCAAACAAAGATTATACAATCCCGCCTTTCGATTGCAATCAAAACGTGGCCCGAAACTGAAAAATTCCTGTTTGAATTGAGCGGCTCTGAGCGGATATGTCACACGGTCTTTCGAAGGCAGAATATCTAAAGCATTCGCATGGTATACACTCCCACGGTTTTCAAGGATTTCTGAAGCCCTTATCTCGATTCAGGTCCTGCTCAGAAGAGATCAACCAGATCCGATGGCGATTCGATTAACCTTTTCGCTCCGTTTTCTTTCAACTCTCCTGCCTCTCTAAATCCCCACAGCACCCCGACAGGATACATCCCGGCAGATACCGCGGTTTTCATATCTGTTGCCGTATCCCCCACAAAAGCAAGATGCGCCGGACTGATTCCCATTTCTTGGGACAAGGCCACAGCCGATTGTGGATCGGGCTTGAGAGGCACCGCCTCGCGTGCGCCCCTGACCACCTTGAATCTCCAATGGGGTAAAAGCTTCTCAACTACTTCTGCGGTAAACTCATCCGGTTTATTACTGAGGATTGCCATATGCACCCCCTTGTCCTGCAGATGATTGAGCATCTTGGGTACACCGTAATAGGGACGGGTCTTATCCGCCCAGTGCATCGCATAGTCGCGGCGCATGGCATCAACTGTCCGCTTCACACTCTCCTCGTCTCTGCTCTGCTCAGGCAGCACACGGAAGGCAAGCGTACGCATCCCCTCTCCTACAAAATAACGATACGCCTCCACCGGATGGGTGGGGTAGTCAAAACTACTCAGTACCCGGTTCATGGATTCGGCCAGATCATCCAATGTATCCAGAAGGGTTCCATCCAGATCAAATACAACGCCTTTTAGCTTCACGTTCTCTCCCTTTCCCTGTTTTGATGTGGTAAGGCACACAAGACTGATGCCACTAAAATGACTGCTGACAAAATACCCCGCCACCACCAGATCGTCAACATCGGCTTGCCTGTCGCCTTTCACGCTACCTTCTTTTACCCGGTTTGCGCGGTTCTGAGCGGAAAAATCGCGCAATTCAGGTTAAATTTAGCAAGATAAGACCGCTGGATGATCGTAATAGATAACAAAGTACATCTAATTTCTAACTCACGGTCATATTATTGCTTTATTTTACTTATTATGGAATTCAAACTGCACTCAAAATATACCCCGCGCGGCGACCAGCCCGAGGCCATAAACCAGTTGGTCGATGGCGTCGAGCGCGGATTAAGAAACCAGGTTCTGTTGGGAGTGACCGGCTCAGGAAAAACTTTTACCATGGCTAATGTCATCCAGCGACTGCAGATGCCAACCCTGGTCATTTCCCATAACAAAACTTTAGCGGCACAGCTCTTTGAAGAATTCAAGGAATTTTTTCCCGAAAACGCGGTGGAGTACTTTGTCTCCTTTTATGACTACTACCAGCCCGAGGCATACATCCCCTCCACCGATACCTACATTGAAAAGTCCTCCGATATCAACCAGGAAATCGACAGACTGCGACTCAAAGCCACCAGCAACCTTATGTCCCGAAGGGACGTGATAATCGTGGCCAGCGTATCCTGCATCTACAACATCGGCTCCCCCGACAGCTACGCCGAGTCCAGCCAACACATATCTGTGGGCGGGCAGATCAATCGTGACGAATTCTTCAGGAGGCTTTTTCGCATGCAGTATGTGCGTAACGATATCGCCTTCGAAAGAGGGACATTTCGGGTTAGAGGGGATGTGATCGAGCTGTATCCTGCTTATGAGGACGTCGCGCTGCGCATCGAAACATTCGGCGATGAGATCGAGGCGATTAGCCGTGTGGACATACTGACCGGAAGGGTACTTACCAGACTGGATGAGTTTACTATCTTTCCCGCCAAGCACTTCGTCACCACAAGGGTTCAGATAGATCAGGCGGTAAAGCAGATCGAAGAGGAGATGAGTGAACAGATCGCGATTTTCGAGAGTCAGGGGAAACGGCTGGAGGCTCAGAGACTGCGTCAGAGGACTCTCTACGATATTGAGATGCTGCAGGAAGTCGGATACGTAAACGGGATTGAAAACTACTCCCGCATCCTTGACGGACGAACGCCGGGAAGCAGACCTCATTCATTGATCGATTTCTTCTCACGCCCCTTTCTGACCATAATCGACGAATCACATGTCTCCATACCACAAATCGGGGGGATGTTTAACGGAGACCGGGCTCGCAAAACTACGCTGGTCGAACACGGCTTCCGAATCCCCTGCGCACTGGACAACCGGCCCCTGCGATTCGAGGAGTTCGAAAACCTCCTGGATTACGTTGTATACTCCTCGGCGACTCCCGGCGACTACGAACTCGAAAAGAGCGAGGGAATAATCGCCGAGCAGATAATCCGCCCCACCGGCCTGGTCGATCCTCCCGTTGAAGTGCTGCCAGCCACCAACCAGGTCGACGACCTTATCGAGCAGCTGCGGCAGGTCGTCGAAAAAAAGGAGCGCGCCCTGGTGACCACCCTTACCAAGAAGATGGCAGAAGACCTGACCGAATACCTGGAATCACTGGATTTCAACGTTCGCTACCTGCATTCCGAGATCCATACACTCGAGCGCTCGGACATACTGCGCGAGCTGAGGGAGGGACAATTCGACATCCTCATCGGAATCAATCTCCTGAGGGAAGGACTGGATCTGCCAGAGGTGTCACTGGTGGCTATACTGGATGCGGATAAGGAGGGGTTTCTCCGTTCGACCAAATCTCTCATTCAGATCGCCGGGCGTGCGGCTCGAAACATAAACGGAAAGATAATCCTCTATGCCGATACCATAACCGACTCCATACGACGCACCCTGGACGAGACAGGCAGAAGACGGCACAAGCAGCTGGAGTATAACCGCAAACACGGCATCGTGCCTCAGAGTGTTAAGCGTAAGATCGGCGAACGCATCTATCAGCAGGACCAGGCCTCCTATGCACAGGCCGCCGAACCACGCCGCACCTATGGAGGTGACAAGAAGAAAAGCGGGAAAAACAATACAGCAAAAACCATCGAGCAGTTAGAGAAGGAAATGAAGCAGGCTGCCGTTAATCTGGAATTCGAGAAGGCCGCCCGTCTGCGCGATCGAATACAAGAGCTACGGAGCGCGGTATGAATAGAGACGAGGCTCTTAAGGCGATAGAGCACCCGTCGGCGAAATACATAGCCGCAGGTTTGCATTCACTTGCCGAGGTGGGTACCCTCGCCGATCTGCAGAAGGTGATGTCTTTTCTCAAGCACCAAAGCTCGGTGGTATGCAACGAGGCGGTGCTTACCACCGCAAATATCATAAAGGAAAACCTCATCAGCCGGTTTCACGATCTGCAGCCACAGGTGCGGCAGAAGCTGGGAGCCCTCATGGAGCAGGTGCATCCCACAGTCATCAACGAAATCGCCAAAGACATCTATGGTGAGGATGAACAGCGTCGACTCAGATCGGTACAGGTACTGGGACTTCTGAGGAAAAATCCTACCGTTCGTGACATCCTGGCCAGACTGATCCAATATCGCGACCAGAAGGTGCGGGCCACAGCCATAAACCTGCTGGGAAAGCTCATCGGCCCGCACGATCACCAGATACTCTTATCGCTTCTTAACGACCCCGATAAACGAGTGCGTGCAAACACGGTGGAGGCTTTGGAGAGTCTGGGAAACAGACGACTGGTTCCCGTACTACTTCGCTTCCGAAAGGATCCCAATAACCGTATCAGAGGCAATGTCATAAAGGCACTACACACCCTGGGCTATACCGATATCATTCCCGATCTGATGGAGATGCTTGAATCAGACAGCAACTTCATGAAAGCCTCGGCTCTCTGGGTCATCTCTCAGATATGTACCGGTACAGAAGAGATTATCGATCTGGCTGCCCGCAATCTGCTAAGCGATAACCTTATGGTCAGACAAAATGCACATAACGCGCTTTCTGCTCTGGATACTCCCCGCGCACACGGTTTTCTGCACTATTTGAGCCTGCGGGAAGATGAGTTTACTTCCTGAGAAAGGTACAAATCCCTTTACATATCTATGGCTGAATCGAGCGACTCTCTCTGTACACCCTTTTTATTCACCTTTGGGGGGCGCGAATTTGAAATTAAGGGCCAGAAGCGAAGGAAGGATTATCAGTGTCATCACCGTCGCGAAGCTCAGCCCGAAAATAATCGCCCATGCAAACGGCTGCCACATCTGAGATGACATCGAGCCAACCTGTATCTTAAACTCGTGAATGTCGAAACTCACCGCCAGAGCCATGGGAAGCATCCCCAGAACTGTGGTTATTGCGGTTAGCAGTACAGGTCTCAGACGGGTCTGGGTAGCCTCAATGATTGCCTTTGGCCACGCCACCCCGTTACGAATGAGAATATGCGTATAATCGATCAGCACTATGCCGTTGTTGACCACCACCCCGGCAAGAGCAATACAGCCTATACCAGACATGATGATCACAAACGATTGTCCGGTAAGAAAGTACCCCCAGAATACACCTCCAAAAGAGAGTAGCACGCTGATCATGATTATGAATGGTTGCATAAAAGAGTTAAACTGAGCAATCAAGACGATGATAATCAGGAATAGGGCAATGATGAAAGCCTGTCCCAGATAATCGGTTGCTTCACTCCGAAACTGCTCGCCCTCACCGGCTTCCAGACCGTAGCCCTGCGGCATACTCAACGATTTGATCCGCTTCTCCACCTCCATGGTAACTTCCCGTTTGTTCTGCACCCCGTCTTTGAAGTCTGCCCACACCTCAACAGCTCTCTGCAGATCACGTCTTTTTATGATACCCACCGATGACCGTGGCTCTATAGCGGCAAGCGAACTTATCGGGATACGCTCCCCGCTCCGGGTAATCACCTGCAACGTTGACAGATCACGAATAGATCTGCGATAGGGAGACTGCAGACGTATGTTTATATCGTATTCATCCTTGCCTTTTCTGAACTTACCGATTGATGCACCATTTATTGCAGTCCTCACTGTCTGCGCGATTTCCATGGTGGACAGACCATAATAGGCCGCTTTCCTGCGATCGATATCAACCCGGATATCCGGTTTTGCAGGCTCATAATCCGTATCGATCAGCTTAAGCTCGGAGTAGTCCTCCAGTATCGTCAGCATGGAGTCGGCGATGCGTCCCATCACACTATAATCATCACCCACGATCCGGTAGGATATGGCATTTCCTGTCGGAGGCCCATCTTCCCGAGCCTCCACCAGAACATCGGCACCGGTAAAGTTCCTCAGGCGCTTTCGCAAACTATCTATGGTTTTCTGGGCGGGGATATCCCTGTTGACAAACGATTTGAAAGAGAGGTTGATGTTTGCCTTGTGATATTCGCTTCCTGCTGAAAACCAACCGGTTCCCTGACCGGTGGTCGCCTGATAATTACGCAAGGATGCAGGTACTTCCGATACGACCCGCTCCACCTGACGTACCAGACTGTCGGTTACATCGAGTGGAGTTCCCTGCGAAGCTTCCAGGGTTATGGTTGCAGCGGAAGGGTCCATTGATGGAAAGAAAAACGGCTCCTTTCCGGTCGAAAAGTAGAGCACGATACCGGTCAGCACAACTGCAGACATTATAAGGACGGTTATGACCGGATGATGTACCGCGCGCTCAGCCTGTTTGCCATACCAGTTTTGGAAGTTATGAAACAGCGTACTTCCTTCCATGATCTTTTTGCGATTTTTATCCGAGATGTTAAGAAAGCGTGAGCAGAAAACCGGATTAATAACAAGTGCAACAATCAGTGAACAACTGAGAACGACAATAACGGTCTTGGGAACAAAAGACATGAAATCTCCCATTATTCCCGGCATGAAAATAATAGGAAAGAATGCAAGACAGGTTGTGAGAGTTGAGGCGGCAATAGGAATGGCAACCTCACGGGTACCATCCACCGCCGCTTTCATGCGCGACTTACCCATAGATGCATGACGAAAGATGTTCTCCACCACCACTATTCCGTTGTCAACAAGCATACCCAGGGCAAGAACCAGACTGAACAGCACAACCATATTGAGAGTAATGCCCATCATCTGCAGCACAAAAAAGGATAGAAGCATACTAAGCGGAATAGCCATCGATACAAACAGTGCGTTGATTGAGCCCAGAAAGAAAAACGTCACCAGAAGCACAAGCATCAGCCCACTGAAGATGTTATTCTCCATATCCTTTACAAGGTCGCGTACGTTCTCCGATTCATCCTGTGAGAACACGATCCTGGTGCCTTCGGGAAATTCCGACTCCATATCGGAGATCGTGGCACGAATCTGATCGACAATTTCTACGATATTTTCACCCGCACGTTTTGTTATCGAAAGACTTATGGCGGGAAGACCGTTTACACGGGAATATGTCTCCGGCTCGGCCCAGGTAAAACGGGCGGTCCCTAGCTCCGAGAGCGGAACCTCAACATCGCCTGCCGATATGCTCAGCTCCTCAAAAAGAGACGGATTCCTTATCTCACCGGTCACATCGATTGTATAGTTTTTCACATCATTCTTAAGCACTCCGCCGGGAATCGTCACATGCTCCGAATTTATGGCGTTAGTTACATCGTTGATGGAAAAATTGTACCGCTCCAGCCGCACCGGATCCAGTTCGATAGCAACCTCCCTGTCCAGGTTGCCGGCCACCTCGATGTCCAGAACACCCCTGATTCTGCTCAACTCCTCCTCCAGCCGATCAGCTGTCTTGTCGATCACCTCCAGTCCATCGGGATGGCTAAGTGCTATCACCAAAATGGGCCACGATGAAGAGCTTAACTCCTGTACTCCCGGCTCTTCCGCATCATCGGGAAGCTCCGTCTTGGCAATGTCCACCCGCTCGTTGACACGCCGTAAAGCAGTCTCGACATCAATATCGGATGTAAACTCAACCATTATAAACGACAGACTCTGCTGAGAGGTGGAGGTCAGATTTCGTATTCCTTCAAGACCTTCGATTTCCTCCTCAACAGGCCGGGTTACCAGATTCTCTATATCGGCCGCAGATACCCCGGGATACAGGGTAGTCACGAAGATATACGGCTGTTTGATCTCGGGACTCGATTCGCGAGGAAGCTGCATGTAGGCCATAACCCCTACGATCACGATCAGCAACACGAAACTGAATACCGCAGCATGCTTTCTGATAAAAAAATCAATCATCTTTTTTCCCGTTTGTTCGGATAGACACTGGTGTTCCGTTTGCAACCAGATGATAGCCCTGTACGATCAGCGTATCACCAAAGCTCAAGCCTCTGGTGACGACCGTTTTGTTCCGATTGCTTGCGCCAGTTTCGACAACCGTGTACCGGGCTCTGCCGTTTCTAACCGTCATGACATATGTTTCCTTGTCGTCGTTTCGCACCGCTGCGGTCGGAACAACAACCGCACTGTCCAGCTCTCTGAGCGCCAGATCGACCCGTGCGGTCAATCCCGATATCAGTGACCGGTCAGCGTTTCTTACGTTAACCTCCGCCTCAAATGTCCTGGTTCGGTCGGAAAGCTTGCGGGCAAGTCGAACCAATTTCCCTTCCCACACCTTGCCTTTGAGAAGATCAACCGTGATGCGCGCCATAGCCCCTTCCTTTACATCCGCGATATCGCTTTCCGGAATACCGAAGGATATCTTCATCGTATGAAGCTGCGACACGGAGAAAGTGGGAGTACCCGGAGCCACCTCCTGATGCAAGTCGATGTGACGGCTGACCACCGTTCCGCTGATAGGGGCGATGCATAATGCTCCCCGTCGCACCCGCGTCGCTTCAAGAAGGCTCGATTTGGCATTAAGCCAACTGAGACGAGCCTGATCTACAGCTACCTGTGAGGCGTTTCCATTTTCCAGATGAGCCGTAAGACGATCGTAGTTTTGTTTGGCTATCTTCTCGTTGAGCCTGGCGGTATTATAACTGTTTACCGCCTCATCCGCATTTATCCTGCCAAGATGCGCTCCGGCCTTAACGTAATCCCCCTCCTTGGCATACATCGCCTCCACCCGACCACCGGCGGTGGAGAGGATAACCGCTTCCTGGATTCCCGTCACGCTGCCGTAGTATTCGCCGCGCACCAGAAAAGACTCGGGGCTAAGCTGCTGGATACCAACCGGTATGGTATCGGTGGTTTTTGTTTTTACGCCGGTGCGAGCCGGCGATTCTTCACCCCGGTTACATCCTGCCATAAACAAAAAAAGCAGTATCATACTGCCGACAAATATTTTCTTTTTCATGGTTTCCCCTCGTATACTGCAACACCCAGATTCATTCTCAACTGACCGATAGTAAGTAAACGCTGCATCTGCAGTTCGTAAAGGCGCTTCTCGGCCTGCCTGAGATCCTTCTCCGTCTCCAGGTAATCGCTTATATCCACAAATCCCCTGGTGTAATCCTCTTCCACAAGCTCAAAGGCTCGACGTGCGGCGGCAAGCTGACTCTCTACCGCCTCCATGCTCTGTTTCAAGACTTCCAGACGGTCACGGCTTTCTCTGATGGCAATCTCATTTTTTTTACCGACCTGTTTTTGTTCATATCGCGCCTTTTGAGCCTCGGCAAGTGCCTGACGTTGACCGGCAGGAGTCCGAAATCCATCAAAAATATTCCACTGAAGCTGCAAACCAATCATGTAATTAAAATAACGATAATCGGCAATATCACCGAATTCCTGATTGTACCGGGATAAAAAACCATCCACCATGTCATCATCACTCTTGCTGATGGTTACGGCATTTTCTATAGTTCCGGATAAGTACACGGAAGGAAGCAACTTGCTTCGTTCATAATCCCCCTGCGTCTCTTTCATATCCGCCTGTATCCCTTTAAGCACGTACTCTGTGTTTGCCGCTGCAACCCGTGGTATATGAAGCTGTGAATCTTCCGGGGAGTAGGTGATAGAATAGCCGGTATCGATTTCCAGTCCAACATTCTGGGAAAGTCGCCGGTAAGCCATCTCACGGCTGCTTATGGCCATCAGCTCATCGGCCCGCGCCGCCTCAGCCTGAGACTGAACACGAAGAAAATCAAGCTGAGAGCCCGCGCCATTTTTCACCTCCACATTCATCCGTTCAAGAAGCCGCTGAGCGCTCGCCAGAGACTTGCGGGCAATAATCACCTGTTTGTCCGCCAGGTAGGCATCGGAAAATGCCTGCATCACCGAAAGGTACAGATAATCCTGCTGCATCCGTTTGCTTCCCTCCAGCACGCTGTCCTGCATCCCGGCAAGCCTGAGTGCATTACTGATCCGACCGAATGTGACCAGCGGCTGTCTCAGCGATAGCCCCCAGTTATAGGAATACCCGGTGACCCGTTGTGGAAAATCTATGGTCGGCTGCTCGGGCGCAGCTGGTGGTCCCGGAGTCTGTTCCCCCCCCTGGCCGAGGCTCGATTCTGTCAGACTCTGACTTCCAATGCCGCTAGCCGCCGTGAAAGCCACCTGCGGGAAAGCTTCGGAACGATAAAACCGCACCTGCTGCAGTCCCGCCTCATATTCCTCCTCTATTATCTTGATCTGATCGCTATTTTCTTCGGCAATTGAGAGTAGATCAGAGAGACTGTAGGTTTGAGATTGCCCCAATCCTGTCGAAGGAAACGACATACTCAGACACGCAAACAGTAAGGAGAATACACCTTTTCTCATATAATTACCCTTGCATTACTCATGCGGTTCTTTTTTTTAAAAAAGACTCTTCCCGCAGCGTTTTCCAATCTCCCTCATATGGAAACAGAAGAGCTTTTTCGGTTGGCAAAATATGTTCCGTGTAACAGGGCCTGTCAAGAGAGGTAAATTAAAAGAGACAGACCGGAATTTATTTAACGAAACGAAGCGGTTGGCACCGATTCGCACTCAGGGTTTATCGGCGTCATTAACCGTAAACGATTTGATTGTTTCTTTGGGGTCCTTATCCCGAAAGAAACTCTTCCACAGATGGTAAAAAGACTGCTGAAGCTGCTCGGGAGTGAAATTTCTCGGCTTGAAAACAACGTTTCCGGTGTTCCATTTATGATAATTGCGATGCAGTATGCGATCCTCTTTTTCACACTGATCGCCGAAGGGAGTGCCCGGAAACGGGGTGTGGATGAAAAATTCGGCGCAATCGACACCTGCCTGCTCGGAAAACTTCAGGATTCTATCGGCAGTCGATTCATCCATGTAGTCGAATCCTATTCCATAAGAGGCGAAAAAGTGTATCCCCGCATCTTCATTCATATGTACAAGGTCAATCATTTTCTGCCAATGCTCGGCTGTACAGTCAGCGCTGAAAAGCTGTCTACTGTTACGATCAAAACCAAATATCGTATACATGGAAGCCGCTCCGCCTTTTCGCAACTGTTTATAAAACTCCGGATCGGGAATCATCATCATTGTGGATGCCAGGAAAATGCTGACATCCAGCTCCTCGATACGCTCCATCAGCCTGAGTATATACTTCTGATATTTTTTTCCCGGAAGCATTATCGTATCATCCGTAAAATAGAATTCCTTATACGGCATGCTTTTGATATCCTCAATAACAGCATCCACCGGGCGAAGACGCACTGTATATCCCTCTTTGGGAGGTATCGGACAACCATCACAGCGCACCGGACAACCACGGGTTGTCTGCACAAGGTGTGCATCCCAGGTATAGAGATTGGTGCTGAAGATTTCACGCCTGGGAATGAGCTTCCGGCTCATATCCCAGGGGGTCTCCGCCGAATAGAATTGCTTCAAATCTCCTTTTTCCGCATCCTCCAATATGGTCGGCCAGACCCCTTCACCCTCGCCTATGCATACTGCATCGGCATGCTCCGCGGCCTCCTTTGGACGCAGACTGGGATGCATCCCTCCAACAACAACCCTTGTACCTTTCGCCCTGAAACGATCGGCGATCTCATAGGCACGGCTTGCCTGGGGGGTAAAAAAGCTGATGGCTACCAGATCGGTTTCTTCATCAAAATCTATAGGCTGGCCGATGTTGTCATCCGTCAGAGATATTTGATGCTGATCGGGGGTAATTGCAGCCAGAGTCGGAATGGCCAAAGATGGGGGCATCGAATAATTACCCAGTAGATGTTTCCGAACCAACTCGTCCAGCTCAGCATGACCTTCCAGAAAACGAATAAACTTCGGATATATAAAACGAATTCGCACGCAATTACTCCATAGGACGAATACAAAAAAACACTATAAAAAACGAATGCACATACTGAAATATACTAACCGGCCAAATTATGTGAGAATGAATCACCATTTTACACCATACCGCACGCACATTCGCCTGATACCCACATTTATCGAATAAGGATATAGAAGCCGTTATTGAGTCTCATCACACTGCTTAAACCTGATTGAGCGGTTCTGAGTGGATGACTCGCGCGATCCCTTGAGGGCAGAAGGCTTGAATCCCCCGGATGAGGCAAAGAGCTTGTGCATTAAAAAGATGCCCGATTACTCCCTTGATCACCCCTATACCGACTGGTATATTCAGAGAAGGAGAGAACATGAACAAGGGAAATGATGATTATGGATAAAGAAACAAACAGAGATCTGTGAAGTGAACGTTCTACCCACACTTTCTATCCTGCTGGCCGCTTCCGCTAACTGCGTCGGCTCGGTACTGGTTAAGTATTCGTCCCTCTACAAAACCAGACCCGATAGTAGTAATGGAGTGTATTGGGCCCTTCTGTCTGTTGCATTTTTCATCTTCGGAGTGTCATTTCCGTTTTATGCCTATGGAATGTCAAAGATACATCTGTCGGTTGCACAACCGATCTTCTCAGTTTTTACCTATGTAAGCATCGCCATTGTTGCAATTTTTGTATTTAATGAGCCATATTCTATTGTCAAGGCATTCGGATTATTGCTGATCCTCATTGGTGTGGTTATTGTAGCAAGGTCATGAGCAAGGGTGGGTGCACTCCTTCTTCACAGAATACGACATCTTGCTTTCGCTTGTATTGAGTCGGGAGAAAAAAATGAAAGAAATTACCGTGAAGGCTATACTGTTGGGGATCGTGGCAGGTATGCGAACGGTATCTGCTCCCGCCTTTGTCATGAGCCTTACGTATTCAAGGCCCCGGTCCCAAAACCCGATCTTCATTTTTATGAGATCGAGGCATTTTCATGGAATATTGAAAATTGCCGCTGTCGGAGAGATGATCGCTGATAAACTGCCATTTATCTCCGACCGAATATCACCCGGTCCACTTCTCGCCCGCACCCTTTCAGGTGCATTCTGCGGGGGTTTGCTCTTTAAGGAAAGTGGGAAGCGTGAGATATTTGGTGCTGCAACAGGTGGATTCACCGCACTGGTATCCACAAGCATATTCTACCATATCAGAAAACTCATCGGCATTAAATCAGGAGTGCATGATGCGATCATCGGATTTTGTGAAGATATTGCCGCAACAGCCATCGGGATGTCAGCCTTCAAGAAGGATTTGATGCCAAAGCGGCGAAGGCAATGCCCGAGGCCGGAATCGAACCGGCACGGCGCTAAGCGCCAAGGGATTTTAAGTCCCTAGTGTCTACCTATTCCACCACCCGGGCAAGCTTCGAAAGAACAGTCTCTTAAAATGGCATTTTGAGCATGAAAACGCAAGGAAAAAGGCCTCAAAGTTATCTTCTTTGAGGCCTTTTTCCTAATCACCCGCCAATTCCGGATCAGGGCACGATATGCTTCTCAATCATATTCTTTAGCGCCTCATCCATATTGTTCTCCAGAGGATAGTCATTTATCTCGATACGCTTTCTTATCTCCTCAACCACTTCCAGACGTACCTCTGGAAGCGCATCTATTTGTGCCCGTGCATTCTGTAGAGCTGCGGATCTTGCAGATATTTCAACCCGCTCGCTCGACTCAGCGGACTTATCTGCCGAAAGGGGTTTTTTTCTATCTGCTTTACCTCCCCCATCCAGGCCATATGTTTTAGCCTGATATGCACCTATTATTGACTTGATATCCATGATTTACCTGCCTTCCCGTCTCGCGGGATAAATGGGGCACTTTCCCTCCCTGGAAATCGCACCGTCCCTGGTCCGTGTCCCCCGATCGAGCCTGCCATCCATGGTGGAGGACCGCTCTGTTTCCTTACATTTACTATATCGGCTCATGTACGGCATCTCTTTAGCCCGATAAAAACTTTTCCTCTCCGGGCGACATGTTCACCCCCCCTGCCATTTGATGAAATCCTTTCATGCTGATTTCTCGACTATGAACCATTTTTTAGAGATTATGTATATTTCTATTTATATTACCTGAATTGAGCGGCTGTGAGTGGATGAGCCGCACACGCCTTTGAAGACGGAAGGGTTTAAGCAATCGCAAGGATACCCCCTGAGATAACATTGAACCCCTTATGCCCAATCGGGTCATATGAATCGCCGGAAGAAAATCGCTCAATTTTGGATTACACGTTGAAGGGAGTTTTACTGTATGTCGGATGAATCACAGATGCATAAAGAGGATTATGATAGTCTGATCTCGGATTCACAGAAGCAGGTGAAGAAGAGTCACTCTCGCATTACACTGGTGGCAACACTGTTGATAATCTTGGGAGCAACAATAATCGGGATAGCCCTCTTCTCACCATTGCTTTCCGCGGAACTTCTCTCCGGAGTTAAGATCTTTGCTATCGGTTTCAGCTCGATTTTGGTGTTGATGGGTATAGGGTTGCTGGTGATGCGCTATATTTCGGAGAAGGAGCAGAAGAAACAACAGTCAGAGGCCGATAAAGGCTGATCAAAGGGGGCCCGAAGATAGCCGCCGGTCGTCTCGATGTCGACCGGCGACTATCGGGGAAAGCGCATTAGGACACAGACGGATGCAAGAGTTTAACGGATTACACCACCGTCTTCTTCCTCTCCGCCCATGCCTTCCTGACCGTCCATATCTCCCTGCTCATCGGCGGTATCCTCTTCCATCTGCTGCTTGGCAGTATCAAATTCCTCCCGCGTGATTGTACCGTCACCATCCTGATCCCATTTCTCGTACAGACCGGCCTGCTCAGACCAGTCCATAAACGCCTGCTGGTCTACTCCATCGGGATTAGGAATATCGGCATATTGATCAGAAATGCCATACTTCTGCACTGCCTTATCCCATTCCTGCTGATCGATGGTTCCGTTTCCATCCTTATCCCAGGCGTTGTACATACCGGTGACAAATTCCTCACGACTCAGCTGCATGTCTCCATCCATATCCAGGCTGTCGAAAACCAGCTTATCTTCGGATGTATCCATCATCTGCTCCTGAGTACCACCGTACTCTCCACCACCCTCGGTCTGACCACCATACTCACCACCCTCCTGGGCCATGGCAAATCCGGTGGTAAAAAGTACCATCGAAATCATCGCTATTATGGTTGATAATGTACGTTTCATTGTCTTCCTCCTTTACAATATCCACAAGAGACATTGTTCGTATTGCCGTCTATTCAGGGCGGCGGCTGCCTCTCATCACACAGGCGCTTCCCCCTCAGGTTTGAACATCCGCCCCCGACAGACACTTTCAAATATTATCCAAGACTCTCATCATAGACACAATCACTCTTGCCCCATAAAAAACGCAACGAGTATGCCGAAAAAAACCCGTTTTTTAACGGCTAAAACTGTGGAAGGCTTGACCGTAAGATAAAAAGATTATCCGAAATGATTATCACTTTGGTGATTATGATAACACAGAAGTGTCGTTACAGGTGCTGAGTTTTGCCTGAAATATTCCGCCTTACATTTCGTACAGCTTGATTTACATAACTGTACAGGACTTTTTTCCTGTTCATCTCCGGGGCGTGTTTCGCGGGAGGTCTTTGTCGGGAAACAGCCTGACTTCTCCAAACTGCCCATCATAGCCTGCATCGATATGTACCCGCCCCTCCCGCATCCGGCCCACTCCCTCTGCAATCATCCTGCCCGCAACATCCTCAATCCTGCCCAGCGGGGCAGCGCGCAAAATCTCCAACTCATTACCCAACTCGCGGTAACAGCTCTGAACGATTCCACAGACCCGCTTGGTCGTACTTCCAACCCCCTCTGCCTGTGCCACTATATCGCTTAACGAAATCAGACTCTCATAACAACGATCCCAGACACCCGATTCGCTCTCTTTTCTGTCGGCAAGCCTCTTTACACGCGAAAGTACTCCCTCGGTCAGAGTTTTCCCGCAGACCGGACACACGCCAGCGACTGCCGGACTGTCATGCGGCCCCTGACGGAAACCGCACTTGCGGTGACCATCCAGATAATACTTGCCTTGCTGAGCAAAAAACTCTACCGTCCCCACCAGCCCCGGATCCTTCGGATCCTCCAGTGCCGCCCTGATCGAAAAATAATCCGGTTCTGTGGAGAAGATCGTTGCCTCGCGTCCCAGTTTAATCGGTGAATGAGCATCGGAGCAGGAGATAAGAGAGCATCTGTCCAATCCACTAACCAATCTGTTCATAGGCGGATCAGAAGAAAGACCCGTCTCTACGGCAAAAACATATCTGGAAAGCTCGCCATAGCACTGCTCCAGGCTGTCAAAGCCACTCCTGGCCCCCAGTACGGAAAACCAGGGGGTCCATATGTGCGCCGGCACAAGAAAAGCAAAAGGATCCGTCTCGAGAACGATGTAGAGAAGATCACGGGAATCGAGCCCGAGAATCGGCCGGCCATCGGAGCTTATATTCCCTCTTGCGGCTAGTTTCTTCTGAATCCTGCGTGCGGTGGTAAATGAAGGCGCAAAAATCAGGTTATGCACTTTCCTGACCTTACCATATCTTTTGTATATGTTGGAGATCTCCGTCACCAGTATGAAACGAACAGGTGCCCGACATCTGGGCGGGATCTTTTCAAGCAAAGGTTTTTGAACCGCTTTCTTCAGAGCAAACAGACCAGGCTCAGCCTCTATCAGCTTCTCCCGAAGTTCATCCAACCATGCCGGATGGACAAAATCCCCCGTCCCTACCACACCGATTCCCTTCAGCTGTGCCCAGACAAACAGATGTTCCAGATCAAGCCGTGGGCTGGTGGCACGTGAGAATCGTGAATGTATGTGAAAATCGGCATAAAAATGCATAATGGCCCAATAAGTTTGAAACGCGAGGGCGACCCAGCTGATTCGGAAAAGCCGGAGATTCAAGGATTAAAGATCAAGATTAGCAAACATAACACATGCTATACGACCAAAAAACGTGCTTCATTATAACATCGAATCCTTTTCGACATTATTTCACACTCAGGCTATATCATCTGCCGTCGTTATCACCGCCCCCTGCTCGATGCCGTCTCTTTTTTGAGAAACTGCTCATCGATGAATTTTGTGGTGTAATCGCCGGAGATAAACGTTTCATTGTCCAGGACTTTCAGATGGAAAGGAACGGTTGTATCCACGCCTTTTATGGAAAACTCGGTTAACGCTCGTTTCATCCTGGCGATTGCTGCCGGACGGTTTTCGGCATGAACGATAATTTTTGCCATCAGCGAATCATAATGAGGCGGAATGGAACAGCCATTAAACATATGAGAATCCACCCGTACACCCGGGCCACCCGGGAAAAGGATATGATGAACCTTACCCGGTGAGGGCATAAAATTATTCTCGGGATCCTCCGCATTAACCCTGCATTCGATAGCGTGTCCCCTCAGGTCGATATCCTTCTGACTATGTGTAAGCGGCTCACCGGCGGCGATTCGGATCTGTTCCTTGACAATATCTACACCGGTAACCATTTCGGTGACCGGATGTTCGACCTGAACGCGGGTATTCATCTCGATAAAGTAGAAATTCCCCTGCGCGTCAATGACAAATTCCACCGTCCCTGCACTGGAATAATTGACGGCCTTGGCAGCCTTTATGGCCGCTTTGCCCATTTTCTCTCTCAGTTTGGGATCGAGTGCCGCGGAAGGAGATTCTTCAATCAATTTCTGGTGCCTGCGCTGTATAGAGCACTCCCGTTCGCCAAGATGAATCACGTTTCCGAAAGTATCGGCAAGTATCTGTATTTCTATATGACGGGCGCCCTCTATGTAGCGCTCGATGTACACTTCTTCATTGCCGAAGGCCGCCTTTGCCTCCGCCTGCGCGGCCTGCATACCATCGACAAGCGAGGCCTTGTCATACACCACCCGCATCCCCTTACCACCACCTCCCGCAGACGCCTTTATCAGAAGCGGAAAACCAACATCATCGGCAATCTTCAACGCAGCATGGTGATCCTCGATAGCATCCTTGCTTCCCATGGCAACTGGAATACCCGCATCGGCCATCATCGCACGTGCGACAGACTTTTCTCCCATCTTGGAGATCGATTCGGGACGTGGGCCGATGAATACCACTTTGCAGATCTCACAAACCTCAGCAAAAAATGTGTTCTCCGAAAGAAAACCATACCCGGGATGAATGGCATCGGCTCCCGACAACTTCGCGACATGCACCAGTTCGGGATAATTCAGATAGCTTTGACTGCTTGGGGCGGGACCGATGTTGTGTGCTTCATCGGCCATCTCCACATGCATCGACTTTTTATCGGCATCCGAATAGACTGCAACCGTTTTTATTCCAAGTTCTCGGCATGCCCGTATGATGCGCACTGCGATCTCTCCACGATTTGCGATAAGAACCTTCGAAAACATGCTGACTCCCTCTTCTAAAGGTGCAAAAAAAAAGCCGACACCACCGTTTCACACGCGAAACTCTGATGCCGGCTTGCCGAGAACTGTCTTTAAACCCTTCAGCGGCCCTCCGGAGTGAAATTCACTTCCTTGAGAGAATATATTACTCTCACCCCACAGGAGGCAAGACTTTTTACCTGAATGAGCGGCTCTCAGCGGATTAACCGCGCAATCACCTCAGGACAGAAGGGTTCAGGCACTCGTCCCCAATACCCTCCCAAGGTTTTCCAAGATTGCTGAAGCCCATTTCCCCGAGCGATTTTGCGATTCGCCGCAATGAATCAGCTCGATTAGGCTTCGTCTGTTTCGCGGGTAGCGTCCTCTTCCATTTTCCGTCGCACATTTTGCTTGGCTTTGAACAGAAGCATACTGACTCGACTGAGGATATTCACCTCATTGTCCCCGCTTGTTTCGATCGACAGAAAATTCAGGCTTGGATACAACGACATGATCTTTGCCTGCACTCCATCACTGACTCCCGAAGAAGGCATACACCCGAAGGGTTTAGATGATATGAAACCGTCAATCTTATCGGCGTAGTATATGGCCTCGGCCACCTCCAGATTTCCTTCACCACCAAAGATTTCCGGATGATAAAATTCATACCCCAGCTCCGCAAGGTGATCAAGATCAAGTATATCTGCTCTGCCACCAAAAGATGCAGGATTGAGTGCCTTTATGTAGCTTTTCCAAAACCAGTTTACTATCGCGGAGCTGACCCGCTGTTTTCGCAGCGAACTTGCCCAGAACCTGCGTTCCGATTCATCCGAACCATATTTGAAACCTCTTTTCGCCTCCTGCATGCGTCGCCAGTTATCGTACAATACTCTCTGCGTAAAAAGCCCCGGGTACACCTCACAATCCTCATCCATAATAAAGCGCCGAAGATTATAATTTCCCTCATTGTGGGCCAAATTGGCGAAGAATTCACCGGTGACATATATTCTGGGAAGCTGAAGGTCATCACGGGCAATCCTTGCAAACATCCGCCCGACTTTCTTAAGCGCGCGAGGAAGGGCCAGCAGATACAGGCGGCTCGAAAATGCATCCAGTAAGATTTGCTCCGCCCGTTCAAGCACCTCAAGCGCCTCATCCTTATCTTTAGCGTAGGGGCGCAAGGCACATTCGGCGATATGCATGATATCGGCAAGAATTATGGCGATCAATATGTTTACCTTAAACACCACATCGAAGGTAAACGCGCTCCCTTTAGGCATGGGCTCCTGGATAATGTCGGAGGAGAAAATCAGAATCCTGAAATTTTTGAATCCGGCATCGTTTATCACCTTGAGATATTCCTGCGGATACATACCATATCGGCATGGACCACATTGCCCTCCGCCTCCAAGAAACACATACTTGCGAACGATCTCCTCTTTTGTTAACCCCGTCTCCTTCTCGATTCTGACCAGGTTGCGTATGAGGCTTCCGGATGTAAAGTACATCGGATTGCACTCCATCCGATTTCCATATTCCTTACCCCACCGAACATCTTCCTTGACATGATCACCCAGATCTTCATAAACAAAGCCGTGTCGCTTAAAGTAGGCTCGCAGAAACAGTGATTTTCTTCTTTCCACGAAACTGAAAAGGAGGGTGGTGCTTTTCTTGTCTTTCTTGTACCAGGGTATATTCTCATAGCCCTCCCACTGATTTTGCTTTTTCAGTTTGGGAGGCTTTACACTGAAATTCTGCTCTCGAGTATTTGTCATGAATGCGACTCCTCTATGCGTGCACGCAGCCGCTGCTCTTCCAGATGAAGGAAATAATCAATCGTCTGTATCCGAATGTCGATGGTGGCTCGTGGCTTGTTCTGATCTATGTCATGAAACAGGAAATGTGGCGTTTCCGATGCATCCAACACGTTGTCTATATACGAGTAGGTGGGAGCATCATGGCCACATTTAAAAGAACTCAAATCGATTACCGCCAGATTAGGATGACGTGCAGCTATTTTAGCACCCCAAATTTTCAGATTTGTATTGCGGTTGAAATTGCGCTGCCATATATCCTTAATATCCAACTCACGGGGGACTGTACTCATGTCAGGTTCTCCGCAAAAAAGCGGCTTGAGAAAGCTTTCATCTACCGGCAACGATTCGATGCACAGAATCGCAAACCCGCGTTTTTGAAATTCATCCAGGATGCCGTGATTCAATCCCGGATCGTGATGGTAAGGATGACCCAAAACCAGGATCCCTATCCGATCCTCATCGATGAGTTGGTTTATGATGCGTGCTCCTTGCTCGCGCAGAATGTCAAGATAGTGTCCCTGTGCCTTAAAGCCCTGCGATACCGCCCACGCATTCTCGTCTTCGGTGATACCCATTTCTTCTTTAAAATAAGCATACATCTCTCCGACAACCTCCCTCTGGCGATCCATGCGTATCAGCGGTTTCCAAAAGCCCACGGAACAGTCGGCAAAATAATCGATCTCACGGGTAAACACCGCATGAACGACCTCAGGAGTTCCCATCTGTATCACACACGCATTATTACCCAATGTATTACCAACCACAGATTCCAGATGGGTAATACGAGGAAAGCATATGTGAGTGAGATCTTCCTGCTTGAGAAGGTCGTAAATATGGGCGGGTGCTACCTTGGCCGGAAAACAGGGATCTATGGCTCCCCATTTGTTCCCCTCATGCCACAGCTGCGCTGAGGTGTAATTACTGTATCGAATCTCCTTTACACCCAAAGCACGAAAGTAGGTGGAGAAAAACGGAGCGTATAGATACATGTTCAGAAGACGGGGAATTCCGATCACAAGCTGTTCCCGCTTTTTAATTGCCTGTTCCCCGGATCGGCTGAATCGTTTTGTCTCCCGGGGAAGGGCTTCAAAGGCGAATTCATCGAAAGCCAATCGTGCTGCTCTGTCAACCAGGTTGGGATATTTTTCTTTGTTCCTGCGTTTTTCCTGCTCGCGTAAACGCATGATATCAGCAGATTCGGCCATACCCCGCTCACACCCATAACCGGTTATGAAACGTACCTTTTTGTCCCGAGTAACATGTATATCTATAAACGTTCGCGGACAGCGATTGCCGCAAAACCGACATCGAGTAGTGCTGTCATTTCGAGACTCGAAAGATATTTTTGACGCATCACTCACTCCGATAAAGGAGCTTTGTCCACCACCTCGGGTTTCCTTGACTTCAATCGCGGCACCGATTGCACCGCAAATATCAGCATACCGATGAACGTGTACAGTTGCATGTGGAAGGCGATCTTGAATATAATCCACCTGAGCTTTCACAGCCGCCAGATTTTTCTGGGTTCCTCCCTGAAGCACGATCGTGTTGCCCAACCGGGCCAGATTCGTCTCCTGTACGACATAATTCCATATATTAAGCGGAAGCACCAGAGCCAAACCCGCCATGATTTCTTCTTTTGCCCAGCCCAGCTGCTGGAAATTTACCTTGTCCTGCTCCATAAAGACTGCGCAGCCATAATTGAAGGCGGGAGCCTTGCGTGCCTTGAATGCATAGTCTGCATACTGCTCGATTGGAATGCCAAACTGATCGGCCATTCCTTGAAGAAAATAGCCGTTTCCGGCACTGCATTGAGTATTAAGCTTGAAATCAACCACTCGCCCGTGCTTCATAAACAGCACCTTGATATCCTGCCCGCCAATATCACAGATGACATCGACATCACCGTAGTAAGCAGCCGCAGCCTTCATGTGAGCAACCGTTTCCACAACTGAAATGTCAAGATCGAATGCTTCTTTTAGAATAGACGATGCATATCCGGTCACGCCCGCTCCGAGGATCTGCAGCGAAACCCCGCTTCCGGTCGCCCACTCTCCCAGACGCTGAAACATATCCCGTATGTCAATAATCGGATTCCCTTTGGAGAGAACATAATCTTTGTAGATTAGCCCTCCCTGTTCATCCACCAGTGCCATCTTGGAACTGGTAGATCCCCCGTCAATGCCAATATACCCGCTGACTGTTGTACCTGGGTCAAAATGAGGTACGGTAAAGGGGGGAATCCTGTATTTTCGGACAAAAACCTCCTTTTCCTCCTCGGATTTGACCAAACCGTCCCGTACCGCACCGGATGATTCGAGCTGGGCGATTCTTCCCTGCGCTATATAGTGCTCCAGGCGCTCTATTCCGCTCAGAAAATGCTTATCAGTCTCCTGCCCATGGTGCATTGCGGAAAACAGGTTATCGGATTCCTGCCCGAAGAGTACCGCACCTAGTGCTGCAAAGTACTGAGCATCCCGAGGTACATGTATCAGCTCCTCAGATTGGCGCTCGGAGGGTTTCCAGTGATGTATCTGCCAGGTTTGTGGAATAAGAGTACGCCAGATTTGGGTAAAAACAGGTAGGAAGGTGTGCGGACCACCAAGAAGGAGTACGTTATCCCGCAGTACATTCCCCTTTACCAGCACCTCCAGATTCTGCCGGGCAATAGCACCTGCCAGCGACACCAGAATCTCCTCCTCATCGACTCCCGCCTTGAGCAAACCCACAACATCGGTCTCGGCAAATACACCACATTTGGCAGCAATATGATGCATGGTTTTGCCCTCCATGCTCACTTTGGCGGCTTGTTCCATGGAGAGGCCGATTTTTCCCAGGATTTTGTCTATGGTAGCCCCAGTGCCTCCCGCACACTTGTCATTCATGAACGTCAGGGTGGATTTGCGTCCCTGAGAATCTTGCTTCCATATGATTACTTTGGCATCCTGGCCTCCCAATTCGATAACGGAGCCGGTTTGAGGGTAAAGCCTTTCGACTGCGTAGGTAACCGCATTGACTTCCTGTACATAGCGGGCGTTTATGTGCGGAGCTATGGCTCTACCGCCGCTGCCGGTTATAAAGGTGCTCAAAGCACAGCTACTAAACCGCTGACCAATTTGTTTCAGAAAATCTCGCACCAGCTCGGGTTGTCTGGCATTGTGCCGCTGGTAGTGTTTCCATAAGATTGTCTGATCGGACGACATAACGACAGCCTTCACCGTCGTACTGCCGACATCGATTCCCAAAAGTAGACGCTTATATTCGGATGTGGATTCCATTAAACAAACCATACGAAAAGTGAATTAGAAAAATCAACCTGTGCGGCCATTATATGCGAAAAGGCGGTACGCTGGTGCCTACCGCCGAGAAGAAGACTGGATCAGGACAATGTCGTGGATTCCTACTTACTCTCTCCGAAGTCGAAAGATATGCTGTAGTTATCATTTTCACGCTTTGTGGAAACGTTATACCCGGAGTTGAAAAATATCCCGAGCATGTTTGCATTATCTGCGGAAACATTGGCATCGAATCCGGAAACTCCTCTTTTTTGGCCGACAGAGGAAAGAATCTCGAAAAGGTAGGTTCCAACACCTTTGTTGTGCCAGTCATCACGAACCAGAAATGAGATTTCGGCTCGATTGTTCTCTTTGTTGCGAAAATAATGAGCGATGCCGATAATTCGTTCACCTCCCATATCCTTTATGGTAGCCGCAATGCCCATATCGCTTGTGTAATCGATATTTGCCAGTTTCTGCACAAACTCCTGCGGAAAGGCCTTAATCGGCTCCAGAAACCGGAAGGCGATCGACTTTTCGGACAGTGAATAAAACATATCCCGAAGCGAATGAGTATCGGTCGGCTTTATTGGTCTGAAATACAGAGCAGTACCATCTGCAAGCGCTCGTCTGGTTTCCAGCTCTTTTGGATATCTGGCTCCCGAGGTGAACAATTCGGCCTGATGGGGCAGAATAAAATGACGTTTCTGAGCCTGCTGAAGTATTTGATTGCGAAAGTCGGGATGAGCAATTTCTGCCAGCGCCGTCACCCGCTCACGAATGCTTTTACCGTACAGATCGGCGATGCCATACTCCGTTACGACAAAATGAACATCACCGCGAGTCAACGCAACCCCGGCCCCCTCCATCAGGCTGGGTACTATTCGGCTTGCCGAACCATCCGGTGTCGTAGACTGCAGCGCAATGATAGAGCGTCCATTGCGCGCCTGGGCAGCCCCCCGACTGAAATCGGAGATTCCACCGATACCACTGAAAGAATCTTGATCAGAAGAGTCTGAACAGACCTGTCCGGTCATGTCAACCTCATAGGCGGTATTGACCGCCACCATGTAATTGTGCTGGGCGATTATAGCGGAGTCATTCACGTATTCTGAAGGGCGGAAATCGAACTCCGGATTCTCGTTGATGTATTCGTACAGCTCACGAGATCCCACGCAGTAGCTTGCGGTGATCCGTCCCCGGTTAATGGTTTTACGACTCCCGTTTATAACCCCTTTTTGGATCAGAGGTATGATCTCATCGGAAAACATCTCGGTGTGTATGCCCAAATCCTTCTTTCCATCGAGAAAAGAGTATACCGCCTGAGATATTGGACCGAGACCAAGGGAAACTGTGGCACCATCAGATATCAGAGAGGCCACATTCCTGCCGATAGCCTTTATCGTCTCATTTAGCTCAGGGCTCTTATATTCGGTCAAAGCCTCCTTACTCTCCACGATGGCATCGATCATGTCCACCGAAAGAGTCGATTCGCCATGAGTCCGCGGCATGTTGGGATTAACTTCCGCGATCACCATCAGACTGTTTTCCACCGCGGATTTTACGATATCAACCGACACACCCAAACTCACAAAACCATTTTTATCCGGAGGACTGGTCTGAATCAGAGCAACATCCAGAGGAAGCCGTCCGCTTTTAAACAACTGTGGAATGTCCGACGTACATACCGGTACATAGTCGCCATGCCCCCTGTAGACCGCTTTGCGCACATTCTGAGAGATGACAAAGGTAAAGGTGCGAAATTTGTCTGCATATTGTTCATCGACATAGGGAGCATCTCCCATAGTCATGAGATGATAAATTTCCGCATCCATTATGTTGTTGCCATCGTTTACCAGCTCAGCTATCACTGATTTTGGCTGTGCACAACCGGTCCCGATGAAAATGCGTGCACCGGGGCGGATCAGGTTAACAGCCTGCTCCGGCGTTTTTACTTTTGATTTGTAACGTTCTTCCCATGCACTCATTTCTCTACTCCTTCGAAATAATCACGCGAGCATCCACCACAAAGGCGCCATCACCTTCAAAGCCCACCTTCAGAGGATTAATATCGATTTCTTCAATTTCAGGAAAATCCATAACCAGCTGACTCATGCGCAGCAGGTTCTCCACGATTGCAGGAATATCGACGGGTTTCTGCCCGCGAGCTCCCGCAAGAAGCTTATATGTTTTGGTCCGCCGAATCATCTCATACGCCTCATCGGCAGTAATCGGAGCCAGACTGAATGTCACATCCTTAAGAACTTCCACAAAGATACCACCCAACCCAAACATCAGCATCGGGCCAAACTGAGGATCCTTTTTCATCCCAACGATTACTTCCCGGCCACCAGTCACCATCTTCTCAACAACCACTCCCCGCAGTTCGGCATGAGGCATCTTACGTCCGATTCGAAGCATCATCAGTTCATAAGCATCTTCCACCTCCGATGCTTTGGACAGTCCGATCTTTACCCCACCGACATCGGACTTGTGCAGAATATCGGGGCTGGAAATTTTCATGGCCAGCGGATATCCCACCTCTTCCCCGAAACGTACGGCTTCATGGGCATTGGAGGCAAGTATACCGGGGGGAACGGTAAAATTGTAGGCGTTCATAATAGCTTTTGCGTCAGCCTCACCGATTTCGTACATCCCCCGCTCACGGTACGAACGAAATATCTTGTGAACGGGGTTTTTATTAACCGAAAATCTCTCAACCACCCGCAGAGGACGATTCTTATACCGCGCGTAGTTGACCATCTCCAGCATTGCCCGAGCTGCACGTTCGGGAATCGGATACTGAGGAATCTTGTTTTCCTGCAGGATTTTTACGCCACCACCGACAATGTCAGCCCCCATAAAACAGCTGAATACCGGCTTATCATACTTCTTGGAAATCTCGACGATGCGTTTGGCGATCTCTTTATCCTCGGTCATCTTCTGCGGAGTCAGAATCACTATTGCGGCATCCACTTCATCACCAGAAAGCAAAACCTCCAGGGCCATGGCATACTGTTCCGGTCCCGCATCTCCCAGAACATCGACAGGATTATGTGCAGAGGCAGCAGACGACAGGTTTGCCATCAACTCCTTTTTAGTCTTTTCGCTGAGTTTTGCCATGGTCAATCCGGAAAGCTCCAACGCATCTGTCATCATGATCCCCGGACCACCGGCGTTTGTTATCACGGCGATACGATCACTCTTGGGAAGCGGCTGATACGCCAGGGCGATGGACACATCAAACAGGGTCTCGATCGACTCCACCCGAATTACACCACTGCGCTCAAAGGCACTGGCATAGGCTACATCACTCCCGGCAAGGCTTCCCGTATGTGAAGAAGCGGCTTTCGCCCCCGATGAGGTTTTTCCCGCTTTCAGAATCACAACCGGCTTGCTTTTTCCAACCTGCTCTGCAACCCGCATAAACTCCTGACCGTTTGAGATCTGCTCCAGGTAGGCTGCGATTACCATGGTGTTTTCGTCTTCTTTGAGATCCTGCAGGAAATCTACCTCATCCAATGTGGCCTTGTTGCCGATTGAGGCAAGAATGGAAAAGCCGATCCGGTTGCATGCCGCCCAGTCCTGAATCGCGGTAACCAGGGCTCCCGACTGCGAAAACAAACCGATGGAGCCGGGAAGATCAAGCGGTTGGCCAAATGAGGCGTTGAGCTTGTGCCACGGATTGAGCAATCCCAAACAGTTTGGCCCCATCATAGTGATGTTGTTCTCGCGAACAAAGCTCTTGATCTCCTCCTGAATTTTCTTCCCCTCCGCACCGGTCTCACCAAATCCCGCGGTGATAACGATAGCTGCCTCGATGCCTTTTTCGGCACACTGCTTGAGGACGGACAATACCAAATCCCGCTTAATTACAACAATGGCCAGGTCAACTTCACCCGGCACATCAAGAAGAGATTTGAAACATGGTATGTTTTGAATCTGATCGGCTTTAGGATTAATCGGGTAGATTTTCCCCTCATATCCGCCACTAACCAGGTTTTCCAAGACGGCGTAGCCAACTTTCTGAGGATCCGTGGAGGCCCCCACGATGGCCACGCTGTTGGGACGAGTAAGTGTTTTAAAACTCATATGCACCCCTGAATCTGACCAAATAACAACAAGTGAGCATAGTAAGATATATCGTGCAAAGAGCATCATGGCCAATAAATTCCCACATTTTTCCCCTACCATGATGTTGTGAATCGTCACACGAATAAAGAGCCCTTTTGTCGAAGGGGAGAAATGCGATCCTTCCCTTCGATATATTGTTTAGATCCGCCAGGCCACATTTTTATGGATCGCATTTTTTATAATCTGTGCTGCCAAAAGCACCCTGTTGCGTAATTCGAAATGGAATGTATTCCCTTTCGTCTGATAAAAGACATATTTTTAATAGTCTGTACATGAATCTTTTCAACTGTATATATGCCTATGACTTTATACTCTTCGACTAACGGACTTACCTTAAATGCTCTCAGTGTCCTTTATAATATTGCTCGCGTTCTCAGCGCCGGAGGCGATCTTGCACTGGTGATGTCACAGGTGCTGGAGATTCTCGAAAAGCACGCCGGCATGAACAGAGGCATGATCTCTATTCTCAAGCCGGGCAATACCGAACTTGCCGTCGATGTGGCCCGTGGGCTTACGGAAGTGGAAAAGAAACGCGGCACCTATCGCATCGGAGAAGGTATCACCGGAAAAGTAGTTGCGTACGGAAAACCCATGGTTATTCCCAAGCTTTCCGCCGAAACAGAGTTTCTGGACAGAACCGGCGCACGCGAAAAAGTTCGTAAGGAAGACCTGTCTTTCTTGTGTGTGCCTATCAAGGCAGAGCAGACCACCGTTGGCGCCCTATCGGTGGATCATTTTGCCCTTCAAGGGGAAGATACTCTGGATGAAGCACTCCGGCTTCTGGAAACGGTTGCCGACCTGATCGCCCAGGTTGTTCAGGCGCGGCGTCGTGAGGCTCAAAAGATTTCCAAACTCGAGGAGGAGAATCAGCAGCTTCGCCAAAGCCTCAGCGATCTTGAGAAACGGGGTAAGCCGGAGAACATGATCGGCAACAGCGGCTCGATGTGCGAGGTATATCGACAGATCGCACAGGTTGCCGCTTCTCCCACCACCGTGTGTATTCGAGGAGAAACCGGAACCGGTAAAGAGTTGATTGCCCGCGCCATACACCAGAAAAGCAATGTAGAAGGCGGGCCGTTCATCGCGGTGAACTGTGCGGCGCTACCTGAGTCGCTTCTGGAAAGCGAGCTTTTTGGTCATGAGAAGGGCTCTTTTACCGGCGCCACCAGTAAACGCATCGGTCGATTCGAAGCGGCACACAACGGGACGCTGTTTCTCGATGAAGTTGGCGAGATGTCTCTGAGTGCGCAGGCCCGACTGCTTCGTGCCATTCAGGAGAAGGAGTTTCAGCGTGTAGGGGGGCTGGAGCCGATTTCAGTTAATGTTCGCCTGATCACGGCAACGAATCGTAACCTGGAAGATGATGTTTCGAAGGGGCATTTCCGCGAAGACCTCTATTATCGTATAAATGTTTTTACCGTCGCTCTGCCCCCTCTGCGCGAACGGGGAGCCGATATCATGCTTCTTGCGGACTACTTCGCCCGGGAATACGCATCCATTCATGGCAAAAACGTCCAGCGTATATCCACACCGGCAATTGACATGCTCTCCTCGTATCACTGGCCCGGCAATGTGCGGGAGCTTGAAAACGTGATCGAGCGTGCTGTTTTGGTGACCACCAGCGAAGTTATCGAGGGCCATGACCTTCCACCGACCCTGCAGATGAAAGGGCTTACCCAACGGGGCAAACGAAGCGGCTCTTTCGAAACGCTTGTGGCGGCCTATGAAAAGGAGCTTATCACCGACGCGCTCAAAGATGCGCGTGGAAATCAGACTGAGGCTGCAAAGCTTTTGAACACTACTAAGCGTGTCATCCAATATAAGGTAAAGCGCTACGAGATCGATTATCAGCGTTTTAAACGTGACGGCGAAGATTAGAATTGCATTAGCAGCCGTTTCCATTACACGAGCCTCTCTGCAAAATTTGTGCAGAGAGGCTTTTTTTTGTCTTTGCCTCTTCCCTCTGTTTTAACACCAACACAACCATAACAGTCGTTAACACTCCCCTAACAGACTTCTCAAACAACTAAAACATTCTGGTGGTATCTTTTAAAAATTGTATGTGAGATATTCCTTTTTGCCTCACATGCAATTCTTACAATTCTCCAATAAAACAATAACAGTGTCTGGTTAATTTTCTTTCTCGCGAGGATCAAAAGTTTGAGACAGAGTACGTTAAAAATTTATGCAGCATTCTTGTTTACCGCACTTTCCTGCTTTGCCGCATCGCAAAGTGGATCATTGCGAGTTTTCATTAAACAAAAGGACACAGAAAGATCAATGGTAGCATCTGTCGTGACCCTCACACAATCATCCTTCTGGAGCAGCAAACAATATGTTGCCGTCTCCGACCTTAACGGCATGGCTTCATTTGACACCGTTGCTCCCGGCACCTATTCGCTGACAATTGAGATGACCGGCTTCAAACCGTACAAACAAAAAAAGGTCGCCATACAAGCGAGTCAAACGGATTCGATTTCCATATCATTGGAGAAGCAAAACCCATATCAATTCAGCGAATGTGATACCTGCCCCTCCCCCTCTCTTATCATTGGTAAAGTTACCAATGATGAAACGGGTGAACCGGTGATGGGAGCCGCTATCCTGATACCTGACAACCGGCATCAGACAACAACCGATGCTGACGGCGTTTTCAATTTCACCGATGTTGCAGAAGGAAGCTATGATCTTGTGATCTCCCATCCCGATTACCATTCGGACACCGTTTATAGCCTGATTGTGAAAAAAGGCCAGGCCATAAATGTTATCAATCAGCTGGTACCACTTTTGACCATAAACGACAAGACGGGAACGATTGTTGGTACCGTGGGAGATACCGCTACCTCTGGTTCCATTGCCAAGGCAACGGTATCTTTATTAAACACCGACTACACCGCTCAGACACAAGCCGACGGAAGCTATCAGTTGAAAAGCATTCCACCAGGAACCTATTCGATGATGATTACCAAATGGGGGTATGAAACCGAAGTAATCACCGGTATCAGTGTGCGAGCGAAGGAAACGGTTTATCAAAACGCATTTCTTTCTTCCCGTCAAGCAGGTACACAGGCGCCCGATGGTCCCGGTACGATCTCCGGCATCGTGTCAAACAGTGCCGGTGATCCGCTGGAGCAGGCACAAGTGGTTGTGCGTGAAACGGGAGACTGGGCACGTACCGATCATATCGGACGATTTCGCATCGATAGCATCGTCGCCGGGGTGTACAGTCTGGTTGTTGCAGCAGAGGGGTATGATACGACGGTCGCCCGGGAGGTGGATGTGTGGAAGGGCGAGGAGACCACCATCAACATTTCGGTTCGAACGGTAATCGGCGATGAAAAGGAGCACATATCAGTTTCCGGAGATGAAGCGGTTGTCACCGGCCTTATTGTTAATGGTGAAGATGATACGCCGGTTACCGGTGTGGCAGTATCGTCGGATAACGGAAAAGTCGCCACCGTCACCGATTTCGCCGGACGATACGTGCTTCGTTTTTCCCGCCCCGCTACCTATACCATTTCGGTAACACATACCGGCTTCCAGCAGAAACAAACAGAGGTGACGGT
>CAYQOU010000024.1:1411-56738 GCA_964419255.1 uncultured Fibrobacterota bacterium | reverse complement strand
ATCGCAATCCGCTCCGAGAGTACCTTTTCGGATCAGAAGAAAAACGAAACACCAAATCCTAACGCCGTTATCCCTGAGCCGATGAACAGGATGTTACGTATTTTCTCATTTTCGACATTCTGATCGAAAAGCCTGTTCTGCGTATCGGTATCACTGGCGGCGGATATGTCGTTATTAGTGGCGCGAACCTTGTTTTCCACAACCACCCCCCCCACCAAAAGACCGACGGAAACCGTCCCGATGGCAATTTGACGGATGATTTTTGCGCGCCTGCTATTATCTGTGTTATCCTCCTGCGGAAGTGTGGCAGAGGGATTTTTATAGTAATAGATGAGCTTATCGGCCAAAACACCCGATGATTTGGTGAAGACCTCTTCTATAGAACATCTGCAATTTTCTTCGACTGAGAATTCGATCTGCCCGGTTGTCACATCAATGACCCTGATGGCTATAGTATACATGCGTCCTATCTTGCCAACGCTTCCGGAGACCATTTTTTGTACTCCAAGGATCTGTCCGATTTCGACCGCACAGGATTTCTCATTGCAGCTGCCCGACTTCTGAAATCCCTGCTCCTTGAGAATGGTTTCCATTTCGGTGCGTTCGAGCAGACGAAACTTCTCCGAGCCTACCAGCCGTGAACGGATACGGGAGGCGATCAGTTCCGCCTCGTGTTCGTCCACACCACGGGCATCGAAGGAGTTTACAGCAATCGATATTTCAGCTGATGAAGAGAAAATAATCCCTGATAAGCAGAGTACAAGTGCTACCAGAGATATATGGATTTTTCTCATAGGTATTGCCTAGCGGTAAGGTTAACGTGTGACAGGTAAATGTGACCTTAAAAATAGCCGAAGGGGACCATACCAAACAAGGGGAGAATCTGATCATCCGGTACTTTTGGTTTTTCATCTGCCGAGTTGATTGCACGAAACCTTCTGGGGTGGTATAATGATATGTAGATACTCATCTATTGCTAAATGAAGCGATTCGATGCGTATAAGTTAACGCAATACCTTGATGGCATATGGGTTAAGCAATCGTGGGACGGTGGAAAATCCCGTGAGCCATCCACAGGATTGCAGAAATATTATGAGCCTCAGGAAATGCGCAAATCGTCGTGAGAATCGTTCAGCCGAAATTATTGTTAAAAAAATAAATGGAAGATGATTGTGACCCGATTAAACAGAAACATCGACGAGCTGGTCGAGCTGGTGAAACGTAATCGTGCTCGTCGTCAGGCCGAACGGGAATATAGAGAGAGTGTGACGGAAAAGACTGGCGAGAGATTTGAATCAGACAGTAAACAGCAGCAGGAAGACATCACAGATCCGTCTTCCATACGAGTCATTGTATTTGCCTGCGAAAGCCCTTTTTCCCAGAGTCTATTGGAAATGATGAAACGCTACACAGTCGGTTGCCGGATATCTGATCCGGAAGAAGCATTGACGATGTGTGCAGATTTTCAGATAAACAATGTCATACTGGATCTGGACACACCCAGTGATTGTGATCAGGCGGCTGATGTTTTCGCAGCGCTTAAGATTCTTCGTCCGTCAGCAAATGTATTTATCTGCAGTAAGAGCACAATTTCTCTGGAAAGCCGAGCGTTGGTAAGCCGTGGTGGCATACGTCTCAAAAAACCACTGTTGTACAAAGATATCGAGTTCCTAGTGCAAAAGTATGTAAAAAAGTAATTAACACTGTCTTAAAATGCCGCCGCAGCCTCTTCTATCCTTTTATAGTGTAAAAGCCGGTGCATCGTCTATCAATAGATCTCCGCAACCAATGCAGCTGTTTTTTTCATTCATGCCTGTGCAAGTAAAGCGTATAGTTTCGGGATTTTTGAAGAAAAGTAGATTGTTTTCGTATTCATTATCTGGTTCTGCCTTTGCAAATCCCATATTTATTGTATATTCATTTCCAACCTTTCTGAAGGGGAGGATAATATTGAGGATTAAGACAAACACACATGCGCAGGTTATTCAGCTTCTATTCTTCACATCAATTTTCCTGTTCGCATTTTCTACACCTCAGGCCCGCAAATCTAAAGATGGCTCCAGCAGCTGGTATGGTGAGGCAATTGATGTCATTAAAACAAGATATTCGGAAGAGTTCATCGATTCTCTGCGAAACCGCTACAGAGTGGATCACAGTAATTCTTTGAGGAAAAACGGTCCGCATCAGTTTACGGAGTATTCGGAACATCTCGTGTATAGTGTTCAGTGGGGATTTGTGAAGGCGGGATGGGGTATTCTGAGTACCAGACCTCGATCAGATAAGACATTAGAGCTGTCAGCCATGGCAATCAGCAACAACTTTGTCAGCGCAATCTATCCTGTCAGAGACTATATACGCTGCATTGTGGATGAAGAAGGGTTTTATCCATTGTTTTTTGAAGAACATATAAACGAAGGGCGCTATAGTGCCAATCGCTGGGAGCTCTATGATCACAAAAAGGGAAAGGTTCATGCCTCCAAGAAGAAAAACCGCAGCGATTCAATGGATTTGTTTATTCAGACCTATCTATCTGCCTTTTATTACTTCAGGGCGCAGAAATGGGATGTCGGCGACACCATCCATATTAAAACGTTTGCCTCCGGAAAGAGTTATCCTCTTGATTTTGTGTGTGTTGGAAAAGAAAATTTTGAAATCGATGGAAAAAACTATGTTACTCTGGAAGTGGTGCCTTTTCTCAAAAAGAAAGCCATGATCTTTGGGCGCGGAGATAAAATCAGCGTACTCATGACAGATGACGAGAGTAGAATTCCATTATACGTGAAGGCGCAGATTAAACTGGGTCATGTAGCAGCCACCCTGGTTCATAGTGAACGGCACAAGGTAACGGATCGGAACAGTGTTCCCGCTCTGCCGCAGAAAACAAATGTAACCAGATTGAAACGATGATTGTATTAGCCTGCTATTAAAGTCCTGTATCGTCGGCGATGCAGGACTTTTTTCGCCTGAATCACCTCAAAGCTCACCTGAGCAGTTCCGAGAGGATGGTCAGTGCAACACTGAAGGCAGAAGGTGGAAATCAGAAGGGTGGAAATACTGTATTCGTGTAACCGCGGAATTCCCTTCGAGTGATTTCCCTTGTTTGCTAAAGCCCCTTATTCCCCGAAAATTGGTAATCCCCGCAAGAGAATCGCTCCCGTGAGTTTCGAAGCCGTCCAGACTTATCTTTCCGTCATGGAATTTAGAAATGCCAATGACTTAAACTCATACCCGATATCAAAATGCAGGCGACAGAAATCGGCAAGAAGGAAGGTGATTCGCTTTCTTTCGGTTCTGTCCAGGGTTTCTGCAAGACTGCTGTCAGACAGCGATTCGTTGCGCAAAGTCCGAATAGCTTCCATAGGAAACCGTTGATTTTCAGGACAATTGGGTGAGCACTTTTCACAGATAAAGCCCCCCCGTGGGGAATCAAGACGTACCGATGTAACCGGGGGTAAACCGCACTGGAGACAGGTAGAGAGGTTAAGCTCGAAACCGAGTAAAGCACTGCTTTTATGGAAGAAATGCCAAAGGGTTACAGGGTGAATTCGCCTTATATGATTACTCTCGACAGCCTCGAGAACAGTGTGAAGAAACATAAAGAGATCGGGATGAGGATCTGCCTGGGTCAAAAATAACAGAGTGGCTTCGAATATAGTATCACGAATCGCTGATTTTATGAGATCTTTCCGTGTATCGAGAAAGAAATTAACCACTTGAATACTCCCTGCGGTATGCAGATCCCGGTTAGGTCTCATGTAGAGGAGCAGTTCGATAAGAAAGCCGCGCTCCAGGAAATTTTGCGGTGCTTTTTGTTTTCTTAACCCCTTTGCGATTGCATGTACAACACCATAATGTTTTGAAAACAGGTACATTATATAACTGCTTTCCCTGTAAGGGATCAGCTTGAGAATGATAGCAGACGTTTTAACCGGAGCCATGGCGTCTAATCGCGGGGGTCTATGGTCAGGTCTTTTCGACGGTCACGCGAGAAAATCTTCAGCCAGTTCCATTTCTTTGGGTCCGGAATCGTGTAAACGTGAGATGTTTTCCGAAGAGAATCCGGATCGACCATACCGGCGGACATTACCGTCTTAATGGCTGTCTCCACGCTCATCTCGAGCTCTATGACATCTGCACGCTTCAAAAACAGGAGAAAGCCGCTGGTAGGGTTTGGCGTAGTGGGTATAAACACGCTCAGCACATCCTCCTGGATGAGTCGCGGAACTTCGCCGCGTGTATCAGCGGTTACAAAGCCTATGCAATAACAGTCTTTTTTGGGATATTCCACCAAAACGGCACGATCAAACAGGCGCCTGTTGGTTGACACAACCGCATCCAGAATCTGCTGAACACCCAGATAAATTTTATTGAGTAGTGGAATATTGCCGATAAAGGCATTTCCGGTTTCTATGAGCATGCGACCGAAATAGTTTTTTGCCAGCAAGCCGGTGAGAAAGGCTGCCATCAAAACAACTAGTACGCCGACTCCCGGAAACCAGTTTTGGCTGATCAGGTTGTCCACCGTGGTTAGAAGCCATCGGATAACAAATACCGTGGCAGCAAGTGGAATAAGAAGAAGAAAGCCGGTAATGATATTACTTCTGAAATGGCGGAACAGTTTATTCATGCTTAGTCACTCTCCTGGACAAACTTGTATACTTTTTCACCCTCTTTGGCCATCCCGAGTTTTTCTCGTGCCAGCCGCTCGATGTACGCAGTGTCGTTTGTAAGTCTCTGTATCTCAGTCTTTAAGGAATCTATTCGCTGATGAAGGCCCTGAAGCGAATCTTCCATGGTTTCTGTCTTTCGTTGGAGCCGATACAAATTAATCACACCGTCATCGCCGGTGAGCAGAACCGTTGACAGGACTATTCCCAATGCAAGAATGATCCACCGACCTATTTTTTTCTTCTTCATAGTAACTGTTTCTGATTGCTTCTTCTGATTGCTTCCAGAATCCAACCGACTGAAATATAAATGACTTGTATGAAAATGTCACCTGAATTGAGTTGTTCTGAGTGGAAAAATCGCGCAACTCCTTATGCCTCTATGGCTTATGCTATTAGCCGCGAGAGAATCGCTCACTTCAGGTTTTATAACTTCTGCAAACCTCTACGCACGAACAAACAGTTGCCCGGGAAGTTGACGGATAAAGCCGCGAAGCTCCAGATTCAACAGGGTATCCATCAGCGCGTTGATACTCTTTCCGGTAGCCTCGCTTAGCTGGTCCAACCGAACACCATCTGCCGTAAGTTCTTGAACAATAGCGGTTTCGGATTCGTTTAACAGCTCCTCCACCTTTGAAGACAATGCACACCCTGCCGGAGGGTTTTTAAGAGACAAAGTGGTCATGTTTTCGACAATATCCTGAGCACTTCTTACCGGAATGGCACCATTTTTCAAAAGCGCATGAGTCCCCGCGCTTCGCTCGGAAAAGATAGAGCCGGGCACCACGTAAACATCCCGTCCCTGCTGATTGGCATAATCGGCGGTGATCAGAGCACCGCTTTTCTGCCCGGCCTCCACTACCAGAGTTCCCGATGACAAGCCGCTGATAATACGGTTACGGCGCGGAAAATTAAACGCTTCCGGGGCCGTTCCAAGCGAAAACTCGGAAAGGATTACCCCCTTTTCCACGATTCTATCGGCAAGTGCACGATTCGTCGAGGGATATACTCTGTCGATACCGCAACCCAATACGGCTATGGTCGGCGCCTCATTGTCCACACATTTCTGATGTGCACATGTATCTATACCCAGGGCCAGACCACTGACAATTGTTATATGCATTCGAACCAGCTCTGTAACTAATTGTCCAGCGGCTTGAAAGCCATATGAGCTGGGCCTTCTGGTTCCCACCACTGCGATCGATGGTGAGTCGAAGCAGTCGAGCCGTCCCTTGGCATAGAGTACGGGCGGTGGTGCGAAAATCTCTCGTAAAAGCCCGGGGTACAATTTGTTATCGAGCGTTATTACCTCCACCCCATGCTTTTGGGCAAGCCGAAGCTGATCCTCAGCTATTCGAAGCAGGTCCTGGTTTTTGATTTGACTCGCGATCGCCTCTGATATGCCGGCCTGTCGACTCAACGCCGTGGCGCTTTGATCAAATATCTTTTCAGGCGTACCGAAAATCTCCAGCAGATGCTTTATTCGAACGGGACCAAGACCCCGAACGGCATTTAGGGCGATCCAGTGAAGGGGCATTATGTTTTCCCCGGCTCAGGTGAGAGAAACTTTTCGCTCCAAAAATACATTAATGCAGATGCAAAGCTGCTCACCTTCCCTCGGCCGGTGGAGAGTCCAGTTGTTTTTTCAGCTTTTCGGCAGCCGAAGCCGAAAAGCCTTTTACCCTGGCGATCTCCTCCACAGAAGCCTGTTTCAATCGGCTGTAGGAGCCGAAATGTTTCAGCAGCAAGTCGGCTTTTTTTCGTCCGATCCCCTCCAGATTTTCCAGAGATGATTTTTTAAACTGCTTACCTCGCAGGCTCCGGTGATATGTAATCGACCACCGATGAACCTCATCACGGATACGCTCGACAAGCCTGCGGGCTGGATGGCTCTGAGGTAATCGAACCGGCTCCGGGGAATATGGTGAGAAGAGCAGTTCCTCTTTTTTGGCCAGCGATGCAATCATCGGAGGCTGATCAAATTGCCGCAACGGCTCCATCGCTGCACTAAGCTGCCCCTTTCCCCCATCTATAAGAAGCAGATCAGGAAAATCTTTCCCCTCACTATGCAACCTGGTTAATCGCCGGGTTACCGCCTCCATCATCATGGCAAAATCGTTTTGCCCCGACACGGTTTTGATCTTGAACCGTCGATACTGTGATTTATCGGGTCTGCCACCCGAAAAATGAACCATTCCGGCAACCGCAAAGGATTGGCCCAGGTTGGAGATGTCAAAGGCTTCGATAGTTGCCGGCAGGCGGGGAAGTTTCAGCGCATCCTGCAGATCCTGCAGATCGGCTTCTGCATCAGGTGAGATTTTCTGTGCTCCGTACAGCCGTGCGTTTTTCTCCGCCATGGCAATTAACTGCACCTTGTTTCCCCTCTGTGGAATACTGATCTGCACGGAATGGTGTATCGCCGTCTCAAACCAGCTCCCAAGAAGTGCCGTATTCCATGAGATCGACTGTGGGAGAAGTATCTCCCCGGGCGGCTCATCGATGCTCTTTTCGTAGTATTGAATGATAAGCATCTCCGGATTCTCCTTGCTCATTTCCCACGCCTGTCGCTTAAACAGGAAATGTCTCTTATGCATAAGAAGTCCCTGACGGAAACTAAGCACCGACAAGCAAAGATACCGATCTGCTTCTGCAAATCCAAAGATGTCGGTATTGATATCCGGCGCCCTGAGATCGACCCGCTGCAAATCGGGGCTCTGCTTGAGAAGAGAAATCTGGTCTCGTATATGAGCTGCCTTTTCGAATGCAAGCTCGGTGGAAGCCTGCAGCATCCGCCGCTCGAGCGTATCTATTACCTCCTTTCGTTTTCCACGTAAAAAATCCAAAAGAGTGGCAATATTCTGCTGATATTCCTCGCTTGAGATTTTCTGGCCACACGGGCCACTGCATCGGCCGATGGAATAGTTGATGCAGGGACGGATCGGTTTTGCAAGCGGCAGATGCTTGCGACACTCCCGAATCTTGAATACCCTTTTTGCCAGCGCCATAAGCTTTCGCATCGCACGGACATCGGTGTATGGGCCAAAGTAACGCGCCCCGTCTTTGTACACCCGACGGGTCACGAAAAGCCGGGGAAAAGGCTCGTTAACGGTTACTTTCAGATAGGGATAATGTTTGTCATCCTTGAGATCAACATTATAGCGCGGCTTATGAGTACGAATCAGATTGGCTTCCAGGATCAACGCTTCGGTTTCGTTGCCGGTAGCAATCCAGTCTATGTGATCCAGTTTGCTCAGCATCACCGGTATTTGTATGCGATCATCATGGGAATCGAAAAAATAAGATCGCACTCTGCTGCGCAGATCGATTGCCTTACCGATATAGAGGATTGTATTCTCGGCATCTTTCATCAGGTAGACACCGGGACACCGGGGGAACCTGTTTACCGTTTCTATTATTTTATCGAGACTTTTCATTTCATCCTCGTACCAATCGACTCCCACCTGATTGAGCGGTTCTGAATGTGGTAAATTGCTCCTTTAAAATCCGAGGGTTAGAAGCAATCCAGGGCAATACTCTCCCCACGCACCTTAAAGATTGTTGAACCCCTCTATCCCAGTAGATTGGGCAAATCGTCGCGAAAGAATCGCTCAGTTTACCGGCATATGCATAAATTATGTATGGATAGGTCAGATTGTCCAGCCGCTGATCGATTATTTTCATTCATGGTTGCGTGTTTTTGCATGCTTTTTGCCTGAAAATGACTAAATCAGATTACGGGCAGCTGAACACAACAGATAGACACTGTTTTATTATATTTCTTACCAGACCAATGCCGACTCCCCATTGCAGCTCTCACAGCCAAAACCGAAATAAACCGAGGAAAGAAATGAACATCCGCTTTTTGATCACCTGCATGCTTTTCCTGTGTGGTTCGCTGAAAGCAGACGACTATACTCCATCATCGGGACCGGAGGTGCTATTTGCTCGAAATCCGTTTGTTGTGGAAGGAAATGCGCGGTGTACGAAGGAATCATTACATGTCGTTCTTGATTTTGAAAAGCAGCAATACTCGATCGTTAGCAAGTATTATCTAGAGGCAACCGATAGCGATCTGGGTTTTGCATTTCCGATTGCCGATACTCTGGCCGGCGATACGAATAAAGCCCGATTCGAACGATTCAGCATCTCTATCGGAAATGCCTATCTTATTACCCCGGAACAAGCTGATTCTACACCCGATACGATAAACTGGAATCTCACCGGCAGCGGAAACCCGTTCACCATAAGCATAGCATATAGTGGCCCAATTCAGAAGGAGTTACCACACAATTCCGATTTGCCTGACTATATCTGGCGCTTTCTGTTGAAAGATGGGGCATTTCCCACGCTCACAGGTGATACGGTAGCGCTGAGTGTCAGCTGGGCCGACAGAAACGATTCAGATGCAAAAGACACTGTACCTCTCGAATCTGCAGCGGATAAGCCCAACGGGTACTGGTTAAAATGGATTAAGCCGTCGGGCCGATATTCTATCTACCCTGACAGGGTAAGTGCAACGATTCTTCCTCAACCGGATGATTCCGAGTTGATCTTGCGAATGGGCCCATCCTGGCTTACTCGCAGGCCTGACATTGCCGACCACGCCGCTCAATTCGACGTATCTTCACCTTCACACGGACGGTTTCAGGAGATTATCCGGCGATACGAACGCTACGAATCATCTCCTATGATGGTTGAGCAGTTTATTCAGGCTCTTAACCCACATGAACTTTTCTTTTTGCGTCACTACATCTACGCAAAACACGGCCATCGATTCGAGGACCCACGTATTAATATATATTTCAACGCTTTAAGCGATAATTCGGACCGTTGGTATCACACCGCACGGGCAAGGGGTATTGTTGGCTTTGAACCTTACACCGAAAGTCTCATAAAAAAAACAAAGAAGGTGGAGAGACAGAAGAGCGGTTTTCCACGCTATGACGAGCAATACGGGTTTATTATCGGGAACTATCACAACTTTTTTGCATTCTCCGATCACATGCGCCGACAGCTGTTGCGTAGCTTTACTTTTGATGAGATGTATTTTCTGGCCCGGCAGATACATGCCAGAAGCGGATACCGGTTCAATGACATACAGCTCATCGATTTCTTTGAGAAATGGCAGATGGAAGAGGAGCTTGGTGAGGTCGGATGGTTTGATTCTGCACGCAACAAACGGTACATGGGATTGAGTCAGGAGAAACAATCTTTTCAGGATTCTCTTTTGCACAGAGTGGAATCGATGCTCAGATAAACGACGATTTATGAGGGCTTGTATCTGCCGGAAATCACATTCCCGACCAATTTAAGTAGCTGGATGGCGTATTTTTTTTGTCGGCTATCAAAAAAGTTTGGTAAATGTTATATTAATCGCGGTTGGTTTTTTGGTCACTCGCCCCTCGGTTGCTCGAAACCATAGAAAAGCAAAGCCGATAGAAGACGTACCAGGCAAAATATTAGGAGCAAAACGCGCTTTTAGAAAAGTAGAATCTTACGGCAACCGGATGAGGACGCTCATCGCACATCTCACCTGTGTCCGGGCATCAAATTTGCGCGGCACATATTACGAGATGCCGGAGGACCTTCCAGTCATTGCACCACGAAAAAGCGAAGGTATGCATTTCAACCTTTCTCTCATCCAATTCTGTTTTAAATCAGCGGGGAGGCCTGCATGAAAGAGGGAAAGTTTCTCTTTACGATATTCGAAAAGATCTGCGTGATCAAGCCTGTCGGCAATATTAATTACACGATAAGTCAAGAATTTGACACCTTTCTCCGCCAGGTTTTTACCGATTCATCGATACATTCCTTTATCATCGACATGAGAGAGACCGAGTACATAGACAGCACAAACCTTGGACTTCTTGCCCGCATTCAGGAGCATTCACTTTCACGGCTTCACACCCGGGTAACAATCATTTCCACTAATCCGTTTATTACCGAGATCCTGACGAATCTCGGTTTCGACCGGATTTTTGATATGATTACCGAGGCGCCTTCCATAAACGATTGTATGCACGAGGTGCCGCATGAGGAGTGTTGTCGCGAGAAAGTGGCACCGATCATGCTTAAGGCACACAGGTATCTCATGTCAATAAACGAAAAAAACAGGCAAATGTTTCGCAATGTCGTTAATTATCTGGAAGAGGAATCCCGGTCTGAGAACCATAACTAACAATAAGGTGTACCCTTAAGCCGAATTTCCTACCGCATAAAGTAACCTAACCGCCCGGGCTTTTTCTTCTAATATTGCGAAAAGTTATAGTTGCAATAGATGAGCCAAACAATGTATCTTTTTGACTCGTTTGTTCTGTCGATATAATCTCGGGGATCCCAACCAAGAGAAAAAGGCTCATGCAGAAACCGTTAAAAGTACTGCTTGTTGATGATGAGGCCGGCATTCGTAAGATCCTGCGCCTTTTCCTTGAGCTGGAAGGCTTCGAGGTTTGCGAGGCGGTTACCGGAAATCAGGCAATCAGTCAGATACATGCTGAGCGTCCGGATCTTGTCATACTGGACATTATCCTGTGCGGCAAAATGGGCTTTGAGGTTTGTGAATGGATAAAATCCAATCCCGAGACAAAAGAAATCATTGTGATCCTGTTTACCGCGTTGAGTCAGGAAGACGATTATCGGGAGGGTCAGCGGGTTGGCTGCGATCTGTATCTGACAAAGCCGCAGAATCCAAAAGACATTGTCGAGCAGGTTAAATCGTATTTTACAGTAAACAATCATACAACTTAGAAACATGTTTTTTTGAGAAACACATGGAAAGGATTGTTGAGAGGGCATGAAGAAAAACACTCCTATTTGGTTAGTGGTCATTATCGTGACCACTGCACTTGCAGTCTGGTATCTATACCCCTCTTTCATTTTCTACTCCAAATCGCCCGCCGAACGCAGTGCGACCTTGCAGGATAATCCGGAATTACTTAGTAGAGTGATTAACCTGGGACTGGATTTGCAAGGTGGGATGCGTCTGGTGTTGGAGATTGACCGGTCGAAAATTAAGGATGAAGCTGCGGGTGATGTGCAGGATCGGGCATATGCAGTTATCGAGAACCGTATTAATGCTCTTGGTGTCGCAGAGCCGACCATTCAGATGCAGGGAGACGATCGCCTTATCGTAGAGCTTCCCGGTCTCAGCGATAGGGATGCTGCCAAACAGGTTATCGGCTCCACGGCTCAGCTGGAGTTTCAACTGCTTCGTGAACCCGAGGAGCTTCAGAGAGCCATTCGGGTAGTAGACAATGCGATGCAGAGAAGAACGCCGGGCGATACTTCCGAAGCAGATACTGCCGCGGAGCAGCAAGAGCAAGAGGATGGGGTGCGGGGGCTGTTTGAAGGCACCGAGACGGAACAGGACACCGCCGATACCGCCGTGGCAGCCGATCAACCCGATATCATGCCGGGCAGCTTTTCTGAATATTTGGTAAGTGTGGGACAGCAGGTCGGGGTTGCCGAAAGAAACAGAGAAAAGGTCAACCAGATCTTGGCCCGCGATGATGTACAGCTGGCTCTGGAGCGGGCAGGCTTTGGCGGAAGCGAATTTCTGTGGGGACACGAGACACAGACCTTAAACGGCACGATACACCGGCCACTATATTTTGTCAAAAGTCGCGCCGAGCTTCGGGGTGACATCGTCGCCGATGCCCGGGCCACCATATCCCAGGGGGGTATGGAGGCAGGCCAGGCGATCGTCAATCTGGAACTAAATCGGGAGGGAGCACGCAGGTTCTCACGGGTTACCGGTGCAAATGTCAACAAGTTTTTGGCCATCGTTCTTGATAACACGGTGTACTCGGCTCCTCAAATCCGTCAGAAGATACCCGGCGGGCAGGCTCAGATAACAGGAGATTTCACCCTGGATGAAGCCAACAATCTGGCAATCATTCTTCGTGCCGGTGCACTCCCCGCCCCCGTTAACATCATTGAAGAACGAACTGTCGGACCTAGCCTGGGTCAGGACTCGATCATGAAAGGGCTGTATGCCTGTATTGTAGGGTTTGGTATCGTGATTCTTTTCATGGCATTTTACTACAAGGGTGCCGGCTTGATTGCGGATATAGCTCTTCTTCTGAATCTGATCTTCCTCATGGCGCTTATGACCAGTATCAATGCCACGCTGACGCTGCCGGGTATCGCCGGTATCGTACTGATCATCGGTATGGCGGTGGATGCAAACGTGATTATTTTTGAGCGTATCCGAGAGGAGCTTGACATCGGCAAAACGGTACGAAGTGCTATCGAGTCGGGCTATGACCGAGCATTTGTTACCGTCATGGATGCAAATATCACGACTCTGATAACTGCCTTTATACTGCTGTGGGTCGGTACGGGGCCGATCAGAGGGTTTGCGGTTACTCTGATAATCGGCATCATAGTATCTCTTTTTACGGCACTGATTGTAACCCGCGTTATATTCAGCCTGTCCACAGGCTCTAAAAAAGTACAGAAACTGAGTATATAAATTACGCAAGGAAAGACAATGCGACTGTTTAAATCAACAAATTACGACTTTATAGGAAATCGCAAGAACGCATTCATTTTTTCCGGCGTTCTTCTCCTGATAACCGCGGTATCGCTGGTTTATCATCCTCTACGAAATAGTATCGGCCCCAATCTGTCGATCGACTTTGTGGGTGGAACCGTATTGCAGCTTCAATTCGAAAATCCGATCAGCGATGATCTGGGCCAGATACGAAGCATAATCGATGATCTGGGCTTCGGGATGCCGGAGGTTAAGACCATCGGTGCCCGTGAGGATAATGAGCTGCAGATTACTACTAAACGGCAGGCTGAAGGCACGATGGTGGGAGATGAGATCAAAGCGGCGCTGAATGAAAATTACGGAGAGAATCCGTTCAGTCTTCGCCGGGAAGAAAATGTCGGGCCGCGAATCGGAGGCGAATTGCAGCAGAAGGCTTTTCTGGCCATTCTCCTCTCGCTTATCGCGATCGTGATCTACATCGGTTTCCGATTTCACCTTCCATTTGGGATCGCCGCTATCGTGGCGCTTTTTCATGATGTGATCATCACTATCGGGGTCTTTTCGGTGACAAACGCGGAACTTTCTCTTCCGATTATCGCCGCACTGCTGACTATCGTCGGGTATTCGCTTAATGATACCATCGTGGTGTTTGACCGTATCCGAGAGAACATGGCCACGGGTGGACGTAACAAGAAGAGTTTTGAGGAGATTGTAAATACGAGTATCAATCAGTGTTTGAGCCGAACTGTTATGACGTCATTGACAACCTTTTTCGTTGTGGTGACTGTCTACGGGTTTTTCTTCACCAGTGGTGATGTGCTCAAATACTTTGCGGGCGCTCTTATGGCGGGTGTTCTGGTTGGTACCTACTCGTCAATATATGTCGCGAGTCCGTTTCTGGTGCTCTGGAACAAAAAATGGCCGATTAAGTAATCCGATACCGTCGACCGATTTTTTGGGCTTGCAGAAAACCTTTCTCCGATTGTTTTCCGCAGGCCCTTTTTCTTATTCGAGACCGGAATAAAAAAAAGCGGATTCTTCTGACTGAGCGTATCGCTTAAACGTACTTTGTATTTGGGTATGCATGATAACCATGCACGCCGGAAACCTGTGACTCCGAAATCTACGCACCCGGTGATGCGGGGAGTTGCCTGCCGTTTACCGTGAACTCAACGATGTGGCAGGGATCAGGCACTCGTTTGGTGCAACCCGGCGGCACAGCACAACGGTACGATCGCCTTAACCTTGACGAGTATCGTTGTTTTCGGTCGTTCGGAGCTCGTCAAAGATTATTTGGTGAATACATGCGTCGGCAATTTGACGTAAAACGGAATAGATTCGGTATCAAAATGGAAAAAGTGATGACCATCCATAAAAAAACCAGCATCTGGCTCTTCATCGGATTTCTTTGCATATCGGGTATCAGCCGAGGCTATACGCAGTCGTGTGAGCTGACAATCGCCCGGCTTCATTATGAAGGAGGCGGTGACTGGTACGCTAATCCGTCTTCCCTTCCCAACCTCGCCCACGCCGTGCGTGCGCAGACCTCCCTGCCGGTATGCGACACCATCGCGGAAGTGCGGATCATGGATGAGGATCTTTTCAGATATCCGTTCTTATACATGACGGGGCATGGAAATTTTTCCATGAGTAACGCTGAACGAATTCGGCTGCGAAATTTCCTTATCAACGGCGGCTTTTTGTGGGCGGATGATAACTACGGGCTGGATAAATCCTTCCGGCGGGAGATGGAGAAGCTGTTTCCCGAAAATCCTCTCGTCGAGTTGCCATCCGATCATACTATCTACTCCAGCGTCCACAGGCTCAAGGGTCTGCCCAAGATACATGAGCACGACGGTGAGCCGGCACAGGGGTTTGGCATATTCTTTGACAAAAGATTGGTGGTATATTATACATACAGCACCGATATCGGGGATGGAATGGAGGATGTTCACGTTCACGATAACGGAAAAGACCTGCACGAGCTTGCCCTGAAGATGGGAGTTAACGTGGTTGGTTGGTTTTTTGAGCCGTTTGAATAGGGGATGATCAAACCCTGGTGTTTGCGGTGAAGGTGAACAAGAAACGATAAATTCCCGCGCGTGGCGGGAGAATGCCAGAAATCGGCAGGCCCCCTGTGGGCACCTGTTTTTCAGTTATCCCCGCATGAGCGGGCATAACAGCGCAGGAGTGTGAATACATGATAGTTATACGTATAAGAAACTAATGAGGCCTATGCTCTCAGAGAAACAGAAAATCATCCATTTTCTCGGTCTCCACAGACGCCGTCTGATAATCGCATCTGTGATAAACAGTATTGCGGCTGTCTTTCTGGTGCTTTTTCTGATTCTTTCAACCGTGATTATTGGATTTGGTATCTTCCCCTGGACCGCGTTTCCCATACTTTTCGATGCCATCCTGATCGTTGCCGCCGCCGCCGTTATCGTCCTTTTCATCTCCAAGATCATTTTTCGAAGGCCATCACTCAAAGATATCGCCGTGCGACTCGAAAAGCATGCCGACAGGCCCCATCAAAACCTTGTCGTCGGGTATGAGCTGGCTACCCAAAACCACCGGGGCTCATCAGAGCTGATTTATTCGGCGGTTCAACAGACCGCCGCCTCATTGAAAAACTATCCGGACCGTCTCCCCGGAGTGCTGAAAGGTAAACGTATCGCCTTTGCCGCGACCTCGATTTTGGCATGCTCTCTTCTGGTTACAATCGTAAAACCCTCCATTCTCTCGTATCTGGATATACCAGTACATATGTTTAGTCGGGTGCAAGCCCAAATCAGCCCCGGCACAAAAACCCTTCCCGCTAATACAACCGTAACATTCGCCTGTAAACCGGATGTTTCCCGGTATCCTTCGGCCATGTTCACCCTTGTGGATCTTGAATCAGGGTACCGCCGTACGCATCTGCTTCGACCGGGGCCCGATGGTGCCTTTCGGTATGATATCGACAGTATATCAAAAAGTCACGCCTATTCATTTTCTCTCGGCGGCAAGTCGCTGGGTATGGATACCCTGACGGTGATTAATCCTCCCACCTTATACTCTCTTCGGGTGAGGCTTACTCCTCCAAGGTATACGGGACGAAAACCAGTCGAGCTTCAGGAGGGACAAGGTTCCTTTGCCGCATATGCCGGTACGAAGGCCGACATTCGGGTCGCATCCCATCACGGTCTGGCGGATGCTCTTCTGAAAACCGACTGGGGGGATAGTCTAAAACTGCTCATCGACAGCGGAGAGGCGACAGGGCAGATGCAGCTGTGGCGCGGTGGAAATTATACCTTCAGCCTGCTGGATTCACTCGGGCAGAGCGCCGACTCACTTCCCCGGTATGCCGTCGATATAATACCCGATCAGGAACCGGATGTGCGCATCCTTAAGCCCGGCAAGAACAAGGCGCTCACTCCGGCGCAGGTCGAATCACTATGGGTGGAGTGTATCGATGATATCGGTATCGGAGAACTCTCTCTCCAATGGAGGCGAAGCGGCAGTGATCAGAGTGGCAACAGAGTCCTGGTGCAGAACAGGCGGGAGACTGTCATCCAGAAGGAGGTTATATGGAACCTTTCCGAGCTGTCACTCTATCCGGGAGATACCGTCTATTACTGGGCCCGGGTGATCGACAACCGGCCGTGGAAGCCGCATAGCGCGGTCAGTGATACGTTCTGGTTTCGGGTACCCAGTTTCGGTGAGATTCATCGGCAGGTTGCCCAAAAGGAGGGGCAGACCGAAAAAGCACTGGAGAGTGTCAAAGAGGGCCAGCGGGAGATGCAGGACAAGCTCGAGCAGCTGATCAAATCGGCAAGGGGGAAGGAGAGCCTCTCCTGGGAAGAGAAAAAGGTGGTAGAGGATGTTGGTAAGAGCATGCAGCAGCAGGCGGATTCTTTGAACAGGGCCGTGCAGAACATGCAGCAGACCATCGAAGATCTCAAGGAACAGGGTGTGCTTACAGAGGATCTTGCCGAGAAGATCGAGAAGGTGCGTGAGTCGGTGAAGGAGCTGGTGGATCAGTACGGGGACTCGCTTCTGTTCGAGCAGCCTGACCCAAACGATGATGTCTCGTGGAAAGAGATGCAGGAGTCGGTGGAGAAGATGTCCGAGATGCTTCCCGAACTTCAGCAAAATCTGGATAATACCATGCAGTATCTGGAGATGCTTAAAAAGGACATGGAACTTGCAAAGCTTGCGGCCCGCTCGGAGCAGCTTGCCACCGAGCAGATGCGGATGTCGGAGCAGAGCGATTCAGCCCGCGCAGGAAGCCGCCAGGGGAGTCTGAATGAGGATATAGAAAATCTGCTCAACGATGTCGACCAGATGAGTGAATCATCCGGTGAGCCGATGAGTTCGCAGGATGAGGCGCACAAATCGCTCAGCCGGATGAAACAGGAGATGAGTTCATCGTCGATGCCGTCACAGTCATCCATGGCGCGGATGAGTGGGGCGTTGCAGTCGATGTCACAGGAGCTTAATGATCAGATGAGCACAGCGATGATGGCGCAGATGATGGCCGATCGGGACCGGCTGATCTCGCTTGCCGGGGATGCGCTCGATATGGCCGAGTGGCAGTCGGCACTGGTGCAGAGCACGGGTCGCAATTCGCAGCGACAGATGACAGCGGCGCGGCAGCAGGCGCTAAAACAGGCACTTAACGGCATGGCACAGTCGGTGGACAGTCTGGAGGCGGCTCCCCCTCAGATGCTTCAACCGATACAGGAGCAGATGCAACAGGCTCGCGAGTCGATGGAGCAGGCGCTTAAGGGCATGGAGGGCGGAGGGCCAGCGCCGTTTATGCAGAAAAGCACCGGCTCGCTCAACTCTTTGGCCAATACGCTTATGGCCAGTGCCGATGCGATGCAACAGCAGATGCAGGGAAGCGGCTCCGATGGAGGATCGGGCGGGCTCATGCCCTCCATGCGCAGGCTCTCGGGCAAGCAGGCAGCCATAAACTCCACCACCGGAGAGATGCTTCGGCAGATGCTCCAGAGCAGTCAAAAGCGGCCCGGTTCAGGGGGCCAACAGCCGGGCGGACAGCAATCCACAGGACAGGGGGAAGGCTCGGAACAGGCACAACGTGAAGCGCAACAGGAGCAACAGGAGATTGCCGACCAACTCAAGGAGCTGGCGGAGAAGTACGGAAAGGAAAGCGGCGGAGATGCCGGCAAGCGGCTCAAGGAACTGGAGAAGGAGGCTCGCAGGCTGGCAAAGATGGTGGAAAATCCGTCCCGGGAACTCAGGGATCGACAGGAAAATTTCCTGGTACGCATGCTTCAGAGCACCCTCTCGATGCACAAACAGGGCGAGGGCAAGGAGAAGCGTAAATCCGAGAAATCAAAAGAGGTTTTCTCCACACGGACAGTCGAGACACAAGAGGAAGCCGGCTTTGATGATGTGGATCAGTTCTACCGCCTGCGAAATCGCGCCATGCACAGTAATTTTCCCGAAAGCTACCGGGGCACGGTTCAGGCTTATTTCGATTCTCTGGGTGTTATCTATCTGAGGGAGTGACATGGCGTTTATAATTGCTCATCGGGGTGCCTCCGGGGATGTCCCTGAGAATACCCTTGAGGCCTTCGACCGCGCCTGGCGGGATGGTGCCGACGGCATTGAACTGGATGTGCGTCTGAGTGCGGATGGTCGGGCCGTGCTCTCTCACGATCCTACGCTTGAACGGGTTTGCGGTGATCCCCGTCATATCAATACAATTTCCTCCGGGGAATTAAACACCATAGATGTGGGCAGCTGGAAAAATGCCCGATGGAAGAGCTGTCGCATTCCACTGCTTAGCCAGGTTATGAAGCGTGTACCGGAGGGTAAAAGGATATATATCGAGTTGAAAGAGGGTACGGAGACATTGCCTGAGGTGTCTGCGGTTGTCGAATCCTTCCCTCATCTGAAAGCTTCGATCACGTTTATCGGTTTCCACATTCAGACACTGCAGGCCTGCCGCCGGGTATTTCCCGACATGCCCCTGTTGTGGCTTATCGACTCCCGTGCTCTTCCTGACCGGTGGTCGGAGCGGCTGATAGACCAGATGATAACCCGGGCCCTCCGCTCCCAAATCGATGGAATCGATATCAACGCCTCCGCTCTGATCAATCTGTCATTTGCGCAATCCGTCTCACGCGCCGGGCTGCAGCTTCATGTATGGGATGTGGATGAAGTGCAGACTTACCTGAAGATGACGAGAATCGGTGCCAGGAGTATCACCACCAACTACCCCGGTCGGCTAAAAGACGCTTCTCCGAATAGCCCCCATTGTCCCGCAATAAACCAACCCTGCATGTCGAATTAACACGAGATGCTTTGAATCCATCCCTCCCGGACTCCCCACGGTATGGGATTTTGCAAAATGTAACTCTGGTATCCCATTGGACAAGCTCAGGGCGAAGGGGAAGGGATTAGCTAGTGTGACTCATACACACGTTCGTGCTGCCTGCGGTGAGCCTGTCGAAGAATTTATTATGCCTCGCCAATTTAGCGACCCCCCGTACCGGGAGGAAAAGAAAACGAGAAAAACGAGAAGTGTCGAAAACCCCACCCTTTACTAAGGGGAAGGTGTCCAGCCGGTGAGTTTGCGGCTGTACGGATGGGGTCAATCCTTGACCATTCATCCTGCATAGAGAGATGGTATCGCATTTGCGCCCAAAAATCAAAGATCTTTTCAATTACTTATCTACTTTATTCCAATGAATTTTCGTTTCGAGCAAACGGGGAACCGTAAGCCGAATAACAGAACCAGCCCATATACACAGAACTGCACATCCTAAATAAGGGAGTTTGCTTTTATGCACACAATAATCAAACCTTTTCTTACTCCATGCAAAACCAGAATTGCATTTTCATTCCTGACTCTTGGGGTTATGGTGTTTGCGCTGGCAGGCGTCAGTGAGGCGCGGCGTGATTCCGACGATGAGAAGTGGCAATCACTGGAAAGGCAGGTCAAAGACTCCCGCTTTCCGGAGGATTTCCTCGATTCTCTTAGCAGGGCAAACGGGATTACCGACAATCGCGGACTGGCAAAAGGAAAGATACTTCCTTTCAAAAACCGTGAGAAGCTGGTTTTTGACGGAGGATGGGGTTCGATGCGCGCGGGGTATCTGGTGGTGAATGCTCACAAGGATCATGAAAACAAAACCATGGACATCACCGGCAAGGTTGCCACAAATGGATTTGTCAGTGCTATTTTCAAGATCCGCGATTTCGTGTTCTCCCGTATGGATGCCGATGGATTATACCCGCTTCATTTCGAACATCATGTCAGGGAGGGCAGGCACCGGGACAGGGGTTGGACGCTTTTCGATCACAAAAGAGGTAGTGTATTTTCCGATGATGACAAGGGCAAAGCCTCCAAGGCATCCCCCTTTACCCATAACTACATGTCCCTGATTTACTACCTGCGGACGATGGATCTTGCCCCCGGAGACACCTTCAGCATCAACTGCTTCGTGCATGACAAGGACTATCCGATCCACTTTAAGGTGCACGGCCGCGAGAAGGTGAAGGTGGATGCCGGGACGTTTGAGTGCCTGAAACTCGAGCCTACGCTGGTTGGAGATGGGCGCGGTTTTGCAAAGGGTGACAAGATGTATATCTGGATCACCGATGACAATCGGCGCATGCCGGTGATGCTCGAATCTGAGATGGGACTTGGATCTTTGAGTGCCAAGCTGGTATATTACGAATCCGAGTAGCTGTAAACTCCCGCCGGCGGGCGGGAAAAGAGTGGAGAACTGCCCGATATGCTTGAATGGATTCTGGCTCTCGATGAGAGCCTCTTTCTTTTCTTCAATTCTACGATACATAACAGAATATTTGATGCCTGGTTTGTTGCTGTCACAAACGGCCGGTTTTGGATAATTCCCGGTGTGGTCATCGGGGCGGCCTATCTGAAAAACGGAAAGAAACAGGCGGCGATCAACATCGTCTTGATCATTGTAGCGATGTCGCTCTCCGATCTGTTGGGCCATCGGGTCCTTAAACCGCTTTTCGGTCGACTACGCCCTTGCCATCCCGATTTTCTCATCGAAGGCGCCCGGTATCTGATCGGCCACAAACGCACCCTGTCTTTTCCATCCAACCACGCCATGAACTCCTTTGCGGTCTCCTCCATGCTGATTCTCCTTCACCCGCGCCATTTCGGATGGTTTCTGTTTGTGGGCGGATCGGTTGCTTTCTCACGCGTGTATGTGGGGGTACACTACCCGCTGGATATCTTTGTGGGTGCAATCGTGGGTAGCGGTGTGGGTATCGGGGTGTACTATACCTGTAAGTGTATATGCATCAAAGTCCAGCAAAACCGGAGAATCAAGAGACAAGGATCAGGGGATTAGGAAAAATAAAACACACGGAGAAATATATACGACAAAAGAACGTGCTCTCCTTAATATCCCGTCGTGTCTCGATGGCTTATGGAAGGCAGGTATCAGACAAAAAATCCAAAAGGCCTAAAGGGTTTCCTGTCTTTTTCCTAACGTAAAATAAAATGTCGCCCCTTTCCCTTTTTCTCCTTCGGCCCAGACTTTCCCGCCATGCCCCGTTACTACCCTCTCTACGATCGACAGCCCCACACCGGTACCATCGTAGTCCTTTTGGGAATGGGCCCGCCAAAACGGTTCGATCATCGCGTGATTAATTCATGAATTTATGACTCATAATTTATCTTCTCCTCATTCCAGCGTAAAATAAAAGCCCGCCCCCCCACCGACTTCACCCTCCGCCCAGATCTGTCCTCCGTGACGAATCACCACGCGCTCCACTATCGACAGGCCCACGCCGGTACCGCCGAAATCCTTATCCGTATGGGTCCGCTTAAACGGCTCGAATATCTTTTGTGCAAACTTGTTGTCAAAACCCACTCCGTTATCACGGATAAAGTATGTCGTCTTGCCTTCACGGTCGAATGTGCCGAATTCGATACGCGTCAGTTCGTTTTTACCGGTGAATTTCCAGGCATTGCGTAGCAGATTCTTGACAGCGACATCCAGAAGGCGTTCGTCGCCGGATGCATGGACATTGTCTTCTATGTCAAATTCAACCTTACGCCGGGGAGATGTCTGATGCAGCTCGTGCAGAAACGCGGATACCAGGGCGGATAGGTTGACATCACTGCGCACCATCTCCTGACGGCTTATGCGCGACAGTGAAAGCAGGTCGCTTATCAGCCGCTCCATCTTTCTGATTCCATTTTCGATATATTGCACATACTCCTGGCCCTCCTTATCCAGACGCCCCGCGTAATCCTCTCTGAGTATGGAGGTAAACGAAGCTATCGTGTGAAGCGGCGAGCGGAGATCGTGGCTGACGGAGTAGGAAAAGGATTCCAGCTCTTTGTATGCCGCCGCAAGCTCCTCGGCTCTGCGGTTTAGCTGATGTTCCAACAACAGGCGATCGCTGATATCGATTCCGGTGGAAACGATATATGTCTCTTCGGTCTGTTTATCGCGCAGTAAAGTGTTTCGCCATCTTATAAACCGCTTCTCACCCGACTTTGTCACCCAGTGATTCTCGTGTTCGACAACTTGCGCACCTTCACGAAGCTTCCTATATGCCTCTTCGATTCCCCCTCGTTCTTGTTCTGATATGAGAAGATCGTAAAAGCACCGACCCATCAGCTCCTGTTCGGAATAACCTGACAGATGCTCACATGCTCGATTGATACGAACGATTGTTCCGTATTCATCGGTCACCAGTATCAAGGCCCCGGAGGTCTGAAGTATGGCGTTGACGAAGGTTCGTTCGTTTGACAGCTGTTCCTGCAGCGTATGCATGCGGGTGATATCCGAAAACTCCATTATCGCCCCGAGCGTGCGGCCCTCGGTGGTAATGGGAGAAGCACTGACCGAAATCCAGAACTGACGATCCGGCCGTTCTATCTTCATGACCACATCCCTGGTGACCTCGCCGTGCAAAGCTTTCCAGGAGGGAATCTGACTGAGCGGAAAGGGCTTGCCGTCCGGAGCAACCATCCGCAGATCCTGCATCCGCTCCTCATAGGAGAGGCTCTTATCCTCATCGGTAAATCCGATAACCTGCTCGGCCCGCTCGTTCATCTGGACGATTCTACCGTATTGGTCGTATATGATGTAGCCGTCCGGAAGAGAGCCCAATATCGCCTCCACCTCCGCCCGCCGCTTCTGTATCTCCTCCTGAGCCTCGCGCATTTCGGTGATATCGGTGTTTGTCCCGAACCAGCGGACGATCTGGCCGCTTTCGTTGCGAATCGGCACCGCACGAGACAGAAACCAGCGATACTCACCCTCTTTGCCTCGTAAAGGAAACGTATCCTCCCACAACTCACCGGTGTTCCACGAATGTCGTATACGCCTGGCAACCCGCTCGACATGGCCTGGATGAAGAACATCTCCTCTTTTGCCCGCCAGCATCTGCTCCGGTGTGGTTCCGGTGTAATCGTACCAGCGTTTATTGTACCAGAATATCCGTCCATCAGCATCGGCCATCCAGGCAAGCTGCGAGATGTTGTCCGCCAGATTCCGGAACCGCTCCTCACTCGCACGTAAGCTTTCCTGGGTCTTTTTACGTTCGGTAATATCTTCGATGGTTTTGACCGAACCGAAACGGATGTTACGTATGTCTCGGATCGCCGATACGGTCACATTCACCCACAGAGGTGAGCCGTCCTTCTTCAGCAATCGTTTCTCATAGTTGATCGTACTGGCCTCATTGCGGTGGATCTTTTCGTTGATCCGGTCGCTGACCAGCCGGTCTTCCGGTGCGGTCAGGTGGTGAACATCGGTTTTCAGAAGCTCATCTCTGCCATATCCCAGCATCTTGCATAATGAATCATTCACCGCCACAAAATTATCCGCCACATCAGTCTCGGCGATACCCAGTGCGACGTTGTCAAAAATCCCCCTGAAACGCTCCTCGCTGGCACGGAGTGCCTCCTGCGCCTCCTTGCGTTCAGTCACATCATGGATTATCGAAAACAAAACCGGCTCCCCGTCGCTCTTGACAGGAGAAGAGTACACCTCCACCCATCGTATTTGGCCGTCCTTCAGTCGATGGGGAAAAACAAAGTAGTCCCGCTCCTCATGCAATGCCCGTTGCATTTCCTGCTTGACCTGGTCGGATGAGAGCTGATTGAGATCGTCGATACTCATGCTCCGCAGTTCGTTTCGGCCAAAGCCGTAAAAACTTACCGCCGATTCGTTGGCATCCTTGATCCGACCGGTATGGGGATCTATAAGCAGCATGATCGCCTTATGTAAACCAAACATACTCTGCAGACGCTGCTCGTTTCTTCGAAGCCTTGCCTCAAACTCCTTGCGCTCGGAGATATCGCGCCAGACGGTCACCGCCCCTACCACCTTCCGCTCTGTGTCAAAGATAGGTGATGCCGACACCGCATACACCCGTTCCCGACCATCTCTGATCATCGAAAATTCCTCTTCCCTGATCGTCTCCTTTTTGCGGATCTCCCTGCACAGCGGCATGAGCAGAGAATGAAGCGGTTTGCGGGTGGAAGAATGCAAAATCCCCCACGTTTCAGACTGCTCCTCATGGCCGACAATCTGATCGGCGGTCATTCCGAAGTACCGACACAGCATCCTGCTCACATCGGTGATAACTCCTTCCCTGTCCACAAGCATGATCCCCACCGGCGCATAGTCCAGAATCGCATCCAGCACCCGCTTGCGCCGCTCTATCTCAACAACGTACAGCCGCCGGTCGGTGATATCACGCCACCCTCCGATCGCCCCGATGATGTGCCCCTGCTTATCAAATATGGGGGCGGAATTGACCGAGAGCGCCTTCTCCAAAGAACCATTTTTAAACTCAACGTGGAAATCTTCATAGGTTTCACCAGTAGTAATCGATTTACTTAACGGAAGCTCATCGGCAAGGACCTTGCGGCTGGTACCCGGCCAGTACATCGGCAACGCCGTTAGACGCTCGGCCTCATTGGCGTGAATCAGATCATCGGTGGCGAGCCCCAGGAGCTTCTCGGTGTATCGACTAACCACCTGCACCCGATGGTTTCTGTCGGTGATGATGATCCCCTCGGGGATAAAGTTCAGAAGCGTATCGAGCGTTACGGCTTTTTGCTCCAGTTCAGTTCGGGTGCGGGTAAGCTCGGTGATGTCGTTGCCATCGATGAGTATCTCCGAGATTATCCCCGTGGAATCGCGTTGCAGCTTGGTGTTCCAGGAGAAATGAATGATGTTTCCGCTCCTGCATATCCCTTCACTGTCATTACGGTAATATTTTTCGGGATTGGAGAAAATATCTTCTATCAGATGAGTGTTGTTGACACCCCGAGAGTCGATTTCCGGTATTATCGTTCCCACAAAACACCTCTTGCCGACCACCTCTTCACGGCTGTATCCGAAAAGTCGTTCACTGAACCGGTTGAAGAAGGTGATCACCCCGCGACGATCGAATCCGATGATGATGCTGTTGACCTCTTCCACAAACGTGCGATATCTCTCTTCCGAACTTTTCAGCTGCTGTCTGAGCCGATGTGAGGCGGTGAGATCCTCTATCGCCAGGAGGATCATTGCCGGCTCTCCCCCGGGCATCTCCAGTCGCCTGGCATTGAGCATCATCAGTCTTTCGCCTATATGTTCAAACGTATGCTGAATCAGCAAATCATCGATAGAGCTTTGTTGGGGGATAATCTTTTCCAGAAGAAGGCGAAGTGGCGGGATGTCCCATTGCCGGTTCCCCAGCTCATACACAAACCTCCCCTCCGTCTGCTCGGCCGTGACCTCGAATGTCTCATAGAAAAACCGGTTGGCCGATTCCACCTTCAGCTGATCATTCAATATAAGAATGGGCTGCCGAATGGTATCGATAATACCACGGGCCAGCCGGTCCGCCGGATGGTCCTGTACCTGCTGAGAACCGATCTCACCGATGCGCATAGAAAGATTTCCTCTGTTCGTTTGCCCGAAAACAGGTGCATGGACATGTAGGAGATGCGAATACGGTGCCAGAGGAGGGATAAGGCACACATGTGGTTTTGCAGAAACTTATCGATACCCGAACATAGCGATTCTCCGGCACGATGCCGTGAGAGCAACTCATCCACTCATAACCGCTGAGTTCAGGTAGTAATTTCGATCAATCATTCATAATTGATTTAGTTCTCCACCCCCGGGGGTATAAACGGCTTCTCTACACTCATCAGCTCCTCATTGGCCCGATGAGGAGGCAAAAATAGCTCCGTGTATGGAGAGTGGACCACCGCGGCGACATGAAGGAAGATATGGGATATCACCGATGCCAGCGGATTTGCCGTCAGAAGAGTCGGTACCGATGTAATGGTGCTGCCGATTGCCGGCTGAATAATCTTTTCACTCCTAAAATCGCTGTAGCCCAGATGGTAGGTCGTTGTGATAAAGAGGATACATAACAGAGCAATAACCGATGTGCCGAGTTTTGCGAAGATATTTCTTTTGCCGGCCTCGAAAGCTCTCCACACCACCAGCCAGGGAAACGCAAACAACAGTATCCCGTCTATTGCCCCATAGACCAAACCGCGCCAGAAAAGCTCCCACCATAACAACATCCCCTCCAATTTTGCGGTCTGCGGCCGCATCAAAACAGCCTGCATCATCACCATTCCAACTAAAACCCCCGTCGCAATGGCCCATCCCAGATGAGTAGTCAAAAAAGCCTGCAGATTAAGGCGGGTATTCTTCACATAGGCAACAGAGAAAATCCCGACGATTATGAAATAGATCAGGTAGTAGAGGTACTGAGGCAGATCAAGCAGCTCGGCAAAAAGCAACGGTGTCAGGAAACCAACCGCAAGACCGGCAGGAATCCAGAGAAGATGATAAAGATGTATCATAAAACCTCGAGATAACGGGTTTTTTATTCTCTTGGATGCTGTTTTTCGGATAGCTCGAGGTACTTGCCGATTGAATGTAGCATCTTCTCGCTGTCTGATTTGGACACGATATCATCGGCCCCGGCCTCAAGAGCGGCATTCCTATACAGATCCACTTCATGCCCCGTAACTACCAGTATTTTCATTTCATTGCAGATCGAACCGAGCCGACGAATCATTTCTATACCATCTATGCCCGGCAGAGAGATATCAACCAGAAGAAGATCCGGATTAAAGGAGGGGATCCTCTCAAGTGCCTCTTCGGCGGTTTCACTCACCCCAAACTCCGTTACAGAGGGATAATTTTTTCTCATCAGTATCTTGATAATCAAGCTCATCGGTTTATGATCTTCAACCATAAAGACTTTCTTTTTCATAAGACTTCCCACTCGATAACCGACATGCTCCCACAGAGTCTGCCCCTCTTCACATCGATTGTCGACCAATAAGACAAATACACACAGACGCAGAAGATCTGTTATCTACCCGTGTTCCTGAGACCGGCAAAGCCGGAGAGTTCAATACCAAATAACAAGGATGATAGAGAACAAAAAGCACTGGACACATACAATTAAAAAAGGTCCATTTCCTCCTCCTCCCGTCCGGATGAGGTAAAAACGGGGATCAGAAACTGAATCTGCTGCACTGCTAACATAATATTACACGATTTCAACATATTGTTAGAGCAATCTTCGGTCCAACCGGCATCCGGCAAAAGGAAACTGTGGAATGATACATAAAGCCGGCGTTTCATCCTGCCACCGTGCAGATGAGGCGGAGCGGGATGTGGAGGACAAGAATCAGATTAATTGTCTGAAATAGGACAGATTTGTGATTCGATTTTTCTGTCACTCGCCCCTCCGGGTTACTCGTAACGCTAAACCAAAACGGATAGAAGACAATTAGACAAATAAATAATTTGCTAAAAAGGAGTGATTTTCCTCCTCCGTATCACCTCTCGCTGAAGCGGAACGTGATACGGAGGACGGGTGCCGAACATAGAATCTAATCGGCTTAAGCAAAGAGAAAACGCTTCGAAGGTTCTACCCGAGAACATAGGAGGTTTGGGAAAGGACGACAAGACTGCCGGAGCGATCAAACGCCCCGGCAGCAGTCCACATCAATGGCCATTAAACTCTGTAAGAATCTGGTTGTTTTCAGGATCGAGAGCTTTTGCTTTATTCAGATGTTTCTGATAGCTGGCGATATCTTTTTTCATTTTTGCAACACGGGCCAGCCCCAGTTCCGCCAGGGCAAACTTGCTGTCGACCTGAAGAGCCTTTTCGTAGAAGTTTTGTGCCCGCCCGAGCTGATTCTGTTTCAGGTACGCATCACCGCGTGCAGACAGGGCCGGAGCATAGGCTTCATTGACATAAGAGATCATCTTGTATGTCTCTATCGCTTCGTTCAGTTTGTTCTGGGCCTGCTGAATGGTAGCCAGTAACATCATACCTTCAATATTCATGGGATCGGACCCTCTTATCTCCTTGACATGCTTCAGTGCCTCATCATAGCGCTTATCGGCTATCAGGTCAGCCGCGTAGGTTTGACGATGCTCATTTTTGCCGGTGAGAGCTATCAGTCCCTTGATTTCCTCTTCAGCATTTTTTTCCTTCCCGATATGCTTGTACAATTTATACAGTTGCATACGGATCTTGTCGTCAGTGGTTTTTATTTTCTTAGCCTTGGCCAGCAGATCTATTGCCTGTTTCTGACGCTTGGTCTTCTCATACCCCTGCGAAAGCAATAACATCAATTCCACATCCCTGGGAGCAGCCGTCTGGGCCATTTCCAGATTTGTTATCGCCTCGCTAACCTTACCCTTCTCGAGCAGTATCATTCCCACTCGCTTGTTTGCCTCGAGGTCCTGAGGCTTTAGAGTAAGCAGTTTCTTGTATGCCTTGAGTTCGTATTCGGTGTTTTTGAGGCCACCATGTACACGACCGAGCGTCTGCCAGATGACCGGCAGTGTATCAACCAGTGTAGCCGCTTTCGAGAGCATACTCGCCGAATTCTTCAGCTGATTTTTATCCTTCGAGTATATTAGGCCCAGACGAAGAAAATTACGATGATCTTTGGGAAACAGCTTCACATTCTCAGCATACATCTTAACGGCCCTTTGTCTGTCGGCCTCTTCACGCAGATAAGCCTTCTTAAACGACGCGTCCTCGTCGCTGACTCCCTTTATGGAAGAGTACTGCTCATAGGCATTGGCCGCCTCGATCGGTTTACTTATCTTTTCGTAGGATTCCGCAAGCGGTCGAAGTATTTCTTTTTGTATCGCCACGGATGGTTTTTGGTTTGCTAAAGCCGACAACATCTCCGTAGCTTTCGCAAACTCACCTGAATGGTAGAACGCAAGCCCCAGAGCGGTCAGAAAATCACTGTCGCGAAGCTTCTTTTCCTTAACCAGTGAAAGATAGTGTATGGCTTCTGTATATTTCTTCTTTTCATATTCGTAAAGACCGACAGTCTTAGCGACAGAATCGTCCTTATTGTTTTTCTTCAGATATTTTTTGTAGTTACTTATGGCATTACTTGTATTTTTCTGCTGCATGTGAAGGTCACCCAGCTTCTCAAGCTCTGAGACAGCATCGGGGTTTATCAAAACGACTTGCTCATAGGTTATAATCGCGTTCTTTGTATCACCTCCGGCAGATTGACATTCTGCCAGCGATGTTAACACGCCGACATTTTTCGTATCGATTTCAAGCGCCTTCTGATACATCTCAATCGCATTCGTCCACTGTTTCCGTTTTCTGTAAATATTACCCAGTGCAATATATGAACTGGTCTCCGCCTCTCCGGCAGATATTGCCTTCCGGATAACCTCCACAGCCTCATCTTCGAGCTTTTTCCGCAATACGATATCGGTATAATTTTTGTACAACCCCGTGATCTTGGGGTCAATTTTAACGGCCCGGCGGAACGCATCCAGCGCCCCATCCATATCCTTCTGCTCGTACAGAAGGTTTCCCAGACTCTTGTAAGCTCCGGAAGTGGTCGAATCCAGCTTTATGTAATCTTTCAGATACTTTACAGCTTCCTTTTTCTTATCACTTTTCGAGGCAATCATAAACAGACGTTTGAAAACCATCGTATCTTCAGGAGTCAGCGTGGAAAGGTCCTGATAGAGAGAGTAAGCGGTTTTTGGATCGTTATTTTCGAGGGCATACTGTGCCAGACGACGACGGGAATCGACATTTTTACTGTCCTTCTCCACGATGCTCTTGTCAAGCTCTGCAAGCTCTTTTTTCTCCTTTGTAGTATTGGCCTTCATATCCGCCGCCGCATATGCCTTAAGAAGTGCAAGCCGAATGGTAACATCCCCGGGTTTTATTTTTTTCGCCTTTGCCAGAGTCTGTGCGGCCTGTTCAGGGCGATCTGTTTTCATATATCCCTCTCCCAGAGCCAGGATCACCTCCACATCATCGGAGGCGCCCGTGAGAGCCACCTCCAGGTTTATAATTGCATCGGAGACATTGCCTTTATCCAAAAGTATTAGACCGACCCGTTTGCTGGCCTCAATATCCTGGGGCTTGAGTGCCAGAAATTTCTGATATGCACTAAGCTCCTTGTCTGCCCTGTTAAGCTTTCCGTATATGTCCCCCAACGTCTTCCAGACCTCAGGAATTGTGTCAACCAGTGCGGTTGTCTTCTCCAGCATTCCGGCTGCTTTGGAAAGATTTTGTTTTTCCTTGGACCAGATCAGTCCCAGTCGCATGAAATTGCGGAAATCTTTCGGATAGGCTGTAGTGTTTTTCTCATAGATCTCAACGGCCCCGCTCTCATCGGTTTTTTCGCGAAGGTTAGCCCGTTTGAAAGCGACATCCGCATCGCTGATTCCCGGAAGCATTTCATACTGATCATATGCCTGAGCAGCTTTAATATGCTGCCCGATTTTTTCGTATGATTCTCCGAGCGGTTTGAGTATGTCCTGCAGCACCTTTTGATCGGGCTTTTTGCCGATCACCAGTGCAAACTGCTCGGCTGCCTGTTTATACTTTTCCGATTTGAAGTAGCAATCCGCAAGAGCAACCAGGTATGCGACAGAATGAAGTTTCTGATCCTTTACCTTTGTCAGGTATTTTATTGCCTCATCATATTGTTTTTTCTCATGTTCATACATACCAACCGTACGCGCGACCTGGAAGTCATCGGGCTTTTTGGCCAGATATTTCTTATAGGCCTCTATGGCGTTATCTTCTTTGCCAAGTTTCTTGTTCAGATCACCCAGCTGCCTGAATTCCTGATCAGCTTCCGGATTGAGCAGCACAATCTGCTGATAGGTATTAGCGGCGTTTTTCAGCTCACCATTAAGTGCCTGTGTCTCCGCCAGAGAGTTGAGAAGAGCGAGATTCTTAACATCTGTTTTCAGTGCCTCTTCATACATCTTTATGGCATCGCCATGTTTGTTTCTTTTCTTGTATATGTCTCCCAATGCCGTAAACATCACGGCGTCAGCCTCTTTTGCCTCAACAGCACGGGTAATCACAGATATAGCCTCATCCTCAAGCTTCTTATCGATAACGATTGTGGCATATTTTTTATAAATGCCTTTAACCTCTGGGTCGAGCCTCAAGGCCATTCTGTATGCATCCAGTGCCTCATCGGCATTCTTACCTTCATATAGAAGGTCACCCAACTGTTTCTGATATGAAGCATTGGTCGAATCCAGAAGCAGATAGTTTTTTAGATATAAGGTAGCGTCTTTGGAGTTGTCTTTTGACTTGGCGATAAGGTAGAGTTGCTCAAATGGTTTGGGATCATTGGGTGTCAGCACAGCTATCTCTTTATATAGTTCATATGCTTTGTCGGTTTTCTTCTGTGACAGCAAATGCTGCGCGAGACGATTTCGTGAGGGGACATTGTTTTTATCCAGCGCCACGATTTTCTCATCAGCCTTAGCAAGCCCCGCCGTATTACCGGTGGAGTCGTAGCAAAGCGCCAGCTGTTTCCAGAACTTTGGCTCCGAATCATGCTTTTTGACAACATATTGCAGCTGCTCGGCGGCCGCGGCATAAAGGCCATCTTCCATATACAAGTCGATGAGGATAAGGCGCGGCTCATACACAGTACTGTCCAGATTTACGGCGGACTCGGCGGCATCACGTGCCTTATCCCAGTCCTTGAGGCGGGCCGCGCAGACAGCAATGCCCGTAGCACCTCTGGCCGAACGGTCGAGCACGTAGGTCTTCTGATAATTCTCCAGTGCTTCGGATACTTTCTTTTTTGCATAATAGAAATCGGCATATTCCATATAAATGAGCGGATCACTGGGGTTAACTTTCTGAGCAGCTTTAAGGGCATCAATCGCTTTATCATCCTGCCCGATCTTACGATATGCCGTGGCTAACCCAACCCAAATGGGAATTGTTCGTGAATCGGCGTCCAACTTCTTCTCCGCATACTCGACTGCTTTATCGTATGCGCCTTCCTTTATGAATCCATCGAACTTATCCTCCGCGACAGTCGTCAGCGCAAAAAGAAAAACGACCGCTGCGAAAGCACCTGAGCGGAGATGGCGTGAATGCTTAACCATGATCAACTCCCTTCATTATTAAGTTAAACGTGTTTTACCGCTAAAATTAGGTTTCCGGACCAAACTCAAACCAATGAAGCTATTTTATCAGGCTTGGCATCCCATCTCACGAAAGAAACGGCATCGAAAGTAAAAGAATGGGTATGCAGTAATGGGATCACGCTGTGCAAATAAATCCCACTATCTAAACCTAAATATAACTAAATGATTAGGGATAGGATGTACTTATTATCACCTAAATATTTTTTTGCGTGCCGGGATCACAGAAAAAGATATGAGGCAACGATTGATATGGAAACGGCCGCGGGAGGCGAGTGGTAATTTTTGCCGCCACCTGCGAGCCTCGAGAGATTACCTGGCGATGCATCGTCCCAGAAGCATGTGACCATAGGGCGCACAGCGGCGAAACTGCCCCAATGTCCAATCCATCGCGTAATACACTCCCGTGCGCTTTAATCGAAAGGGACACGGTATGGAGAAGCCAACCCCCGTCACGCTTTCCACCATCATAATTTCAGACAAAAATTCTTTAAACTCCTCCGATTCAAATCGATAAATGTATTGCACCGGACCGGAAAAACTGCCGATGTTTTCCATCTCTTTTCGCCATCCCATCTTCTTTTTACCTTCGGAATAATTGTGGGTGGTAATAACGATTCTTCCCCCGATACGGGCAACCCGATTAAGCTCCCCGATTACCCTGCTACGAAGACTGGGGGTGGGAAGATGCTGTAGAGCATTTGCGCATAACACTTTGCTTGTCACCCTTAAACGTATGAAAAAGAAGGGCATCGCAACAAATCGGAAGATTTCTGATTTTTAATCAAAAAATTCTGTATTTGGAGAATCGAGAAAGGTAAACTCTTCCTCGATTCTGCGTCTAATAGCCATGCACCCCGGTCCTGCATACATGCGCATGGCAGTTCAACCCCGGTGTCCTGGTACCACTTCCACCTTCACCCAACCATTTTTTCTCAGGTCGAAGCTCTTGTAGGCATCGATTACACTGATAAGCGGAGCTATTTCGGTGATCATCTCGGAGGGCTCAACGATGCCTCCGGTGACCAGCTCTAGCAAATCGGGTATGTACCTGCGATGATTGCAGTTACCCATGTTGATGGTAAGGTTTTTATTCATCGCCAGACCAATCGGAAAGGAATGAACCGTTTGCGGATACACCCCGATAATTGCAAGCGTTCCGGCTTTGTCCAGTGCCTCCACCTCCCACTGCAAAGCCAGTGATGGGGCACTTCCCGGTATCCAGTTTTCTCCTTCCGGATGCTGCTCGGGAGCAAGCTGCGATCGCTCCCGTTCGAAATGCTGTTTCTCTCCCTCGAGTTTCTGAGCTGCCGGTCCGGATTGCGGCCGCTGCGAATCGACCCCGACCGCATCTATGACACGATCGACACCTATTCCTCCGGTCAGCTCCAGGATGGTCTCCACAGGATTCTCCCGGCTGAAATCGATAATCTCCGCACCGGCATTTCGAGCCATCTCCAATCTGGTTTCGACCTGATCGACTGCCAGTACCCGTCCGGCGCTCATCAGCATCGCCGATTTTATCGCAAATAGCCCCACCGGCCCACAGCCAAACACCGCAACGGTGTCGCCAGGCGCAATCTCTGCCAAATCGGCCCCGAAGTAGCCGGTCGGGAAAATGTCGGAGAGGCAGATTGCATCCTTGTCAGTTACCGAATCGGGGATTTTCACCAGTCCCGCATTGGCATACGGCACCCGGGCCTTTTCCGCCTGAAGCCCATCGAAGGGGCCGGTGCTTTGAGGGCCACCGAAAAATGCAGTACCCGCACGTTTACCATGGGGATTAGCCGTGTCACACTGTGCATAGTAGCCTGCTCGACAGTATGCACAGTACCCGCAGGCTATTGTGGAGGGAATTATCACCCGATCACCTTCTTTTACATTACGAACCATCTCCCCGACCTGCTCCACAATCCCGACGGCTTCGTGTCCCAGAACGGTACCCGGCTTCATAGGTCCCATAGTTCCCCGGATCATATGCAGATCGGTTCCACAGATAGCGCTGGCGGTGATCTTGACAATTGCATCGGTAGGCTGCTGAATGGATGGTTCACTGACATCATCGAGACGAATATCGCCGATACCATGAAATACGACAGCTTTCATCTTCCCCTCCAGGATTAGTGTGTGATCTGTTTTATAGAGGCTATCTGATGTTATGCAATAAAGATACCTTGGAATCCTTTACCCCACATCCTTTATCATTTCCATCCCCTCCTGCTGAAGCATTACTGGACGAAAGGAGGGGCAAAGCACGTCCTTTGGCGTATTAGCGGTCTGTATGTTTGTTTCTCCTTTCCTGATCTTTTTTACTTGATTCCCCTGCTTTGCCGAATTCAGGAACAATAAGTCCCGAGCTGATACAGGCGCAAAAAAAAACGGTGGGGCAGCCTTTTTTCATACGATGCATATTGATACTCAAAAATGAAAGTTACATGCAGGCCCATTTTCAAACACATCATGTTTTGCCCCGCCACATCGGCCCTGGTACGCTTTGGTTTTCCTCATTCGTTTCGTCTGTTTTCTGGTTTAGATTTTGCAGGATTCAAAGCGACTCCACACTTTTGGATCGTAGATTTACAAATTAACGATTCGAATTATCTTTACCAGTCTACGACTCACCTGTTTTTTAATCTTACTTTCACACCTAAGGAGGCGATGAATGGCATTTAACCCCCTGAAAGAGAGTGGTACGCCACTGGAGAAGCAGTTTCGCAACTGGGACTCTCTCAATGTCAAGCCTTATGACAAAAGCAGTGTCGATCCGTATACCCGAACCAGAATTATTCTGATGAATGGTATCGAGGTTGAATCGGCGCTTTTTCTGCACCAGATGGCCCGTCACACCCGGGATCCGGAACTAAAGCGGGTCCTCTGCTCGGGCAGAAGGGTAGAACAGCAGCAGCAGAAGATGATCAACTGGTTTTCCCCTGGCAACGAATCCCCCCTGGAGACCACAATCGGCTACGAACAGGTTGCAGTCGATCTGACAGCGTGGCTTGCCCGGACGGAGCCCGACCCGCAGGTGAAGGCGGCACTCGACTTCGCGCTGCTGGAAGATTTCGACCACCTCTACCGCTATGCCAATCTTCTTGACATGCAGGGCGGTTCGGCCGAAGCCATCTGCGGAGGGTACACCGAAATTTTCCCAGGACGTCCGACCTCCTCGGAACACCGTCACCCTTTCGACTCGCCACGCAATCCAGTCAATTTCAATACCGCCGATATGCTGACAAAGCTTCACATCCAGGTTATCGTGTCCGGCGAGCAGCAGACCATGAATTTCTATATGAATGTCGGTCCGACACTCAGCGATCCGATCGGCCGGGGGCTCTATCAGGAAATTGCCATGATCGAGGAGCAGCATGTATCTCATTACGAATCGCTGGCGGATCCTACTGCCACCTGGTTTGACCGTCTGCTGCTGCATGAGTATACAGAATGCTACATGTACTATTCCTGTATGCAGTATGAGACAGACTCGCGAATCAAGGGCCATTGGGAGCAGCATCTGTCCGACGAAATCGAGCATCTGAAGACTGCCGCGGGGCTTTATCAAAAGCACACCGGAAAGGATCCGGAACAGATTATTCCTGAGGATATGCCGGAGCTGGTGAAGTTTGAACCTAACAAGAAATACGTCAGAGATATCATTACCAATCAGCTCGATTTCACCGCTGATGGAACAGAATATAAACTGGCGTCCGAGTTACCGAAGGATCATCGGTACTGGCACTATCAATCGATGGTCAACACTGACGGTGTCCCGAGTCTCAAAGTTATTGATGAGCATATCAGGCAGAAAGGACACGACTATCGCTACGAATCTGAGGGCGAACACCCAATCGAAAGATTTCGCCAGAAGGCGGAAGCTGTGGTATGAGCAGGTCTTGACCTATGATGATAGAGAAATCGCCCTCGTGTGGATGTGCATGGGGGCGGTTTTACTCTCCACTCTACTCTCCTTTACGGCTGAAAAAGTTAAACACCAGCCATCCCATGAAAACTATCATGCAAATATTGAGCAGCAGCATCAAAAGTCCGCCGGTTACGCTTTTCCAGTCACGGCTCAGCGCTGAAATACCCGCTGCGGCAACGGTTGGAACCAGAGCAATGGATGCTACCACACCCACCAGCGTATCCTGTTTCTGATGAGAAACAGCCAGTGCGCCGGCGATGCCGGCGGCAAATGCCGCGACCACACTGTACCATCCCGGATTTACCCGTTCGATAAGCAGTTGTGATGTTTTCGCCTGAGCGGTACTTACCCCCGTGGCATTGAGAAGCCAGGTGGTCACCACGGCACAGGCAAAAGCGATGGTCAAACCGGCAACAGCTATAGCAAGCCCCTTCAGCGCGGAACTGAAATTTGCATTGGCCAGTCCGATAGACGTCAAGACCAGAGGTGGCATCACCGGTGCGATAACCATCGAGCCGATCAGTATGGGAACAGAGTTTACGGGATATGCAACCGCAGCTAAAGTACCTGATGATCCCATCAACGTGACAAACACGATATTAAACTTAGCCTGCGGCTCAATGTTGAACTGATACTTCTGCTTATTATGATTACGGTCTTGTCTCTTTTGCTCGTTTGACACTGAAAGCTCCGTTTCTCACACCTGCCCAATTCGGCAACGCCAGGAAATAAGGATAAAGGATCATCATAAGAGCTCGAAAACACAGACAAATAAGGGTTTGTTTCCCTCCGTTCTCCCGTCCCGTCCAGGCGGCAACAGGCCTTATTGACACGCTGCCAGCGGTTTTCTAACGTCACCTTCGTAGTACACACGATATAGAAGATGCGTCGGTGTGGTGTCCTGAGCCGCCGGCTCCAGCATAAGCACCACAGGACATTTCAGGCCGGTATCTGCACGCATCGTTATCGGCTTTCCCTGGCTGACGATCTGCTTATCAATTGGCTCAACGCCGGGAATCGAATCGTTGCCCACATATGCCTCCGCTATCTTCTCGGCATTGTATGAGCAAACCCATCGTGCAATTACAGGGTTTCCTGAATCGACCTCCACGTAGGCAATCAGCGGATTATTGGTATCATAGGGCCCACTCATCACCAGTGAATTGCGGTACAGAATAGCCGGACTGTTTGCCTGGAAATTTATTTTCTCATCGGTCTTTGCAGCCTGAGGTATTTGCCCGGGAGGAAAAGTACCGAAACGGGCATATCGCTGTCCGGTACACAAATCGACGATTACGCTCATGCCGTGATCCAGCCGCGCCTTCAGCTGACGTGCACCCTTTTTCTTTATCGCCTGCTCTGCGCGCTCCTCGGGAGCTGCTCCAACCACATCCGCCGCTGTTCCCACAATCGATGACCAGATCTCTTCGGTTTCAATATCCAGATCACCGGTCACCGAAATGGTGACATCCACGGAATCGGTGGGGACGAAATATCCCGTTGCAATCTTTTCCTTCTGATCATACGCCAGGTCAACGGTGCCGGTGGTGGAAACATCCACCTGAAATTTTACATTTTCGTCAAGCTCGAATTCAGCACCAGCCTGAGTTTTTTTCCTCGACAACCATCGCCATCCGATGCCCGATATGGCTACTTGCACATGCTGAGAATCTATCTGCGTGGTAGAACAGCTTCGAATCCAGAAGTTTCCCACCGATGGCGTCTTGCCGGTGCCACCGGAAGCTCCCTGTTTTTGCGAAAGTGCGAATATTCGATCCTTCAGGCGCCTGCATGCATGATAGTTAAGCAGATCAATCGCAAGCTCCCGCATGTCCCCGCCGATGCGAGCCATTGGATCGATATTTATGGTGTTTTTTTCTGCAGCTGTATCACGGCGGGGATTTTTCTTTGCGGAAAGCTGTTCGTTTTGACAGGAGAAAAACAGTGCCGATAGAAGGCCCCCCGTGAAAACCATCCACCGGACCGCTCCCTTACCGGTAAAATAAATCATACCCGCTCCTCAATTAAAAGGTATAGACATCAAACCGGGTGGCTAAAAGACGGAACCTCAAGGATCAAAGATCACAAAATCAGATAAGAATAAAGCACCGAGTCCGGCAGAGCCGGAATGATAAAAAACCAGACAGATCGAAGACGAGTGGAACAAAAAAAAGCGACAAAAAAACGTTCTTTTCTCCTACCCTGTCCGCTTCCAGTCTATTGCCGAAACGGGAGAGGCCGAAATACGCAGGACAGAATGTCAGACAAAGAATTTATTTTGAGAGCTTGCAATCTACATACCTGAATGTGGAGTTTTAATAATCTTTTCTAACCTCTAACCTTTTTTTGGGCCAAGGCGCTTTCAGGCTTCGCCTCTCGTATCTCTAAATCCCTTCTCCGGCAATAAATGCGGCAAGTATCGAGCAGTATTCGCAATACCCTATTTTCGAGGGAATGGTCCGGTGTCCAGCTCCCTCTACTATTAAGTTATAGCCCTCAGCTCCTGAATAGTTGTTCCAGACTCGGCGGCCATTCGTCTCGAGAGCAAGGGTTTCATCTTCCGTGCCATGCATCCAGAGAAGCGGCACGTCCACCGCCCTGATCTTTTCGGCATTATTTCCCGAGTAGGTAGTCACATAGGAGCCGGGCAGATCGATATACGAGGCATCCTTGATCATGGTCTCCACAGAGCCAATCGGTGCTTCCAGGATAAGTGACAGGATGCGACCACTTTGGTCTCCCGCCGCAATTTCACAGCCAACAAGCGAGCCGAGTGAGTAAGCGTAAACCACAACCGCGGGGTCTCCCAGACTGTCTCTGAGAAAAGCCAGCGCCGCGTACCCGTCAGTATATATGCCATCCTCGGTCGGCTCTCCATCGCTTCTGCCATACCCCCGGTAGTCGATCATCAATACCGGATAGCCGGTGGCATGTAGCAGGCGCGCACGCGGCCAGTAGTAGTCGTTATGCGGACCGGTGCCATGAAAGTACAATATGGCCGTATCGTTTTGGCTCAGTGCAGATGTTTCATTTATAAGCACGCCGCAAATCTTTCCATCTCCGCTGCTTATTTCCATCTCATGAATATGGTCATTCTCTATCGGCCCCAGCGAATCCAGCACATCGGAGCACTCGGCTTTCCCGGTGTAGCCGTCATATGAATACTCCGAGATCTCTTCACCTTTGAATAGAAATGGATCGAGACTCAGACAACCAACTACAAACATGCACATACATGCAGTCATCACCACAGGCGGTTTACTCATCACGTCCTCCAAACTGGCGATTTACCCCAAGAAACACCCCTAAAATGCCATTGTCCCCGATTCCGATGTTTTTGGTAGCTCTTCCGGTGTTTTCAAGATTTGGAGTGTAGACTCTGGCTTCCAGCTGAAAGCTCCATCTGTTTTTTTCTATTCCGTAACCCAGAAACGGTACTGCAAGCCAGTGATGTTTCTGCTCGACTCCATCGCTTCTGTCGGAATGTATCTCAAACCAGCTCTCCAATCCCAGATAGAAATAGTGACGTTTGTATTCCCAATACCCACCAAAATCCAGATCGGGAAACAAACGCAGGCTTTCTTTCTCAAAATCGGTGATCAGGAAAAACCTCGGTGAAATAAATACTCCCGGCACCCAGCCGTTTGCCTTAAATGGAAAAAAGCTACAACCGGCATCCAGTTGCATGATACCAAACAGAAGGCTGGTCACCCCAAGCCCGCCTTCCAGGCTGAGGTTTTCTCTCAGCCCATACGTATACCCGACTCCCAGCAGGGGCAGTGGCAGGTAACTCTTACCGACTTCCGTTATCGGCCCTCCCAGGCTCAGCGTCACCTGCTGCTGGCCGGTTTTGAGCGGTCGAACATGTCTGACAGTAGAGCAGTTCGCAAAAAGGAGCGCTACTGCCAGTGAAAAGCTGGTCAGTTTTCTAATTGAGACACACATTAATCGAAATCCTAAAGCAAAAATTTTCCTCGGGATGATAAAGAAGTAAACACTGGAAATGTAGAAGAGTAAATATAACCCCGGTAATAGACAACCGTTCTTTTTTTTTCATCAAACCGTTTTCATTCTATATCAAGAGATCCCGCGGCGGCGTTTCATACTATCTCTGGAGCATAAGAACTTCAGCAATCACTAACCTAAAAATGACCGATTCTAAGTGGATGATTCGCGCATCATGAATTGCGTGTTTAAAAGGTGATCCGCTCAAAAAAAGAAAAAACCTCATATCGTAATTGCTTCCACAGTATCGGAAAGATATACTTATGAATCATACTGGTCTAATGATCAGTAACATTATCCCTGGTTACCATTCACGTAGGATACGGGTTTAAATCAAGCACTATCGAAAAACAGTGAATCGTTGCAAGGAGTAGCCTGAGATTTTCATGTCTCATCCCATGCAAATAGACATTCTTGAACAGAACAATCGGATTCTTTCTGCCGCATATGCAATCACCCGATTGATCAGCCGGAAAACCAACGAGAAAGACATACTCCAGAGTGCTTGCGGTCTGCTGGTAAAAACCGCGGGATGCAAACAGGCACTGATTGGTGAGATGGAGAAGGACCTTTTAATCTCACTTCACTCGGATGGTTCCGAGACCTCCACACTTTCTCCCGATCAGCTCAGGACGTCACTCCCATTGAAATGTCTGAGCAACCCTTCCGACGATCCGGAGTCTTCGATCGACTATCTCGCAAAGGGGTGCGCTCGATGCCCGATATCCATAAATTGTAAGGATACGTGTGATTTTACTGCCCGACTCACCTATGGGCCACACTGCTTCGGCTTCATGTGCCTTACTTTCCGGCATAAGTTTAGTTTCAATGATCAGACGCGGGATCTTCTGAGCCAATTGTCTGAGGATATCGGATATCATCTCAACAGAATAAAGCAGGGCACCACTCATACAGATGCGAACGTGATACTATCCGGTTTGCCTGCGGCGGATATCACCGGCGACGGGCTCATTACCGTTAATCCGGAGGGCAACATATCGTTTCTCAATCGCGGAGCGGAGGAAATCCTGGGCTGCACGGCCAGGCAGGCCATTGGAAAATCTGTCCTGGACTTTTGTCCTTCCGACCAGCTGAATGCCCATCGTGCAATACTTCGGGAAACTCTGCAGAAAAGAACAATATGCGGCATCGAAACGTATCTCAAAACAATCCGGGGAAAAGTTGTGCCGGTGGAGATGTCTTTGAGCCCCCACATCAACGACGCGGGAAACGTTCACGGCATAACTGCAATCATGCGCAATATAACCGAACGCAAAGAAGCAGAGCAGAAGCTTCTTGATAGCGAGAAGAAATACCGAATCCTGTTTGAAAACGCCCCAACCGGTATTTTTCGTACCCGATCGGATGGTAAGCCTCTTCAGATCAATTCGGCACTGGCCAGAACGCTCCACCTGGATCACCCCCGTCAGATATCCCGGTACGTCGATATTGCCCGCCAGCATTATGCAGATCCTGCCAAAAGAGCCGAACTCCTTGAACTGCTTCAAAAATATGGACATGTCGAGAATTTTGAATACCAGGCCAGAACCGCGGATGATTCACTCATATGGTTAAGTTTGAATGCCCGAATAAGCCAATACAAAGATGACGGATCTTTTATAATCGAAGGCTTTATCACCGATATAACCGAACGTAGAAAGGCAAATGAAGAGCGGGAGCGGCTGATGATGGCAATAGAACAGGCCGCGGAAGTAATCATGATCACCGATACTCAAGGAACGATTCAATATGTTAATCCCGCATTCGAGAGAATCACCTTATATTCAAAAAAGGAAATTCTTGGAAACAAACTTCGTTCGCTGAGAAGCGGGAAACATGATGAAAAATTCTACCAGGACATATGGGAGACCCTTTTTCGGGGCGAAATCTGGAGCGGTCGAATGGTGAATAAAAAAAAGGATGGAACTTTTTATACCGAAGAAGTAGTTATTTCGCCGGTCCGGGATGCGCATGGTAAAGTGGTGAATTATGTTACTGTCAGCCGAGATATTACCCGGGAGATTCAGCTGGAAAAACAGTTGCGTCAATCTGAAAAAATGGAGGCAATTGGTGCTCTTGCCGGCGGCATTTCTCATGACTTCAACAACATCCTTGGCGGCATCATCGGCTATGCGGAGATGTCTCGCTGGGAAGTAGCCGGTGGAAGCACGGTAGCGGAGTACATAGACAGAATACTTGAAGCAGCCGAACGAGCCAGGAAACTTGTCAGCCGGATTCTTACCTTCAGTCAAAACAGCCCTAATCTGAAAAAGCCGCACTACCTCAGACCAATTATCCAAGAGGTCATTCAGTTACTGAGAGCAAGCATACCAACTACCATTGAGATCACAAGCGAACTCAGCGATGAGGCACGGCCTGTGATGGCTGACCCCACGCATATTCATGAGATAGTATTAAACCTGTGCACCAATGCAGCACATGCGATGAAAGGCAAGGGGGAGCTGAGCATCAGGTTATCGGAATTGCATATAGCATCCGCTTTCGAAGGCCGAATAGGCAGCAGCCCTCCCGGGGGATATTCTGTCCTCTCAATCTCTGACACCGGTTGTGGAATAGATGAAAAGGATCTGCTTCGCATATTTGAGCCCTTCTTCACCACCAAGCAATCTGGCGAAGGCACAGGAATGGGACTGGCGGTTGTATTTGGTATCGTAAAGAATCATGGAGGAAACATTACCGTCGATAGCCGGCGGGGTGTCGGCACGACATTCCGGGTATATTTACCCGTATCCGGGAATACCGATACTCAGGATGAACGCTGCGAGTTTGCTGTTGTTGGAGGAAAAGAGCGGATTCTTTTTGTGGATGATGAGCAGATAATGCTAAAAGCGGTATGTAAGCTGCTTAATCAGCTCGGCTATTCGGTTGCCGCTTTTGGAGAAAGCACGGAGGCGTTTGAAGCTTTCAAAAATTCTCCCCATTCCTTTGATCTTGTGATAACAGACCAGACGATGCCGCGGATGTCCGGATTCGAACTATCACAAAAGATTCGGGCGATACGAGACTCGGTTCCTATAATACTGTGTACCGGCTACAGTAAATATGTAGACGAAAAAGATGCGTTGGAGATGGGGATCAATGCATATCTGCAGAAACCTTTCAGGATAGCAGAGCTGGCGCAAACCATCCGTTGCGCTCTGAAAGGTGAATGAACCGTGTCCCATAGACTATTTTCTAACATACTTATCGTTTTTGGCATAGCCGCTTACTAAAACCAACCTGCAGTCGATATTCTTATCATAGTTCCATTCGATAAGAACATGATGACCTTTTAACTAAACCAGTCTGTAATTGCTTATGTATGATTTTAAAAAGTTCCAAGTATATACTGTCCGTAATTTCAATCAGATTTCCCAGCTGCAACGCCTCTCATCCAGTGATAGACATGCAATCGAGGTTGTTGGAAACGTTCTGCCGTTCAAGGTAAACAACTATGTCATAGAAGAGCTTATTGATTGGAACAATATACCGGAAGATCCCATATATCAGCTCACCTTCCCCCAGAAAGATATGCTTTCACCTGCCCATTTCAGGGAGATGGAACGTGTCCTCTCTCAAAAGCAGAACAGTCAGCAGATCGCCTCTCGGGCAAACCATATACGTTTTTCTCTTAATCCTCATCCTGCCGGACAAACCTCAAATGTTCCCATGCTCGATGGTCAAAGGCTGGCTGGAATGCAGCATAAATACAGGGAAATTGTCCTGTTTTTTCCCAGTAACAGTCAAACCTGCCACGCTTACTGCACATTCTGTTTCCGCTGGCCCCAGTTTGTGGGGGTAGACGGATTGAAGTTTGCCATGAGAGAGTCGGATCTGCTTGCGCGATATGTAAAAAAACATACCGAAGTAACCGATATACTGTTTACCGGGGGAGATCCCATGGTGATGGCTGCGCATACCTTCGAGAAGTACCTTCAGCCTTTTCTCACTCAGAAGATATCTAACATTCAGACCATACGAATCGGCTCAAAATCGCTGGCTTACTGGCCATACAGATATCTTTCCGACACTGACAGCGACGATATGCTGCGACTCTTCGAACAGATTGTCAAAAAAGGCTACCACCTGGCCTTCATGGCTCATTTCAATCATCCACAAGAGCTTCAAACGCCTGCTGTACGACAAGCCATTCGACGCATTCGTAATACCGGAGCACAGATTCGCACGCAGTCACCGGTGATGCAGAATATCAATGACAACTCCCACGACTGGAGAGAGATGTGGAAGGAGCAGGTCAAACTGGGCTGCATACCCTATTACATGTTTATTGCCCGTGATACCGGCGCGCAGGAGTATTTCGCCGTATCACTGGAACGTGCCTGGGATATCTACCGAAAGGCATATCAGCGTGTCAGCGGAATCGCCCGAACCGTACGGGGACCGAGCATGTCGGCAGCTCCCGGCAAGGTCCAGATATTGGGAGTATCCGAGGTACTGAATCAGAAGGTTTTTGTCCTTCAGTTTCTGCAGGGACGCGATCCCGACTGGGTAGGAAAGCCTTTTTTTGCCAAGTACGACCCGGAAGCCATCTGGTTTGACAAGCTTAAGCCGGCTTTTGCAGATAGATTCTTTTTCGAGGAAGAATCTATGCAATTTTCAGATATGGGCTTAAAAAGGTAAGTATTGGATTATCAGAGCAGATGTATCTATCTGCTCTCATAGTTTCCCGAACGTAATTGTCATTCAAAACCGGTCGAGTTGCCTGAGACTTTTTATCATCTTCTTTTTACTTTTATTTGTAACAGCCGTTTTCTTTCCGATTTTCTGCAGATGCACTACCAAATGCTTCCAATTCGAGGATCTGGATACATAAAAAAATGTGCGATTCTCTCTCGATGATTCGAATAATTTTTTGAAGCACATGGGCTTCAGCAGTCTTGGAATGACGCCAATTATCATTCAAAACCGCTCAATTTAGCTACCATTTCTTCTTCTCGGCATAAGGGTTGCTTTTGTCATTTTGTGACCATATGCGCCCTGTCATATTTTTCAGATAAAAAACGACAAGGCCTAAAGGCGCTACTATTTCTATGCTACAGCCTACAGCGGACATAATTATTGGAGAAGATGAGCTTCGGGAGGAATTTATTCATTCCTCCGGTCCGGGCGGACAAAACGTAAATAAAGTGTCCACCGCGGTTCAGCTTCGTTTCGATGCAGCACACTCTCCATCTCTTCCCGATGAGACCCGCCGGCGTCTGCTTCAAATCGCCGGCAAAAGACTTACCCGGGAGGGAGAGATCATTATCGAGGCGAAACGGTTTCGGACACAGGAGCAAAACCGGCAGGATGCCCGTAACAGGCTTACAGGGCTTATTGCGAGTGCGGCAAAAAAGCCCGCTCGTCGAAAGGCTACAAAACCCACGGCCGCATCCCGGAAGGCGCGTCTGGAGAAGAAACGGCAACACAGCGAGAAAAAAAAATTGCGACAACAGCCACCGATATAAAAGAGGGTATCATGCAGGTAGTTTCCATGCAGAGAACGGATACTGACGATGTCGTGCGGCTTATCGCAGAGGCTATGAACGAGGATGAGGCGCGGTGGGCACGCAGGACGATCGATTATCATTTTGACTGCCGGGATGCCGGGCTGGACGATGGGCGGTACTATCTGGTGTGGCGGCAAAAGGACACCATTTCAGGAATAATCGGTCTGCATCATTACATATGGGGACCACCCGAAAATGTCTGGTTGGCCTGGTTTGCTATTGCACCGGCTCTGCAGCGCAGAGGTTGGGGACGGAAACTACTTGATCGGATTGAACATCATGCCCGAAAGCTTGGCTTTACAAAGATGTTTATCGAGACATACGACCACCCCGATTTCGATGATGCCCGTTCTTTTTATGCGGCTCGCGGCTACAGGAAAAAAGGCGCAATCTCGGAGTTTCTTTCCGACGGCTCATCGATGGTGGTCTTTGGTAAAAAATTATAACCTGAATCGAACGATTCTCTCGCGGCGATTCGCACAATTGCCAGGGAAACACCGTATAGTGCGATTCTCTCACCGAGATCTGCTCAAGTCAGGTAAAAAGTTTGGCAATTAGTACCTTATTCACTAGTCTGTAAAAGGAGTGAAGTATGCGATTGTTTGCCAGGATGTCGGCGCTGTTATGCCTCATCGCTGCGCTGGTCATGGGTGATGAAGCGGTGGGGGAACTGCAGCCTGAAAAAACACTTGATTTGGGTTTTGATAAAGGCTCACGAATTTTGTCCGCGGGTATTCTGTTCGGCGGCTCTCCGGTGGGTATCGATTTTGAATATGGCCTTTCCCGCAATCTGGGTCTGCAGTTTGGTATTGGTGCAGGGGGTGCGGATGCCGCGCTAAATTTCCATCTGACATCCGACAAAGACAAGGACCTCTATTTTTCGTTTGCGGCCGTCTACCTTCCCGTTGTCGACCATCTGGTGCTCCCTACCATATCCTTTGGTTCACGATGGTATTTCGGGTCAAAAGCCGATAACGGTTTAATCTTTGAGGTCGGCTCGGCGTATACTTTCCGTGAGGGAAGCAGAGAGGTTTTCGGGGATGAAATTACCCTTGAGAAAAACACCGTGTATCCTCGAGTGGCAATTGGTATCGTTTTTAAACTTGACTAAACCCAGATAAAAATTACGGCAGCCCGTAGAACCAACGGACAAAGATCGAAGAAACAGAATACACAAAAAGCAGGTAGACAAATTATAGAAACGCAGGTTTTTCTCCCTTTATCCTTCCCGCCCTTCCACCGAAGCGACTCGGGAGGACGGAAGAGATGAAAGAGTGTGGAGTATAGATGTCAGAAAATTAAAGCCGGGAGATTTACCGCCGAAAAACGGTAATGCAGGCACAAAATCTAACCCGGTCAACCTTATTCAGGAGCATAGTACCATGGCACACCTCACACTGTTAAAACAGGGTCTTCCAACCGGAGTCACTTCACCGGATGGGAAAATAATCGAGGAGTTTTTCGGGGAGTCAAGCTCTGACGAGAACAAGATCAGTATCGCCCGCATGATCGCTCCTGCCAAATGGCGTGAACCGGTTCAGAGGCCATCCTTTACAGAGTACACATTGGTGATAAAAGGTTCGTTACAGGCGATGGTCAATGATGAGAAAATAATCATCCATGCGGGTGAATCACTCCGGGTGCCTGCGGGGACTACCGTACGATATGCAAACCCCTCAGACAAAGAAACCGAATACTGGAGTATCTGTACCCCGGCCTTCTCGGCCCAAAAGGCCCATATCGAGCCGGTTGTCTAGAGGAAACGTAATCGTGGATAAAAAAACGTAAGGATTTTCTAGCATTTATGCATGCAAGGGTCTCCTTTTTTCGCTTTTACGAAGAGTTAAACGATTTTCTTCACGAACATAAACGTAAGAAAACATTTCCGTACCATTTCTCCGGCACGCCATCGGTTAAAGATGCCATCGAGGCGATTGGAGTGCCCCATACCGAGATAGACCTCATTCTTATAAACGGCGATTCGGTTGATTTCACCTTCCGGTTGCAGGGAGGTGAACGGGTAGCCGTCTATCCGGTGTTTGAATCGCTCGATGTCACTCCCATTCAACACCTCCATCCTTCACCCCTGCGCACCACCAGATTTGTTTTGGATGTTCACCTCGGCACATTGTGCCGCCTGCTGCGTATGTTGGGTTTTGATTCCTGCTATCGCAACGATCTTTCCGATCTTGAGATCATCTCCATTTCGATCGAACAGAAAAGAATCATTCTTACCCGCGATCAGGGTATTCTGAAACACAGTTCGGTTACACATGGATATTGGATACGTTCAACAGACCCCCAACGCCAGATCGAGGAGGTAGTCAGGCGTTTCGATCTCTGCACCAGCTTCGCGCCTTTTACCCGATGCATGCGGTGCAATGGGGAACTTTCGGCCCGTTTGCCTGAGGAGGTAAAAAGACTGGTCCCGGGCCATGTCGTTCAAACGGCTGACAGGTTTATGCAGTGCAGCCGGTGTCAGAGAGTATATTGGCGGGGCACCCATACGATATCTATGGAACAGAAGATTCAGAGGCTGCGCACATTATGTCAGAAAGAGTAAACTGCAGTCCGGATTCAGACCGGACTAGTTTTTTTCTTTTTCAAACCCCCATATATACATGTCGATGAAATCCTAAATTACGCGATTGTCTCGCGGCCATTCGCGCAACCCCTTGGGTCATATATTCCTCAGCACTTCGAAACACCATGGGAGGGTATTTAGTACCAACCCTTCTGCCCTCAGGATTTGTAGGAAACATCCACTCAGAACAGCTCGATGCATAGAAAAGTAAAAACCAGACATGAGAGGGGGCGCTACTCCATGACCCCGCATTGCCGTGAATAGCACGATCGTCCCTGTTCTGAACAGAAACAAATCAGCTTACAATTTGGTTTCGGCAATTATACAATCGATACAGCTAAGCCTACTATCGAGAAGAAAAAATTAGCGGAAAGTAATCCTTCAATTTAGGTATATTTCATTGTTGCGCCAATGGCAGAGTCCCCGGCACTATCAGAACTCCTGTTTTTTTGTAGCCTTTACGGCAATCGTTTAGAAAGGTCCTTTTTTTAATGCGTTTCTTTAGACTACTGGTTTTATCGTTTATGATTCTCCTGTTCTGCAGTCCAACTCCTGAGCTTATCTCGCAGACCTTTTTCCGTATGGATACAATTGTTAAAGTTACGCTGATAAAGAATGACACCATAAGGCCAGATTCGGTCTGGCAGACACTCGATTCTCTTTTCACTTACTGGGAAACTCACTTCTCACAAACGTCAACCCAATCGGAAATCCTTCCCATCAATCTGCGCGAAAAAGATACTGTCGCAGTCTCACCCATAGTGGCGGAAATGGTTACAGCGGCCCTGGCCTACGGGGACACTCTCGAAGGCATGTTCGATCTGACCATATTTCCTCTCAAGGAGCTGTGGGGTTTTGGAGAAAAAAGTGCCAAGCTTCATATTCCGTCTCAACAGCAAATCGATTCAGTACTGGAGCGCATAGGGAATTTAGGGGTGCGCGTCCATAATGATTCTATTTTGATTTTTTCGGACAGCACAGTAACCATTGATGTCGGCGGAATAGCCAAAGGTTTTGTTCTCAGAGAGGCAGCACAGCTTTTGGATAAGAAAGGTATCAAAAATTATCTGATATCCGCGGGCGGGGATATCATCGGCCGTGGAACCCGATCTGATGGTAAACCGTGGCTGGTCGGCATTCAACATCCCCGAGTGCGTAAAAACATGCTTGCCACAGTACGACTGTCAAATGCATCTGTAGTCACCAGCGGCGATTACGAACGATTCTACATACAGGACTCGATTCGCTATCACCACATTTTCAATCCCCGCACCGGGCGGTCCTGCCGCACAAATCAAAGCCTGACGATCAGGACAGGCAACCCGATTGTGGCCGATGTGCTCAGCACCGGTCTTTTCTGCCTGCATCCCGATTCAATCCTCGCATTTGTCGAAAGTCGACCGGAGGTGGAATGCCTGGGAGTAGACAGTTTGGGCAACGTGTTTGTCAGTGACGGGTGGTGTGAGCAGCTCAATTTCACGGATACCACGATTTCCTGCCGGTAGCAGCGACAGGACGGAGATGACAATTAATAGCGGTCTTAAACACTTAGGCACACGATAAGGAATACACAGAATGGCGCTCGAATATACAGATTGCATCGACGCGCTTTGGGCCTGGCGGCAAATCGTGTGGATCAGACGATGCCGGACTATGCTGCACGCGGAAGTTGTCGATCTCCAGATTCTTTTGTACAATTTGATACATGAATGAGATCCATCTACGCACTCTGGGTGTTTTTTGCCTGACGACTCTGGCCTTGCTGCACGGCTGCGGGGCCTTCGATGCCGTTTCAACCTCCGGGTATCAGCCGCCCATCAGCTTCACCGGCTATTTCGATGATACTTATCTCGAGCTGACGGGAAATGCATCTCATCCCAATTCGGTAGAAAGAATCGGCGACACCATACGGATGTATTTCTATTCATACGACTACCATAATGGAGGCAACGCGTGGCATGGGGATCAGCTGCGCATCGATCTGTATCGGACCAACGAATCGAGCACAATCATGGGAACAGATAATGCACTGGTGAGGCTGAGCCGCTACTTTGACACCAACGCCACCTACCTGGTATCGGCCGCCGACAGCACCCACTCTCCTCCGCTTGGCTCAAAGATGACCATCCACAGAGTCGAACGGAGAGCGGGCGGACGTATCGACATTCGCGACCTCTTCGCTGCCCTTCACACGCCAAACTGCTTTTCGGTGGGAATGGAAATCGAGGATGGGCACATTCTGGGCCACTTCGATGGTTGAAATCAACGACTCCAAACCGATACAGTCACCGATGGGAACCGTTTTTTTATCGGCTGATTATCGAAGCCGGATTAAAACATGAAATGGTGGATAACTCTTTGTTTATCGTGTATTTTCTTCCTCTGGCATCCTTTTCGCAGCCATTTTCTTGTTAGTTAAATGATGTCTGCATCATAAACCTTCTGCTTAGGGATAATCATACAAGACTCATGAATTTTTTTACCGAAAAACTGGGATCTTTGCGTACCCGACTGCTCTGGATGTCCTCGGCAATTATCCTGTTATTTACAGTGCTGGTGGTGCTAACCGAGATATACTGGTTTCGTGCCCATTATCAGCAGGAAGTTAAAAGTAATCTGGAGGTTGCCCGTGTTATAGGTGTAGCTTTTAGTCAGATGGTAAACGATATAGTGCACGAAGAGTATGCCATAGGGGTTGCACGTCAGATGTTTGCCGATTCCGATACTTCTAAAATGACCGAATACCTTGCCCGTCTGAGCGAATTATACACCTCCGTGCGTGACTTTTCAGTCATCGATTATGACGGAACAATCGTCTCCAGTAGCCGTCCCCAAATTACGGGAATCAATGTTGCCGACAGAGACTATTTCAGGCGGTTGAAAGCCGGCGATTCGATAGTAGTAAGCAATTTTCTTCGCACCAAAGGTGATTTTACCCCCGGCTTTATTATCGGACGAGGGTTTTATGACGAACAGCACGAGCTGTCCTTTGCCGTGACAGCATTTATACAGCCCGAAATGCTCGGCGAGATCCTTGCCCTTCATCGTCCGCTGGGTGAATTCATTGCACTCTTTGACCGGCTGGGCAATCTTATATATACCAACCAGCCTCTGGATACGCTGAGTTCTTTCGATCGGATATGGAAAGGAAAGGATCCCATTTTGGGCAAGGCCCTGCGGGGAGATGAGGCGACCGGATACTTCACCGCCCCCATCGGCACCGCCAGACGGAGACTGGGAGCGCGGGTACCGATCCGGGGCATCGGGTGGGTCAGTGGGGCCGCCATACAGGTATCCGATTTCTTTAGCCCCTTCATACTCCCTTATGCTTTTATTTTCGTTATTTCAATTTTGGTGGCCATACTCACGCTGGTTCTTGCCAAGCGCACGGTCGATGTCATTACACGCTCTCTGGCAACGGTCCAGCGACACGTAAAAGAGGTTGCCCGAGGGGAGTTTTCGGTAATCGCGGCAGGCAGCGGGCTAAGAGAATTCGACACTCTTATCACCGACACCAATGTCATGGCCATGCAGCTACGGGATCGAGAGCAGCGCCTGAGACTGTTTGCATCGGTGGTGGAAAACAGCGGGGATTTCATCGGGCTTGTCTCTCCCGAATTCGAGCCGTTTTATGTCAACGATGCCGGCAAACGCATGGTGGGGCTCGATTCGGATGATGATGTGAGTAAAAGCAGGTTGATCGACTATTTTCACCCCGAAGATCGCCCGGTCATAGAAAACCAAGCTTTTCCCGCCCTGTACAAACGACGGTGGTGGCGCGGTGAAGTTCGTTTCAAGAACTTCAAGACGGGAGAGACGATCTACACATTATGGAATGCATTTGTCATAAAAGACGATGATGGGAAGATTCTTGCATGGGCGATGATCAGTCCCGATCTGACTCAGTTGAGGCAGACTGCTGTCGCCCTGCGAACCAGCGAAGAGCGATTCCGTCAGCTGGCCGATTCCATGCCGCAGCTGGTGTGGACAGCCAACCCTGACGGGACTGTGGATTACTATAACCAGAAGTACCGTGATTTCGGTGGCATTTCCCCCGGTGAGGACGGCGTCTGGAAGTGGGGACCTGTTGTCCATGAAAAGGACCTTCAACCAACGATAGATGCCTGGAGTCACGCGGTCAGAACGGGTGATATCTACCAGATAGAGCATCGCATCAAACATATCGACGGCAGTTTCCACTGGTATCTGAGTCGCGCATACCCGGCGCGCAACGACGCGGGGCAGATCATCAAGTGGTACGGTACGGCAACCAATATCGATATAAGTAAACAGACGCAGGCCAAACTGGAGGAGAGCCAAACCCGGCTCCGGGTGCTTAACCAGAATCTGGAGGAAATGGTGGTAAAACGCACCGAGCAGGCCCGAAAACTGTCTAAGGCGCTAACCCTGGCCGAGCAACGGGAGCGCAAGCGTTTCAGCTATATCCTTCACGAAAACCTGCAGCAGCAGCTTTTCGGTGCGAAAATGCTGCTAAATCAACATGTCCGCGACCATAAGGCGGCCGAGCAGCTTGAGGGGTATGATGATGTAGCGGAGGGGCTGAAAATACTGGAAAATGCCCTGCGAACCACCCGGACAATGTCAGTAGAGTTGAATCCGCCGATCCTGCGCACCCAGGGGCTGGATGCAGCGCTGCAGTGGCTGTCCAGCCATATGAGAAAGGTGTACGGTTTTATCGTGGAGCTTTCGATGGAAGAGTCGCTTGGCTCCATTCGCGGTGAAACCCAGCAGATGCTTGCACAAATGGTTAGAGAATTGCTGATTAATGTCAGAGAACACGCGAAGGTTAATGCCGCAAGGGTGGAGGCTGGCTGTAGTGATAATCGCCTGCAAATAACGGTCAACGACAGAGGCCGTGGTTTCGATGTAAAACAGGTGCTCAAGGAGACGGCGGGCGAGACGCAGCTGGGGATATTCAGCATCCGGGAGCGGTTGCGACTTTTCAACGGCGATCTTGTCATAAACAGCACCATAGGAAAGGGTACGGAATGTATACTAACATTTCCTGTGGAGAAGTATTAGCCAATGAAGGGATAAACGGAGATGAAAGTCTACATTGTGGAAGATCACGATTCGATGCGCCTTATTCTCAGGCGCCTGCTGAAGAAAAATTTCCCGGTCGTGACCGACATCAGAGAAAGCGAAACCGCCGAGAAGGCCATGGAAGAGATCCCCTCTTTTAGTCCGAATCTGGTACTGGTTGATATTTCACTTCCTGGTATCGATGGTATCGAGATGATCCGGAGGCTCAAACCCCAATGCCACGGGATGTACATCCTGGTGGTGACCGGACACGAGGTAAGCATGTACAGGCAATCAGCCCTGGATGCCGGCGCCGACGAGATCGTAAGTAAATACGATGATGAGCAACTTATCGGATACATACAACACTTTCTGGACAAGGGCAAGCTGGAATATAGAGATAAGAAATAAGAGGTAGAAATCAGAAAGAATGCTGTTTCGCCTGATTTCCTCCCAAGATGTTATTATCTTACGACAGTGTAAGGATGTAATGAGTTTTTCCGCTCCTTACAGGTTCTGTCAAATGTAAATAAAAAACAGTTGGTGAAAAATTGTTGGCCATGCTCTGTGAGAATTGCGTTAGTTTTCAATTCGTGGAGCAATATCTGTTTCGTATAGAATTACTTTCGTTTGCATGGGTCTGCGTACAAAGGGAGCAAAATGTATGTGCTAATCCCGGCCAACAACCGCTAAAGAAGAAGTGATGTGCGTTTATTTTCTTCACCCTTCTCTTTTACCCTCTTCACCCGGTAAGTCGCAACAGGACCTGCACACCGCTGAATATCACCACACCTATGAGGATGTATCGGAGAACATGGCTCGGCAGCTTGTGGCTAGTTTTGGCTCCAAGCCGGGCGGATAAGATCGAGCCGATGATCAGAGGAAGAGCATGTGTCAACTCAATCTGCAGGGAAAGGATTTTGCCCAACGCGCCCATGATCGACCCCAAAAACACGATCCCCAGACTGGTACCAATTGTAATCTTCAGAGGGATATGCAAAAAGGTAATCAATAGAGGAATCAGAATAAATCCACCACCCGCACCAACCATTCCCGATACCATTCCTACCGACATGCCGGAGATAATCGAACGGGCTGGATAAATGTGAAGATCCTGTCGGGCCTCATCCTCTGTACGTTTCTTTGGTGAGATGATCAGGGGAAAAAGGGCCACAACAATCAGCACCTCGAATAACACAAGCAGTATCATGTCGTTGACGTAACGGGTGGCGTAGGCGCCCAGGAATGCGAAAAGGGACAGTGGAACTCCTATCAGAAGAAGCAGTTTACCATGCACATAGTTGTTTTTCCGGTGAATGATCAGCCCCGAAAGAGAGGAAAAAAACACCTGAAGCATCGAAAGCCCGGAAACGGCTTTCATATTCAGCGGCTCGAAGCCAAGCACCGGAGGAACGGTCAACATCAACGGGATCATCACCAGCGCTCCCCCCAGGCCAAGCAGCCCCGCCAGAAATCCCCCAACGAGTCCTAATGAAAATAAGGTAATAATCATAAGCAGGAAAATAAAATCGGGGCATTTAACGGCAAGAAAATAATTAGCAGCGGAACTGATCGAGACAAACTACCTATCCGATTCAGAGCTTATACCATCCGATCACCATATCCAGTGTTTTCCTCCTACTCCTTACTCCTTACT
>CAYQOU010000024.1:0-1311 GCA_964419255.1 uncultured Fibrobacterota bacterium | reverse complement strand
CTTACTTCTTACTTCTTACTTCCCACCATTTCCCGCAGGCGTAGACAGTTTTTCACCGCAAAGCCTTCAAAATCATTATTAAAATAGGCATACACCGGTGTTTTCTCCGTTTGCGACTCGATCCAGTCGGCCCAATCGGCAAGGATTTCATCGGAATAGTCTCCCCCATAGCGTTCCTGATAGCCATGAAAGCGAAGGTATGCGGCGGACCCTGTGACGATCCTTTCGGTGGAAGAGCCGCTCATGTCATGGATACAAAAACTGTGGTTGAATTCCCGCAAAATTTCGTAGGTCTGCTGCACGTACCAACTCCTGTTACGAAACTCGAAAGTAATCGGTGCCGAGGATGGTAATGTGGCACAGAATTGCTTGAGCAGGTCGTGATTGACTTTAATCGAGGGGGGAATCTGGATTAGATACATGCCGATTTTTTGTCGAAGCGGCTTAAATACACCGAAAAACCACTCCAATTCGTTATCACAATTACGCAGTTTCTTTACGTGAGTAACCAGCCGGGACATCTTCACGCTGAAAACGAAATCGTGTGGAGCGCGGGCGTTCCACGACTCTACCACTGACTCTTTGGGTATACGGTAGAAGGATGCATTCAGTTCGACTGTATCAAAATGATCGGCGAAATACTCGAACCATTTTTTCTTGGATACATCGGCGGGATAAAAACGGCCACTCCAATGATCATATGTCCACCCGGATGTCCCCAGATACGCACCATTTTTCGACATCATACCTCCTCACGGGATAGCTATTTACCACTTCTTTGAACAAGATACGTGCCAAAAAAAAGCGCATGACCGAAAAAGCCATGCGCTCAAACACTCCAACTGCCAAACTGGTGATGGTTCGCTGAAAACCTAGCCGTTTAGTTTTTGACAGTAAACTCTACGGTTTCCATCACAGCCTCCGTTTTACCGTTTAATATTTCCACCTTATAGGATCCTACCGGCTTTTCGGGCAACGTAACTTTACTATAGGTGCGCCAGCTCGGGGAACGGACAGGCAGTTCGACATTGCTTATCTGCACATCGCCTTTGTACCACCGATGTTGAATCTGAAGCGTGTCGGAGACACCTTTTATGTGAGAAAAGCAGTACAAGGAGGTCACATCGGATGAAAACTGGTTTGCTGCATCTACAGGTTCACGATTTTCAATAGTTTTTGCGATTTTAAGGCGCGCGACACTGATCTTCTGCGAACCAACTTTCGTAGCGAGTCTCTTCGATTGTTCTGCGGCTACTTTCTTGGGTGATGCCTGCTTTTTAGCAACAGCCTTCTTGGGCTGTGCGGCTTTCT
>CAYQOU010000023.1:0-58087 GCA_964419255.1 uncultured Fibrobacterota bacterium | reverse complement strand
TTTTCCGCCCGGTTCATCATGATCCGGTAGGCATCACGGATTGTCTGCTCCATCTCGGCATGGGTGACACCATCTCCGGGACGGGTGGCTAGATTGTCCAGAGTCCCCGACTGATTGGAATAGGGAAGAAACTGGGGGAAAGGATATACCGGATTACCGGAGTTGATATGAATGGGTATCGTATCCTGTGCACTAATTGCCCGCACTACAGCAAAAATGATCATGAGAGCTGGAATAATGACACTCCCACGTGCTTCCTTCGAATAGTGTTTCATCTCGAACCTGTCTAAATGTGTTACCGTTTTTGGAAACAAGAAAACTTTTTGAAGCTATGCTCTGTAAGTGATTGTATAAGCGTCTATTACGGTCAGACACGCCATCCAAGAGAAACCCCTGTATAACGCCATTCTGCCATTTTGATCCGTTTGGCCCCCATTATAATATAACAGATGTCAATGTAAATTGCTTGATTTGATAACAGGATAGATTTAAATGTTTTGTGCATGAGCGCAGCGATTTATCAGACCAACGATAATTTCAGGGGCTTTTTCAGGCAGTGTGGGAGAAAGAAAGAGGCAGAAATACGATGGTCAATGTGAGTGCCGCGGATTACACCTTGAGATGCAATTCGCGGAAAACAAACAGGCTACTTTTGAAAATTTCTTGTGAAAACATCCAGGCCTTCCAGCCTTACACTCCCGGCGTCGAAATCTTCAAAAGCATCCTCGATACTTTTTTATCCAGACCATAGTCTGGTACCATCTACCGAAAGGTGAATAGGCTGACGAAAAGGGCTATCGCTTTGGAATTGAGTTGGGTCGGACCCAAGTTTTTGCTATATATCAGTGGCGAAAGCACTTTGATACATTTACCAAAAAGGATTATCAAAATCAAGATAATGCACAGGTTCTCTGAGGTGCACTGTCCGGATGAGAGGAGTTTTCTGTGCCGGCAGTCGCGCAGTAGCTGAGGATATCTTTCCTTGGTGAGATGTGCCTGTCGGCAAATCCAAGATAGCGATCGACGAAGGAAGCATAGCCGGTTTTTTGATTCCCCAGATCCAGATCTGCCATTTTCAGAAGGGATTCGCCTCCCGCCTCACGCAGAGCTTTCCGTAGCCCTTCACTTTGCATAACATCCGTCTTTATAAAGGTACTCAAACGATCGAGCAACAGATATTGCTTATCCAGCTTACCCGCCCCCAGAGCGGCATCCAACTTATCACCCTGCGGCGTACCCGTGTTTGTCACAAAGAGAAATGTCTTGACGAGGGCTACTCCCTCAATAGCCTCAATAAGAAAATACCCCACAAGCGTATCATAGAACCAGTATTCCAACAGACCGACTCCGGGTCGTACCGGGTTAATTGCCTTGCGGTCGATAGAATCATAGAAAAACATGAGCAGCGTAGGTGTATCCCCGACATCGATGCGCTCCCGCATACGAATAAGAGCGTGAGTCTGAATGTATACATCCAGACTCAGCTCAGATAAGGGCGATTCAATCCCCAACTCCTGGGCACGAACCTTTGCGTAATTTATTCTCCCAAATATATCGGGCCAGCAAAGTCGAAAACAGGTGCGTTTTTTTCCATTGCTGGTCACCGATATCTTTTCGGCGGCCATCACATCAAAATACAAAGCATCGGCCGGAAGATTCTTCGTGCGACACAAGCCCTGTTTTGTGGAGTAAATCTTTGAATTGGGCCGACTGAAATACCTGGCCAGAAAGCCACCGATTATTCCAAGGTATCTATACGGCTCATCATAGCGATCATGCCGTGCCAATGGATTGAAAGCCTGTTTAACCCTTTCCCTATCGACACCCGGAGCATTTTGGGTATCGATCGTGCGCGCATATGATCCTAATGCAACGCCTGCGGTGAAGTAATCTTCCATGGTCACCTTCGGCCCGTCCTTGACCACGGAAACCTCAAACTTTTTCACCATCTCAGAGATGCACACTCTAAAAACATTCAATAGCCTGGGGTTGATGCCAGCTCCCTCTGCGGCCTCGACACGAAGAGTCGGGACTCTGGCAAGCCACAGCAAATGCAACTCTTTTTCCGGCAGCGATCGGTATACATCCAATGCTCCGATTGCCTTGACCACACGCACATATCGACGCATATATTCGTTTCGCTTCTGTGCGATCAGGATCTTGTGAGGTATTTTGGGACTTTTTTTGCGCTTCTTCTTCCGGTCCTTTGCCATAATGACCACCAGTGATGTGCTAAATGGAGACACCAGGAAAACACGAATAGAATAAGCGTGAGGCTGAAAACAGGAGAGGCAGAACAAAGCGAATTTCACACAAACACGCTTATCGATTCTTTAACCCTAAGTAGAAAGTAATATACATATGGTCGGAAATGAAAAAGGGAAGAAGATAAAATTCAGGTGGGTTTATGCGACCGGCATTCAGATCCGACATCTTTAGAAGTGTTGGCAGCCTACACGTATTAACCAGCAGAGGATGCATTTTTTAATCGATATGTGAATGCATTTAATGCAGCCCACTCGTAAAACATGCAGTGAGCGACTCTGAGCCGGTTGTGGCTACTCCTCCCCTCAGAGTCGCTCGGAACGGTTTCATCAGCATTTCACAAACTTCGCCGACTTTACCTCTTTGTTGGACAAACGTACACCGGCGGCTTTCACGCCCTTAACCAGGTAATCGCGAACCTTAAATTCCTCCTGCAACACTCGCAGCCGTGGCTTTGGCTTGTAGTCAACTACCACGACCAGATCCTCTTCAGTCGTCAGCTTCAACACAGTGCTGTTATCCGGTACGATGGAATAGCCCTTGTTTAATATAAACTTGTCGATCTTGCACCTTTTGATAAACGGATATTTATTCGCATCGTTTCGGTATACGACGGTAAACACAGTGTTGGCCAGGTTTTCCTTGTCCGCCAGACCACAGTAAAGCATACCCTTGTCCACAAACATTTTTTCAGGAACATCCATCACCGAATATGCGCCTGTCTTTCGAATCACCAGAATCCGATCGTATTGAGAGACATCGAACAGTACGTTGCCATTGACTTCATAGCCAAGATAGCCGGCCGAACTATCATAACGGAGTTTGAGATTGCGCTGTGCGGCTTCACGAACATCCACCTTGTCAAAGGAGATAATTTCGGTTTTTCTCTTGTAATCACCCTTATATTTGTCGCTCAGCTTCCGGAGGAAATCAACGGAATACTCTGTTATATGGGCAAGGTGATACTTAATCTCCTTGAGTCGGGTCTTGATCTCCTGCATCTCCTTCTTCGCTTTGTTGATATCGTAAAGAGAAATGCGTCTGATCGGAATTTTAAGCAGTCGTTCGATATCTTCCTGAGTGATTTCTCTTTTGATCTTTTTGGCGAATGGTTTGAAGCCGTCACGCACGGCTTTAAAAATGGCCTGTTGCGTGGTCATCTGCTCTATTGACTTGTAAATCCGCTCCTCGATAAATATCTGCTCCAGCGTACGGGCATGGAGGCGATCGTTTAGATGCCCCTCCTCCAGCTTCAGCTCCCTGCGCAGGATATCAACAAGCATTGCCGAATGATGTGAAATGACTTCCGCAACTGTCATGGTGGTCGGCTGACCGTCCTTGATGACCAGCAGATTCACCGAGATCGACTGCTCGCAATCGGTGAAGGCAAAAAGCGCATCCAGCGTATCCTGTGTGCGAACACCCCGTGCCAGCCTCACCTCTATCTCCACATTCTCACCGGAATAGTCGCTTATACCCGCTATTTTTATTTTGTTTTTTTTGGCAGCAGCCTCTATGGATGCGATCAGGCTTTCGGTAGTACTGCCGAAAGGCAGCTCCCGGATGATTATCTTCTTGGGATCCTTTGTATCCAGCCGGGCACGCACCAGAATCTTCCCGTTTCCATCGGCATACTCACTCACATCCGCCAACCCGCCGGTGGGGAAATCGGGAAAAAGCAGTTCCTGATCGCCCTGGAGATTTGCGATCATCGCCTCCAGCACCTCAGTGAAATTATGCGGGAGAATGCGGGTGGACATACCCACCGCGATTCCTTCCGCCCCCTGGATCAGAAGCACCGGGATCTTTGCCGGGAAAACCACCGGTTCCTTGTTTCGGCCATCGTATGACGGTTCGTACTCGGTGAGCTCCGGATTATACAATACCTCTCTGGCCAGAGGTTTGAGACGGCACTCGATATAACGGGCAGCGGATGCTTCATCGCCGGTGAACAGGTTTCCGAAATTACCCTGCTTGTCGATAAACAACTCTTTATTGGCCAAAACCACCAGCGCCGAGCCGATGGAAGCATCTCCATGGGGATGGTATTTCATAGTGTGACCGATGACATTGGCCACCTTGTGAAACTTCCCATCATCCAACTCAAAAAGTGAATGCAAAATTCGACGTTGAACCGGCTTGAATCCATCATTGACATGAGGAATTGCACGATCCTTAATCACATAGGATGCATATTCGAGGAAATTCTTATCGAAAAGTTTGTTTATATACGCCATTAAACTAAATTCTCCATGATAAAATCGCGACGTTCAGGGGTGTTTTTACCCATATAGAATTCCAATGTATCAGCTATATTTTTAATCGACCGAACGTTTACTTCCTGCAGACGAATGTTTTCGCCTATAAACTGTCCAAACTCACTTGGTGATATTTCTCCCAGTCCTTTAAACCTGGTCACCTCGAAATTGCTGACCTGCTTCATCGCCGCATCCCTCTCCTTTACAGAATAACAGTATCGGGTTTCTTTCTTGTTACGCACCCTGAAAAGAGGCGTTTCCAGAATATACAGACGGTTTGCCACCACAAGCTCTTCGAAATAGTTTAAAAAGAATGTCAGCAGCAAATTTCGTATATGAAACCCGTCGTGGTCGGCATCGGTGGCGATGATTATCTTCCCGTACCGTAGATTTTCCACATCATCTTCGATACCCAGAGCCATCATCATGTTGTACAACTCTTCATTTTTATAGATGGCAGCCTTGTTTTTCCCGAACACATTCTGCGGCTTGCCGCGAAGAGAAAATATCGCCTGTGTGTACACGTCACGCGAGGAGACCATCGATCCGGACGCTGACTGTCCCTCGGTCAAAAATATCATCGAATTTTCCCCTTTGGAGCCGTCGGACAGATGGTATTTACAATCCTTGAGCTTGGGAATCTTCAAAGCAATCTTTTTTGCCGCTTCTTTGGCCTCTTTTTTAACCGTGTTGAGCTCTTTTCTCAACTTCTCATTGTTTATGATCTTACTTTCCAGCTTTTTTGCGGAAGTCTGATTCTTGTGCAGAAAATCCACCACCATAGATTTTACTTCCGAGACAATCCAGCCCCTCACCTCAGTATTACCCAGCTTGTTTTTTGTCTGACTCTCAAAAATTGGAGATTTCAGCTTCACCGCAACCGCTCCGGCGATTCCCTCCCGCACATCAACTCCGGAAAAGTTTTTTTTGAAATATTCGTTTACCCCCTTGAGTACACCTTCCCGGAATGCACTCTGATGAGTCCCTCCATCGCTGGTAAACTGACCATTTACAAATGAAAAGTATGTTTCACCATAGTTGTTTGTGTGTGTCAGGGCGAACTCCAGATGATGCCCCTTGTAATGGCCGATCTCATACAGGCTGCTGTCCCCCACTTCGGCATCCAACAGATCGTACAAACCCCGCTTCGATTCAAATTTCTGTTTATTGAAGATGAGACGAAGGCCACTGTTGAGGTATGCATAATTCCACATCCTCTGCTCGATATATTCGAAATTGTAGCTGTACTCGCCGAATATCTCGGGATCGGGACGAAATTCGACATAGGTGCCGTTTGGCTGTGAGCTTTTTCCTTTCTTATGACGCAGCAGCTTGCCGCAGGAAAAAATCGCCTCACTGTATTTCCCATCCCGATAGGCAATAACTTTAAAATGCCTCGATAAGGCATTCACCGCCTTGGTACCCACCCCGTTAAGACCAACACTAAACTGAAAAACATCATCATTGTACTTCGCACCGGTGTTTATCACCGAGACACACTCAACCACCTTTCCCAACGGTATACCACGCCCATAATCCCGTACGGTCACCAAATCATCCTTTACAGTGATTTCGATTTTCTTTCCGTGGCCCATGATGTATTCATCAACCGCATTGTCGACAACCTCTTTCAACAACACATAAATTCCATCATCCATACTGCTGCCGTCTCCCAGACGACCGATATACATGCCCGTACGTAGCCGAATATGCTCCAGAGAGCTGAGCGTCTTGATTTTACTCTCATCATAAGAATGTGTTTTTCTGGCCATAGATAACCTTTATTGAGGATATAAGCGGGTTTTTCAGACTGAAGTTTTCCAAATACATGTATCACTTCAATATAGTATCATTACCTTCTAATTTTCAAGGATTTATGGATTATGTAGCCGTATCCGCAACAGCCAAACACCATATATTGTATTACGCCCCCGCGAAGAGAAAACTCTGTTTTAAAACCGGTTGGAAGTCAGTATAACTTATTGATTTTATTCACTGATATAAAACAACTTGCCGTTCATAAACGTAGTTTCAATCTAATGAAGTTACGGGAAGTATTATCAAATATTATCTATTCAGAATAGTACCTCAGAGACATCATGCTCCCGCTTGCGGGACGATACGGCATCCATGCTTCGACCGCGCTCAGCACAGGTGTGTTCAAGACGCAGGTAAAACTATGGATTTGCTTCGCAGCTACTTCCTGCTTGCGCGTTGGCAGGAATGACAAAGGAGTCAATTGCGCCTATTCTGAACTAATTCTTTGTTTTTAAGTTCTCCTCCGATACATGTTTCATATAACCGAAAACGAAGCCTCGTACATTTTACGCCTTTTTTATGTGAAATGTGATATATTGATATGAACACGTTTTTTCGCGACTGGCATTCACGAAAGGATCTGACCATGGAAATGAGTAGAGTTGTGATTGGCGCGATGCGCTTTAAAAATCGTGAAAGCGCCGTTCAAACCGTTCGTGCGGCAATCGATTCCGGATTCAATTACATCGATACATCTCCCTGTTACTGCTACCAAAGCGAGCAGGAGAACTCCGAGAGATGGGTAGGCGAAGCAATCAATTATAAAGATTACCGCAGCCGTGTTCTGGTCTCTGGTAAGTGCAGCCCTGGTAACGGTGGATGGGGGCTGGGAGATTTCGATAAAGCCAAGGGTTTCGGGGTTCGCAGCGCAGGTCAGCTTAACGATATGTTTAATCAGTCTCTGGAGAGAATCGGGGTGGACTACTTTGATTACTACCACATGTGGACTACCCACACTGCCGAGCAGTTTAAAGAGGCTCTCAAGCCGGGGGGCTGGTATGAGGGAGTAAAGGCCAGACGCAGTCAATGGCACAAACTTGGAATAACGACCCATGCCGACAGTGGTACGATCATCCGGTTTCTCGAGACAGGTAAATTTTCCACGGTAACTCTTCCCCTGAATGTAATCAATACGACGAGACTGGATGTTGTCAGTTATTGCCGTAAGCATGACATAACTGTCATCGCCATGAATCCGCTTGCAGGAGGATTTCTGGCAACCCATGAGAAACTGAAGGAATACTCTCTGCGCTATCTCATGGCTTTGTCCGGCGTCCATGTCCTGATCGGTTTTAGTAGCCCGGAGGAGGTTGCATATGCCAAATGGATCAGCGACACGACAGCATCCTACGAGCTTACCGCGGATGAAATTAAACGGGAAGTATCAAAGATGCTGGATTCCGATGAGCCACGCTGCACAGCCTGCGGCTACTGTCAGCCGTGTCCGGAAGGAATCAATGTCGGTGCAAGCCTGTCCTATTATAATATCTACAAGTACATGAACATGCAGGAAGCAAAGCAGGCATTTCTGGAGAAACAGTGGGAGGAAGGCCTGCGGCTGGACAGGTGCAAATCCTGCGGTGTATGCGAGGCACGCTGTCCTAACCGCTTGAAGGTGACGGCTATAATCATTGATGCTAAAGCCCTGTTATACAGCACGGAAGAAAACCCGGAAGAAGACGGAGCATGAATAACAAGATCCGGCAAAGCCGATATCGACTTTTCGGTTACTCGCCCCCGGGTAACTCGAGACGATGAACGAATCCGATAAAAGTCGAGTAAACCAGACTATTCGACAACAAACGTGTTTTTCCTCTACCATCCCGCCCGTCTTCCCGTCCCGCTTCAGCGGGAGGACGGGATACACAGGGCAGGTGTCGGATAAAGAATCTGAAGCAAAGCTTATCGCACTCCTTTGTTGCGAAGACCGGATCGTCCGATAAATATCGGCACTAAAACTATCGCACACAGATAGCTGGACACAATCCCTATGATCCCTGTTTTGCCAACCATGGCAAGTACCGGATGCTTTGCAAAGGCCAGTGTACCCAGCCCGGCCAACGTTGTCGCCGCGGCTATCGATATACTCCCGGCGGCCTCCGACAGACGGTCGGTTACACAACCGTGGGTCTTTCGTCCCATATGTATCATCAATACCGTATAGTCAATGCCAAGCCCGAAAATGAACGCAAAAATCATCAGTGAGATAATTGTTACCGGGATACCCATAACAGCCATGCTTCCCAGCGTTATCAGCGTGGCACACACCGCGGAAAACATCGCCAGGGCGGCAGCCTTGTAGTTACGGAATATGAGCAGCAGGACAAATGCGACAACCAGCGGAATATATATCGCCGAGCGCACGAAACCGCCCTTGATAATGTGCACAACCCGTAAACCAAGAGTAGCATCGTTGACCGCGAGAACGGAATCTATTTTGGATTTTTCAGAGATTTTTTCCCAGGCTGTCGAGTTCGTTGGGAAAATCGGCGTCACACTGAAAAAAGTGCCACTGCTGTCGCATCGGATATAGTTTGCCAATAGATTCGACCGAACCTGCTGCGGAAAGTCATTCCACCCTATCGGTTTGTGCTCTTCTGATTTCAGCCGCGAAAGGTAGGTGTTAAACCCTTTGGCTGAAACCCCAAACGATTTGCTCAAGCTGTCAATGACTGCTTCCATGGTTGACATCTTTTCGGAATCCCAGAACCGAAGCCACCGCTGATGGTTTTGGTGCTGAATCTCATGGGGCGGGATAACGCCGGTGATGGACGTAGCCTTCTGAATCAGCTTCTGATCTTTAAGTTTGTTTATGAGCGGATCAACCCGGGAGCGGGTTTTCGCGAGAATTTTTTCGAAACTCTTTGCTTCCACAGCCAGATATGTTCCATCCGATAACCCGGCCCACTTGTCTTCGATAAGCTGCTCAGCCTTCCTGGTCCGGTCACTCATTCCGTTAAGGCTGTCGGGTCTGCCGTCGAAAGAAAGCTTAGGCAGCTGTGATGACAGAAGCACGGCAAAAACAATCACGGCAAAAGCAGCATAGAAGGAAATGGGAGAATCGTAAAAAGTCTTGAAATACCTGGAGGGTGTGAATATTGGCAGTTTGTTTCTATCCTCCGGTGAGGGAGAAAAAACCACCGGGAGGATCGATAAGGAAAGGAATGCAACCAATAGGATACCAACAGCGGTAACCATTCCCAGTTGAGCAAGCCCGGGTATACCCGCTGCAATCAGCACTGCAAAAGCCCCCGCGGTGGTCAGAGCACTGGCGAGGATCGCCGGGGCCAGCGAATCTACCGGATGCCGGTCTGCAGACGGCACATCCGTATGACAAATGTAGTGAATTGCATAGTCAATTGTTATTCCCAGCAATGCAGCCCCAAACCCCAAAATGATGAGGGACAGACCTCCGACGGCGGAGAATATTCCGAGAGCAAAGAGTACTCCCAACGCAGTCGGTAAAAATGCGAACAGTCCATAATACCACCGGCGGTAAACAGCGGTGCAGATCAACAGAATCAACAGAAAAGATAGCGGTGCAGTCAAGTGCACATCTCTTTGAATTGTCCCTGCATTATCGCGTGAAGCACGGACCGCTCCCATCCAGGTAAAATCGAATCCTCTCCGTTCGAACTCATGGGACAGCGAATCAAAAAATGCGGTAACCGTTTTTGCCTGTGAATCATCCAGCCCGTTTTCACGGGTTGCGGCAAACAAAAGTATACGGCTTCTGGAAGAGTCGGTTATCAGGCCGTCTTCTATATATAAATCTTCGGTCGGTTTGAATGCACTCAATCTATACAAAGACCGCTCGGCAAGTCCGAAAGGATCATGTTTCAACAGAAACGGATCCACCGTCACGCTGCCAAGCATATACATTGCGGAAAGCCGCCGGGTTAATCTTTGTGACAGGGTGTCACGATCGAGACGAAGTGAAAGCCAGGCGGAATCCTGGGAGGTGAACAGGTGCGACCATTTGTTGACCAGAAGATTTCTCAGGAAAATAAACTGCTCAGCTGAGGCGTTAGTTTGCACATCAAAAAAACCGCTTTTCTCAATCGCCGTCGTAACCTCCTGCCCGGCAGCTGAAAGCTGTGCAAAGGAGGAAGATTGTTCTTTTCCGGATATATCGATAACAATCCGATCAACCGCACGAAACAGAGAAAGAATGTAATACTGCTTACCGATAACACGATCCTTCAGCGGCAGCAAATCCAAAATATTGCTCGAGATCGGTCGTGATACAATGACAAAAATCGACAGCCCGGAGATTACGGCAAGAACAATCCCCAAGGCACGGCGATGGCGGTTTAAGAAAAACACCAACCTGGAAAACATACTTATCCTTTACTCCGTGCGATTCTGTAGTCGTTTATTTTTCGAAAAAGCGGGAAGGCGGAAAGGAATGTTACTGCGGAGCAGATACATGCAAGGATAATACTGCCGACGAAGAATTCAGCCGCACTCTGCAACACTGCACCTCCCGTTACCGATGCGTCAACCGATATCATTGATGAGGGCAAAACGAATCGTCCGATAGCCACTGCCGCGATTATAATGATCGGTAAAAACGGGGGCGAAGAAACACAGACTCCCAGAAAAGACAATGGCCTGTTGAGCCGGAGCAGTGTCGCCAGTCCCATGAGGGTAATGACCTGCAAACCGTGGATCGGAAAAATACCCATGAAAACACCGAGCGCAAGAGACAACGCAGCCTTTAGAGGAGACGCATGCGCCTTCAGTTCGTGTTTAATCAGATGCAGTATTTTTTCTTTCAGACTATCACCGGGAACCTCAAAAGACATAACCGGAAATACGACCCGAATAAAACCGGCTTTTGCGTTTATTTTACTTATGCGCAGAAAATCTTTGACCGGACGGAAATGAGACACACGGGAACTAGCCGGTTCATAAAAAAGATGAATATCCAACTCTTTTACTGTGGTTCCGTTCCAGGCTGCCCGTATCAGCACATCCTGTTCAAACTCATAGCGCTCTCCCTTTAACTTCAGCTGCTGAAGCTGATCAAGCGGATATACCCGAAACCCGCACTGAGTATCGTGAATCGATATGCTGGTGTTGAACTTATACCAGAAATTGCCGAATCTCCTGCCAAATCTCGATCGGCCGGGCTGCTTCTCACCATCAACCGGCAACACCCGGTTTCCCACCCACAGCGTCTGCGGCTCTTTGTGCAAGGCAGAGACAAACAGGGGGATATCTTCAGGCAGATGCTGACCGTCTGCATCAATCGTTATCGCATGTGTGTACCCCTCTGACATGGCCATATGCAGCCCTGCCCGCAGAGCACACCCTTTGCCCCGATTCTCGCCTAAAAGAATTGCCGAAATTTTTGGGAATTTCCTGATAATCTCTTCCGTATTATCGGTTGACCCGTCATTGACAACTATTACAGAGGAACAGTATCGCAATACTCCTTCTATAACAATGCCCAGTCGGTCTGCGTTGTTGTATGTGGGGATTATAACGCAAATGCGTGGTGCACCAGTTTCCGTAGAGTGTTCTTTAGAATTATTGTTATCTGCCATCACTGTTTTACACTATTGTTGCCGGTTTCTTTTGTCCAGAATTTTTACCTTTTTCCGACAATCTCCTCTGTGAGCATTGATCGTGGAAGCGTTGGAGACCAGCACCGGAAACGAGACGCGTGCCTTTGCACGCAGATGATCGGCAATGGTAATTACTTCCGAAGGATGTGTCACCGCATGAATCGTTACTTGATCGGACAAGGCATCGTTTCCTTCCAATATAATCAGATAGTCCTGCAGACAGTCCAGTTCATCCAGAACCGAGGTGATGGTAGTCGGATAGAGCGTGGTTCCTTTAACCTTGATCATTTGTGACTTGCGCGAAAGAATCGGCCCGATACGCATCGAGTTGCGACCGCATTCACAGGTTCCCGACATCTTGAAAGTTATATCTCCGGTTCGATACCGGACAAGCGGAACGCCCTCTACCCCCAGAGGGGTGGCTACCAGCTCTCCGGGGGTACCCTCCGGAACGGGATTGCCGTTTTCATCCACAATCTCCGTATATACCAGTTCCGGATGTGCATGGTTACCCGCACGTTTTTCACATTCACAGTAGGCAACGGCCAGTTCAGTCAGACCATACGTACTAAACACCCTGGCCCCGAAAGATCGTTCGAGCGCCTCTCCTAACCCGTTGAGGGAAAGATCCTGATAGCGGATGCTTTCTCCTATACAGAAAATCTTTTCCACCGGCGAATTTTCCAGATCATATCCCAGCGGCTGAAGTTTACCGACCAGCTTATGAAGAAACGACGGCACCGCAACGAGAACAGTCGGCTTAAGCAGCTCCAGATAGTACTTGATCGTTTCGACGCTGGTTACGCCAACCCGGGCCGTGTTAGCCCCCAGAGTGGTGAGTCCACGATAATATGCCATACCGGCAATAAACATGCGATCGAGACTGACCAGCAGCTGTGCACGGTCATGGTTTGTCACACCGGCAGCGTGAAAAGAGAGCGCCTCGTTAAATGCCAGTCTGTCAAGGTCACTTGCGGTCATGAAATACACCAGAGGCTGACCGGTGGAGCCGCTGGTGATAACAGTCTCGGCGACATCCTTTGGCGAGACCGCCCAGAACTTTTCGATATTACCAACAAGGGTACTCTTATCGGTTGTCGGAAGATTGGCTATATCCTGGACGGATTTTATATCGGAAGGATCTATTCCGGCCAGGGTTTCCCGGTAATATGGAGAAATCTCCTTTACATGGTGCACATGATTTCTGACAGCCCGTACACTTCTTGACTCAATCTGCCCAACAGTTTCAAATTCCCACGATAGTTCAGGTCTAAAATCCAATGATGATTCCTCCTACGGGAAAGAAGGGGAACTGAGATATAGCTTTTTTCTCTTGGTGCTTGTCCGAATACAGATATGTCCAGATATTGGAACGATCATACACGTTCTGTATATCAAAATAGTATATCAAATGGAGTAAGCCAAAGGCATATCTGCGCTCATACCGGATATCCAGACGGTGGTATGGATCGTATCTGGTCTCATTGAGATCATCATTCCGGTCGGTTACCCAACGGCCGTAGCGGTCGCTGTAGTATGGCTGTGAATACGGACGCCCCCCCAGATATCTCCATTTTCCGGAAATCTCGATTCTGTCGGCTATCGGCATAATCGGCGAGAGCGCCTTAAACCACCATCGTTTCCGAAGCCGTTCATACCATGGTTTGGATTGAAGTTCTGTTTTCCAGCCGCCGGTCAGTGTCAGACCGTGCATGAAGTCGTAATCTCCCGGATACCATTCATCATCATGCCCCTTGCGCATGTCGCGATAAAAAGACCTGGAGAAGCTGTATGCGAGTGTCCAGAAGAAAGCATCAGTGAGCTTCTTTTGGGCAAACAGCTCCACCCCAAACGCTTTGCCTTTGCCTGTATCGATCAGCATGGAAGATTGATCGAGTGGCGTTCCGTAGAGAAAAGCGCTGTCAACAGGGAGGTTATCGTATCTCTTGTAAAATCCCTCCACGCTCAATTTGGTTGAAGCATCATCGAAGGTATACTCCGCCCCGATAATTCCGGTGACGGCACGCTTGGGAGAAAGTTTTTTATTGGCCGGATGCTTTGTCAGATCCACATATTCGGGCTGCTGATGCTGCACACCGAAAGCACCGGTGATGTCCAGATTGTCGGTGAGGGGGAACAGCGCGTTTAGCCGCGGAGAAACTGTGAAACTTTCGTTGAAAGTAAATGCATCGAAACGAATTCCCGGAACCACTCGCAGACGATCAAAAAGATAGGCTATGTAGGAGACATGACCGCCATAACGATATCCCTGATCTCTCTTGTCAACCGAATCCCTGTAAATTACAGGTTCCCCATCCGCCTCCGTTATTGAGTCAACGATATCCGCTGGGGTGTGAATTCTCAGCGTGTCAGGCTTTTGCCATATATCTGTTTCAAAATCGGCCCTTTTAAAATAGATTCCGGTTTGTAACCGGTCACGGTCACCGATATCCAACGCTGCGCTTAGTTTTGCGGTCTGCTCCATTTCTTCAGATCTGTTTGTAAATCCCGTATCCGGCGTTGCCCCTTTGCTGAAGAGTGTTCGATCGTAGGTATTGCCGGTTGCACTGAGTACGGTCATTGTTGACAGGCGCTCCGACCACCATGCATTCCAGCTCATACCACCCACGTAAACATCACCGCCGGATGCTACCACGTCGAAATCCATACCGATATCGCGAGCATCTTCGATAGTGATACTGTTGCGGCCAAAAATGCCGTTTGTGGTAATCGTATGCGCACCGGCCTGCTGCGTAAACTTTCCCTGAAAGCCCCAGAACCGGGGAAGTGCAACCGTCGGCTCGAATGAAGCCATGAGGTCCAGATAACTGCGGTGGCCGGAAGCCATGAATGTTGCCCCGGGCCAGAGTGGCCCTTCAATGTGCCCGCCCGCACCACTCATTCCAAGATCCAATCCCCCCAGCACAATCCTATCGTTGCCCCGTCTCAACTCCACATCGATAACCGATGAAGCTTTTCCACCATACTGCGCCGGCGGTGCTCCGGCGTTAAAGGTCAGGCCTTTCACCAGAAGTGGATTTATCAGTGATACCACACCTCCGCCGGAATTTTGATTGGCGAAATGGTTGGGGTTTGGTATCTCGATACCATCCATGACCAGCAGGTTTTCCCCCGGCATGCCTCCCCGCACAATGACTTCGTTAACGTTGTCTCCCCCGGAAGCGACACTGGGCAGGTTCTGAACTACACGCTGTATATCGACCAATGCCCCCGGGGCCCTGAGTATCTCATCGAAATTCATTATCTTTGTGGAAGCAGCCATATCGGGAGCACGGCCAAACGCATCGGCCCGTACCACCATCTTATCGAGAGTCACGATCCGGGGCAGAAGCGCAAAATCCACCTGCTTATGATCTGCTTCACCCACATACACGTTGTTTCTCGCCTGAGGCTCAAAGTTTTCCAAGCGCACATTGAGAGTGTACGTCGAGGGTTTCAGGGAAGAAAAAGAAAAGGTACCTTCGTCGGATGATTTCTGCGTTTCTCCGGTTTCACGTATTTCAACTTCCGCATCGGCAAGAGGTTTTCCGGTCTGAGCATGCGACACTGTCCCCTGGATACTTGCAGAAAAAATTACTCTGGCTAAAACAAGGACACATATAAAAAAGGAGAAGACTTTGTACATAACTAAAAAATAACTTTTCTGAGCCCCTGAAAAACAGGTATGCCCCACCAAACTGTGCGGATTTGCAAGATAGGCATACTTGGGAAAGTAAACGTCATCAGGCGGCCGTCCTTTCGGTCGAAGAGATTATCTGGGCCAGCGCGGCATTTCTCTGAGACTAACTACCCGCTCCTGCACACTGATAATATGGTCGAGCAATGGAAGATCCATTAGTTTACCCAGCTGATGCAGTCGCTCGGTTATCTGCCAGTCGGCATCCGAAGGCTCCGTACTGCCTCCCGGGTGGTTATGAGCGATGATAAAGGCGGAGGCTTTGTACCCAAGAGCTTTTTCGATTATCACCCGGGGGTAAACAGCGCACTGGTTGACGGTCCCTTCTGTAACCACCTCGGTTGAGATCACGCGATTGCCATTATCGAGGAAAAGTGCGGCTACATATTCATCCCGCCGAAACCCCAGATTGAAACGAAGGTAATCATCGACATCTTTTCGGTGATGAATCACCGGTCGATCCTGCAGCTGCTCCTTTAAACAGTAACTCATAACCTGGCGAAAAAGCAACAGAAGTGATGCGGTGCGTCTACCGATGCCCTCGATTTGCTCGAGTTGCTTCAAATCGGCATTCAGCACCCCGCTTACCGAGCGAAATCGCCTGACCAGAAGCTTTGCCAGCGGCTTAGTGTCCCTGCGGGGAATAGCAAAGGTTAGAATTAGCTCGATTATCTCATAATCAGCCAACGCTCCAATACCACTTGCGCTGAATCGCTCCAGAAGACGCGCCCGATGCCCCTGATTGGCAGTTGCATTGTTTCCCATGTTTTAGTGCGCGATGTAAAAGTGTATGTGATCGTTACCATTGTATCGATATGGCCGCGGCCGTAATTCCCGCCCCAACAGAGCAGAGAACGAGTTTATCTTTTTTCTGCAACCCGCGTTCGATCTCGGTTAAGGCAAGCGGAATACTTGCACTGGATGTGTTTCCCATATGATCGATATTTAGAAAGAATCGATCGAAAGAGACTCCGCTCTTTTTGGCGGCAGCCTTCAGAATGCGACCGTTGGCCTGATGGGGAACAACCCACCGCACGTCATCGGGTTCCCATCCGCTTTTGGTAATGACATCCCGAATCATCGTTGAAAAGCTCTCGGTGGCAAATCGAAACAGCGCATACCCATCCAGACGTACATAGTTATCGTCATCCCCATCGGACAGGCGGAATCCGGAAAGGCCGCGCCACGCCATATTAATTCCTTTTGAATCGGCCGTAATGATGCTTTTACCCAGAGGATGACCATCCGTACCCCTGCTCACGATTGTAGCTCCGGCACCATCTCCAAACAAAAAGAATGTTCCCTTGTCTTTCTTATCCAGCAGTCGTGAATGCATGTCCACACCAACTACCAGAATCCTGTCACCTACGCCGGCGAGGATTAGCCCCTTTGCGACGGTAATTCCGTAAAGCCATCCTGAACATGCCGCACTCAAATCGAAAGAGGGCACCCCTCGGGCCCCGAGCTTCTCCTGCAGCAGGCATGCGGTTGAAGGCATTATTATGTCCGGGGTGGTGGTTGTAACAATTATGCCATCGATGTCTTTGTTGGTAAGATTTGATTTTTCCAGTGCCTGCACGGCAGCATTATAGGCAAGATCCGAGGGTTTCTGATCCACGGATGCCCAGCGCCGTTCCTTTATCCCGGTTACCCCGACGATATACTCTGCGGTAACCCCAGGAAATTCATCGAGAAGATCCGCTGTTTTGACCACCCGCTCAGGTACGTAGGAGCCGATCCCGAGAAGACAGATTTCTCCATCCTCGCGACTGCTCTGTGTTACGGATGGCGAGACGTCCATATGCGGTTCTTCAGTTTTTTCTGATTCACCCGCCGTATTTTCCACAGCAGGCGCCTCTTCCAAAACACTCTTATCGGATGTCTCGATCTCGATCACCGGCTCTTCGAAAGAAACAGTATCCCCTGCACCATACAAAAGTGAGACGACTGCTCCGTCGCAGGGAGCCTCGAAAGTAAAAGAGGTCTTCGCACTTTCTACTTCTGCCAGTGTATCGTCTTTTTCAAACGAATCTCCTTCGGCTACTTTCCAGGCAATGATCGTTGCCTCGGTTTCAGCTGCAGCTTGTGCGGGTAGATACAGTTTTGCCCGTATCGTTTCGTTGCTCACGCCTCTCCTCCTAACAACTTCGCAATATTTTCTATCACGTTCTTTTTATCCGGTAAATAAACATTTTCCAGCTCCCGCGCAAAGGGAACCGGGACATCGGGGGCTGCGACCAGACAAGGCGCAGCCTTCAGCGATGAGAAACAATTCTGGGTGACAAAAGAAATTACATTCGTGCCAAGGCCCGCGCTCTTCCCACTTTCCTGCACAACCAGCAGCCGACCTGTTTTTTTGACCGACTCGGCCAAATCCCGCCAGTATTCCTCATGCAAAATAAATGGATTCCAGATTTCTGCATCACATCCATATTCCTTCGCCGCCGACATTGCGGTGTACAGTGCCGCACCAAAAGCTATGATCGTCAGCTCCGAACCCTCGCGATGTTTTCTGGGATGGAAAAGAGGCTTGAGGTTTCCGTCGAAAGCAATATCGCCACTTTTTGCCCAATATAGCCGTTTGTGCTCAAACACCAGACAGGGATTGGGATCATAGAAGCCCGCAACCAACGCCTCGAACATCTCCTGAGCAGTTACCGGATACAAAAGCCGCAGTCCGGGAAAACGCGACCACAGTCCTTCAAATTCACCGGAATGGAAAGCTCCCAGCGTAATTCCACCACCATTTGGCAGACGAAAAAGAATGGGGGCGGGTTGATGAGACCGAAAAAACCAGGTCGATGCATTCAGACCAATCTGGGTAACTGCTTCGGTACTGAAATCGGCAAATTGAAATTCTACGATGGGTTTTCCTCCAACCTGCGAGGCGCCGAGGGCAAACCCACAGGTAGCTGATTCGCAAATCGGGGTATCCAGGACCCTGTTTGGTCCATGAGTGGCAAACAGGCCCTTGCAGGTCTTAAATGCAGATCCGTAGACACCGATATCCTGCCCCAGAAGAAAAGCAGCTGGTTCGTTGCGCATTATGTAGTCGAGTGCCTGAGTTACGGCGGCGCCTACCTTCACATTCTTGTTTTCATACGCGGGTAATGTAGCCTTCTGCTGCGGGGCATAAACATCCCAGGATGAGGTGGTGGGATCGGGGCGCTTAACCTTCAGAGCCTTACCCAGCGTTTCCTGAAGAAACAACTCGATCTCCCGCTCCACTTTTCTGACCTCGGTTTCCTCAACTCCGCTGACAGAAAGGAGTTTCTGACGACAAAGCGCAACAGGTTCACGTTTCATCCACTCCCGGCGCTCCCGGTCGCTTACATATTCGGCCTGATCGTAGGCCGCGTGCCCCTCAAGCCGCAGACAGCAGCTTTCGATCAGATATGGAAGTGATGTCTTTTCCATGTGTTCCAACGCGTCGCAGACCGCGGAGTAGACCTGCCACACATCGGTTCCGTCGATGGTGATCCCCTTTATGCCATATCCGACCGCACGATCGGACAACTTCTCGCAATTGTATTGCAAATGGGTAGGAGTTGAATAGGCGTACTCGTTATTTTCGATCAGAAACAACACTGGAATATTGCGCGCGGAGGCGAAATTCAGGGATTCGTGAAAATCACCCGTGCTGCTTCCTCCATCACCGATCGTGCATAACCCGAATACATTCTCGCCCAGGAAACGAGCGGCCCAGGTACCCCCCACGGTGGGTGCAAGCATATTTCCCAGGTGACTTATCATCGGGAAACGACGCAGTTTTGCGTTTCCGTGGTGTACATTACCCTCGCGACCGAATGTGGGGCTTTCCGCATTTGCCATGTACTGACAAATCAAAGAAAACACCTCTGCCCCCTGGGTTAAATGAGCAGCAATATCACGATGAAGCAACGAAAGAACGTCCTTACCCGGGCGAAACGGTAAACCCATGCCCACCGTCGTTGCTTCGCTACCATTCGACAGAATGACCGTACCCTTTACCTGCCCCTTCTTAAACATCTGAAAGAAAAGCTCATCCAGTTTTCGGGACATATACATATAGCGATATGCCACAGGATACAACTGCTGTTCCGTATATCTTTCGGGAAATCGTGTAATCTTTTGTTTCATAATAATAACATTCGCGACTTAAAGAATTACCGTGTGAAACATATCGAAATCATCACAAGAAGAGTAAAATACGTCATGCCTCGATTTGAAATGTATTTTTGGGAAGTAACTCAAACCTAAGCCGAGCAATACTCGCGGCGATTCGCTCAATCCTTTGAGGCACAGGGACTTCAGCAATGTCGAAAATGCCTTCCCTTAGCTTCTTCCGCCCTGGAGGAATTGCGCGACTCATCCGCTCAGAACCGCTTGGAGAGATGAAACGAATTCCGTTGGAGTCTGGATTTTCAATGACAAAAAATATAACCGTTCCGGTCGTCTGTGCCATAATCATTAAAAACGGAAGATTTCTTGCCGCACTTCGATCGCAGGCTCATTCCCGAGCAGGATTATGGGAATTCCCCGGGGGCAAGGTGCATCAGCAGGAATCGCCTGCCCAGGCGTTGCAAAGGGAAATCATGGAGGAATTGGACGTCGAGATAGCTATACTGGCACAGCAGCCGACTACCGTCTGCACCTATCCGGATATATCCATCTCCTTGATGCCCTTTATAGCACAGATCACCGGAAAGAGAAAGCCGGTTGCCCACGAACACGAAGAGATCAGGTGGGTGGATTGTTCCGAGGCTCAGAACCTTTGCTGGGCCGAGGCGGATATTCCTGTTTTAAATCGTTTTTGCAGACAAGCCAACCGCTGGCTATGCCCCAAACCTGCACCGAGGACGCCGTAATAAAAAAACCTGCTTAGTGCCCAGGAACTTATCAACAAATCAAATCCAGCCCACCCGCCCCCCTTGTAAGGGAGAGGAGCTAACGAGTGAGCGCAGCCTTCGAATCCCTCTCCGGGGGATTTAGGGAGGCTAAATTCAGGTAGCCGGCCGGTGTGTTTCCGGCTGGACCTATGAGGTGGCTGCAGGCAAGTAGTCTAATTTGGAACTGCTCGGGTGCAATTCACCTTTTTCCGGACGGCAGCAGAGGCAAAACACTCTCAAGCTCCGCTCGTTCTACCCAGTTAACAGCAAGTCCTCTTCGCTGCATCCCGCGAAACCAGGTAAGCTGCCTTTTTGCCAGATGATGAATATCTTTCCGAAGATTTTCCACCATGAGCCGATAGTCACATTCTCCATGCAGAAAGGATGCGATTCGTTTGTATTCCATACCAAAGAGTTCCAGTCTGCAGCGACTTACCCCCGAATCCACCAGCCGTTTCACCTCATCGACCATTCCTTCGGACAGACGTTCCTCGAGTCGCCTGTCGATACGATCATAGAGCAGCTGTCGCGGCGGATTAATCCCAATTATCAGAGGCTTAAGATATGGTGGATTTTCGTTTCCCCATATGATTTCCTGTTTCTGCGCAAAAAGAGCGATTTCGATTGCGCGCACGATTCGCTTCTTACTGCTCAAATCCGTTTTTGCATACAATTCGGAATCCAGCTCTTCTAATCTGTTTTGCAGCAGTTTCTTATCCCGGGACATCAATGAATGCCGCAGCTGCGGGTCTTCCGGGACATTGGGAATCCGATAGCCTTTCAAAAAAGCCTCTATATAGAGACCGGTTCCCCCTGCCATGATTGGAATCTTTTTTTTGTGCACGATCGTATCGAACGCGACACGACAATCCTGCAGGTAATGGAACAACGTATAAATCTTGTGCGGATCTGCAATGTCGATACAGTAATTGGGAACACGGCTTCCATCCGGAAGCACATATTCATTCAGATCCTTTCCCGTCCCGATATCCATTCCCCGGTATACCTGACGTGAATCGGCGGAAATAATCTCACCATCAAACCTTTTCGCAAGCTCAACCGCCAGATGCGTTTTACCCGATGCGGTTGGACCACAGACCACCAGGATATTCGTAGATTCATTACCTGAGTACATGTTCACCTCTGAGTTCATCGACAAAAAATAACCTTTTGTTGCCGATCATAATCATTTCCCGTCCCGTTTAATATTGTATTTCTCTTTCCATTTATCGTACAATTGTCAGTATGTGTACACATTCAACATTGTCAAAACTTTTTCAACAGGTAGCCGCTGTTTTAGCTGCGATGGTTACAATTTCCTGCACCTTTCAGCAACCGGAGCCCGAACAGGTGGTGGTTACGATGGTTTCACCTGTTAACGATACCATTGTTACGTATCCGGTTATCACTTTTGCCTTTTCGATTCCCCTTCAGGATAGTACGGCCAGCTTTGTTTTTTCTCCGCATCCCGGTGAGGAAGCGTCCTATTTCACAAGCATCAATGAGACACGAGACACGGCACAGCTGATAGTGCAGGGTATGCTGAAGGGACGGACAACTTATGATGTGTATACATCCGATGAGCTGACAGCTCAAAACGGTACTGTATTTAGGCCCTCCGATCAATCGTGGCGTTTCATTACCTACCCCCGCGAGCAGGAGCCTAACGACCATAGCGAAATTGCCGATACTGTTTACGACGTTATCTGCGGCTCGTTTTCACGCAACGATGATACCGACTGGTTTAGAATCGGTATAGATGCTGTCAAAGCCATTGCTGTTTCTGCCGACACCGGCCCGTGTGGATTGACATTGGTCGATTCACGCAACAGGCGGATCCGATCAACGGCTCTGACTATCACCGACCCTTCGGAAATCAGCATGACAGACACTCTTTATATCCCCGACAGCTTGCAGGCCCCATTTACACTCATAGTGAATCCGGCGTTTAGCGGTCTGGCAAGCCACTATCGTATAAACCTCGTTTCTTTGTGAGGAAAGTTTGACATGAAATTCGATTCATCAGCCCAGAAAACGATCCATTCGTTTTTGCAGGATCCATCAAACTCACGAGCCATATACGAGCTTGGCGCTCTATACTGGTCACTGATAATCGATACAACAGGCGACATACTTCGCGAGCAGAAAGATATCGATTCATTTATCGATCAGCATAAATGTTTTTTGGACTACGGAATCATCGATGAGATAGTCGACCTCAAGGCTCCCGAATTCGACTCGCTCACAGTCCCGGCACCGTCGTTTAGCCATCTAAAGGTCCACCTTTTTTCCGATTGGATGAAAGATACGGTGGAAACGATTTGCGAGGGTAGCAGCAAGAAATACATTCAGCGCGACACGAAAGCGGCCAAAATTCAGCTCAGAAGAATAGAAAAGGAGATCAGCCGCGTCCAGGATTCACGAAAACAGCTGCTTTTTCAGCACCTTGGTAACTCCGAATCGTCCAGAAAAAATATCGAAATGTACGCCGAGAAACTCTGTGAGACAGATCAACTCTGTTTGCAGAACCTTCGCACAAAAAAAGCAATTGCTGCAGGGATTTTCTTTTCGGTAGATCGCAGGCGTGAGTTTGTGCAGCGCGAAAATGATCTGCAGAAGCAGATTCAGCGCAAGGAGAACCTCTTCTCGCGTGTGCAGTCCAAAGAAGACAGGATGGCGATAACCAATATCGAAAAGCATCTCGGAGAGCTTTCTAATGCAGTTGTGGACCTTGAAGAGACTATACGGAAATTCGAACAGCAACTCGAGGAGATAGAACAGAAACAAAGCAATATTTCTCCCGTCGAAATCGCAAACCGAACGGCACGCGAGATAGAATACATTCGCGATCTTGTTAAGCTTTCGGCAAAGCGCCTGCGCCTGGAAAGCTGTCCGGTTCTTCGTCCCGGTGAAAAGTTTTTTTCATTGCAGACGTTACACGATTGCCTGGAAAGAATCCTCGAGTTTGATCCCCTGATTTTCTGTAACGATCGTGTTTCTTACCTGGGCAAGCCATCCTTTTTACTGGTCCCCGGCAACGGTAACGGGGTGTATGACTGGAAAAACAACCAGATCGTTATACCTCTTATGCCACCGGGAGGTAATTTTATGGGTTCCATCGCCGCGGCAATGGTTGAGTACCGCTTTGATGTTGATGAAGATAAGAAGCTATTAGGTTCATTTTCAAAACTTCCATCACAAAAAAACACCCGCTCCCTGTTCCAGTTAAAAGAGCGGCTGACAAAATCCTATATAATTTGGATGACCTCTGAATATAAAGGTTTCAGAGTGTTGCCGAAGGAAATCAAACACTGGTTCGAGCGCGAAATCGCTCCCGATCGTAACGACATTTACTGTCCTCCACAGTTTCGAAGTTTTAATATGAGCAGCAAAGAAGTCGGCACCCTGTTAGCTCAAATCGAGGAAAGGATGCAGCAAGATGGCTCTTTTGATACGGATGAATTTTGGACGGCAAGTATCCTTACCTTTCAGCAGGGCGAATATACAAAAGCATTTGAATACATTAACTCTTTCATCCAGAGGCGGCCAGAAACGATTTTCGGATACTACAACCTGGGCCATATGGCAATGAAAGTGACCAGGAAGCAGCAGGCCATCGAGGCTTTTTCGGAATTCATCAAGAGAAATCCGCAAACCTGGTGGGCTGGAACCGCTCGCGATCATGTGCGACGGCTTCAGGTGGGATAAAAATTTTTACAGGATTAAAAGCATGTCAGGTACACCGGTCGTATCCATTGTTGGAAGACCCAACGTGGGAAAATCATCGCTGTTCAACCGCATTCTTCGCCGCCGTGTGGCTGTGGTCGACGATATGTCGGGAGTCACTCGTGATCGCAACTATATGAATGCCTGCTGGAATGATCACAACTTCTCTCTGGTAGATACGGGTGGAATCATTCCAAACAGTCGTGAGAGTTTACCGGAAGAGATCCATCGTCAGGTCGATATTGCGATGGGGGAATCGGCAGTCATTGTCTTTGTGGTCGAAGGCCCCACCGGCCCCACCGATTTGGATGAGATGATCGCCGGTCAACTTAGGAGAAATGTCTATGATAAGGTAATTCTGGCCGTAAACAAGGCTGAAAATCACGACACGCTGCTCGACAGCGGCCGGTTGATCTCACTCGGTCTTGGAACGCCGTTACCCATCTCCGCTCTTCATGGTAACGGGGTAGCCGATCTGCTGGACAAAATCTGTGAGATGCTTGGGAATCTGGATGGACGCTCCGAGGAGCCGGTCCCCGAAGAGCTGGGTATTGCGGTCATTGGACGTCCTAATGTCGGCAAATCATCATTTGTGAATAAATTGCTTAAAGAGCAGAGAATGATTGTTGACAATGCCCCCGGTACTACACGGGACGCTATAGACAGCACGTTTACCTACAAGGATATACCGGTCAGGATCATAGACACGGCGGGCATGCGAAGAAAGTCTCAGGTCAAGCAGAAAACCGAGTACTATTCCAACCTGCGGGCCCTGTCAAGCATTCAGCGGGCACATATCGTGGTTCTTATGATAGATACGATGGAAGGTATTTCCGAGCAGGATATGAAGATATTTTCCAAGGTTTCAGAACTGCGGAAAGGTATCATAGTATGCTACAACAAGTGGGATCTGGTTGAGAAAGATCACAAAACATTCGACCTCCTGGTTCAAAAAACCAGAAACCAATACATGGAGATGAAGCACTATCCGATGATCAGTATTTCCGCCTTAACCGGCCGGCGGGTGTTCCATGTAATCGACACGGCATTGGAGATTCGCAGGAGAATGACTAAACGCATCACCCCCGCACAGTTTAGAGAACAGATGTATTCCTGGCTTCGAGCGCATCCCCACCCGTATAATCAGAATAAATCTGTTCGTATTTTGGGAGGAAAACAGGTCGCGCAGGCAGCCTTTCCCCTCTTTGAGTTCTATGTAAATCATCCGCGACTGGTTTTACCATCCTACGAGAGGTTTTTAATGAACAAAATCCAGGATGAGTTTGATTTCATCGGCTGTCCGGTAACCCTCTTGTTTAAACCCGTCGGGAAAAACAGGCATAAGCAACACAATACCGAACAGATTCGATCCGACTGACCAGCCATCACCCCAAAAATACCCCCCGACAGGATTTTTTTGCCGAAACCCATTGAAAGAATGGTTTTTTCGGGATAGTGTATTAGATAGTAATCGACACAAAATGAGTGGCTCAACAATTTGTGATGAATGTGCTTGAATCAAGACGCAACTTAGTTTCTGTTCAGAAAAGTACCTCGAAGTTGTCATGCTCCCGCTTGCGGGATATTACGGCATCCATGCTTTCTAAACTGTGGCCAAAACAATGGATCCCCGCATTGGCTTGCGCCTCTGTTTCACGGTCACGAAGATGCCGGGGGAATCAGTTGAGGGTCATTCTGAGCAGACACTACTTAATGGAAGACTCTAAACAAAGCATATAACCCTTTTAAATAGTTTCACTTGCGCACAATGCAACAAATATGTATTTTTTGGAAAACATCTTTTCTTTATGTGAAAAAATATGATCAACAATCGCAAAACATATTATTCCATTCGAGAGGTCTGCACTCTCACCGATCTTGAGGCCCATGTTCTTCGGTACTGGGAGAGTGAGTTTCCGCAGCTTCGTCCCAAAAAAAACCGGGCGGGAAACCGCGCATACCGCGAAAAAGATATCGAGATAATCCTGGCCATAAAACACCTGCTGTACAGCGAACAGTTTACTATACCGGGGGCGAAGAAAAAGATTGCGGAGGCCAAGGAGTCAGACTGTATCGGTAAAATTACCACCTCCGAGCTTTCTCCCGAAGATACCCACCCGCAGCATAATCAGAGTGGCACCAGAGAGATAATTCAGGATGCCATCTCGGAGCTTCAGGACCTCATGAAGCTACTCCGACCTGCCCAGCAGCAATAACGGCATCCCCTTCTTTTTTCCTTCTCAACACCTTTTCGGTGCCTCGCAGGCTATCTATATCTGCATTCTGGTGGTGTTTCACATATAAGCGCTTAAATCCTCTCTACCTATATGCGTCTGCCCGGAGTACCCACGCGATTGGCTACAATTTTCCTTCATTGACTTTCTCGGCTATGTGGGGTACCATTTAACAGGCAGGTTATTAAACAGGTTTTTGGATGCAATAAATTATTCCTTTTCAATCATTTAAACGCAACACACGATGAGGTGTCAACGAAGCCGTGTGGCTACCATATATGGTGCCATCGGACCATTTTGGCTTCATCATGATGATGCGCAAAGGAGGTTAACAGGCATATGGCTCACTATTTTACAACCGGACAGGTCGCCCGCAAGCTACGGGTTTCGGTCTCTACTCTCAAACGATGGCTTTCCGAGCCAACCCTTATGATTCCCGAGAAGCGTAACTATAATGGCTGGCGACTGTTTACGAGCAGCGATGTAAACAAGCTCAAGGAGTATAAACGAAGCATTCGCAAGAAGGGTAAACGCTTCAATGATACCACCCTTATACCGGCGGTGAAAATAACCGGTGGCAGTCAGTTACCTTTGGATGGAAGCGACATGTGAAAACGCGGTATATCATACTAATTGCCGGGATTATTGTGCTCAGTGATGTTTTGGTGTATGCACAATCGGTTAGACGCGTGCGCAATGAAGGCTCGATTCACTGCAGAGCCTCGAACGTGATGGGTAGCGGCAATCTTTCGCTGTTTACCGGTATTACCAGCTCGATTAACCACATTGCTTTGCGTGCCGACCTGTTTGCGGGAGCACAGATTGGAATAGCCGAGATCATCCAGATTCAGGCTCAGGCCTCTCTGGAAGACTTTTCTTCCCTTGGCCCCGCTCAAGCGCATCTTCAGCTGACAACGCCCGAAAACGACCGCCTCCGATTTTTTGGCTTTGCCATCAGTGCCGATTTGTATCTATCGACGGCTCAGGATACGTTCAGTCTGGTCACCGAATCAAGTAAACCCGAATACAGTCCTTTTTTGAAAGGGTCCATTATTGCGGATATCGACTGGCTTGCATTATGGAGCCGTTTTCCTCTCAAAACCTATGTAACAGCCAGTATGGTTGATAATCCACAGGCTCTTCACCAGTACCACCAGGCTCGGATGCTGCTTGGTATGGAGTGGAAGATGCAGCGTCACAGCTTATTTGTCGAAGCGGGAAGCGCATTTTACAAAGAAAAACGGACACGGGAAAACCTTACGGGAGATGATTCGTTTGAACAGTGGTATGCCTGGATTCAACCCGGAGGGCGGTTACGGTTACGGGACAAATTCAGCATAACAGGGGGACTGGAGATTACTGTCGCAACGCAAACCAGAAAAGGAAGCAATCTTACTCCGGGGGTGGTAGGTTTTGATATTCGCTTTGAGGCTCCTATCGTTTTCAAGGAAACAGGAGCTGAGGCGATCAGAACACTGGTATTTATTGAGCAGAGCAAAGGTCAAGGCAGCGATCCGGATTCTGAACACATCATAAAAAACGGTGTGTTTTCCAAATACAATGATATGGTTGAGGGTTTGGATTTACAGGAGGAAAGTTTTAATTACCAGTCGGAAAATCAGCAGTTGCGGGAAAAGCGCGAACAGATACAGAAAAAGATGGAAGAGATAGAGGCGATTCTGGAGGAGACGAAATGAAAAAGTCACCTCTCCGTTTCCTGCTAATAATACTACTGTTAAGTTTTCTGACCGATGCCTCTACAAAGGCATATATGAAACGCAGTAGGGGCCAGGGGCTTTTTCACACAGAGGGAGCCAATACGGTTGGACAGGGAAACATCTGGTTTGCGACCAGAGCGATAGGATTTCTTTGGGATGATAAGTTCGACACACTTTCCGGATTGAGCGTACCGGCGATTCACGGGTTTATTGAAGCACGCGCAGATGCGGGAATTTTCAATTGTGTATCCATTCTGGTAGAAAGCAGACCGGTATCATACCCCTGGGACAACAAGCTGCAGTTTGGCAATATTCAGGCCGGCATTAAAGCCACATACCCAAACAACGCGGATATCCGGCTTTTTGGCATTGGCGGGGAATTCAGGTACCTTCACAGCTTCCTGAAAAATTTCAATTCTATAGCGGGATATCGTAGCGGGGGCACCGGTTTTTCTCCTGAGGGAATTATCCTTGAAGGGGGTTCTTTGCAGGCAAAGGTTCTTTTTGATTTCGACCTCATTGCCTATAACAGTAAATTCCCTTTTCAGATAATGGCGAACTGCGGCATGAGAGTTTCATTAGATGCAGAGAACAGAGATTTGTCTTCATACCTTTTTTCATTGGGAGTTTCTTATTCAGGATTGGAGTTTGAGGGATTTATCGAATATTCGATTGAAGCGCTTTTTAACAGCGTTTTATCCCCGGCGGTTGTTGAGAAAAAATGGTGGACAGGCACAAAAAAATGGGAAGTCGCATTTTCCGAAAATCCCATGTATTTGACTTTTGGAGGAAGATACCGTTTTGGAAATGGTGCTACCGCCACCTTATGCGCACCACTTTTGTTAAGCACAAATTACAGAACCGCCATGATAGAGAAAGACAAACAGGATCTGCATACAAAACCCGGTTCACGCCCGGAAGTCAAAGACACATTTGATCCCTGGTACGCCAAATGGAAAGTTATTATCGAATTAAGTATTCCGATCAAATACACCCATACCGCGGCGCAGATGCGCAGAAACTTTCTTCTTTTGAAAAACAAAAAACCTGAAGAAAATATCGATATCGATCGACAGTTAAATAAAACAAAAAAAGATTCCAACGATCAAAAAGATGGTGCTGAAGAAGATTACAGAAGAAGGCTCGAAAAGATTAAAAAACAGCGGGAAAAGATAGACGATACGGAGTGAGTCGGTGATGGCGCGATGCATGGCGAAATGGATGCTTATATTAGCTGCATTTTTTATGGTGCACAAGCCGTGCTTTGCCCTGGAAGCAGACTCCGGTGATAGCAAATGGCAAACTCGAGAGATGCTGGTATCCAGACTCGGTGCTCAATTGTACAAAATAGATATCCTTCATCGCGACCTTGCAAGTATTCAAATCATTCTTGATGACCTGCATAATCTTGAATTATTTCCTTCGGAGGTCACGAAGCTAAACGAAAGTCAACTTGTTGCCTTTGATCGGAAAATCGAGCAGTTTGAAAAGCTGCACCAGGAATTAACCGGCAGGGTAAACAGTTTTCGTATGCCACTTGCAGATGCACTTGCTATTCTGAGGGAAATGATTGTGGGTGAGCCTGTCGAAGACATGTTCAAAATAATTGAAAAAAATGATATCCAACGTTTAAACCAGATGCTTGCAATTAAGCACAGCATTGACACCCTGTGGGAAAACCTCGATACGTTTCTTTCATCCGCAAACGCCAAGTTGGGCTTTTCAAATCCAGATACCCGAAGCGGCCAGAAAGGCCAGGAGGAATTTTTTGAAATTGTCAGAGCAAACCTGGGAAAGCACTGGGAAGGTTTTTTCAACCATATGGAAGCAATTAAGGATTCTCTGGCTTACAGGGCTGCATCACCACAAAGAAAAAGGATGTTTGCTTATGAGTATAGTCATCTGCAGCAAATCATCTCCGAAAAACAATACCAATTAGCCATAAGAAAAGTTAAGAGGATGCAGGAAAGATACGCGCCCGAAAACCGCAAAAAATTGAACCTGCTTCTGGCACACGCACATTTTCATCTTGGAGAATACAATGAAGTATTAAAAATAAGCAGCAACACGATCAATCCTTCTTCACGGTCAGGTGATTTACTTTTTATCACAGTTAAAAGCCTTTACGAGCTACAGAAGTATAACACCATTTGGGAGATGCGGGAAGAGATTAATTTTGGTGATTTTTCCGGATCACAGCGCAATCTACTATTATGGCTTATCATGGAAAGCGGACTGAGCCTTGGTATGCAAGAGCATTTTTCATCCCTTGCGCGCCTCATGGATAAACAGGCGCCTTATAATTTCCATGTCTTTCATGCTCTTGCACGCTCATACAGTTATAATGATAATCACCCGATTGCGTTATCAGTATTCAAGAGTGCGCTACGATATTCACCCCAAACTCCCGAGGACAATTCGGCATATTATCGAATACTGCTGTCGATAGCTCAGACACAGTATGAAACCGGCAATTACGAGGATGCATTAGAAAGTTTTTTTGAATTGATTAACGAGCCGGAAGTTTTCAGCGAAGCCCTGTTTGGCATCATTTGGTGCTATATTAAAATGGAAAAGTACGACAAGGCGGAAACATCCATCAGAAAATTGATAAATCAACAGCCGCAATCTCCTTATGCGGTGGAAGCTATTCTCTTGATGGGAAAGCGTTTTGTAAATAAAGCCCAATTTGAGTGGAAAAAGTTGAGTCACCTGCGACAGGAAGAGTACCGGGTCGCACTAACGCTCGGTAATTTGAAGAAGGCAATGTCGGAAAATGGCCAGGCATCGCCAAAAATACGAAAAGCTTGGAGTAAACTGCAGAACCTTTTGGAGCAGATTCGTAGCGAAAAAAGATTCGAGCAGCAAGAAATTGATTCTCTCTATCAGAAAGCACAGAGGGCATGTTTGCTTGTTACAGATTTCTACAAAACCGGTTCTTTTCGGCAAAAATCAATATCTCAAAAACGGGAGAGAATACTTCATACCATTGACTCCCTTCTTACTTCTGTCAACAAGGTCAACCGGGCGCCAAACACACTTTTCGAACCTTCAAGGGAAAAGATCCGGCAGGTAAAAGAGCTTGTTCGACGCAGTCACGTTTTTTCAACAGAAATAGCTATTGAACACTACAACTGGCAAAAAGATCTTTTCGACTGGCAAAAAGAGATGCTCATAAATGAGAAAACTCTTCTGCGTCTGCATAGATATTCATCTCAGAAGAGTTACTCGGAAAAAATCAAGACTATTGACAGGCAAATCGATACACTTGTGAGCAAAGAAAAAAAAGAACTCCCTATTCTGCAAAACCGGCTTTGCGAAAGGATTCGATCAGTAGTTGATCACATACCGCTTGATACACTGGAAGATATTTATTTGCGCTACCATTTGGGAGAGCTGTACTATGCGCAGGAAAACCAGCTTTTTGCCTTGGCCTATGAACGATTCGAGCAAGAATATCAGGCCTATGACAGTCTGTTATCTCTTTTCCACGACGGTGAGCTTGAAGCGATGCCTCTTGCACCAGAAAAACCAACGCTTGACCACCAAAGCAGCATCTCATCATTTACAAAGATATTGTCAAGATACCCGGGTCACCATGCGACTGCCCCTGTAGAATACAGCCTGGCCTGGTGTTATAATGACCTTGGCTCTTTGGATAGTGCAATGGCGCATATGACGGCATTGACTACACAGTTCCCGCAAAGCACCTACACACCACAAGCCTGGATGTACATCGGAGAGTACCACTTTGATCGTGCCCGCCTGGACAGCGCAGCACAAGCGTATAAATCCGTTATGTTATTCCCGGACAGCAAATGGTTTGATGAGGCTCTGTACAAGCTGGCCTGGACTAACTATCGGTTGTCAAATCCCGAAAAAGCGATCAGTTCCTTCCTCGCTCTTATAGATATGGAAGGGGTTTCAAAGCTTGGCAAGCCATTACTGGAGAAGGAATCCATTGATTACATCGCTATCAGTTTCAGCGAAAGTGACCCAAATGGTGACAGAGGATTGAAGAGGGCAGAGCACTTTGTTCGTAAATACGGGGATGAAATCCGCGGGCCGCAGATTCTCTACCGCCTTGCCGAAGTCTTTCGGGAGCAGGGGCGATATCAGATGGCAAAAAAAACGTTTAATACCTTACTGGCCATGTATCCCCACGGGGATAATAACCATCACGTGGAAAACGGATTATTAGCCGTGTCTGAAAGGGATATGTCTACAAACCAAACTGCAAAAGCCAAATTTGGATTTTTCGAGAAGTATAATCATAAAAGTGCATGGGCACAGGCTCAAAAAAGGGGAAATATTGTAGAAGAGGCAGACAGTATGGCTGCCGCACAATTGTACGATGCAGCTATTTTGTTTCACCAGCTGGCCCTTCAGGAAAACGATAGCACAGTTTATTCGAGTGCATCAAAAGCATATGAGACGTTTATTCATCACTACCCACATGCTTCTCAGGCAAACGAATGTCATTACAATTTTGCCGAAATTCTGTTTTCCATTGGCGAATACTATAGGGCATCAAAAGAATATATCGCAGTCTCAAAGCGGTATCCTGACAGTAAGTATCGGGAGACCGCCGCATGGAACGCAATCGTGTCCTCACAGCTTCTCATGAAACAGGAGGAGCAGAGGCGATGAGATATCCTGTCTTTCTTTTGGTTGGTTTTCTTCTCACGACAGCCGGATGTTTTTCCAAAAGCATTCGTCAGTCTGCATCCCTCGACAACTCCGGTGATACTCAGATGCAGCCAGACACCATCGTTGCAGATACGCTGTCGGATACCATCCCGCACACCGCTGATGTATCCCGGCCGGATTCGCAGTATTTAAGTAACGCTGCCCTGCTGATGATTCAGTCGTGCGATAATTACGTTCAGATTAATCCGGATGCGCCCAAGGTGCCTGAAGTGCTTCTTTTGAAAGCTTCTGTATATTTTAACAATGACCTTTTTGAAAAGAGTCGTTCGGTATATCAGCTGGTTGTTGAAGACCACTCCGCCACCGTATTTGCGGTGGATGCAGTACGCATGATAGCGCAAAGCTATTATAAGGAAAAAAAGTTTGAAAAAGCACAACAGTGGTATCGCAGGCTGCGCGATATGGCATCCGAGGAAGGAGGGAGAAGTGAGGCAATTGTGCGTATTGCCGAAAGTATTTTCCGAATGGCCGAGGAGTATGAGTCGCAACAGCAATTTGAAAAAGCCGCTTCTGAATATGAACGAATCGCATTGGAATTCCCCGATTCGAAAATCGCCGACGTCTCTCTTTTCAATGCGGGATTATGCTACGAAAAACTCTCGCAATGGTCCCGCGCGGTTTTAATGTACCAACGTCTCAATAAAAGATACGAGGGATCGGATCTCGTTACCAAGTCCATGTTTCGGATGGCAAAAGCTCACGAAAAGATGCAACAATGGGAAGATGCTGCACGCATGTACCTGAAACTAGTTTCTCAGTTTCCTCAATCTGAATTCAGTGAGACGAGTTTGTACAATGCCGGGTTTTCCTTTGAGAACGCGGGCCTGATTGCAGAAGCTGCCGCCACTTTCGAGAAGCTTGCTCTATCCTTTCCCCAGTCCGGTGATGCTCCTGACATTGTATTTAAAGCGGGTGAATTGTACGGAAGAGTCAAAGACTGGGAGGCTGTTACAAGAGTTAATACGTTATTTACTCAACGGTATGGCGGCGACACCGACCGGGCCGTTCAGGCGCAATGCATGGTGGGAATTGCATTATACATGCAGGATAAAACAGGAGACGCATTGAATCAGCTTCAACGGGCAATCACAACGTATGAGCGTTTGAAAAATCCGAGCACTGCAAACAAGTTTTATGCAGCCAGGGCACAGTTTACTATCGCAGAGATATACCACGAGCAACAAAACAACATTACACTGAAACTTCCCAGATCCAGCTATCAGAAACATCTTAGGGAAAAATCAACACTTCTTGACAAAGCCGTTGAGGCGTATAGCTCCGTAATCCCTTATAACATTTCGGAATGGACAACCAGAACGATTTTCCAGATCGGACAAACCTATGAAGATTTTGCCATGGGAGTCTTTGAGCAGCAGCGTCCCGAAGATCTGGATATTGAACAATCGTTATCACTTGAGCTTGGTATAGCACAGGCGGTTGAGGAATATTTCGTGGAGCATGCGCTGCATTATCACGAACAAAATGTCCAACTTGGTCTCAAAGAAAACATCGAGGATAAACACATAGTAAACTCGAAGAAAAAACTTACCTACCTGCCATATATGGCAGGTGACAATTATCTTTCCCTCGTTGAGATTGCCGGAAAAGCAAATGAAGGCGCAGATTTGGAGGGCGTTGCGCTAATTGCAAAAAAGCTGCGGAGTTTACAACGTGTTGCCCCCTTTCAAGAACGGGCTATTGAGCTTTTTTTAAAAGCACTGGAGCTGGGTTCCAAATACCGGGAAACTAATACATTTTACGAAAAAGCAAGTTCTCTTATAACCGGCACTTCATTTACAGTCGGGAAAACCTACGCAGAGGTGGTTGATATTGCACGGGAAGCGCCGATTCCCGAAGGCTTTGATCCGTATGATCGGTTTGTGTATAAAACAAAGCTTTTGAAACAGATTGAAAATTATGAAGATAATGCACTTACCAACTATTTAAAGGGGCTTAAGATCGCCGAGGCATACAGCCTGACAGATCCTTTTGTAGAACAGAGCAAAACGCATATCGCAGAACTTCTTTATCAGCGCGGGCGAAGCTACGATCTTTTATTTCTACAATCATTTACCAGCCCCCCATTTCCAAGCGGCACGTCTCAGGAAGAGCAAAATGAGTATCGCGCCCGATTTGAGGAGATCGGTCTGCGATTTCAGGATCAGGCTCTTGATATCTATCGTTCAATAATCGATTATGCTCAGAATAATTATGCACGGGGAGAATTCGTCAATCATGCATATGTGCGCCTGTATCAGAATTATCCCAGAGAATTTGGAGTTGAACATGAGAGCATTGTCAAAAAGTCTATTTCCACGGGAAGTAAATGGAAAGTAACTCCTGATTCATCGGCTCACTGGCAACGCCTGAATTTTGATGATGTGTCATGGAAGGCGGCGGACAAGTCTTCGATAGATGACAGCATAAAAATTATCGGATTTCCCGACAGCGCGCAGGTTCACCCGATGTGGTTCTATCCTCAATCAGGATCCACTCCGTCTCGCCTTTTTTTCCGTAGAGTTTTTTATTTGAGCGAACCACCACATGAGGCGAGACTATATGTTGCCGCAAACACTTTTGCAACGGTATATCTAAATGGCGATCTCCTCGATATCGATTCCGCATCCGCAGCGGCAGCCTGGCATAGGGCGCGAGTGTGGGAACTTACCGGTCAGCTCAGACGGGGGAAAAATGTATTGGCCCTATTCGTCGAAAATTATACAAAACAGGACTTCTCCGCTTTCCCCTATCTTGATCTGACCATCAGCCAGAAAACGTACTTACCACGGTTTCCCGGCACACAGGAGACCATACCGAGGGAAATCGTAGAAGAGGATGCCTGGGTATTTCCCGATGTTCCCAATTTCTCGTTCGAAGAACAGGATATGAAGGAGTAGGGTATGAAAACATATTTAATCGGTATAGTTGTTTTTATTCTATGCCATTTATCCGGTTGGGCTCAGCAGCCATCAGCGTCATTTCAGGAAGATAGCAGCCAGGTTAGTCAGGGATATCAGATCGATAAACCGGGTACGATTACGTTCACCATGGGAGTAAAAATCAAGGGGAAAGTTGAAAAACCGCAGGTCATGATCTTTCTTCCAAAGGAGAAGACCTGGAATAAGGAAATGGAATTCGAGCGATCCTTCAAGGACGACCTGATGAGCCCTCTTCCATATTCACCCCAAAACGAATAACATATTGTGTTTACATTTGTTGACGAGCAGTATCTGAAATGATAGAATGATAATGCATTATTATATACCAATCAGCCAGATACAAAGGAGTTATACATGGAGGCTGTAGCCAAATTTTTCCAGCAAGGTGGTGCCTGGATGTATGTCCTTGCGGGAGTTTCGGCATTTTCATTAGCTGTAGTGCTGGAACGAATGCTGTACTATTACATACACTGCCGGGTGAATGCAAAGGCACTGTTGACCCAGCTGACCCGTCTTGTTCGTAATGGGGAAATTGAGAAGGCGCGTAAATTATGTGCCAGCATGAAATCTCCCCTGGCAGTGATTTTAGAGGCTGCACTCTGGCATTTCATGCAACAGGAGTCGGATCAGGAGATTCAGAATGCTGTCGATGAGGTCGGATTGCGCGAACTTCCCCGGATACAAAGACGTACCCATTACCTTTCTCTTTTCGCCAATATAGCCACTCTTATTGGATTATTGGGAACTATTTTCGGTCTTCAGCAGGCATTTGGCGCTCTGGCAACTGCAGATCCTTCACAAAAGGCCAGTGTTTTGGCTCAGGGAATTGCAATGGCGATGAATACGACAGCAATGGGTCTTATGGTGGCGATCCCCTGCATGGTCATGTTTTCCATCCTGGGGGCGAAGGCTAATACATTGATTGAGGAAATTGACGAAAGCTCTGTTCGTGTATTGAATTTCCTCTTTGCTCAGCGAAGAAATGGTTAATTCGGAGCATACTATGCCTGACGATTCAAAAGTTGTACAATCAGCATTTCCGGTTATGAAGCGGGCTAAAAAGTTGATGAGTAAGGAAATCGAGGCATTTGACCTTGATGTCACCCCGGTTATGAACCTGTTTATGGTTCTTATCCCGTTTCTTGTATCGATGGCTGTGTTTACACATCTGGCCGTAATTGATTTTTCCCTGCCGCCTTCACAGACTGAGAGTGATGTCAACAGGGAGAGTAAAGAGCTTGATATTTCAATAGTGGTAACATCATCCGGATTTCGTATAGTCGGAACGGGTAAAAAGCTGGATCTCGTTCCACGGATAAAAGGCAAGTATCAGTTTGAGCAGTTACGCATTTTGCTCAAGGCTGTTAAATTCGAATATCCTTCACAGAAAAGTGTTGTCCTTGTTCTCGATGCAAATGTTCTCTATGATGATATCATAAAATTTATGGATGTCTGTCGCGAGTCACAGTTTCCCGACATTGGACTATCGGGTGAAATCGGATGAATATGAATAGCCTGATTTACGTTTTCATTATTTTGGATAACTTATGAGCTTTCCTGCTTCCAAGAGCAATTTAAAACAGTTACGTAAAACACGGTCACAAAAAAACCTGAAAGGGTTTCGTCCACAGCTTACCTCTTTAGTGGATGTCATGACCATTTTGTTGATATATTTACTTAAGAGCTTTTCGGCAGAGGGTGAGATAATGACAGTCTCAAAGGAGCTTGTTTTACCCGAATCTTCAGCTGAGAAAAAACCTGAATTGACAGTTGTCATCATGGTGAATAACAACTATATACTTGCCGAAAACAAGCACATCGCCAGTGTAGATGAAGTTCTCACGAGCAAGGAGCTGATTATACCACAACTCGATCAGTGGCTTGCTCAGAGGCGGGAAATGAGCGAACATATCGAGAAGTATTCTACCAAAACCAAGTTCAGTGGAGATGTGACCATCCAGGGAGACAAACGCATTCGATTCCGGCTTCTAAAAAAAATCATGTATACATGTGGTCAGCAGGGGTATAATAATTTTTCCTTAGCGGTTCAACGGCGGGAGGGGTAACAGTTGGTTCGCCAGGACAGAATTATTATTGCAGGTACCGGTAGTACTCCCAATGCTTCTCTTATAAGGCAGGTGCGCGGATCATTTTGGAATCTTAAAGACTCCCGTTTCTTAATTATCATCCTTCTTTCGATTGTTATTCACGGACTGCTTGCCTACTACCTGAGAAGCCGGCAAATCGTTGAAGAGGAAACAGTTGTTCTCGAGAAAATACCCGAACGGTTTGCAAAACTTATCATTGAAAAACCTTTAACAGAAGATAAACCGGCTACTTCCTCTCAAAAAGGCAGTAAAGCTGAGACGTCCTCGTCCGAGCAGATCGAGAAAACCACGGCACAGAGCGCTGAGGAAAAAAAAGAGGCTGCCACCAAAGCAGCAAAGCAGGCGGTTGCGCAACGAGCTGCACAGGTTGAAAAAAAGGTTCGAACCGTCGGAGTTCTCGGCATGCTTACGGGAGTCGGGAAAACGGCCAAAGGCCCTTCTGTAGTCGATGTACTGAATACAGGTGATAAAAAGAAAGAACGTCTACAGGACCTGGACAAAGCGTTAGATAACATCACCGGTCTTAAGAAAGTCGAAGAGAAAAGTATACTTGATCGAAAGCTTGTGAAAAGCAAAGAGGTCGCTGTTTCACACAAGGAATCGATTGATGATTTGATTGCCGGAATAGGCAGTGCTAAATCAAGTGCTCTGAGCAAAAAAGGTGATTTTATAATTCAGCGGCCGGAGAGTATTGAGGGAGCGGCATCTTCAAGTGTCAAACGCGATAATGGTGCCATCAACAGGATTGTAAACTCACACAAAACCAGTATTCGCATGAGTTATGAGAAGTTTCTTAAACGCAATCCCTCCCTTGGCGGAAAAATTACTGTCCGTTTTACCATTTCGTCAGACGGACGTGTTATAAACGTCCAAATCCTTGAGAACTCAACAGGAAGCATCGGGCTTGAAAATGATATCATGCGAAAGGTGAAGATGTGGCGGTTTGAAGCCATACCGCAAGGAGATGTTACTGTTACCTATCCGTTTATATTTGCACCTTCATAAAAGTTACCTGCTATGAAAAGAAACTTTGTCTTTATTTGTCTATTTGTAATGGTTTTTGTATCCACAACCTGTAGCGCGATAATAAAACCGGGACAGGTACTGGATATACAGGTACAAACTCATCCGGAGTTTTCCGGGCGTTATATGGTCAACGATGAGGGATATATTGAGTACCCGCTCCTTGCTGATCAGGTAATAAGTAATTTGACGACATCAGAGCTGATGGCTGAGCTTACCTATTTGTTGGCAAAACATATTGATAATCCTCTGGTGCTGGTTTCAGTGGTAAAGAAGCCGGAAATGACAATAACCGTACTGGGGCACGTAAAGACACCCGGGCCTGTTAAGACTGCAAGGGGTGCGTCAATTCAGGAAGTAATCATGTTAGCCGGGGGACCTTCGGAGAAAGCAGATGTGAGCAGTGTTCGTATCATCCACAAAATGGAGGATGATATCGATAAGGTTGAGGACTTTGATCTGGAAGAGTTCATGCAAGAGGGGAATCTTTCAGAAATGCCGCTTTTGCAACCGGATGATGTGGTCATATTGCTTGCAAAAAAGGAAACCGATATGGTCAAAGTCATTGGCGCTGTTTCAAAGCCCGGTTTTTTTGAAGTTGAAGACACGATAAACATCTTCGAACTCATTTACCTGGCTGGAGGGCCCAGCAAGAAGGCGGACCTGACCAAAGTCCGGCGTATTACCAAAACTGATGATAAAACGTTGGAAGAAGTACTTGACATACAAGCGTATATTGACAATGGGCAGATGGATAATATTCCATCTGTTAATGAGGGCGATGTAATAATCGTGTATTCAAAATGGTTTACTTGGCAGGCTTTGTTGGGTATTCTCAACAATATTCTTTTGTTTATCGTCACGATACAAAGCATCCGTGGAGCGGTGGAGTGAACGAAAAAGACGCTTTATTGAGCAAAACGAATGGGAACCGGCTAAAAGATTACATAAATGTCATCCTTCGCCGTAAGCTGGTCATACTGATCTCGATTCTCTCCGTAGCCGGGTCGACCTATTTTTATGTTGCTAATATTGAAGATACCTTCGAGTCCTTCTCAACCCTGGTTATAGAAGAGAAAAACCCGATTTTTGCTCAGACTCTCAATGTCCGACAGAACTCTCTAAGCTTCTACCAGGGGATTTTAGACAGCAGGACGTTTATTGAAATGGTTCTCGACAGCGTGGGGATGGACATTTTCAACATTCATTTTCCCCGCTTTACCCGGGCAGATGCACAAAACTACATACATCAAAGTATCACTCTGCGAAAAACTCCGTATGCCTCCTTTTTACGTCTCACCGCTCAGGCCAAATCAAAACAGCTTTCCTATTTTATTGCTTCCACCGCTACAGAGCTATTTATAAAGCGGTGTAGAGAAGTTGAAACGGAAGAAAGCCGTCGAGCAATGGTGGAGATCGACAAACAACTTACACTGGTACGTAAAAAGCTTGAAGAGGCGGAACAGCAGTATCGCACGTTTCGGGATAGAGCTGGAAATATTCTGGAAGGCACTACACCTGAGTTAAATACTTTGCAGGAAGCGTATGCTTCCGACCTGGCGCAACTGGGATTGAAAGAAGCCGATTTGAAAGCTGAAAAAAAGCAACTTTCCAAATTAGAGAAGATGGTCACTCCGGATGACAAAAGAAACAATCCTGAAATTTCCAAACTGCGCTCGAAACTGCGCGAGCTGGAGAAAGAAAAACTCCGTCTGGAAAACATGGGCATACGATTATCCAGCATATCTACTATAGACCGGGAAATCCAGGAAATCGAAAAACAACTTCTCTTGTATAAGGGAAATAACAGAAAAAAAAGAACAGATCTCGATCTTATCCGTCAGTGGCAAGAATTAAGAAAATCGGTTATTAATAAAGAAGCAGAACTCGAGCTGTTCAAACGCAGATTACATTCATATAAAAATGCCATCTCCAGTTACAAAAAGGACAATCCGGATATTCTCAACCAGGCCCTGGAACTACTCAAGTTGAAACGTTCGAAGGAGATTTACGAAGATATTTATACGATCCTTCTTGAAAAAGCAGAAGAAGAGAGGATCCGCGGTGCATCAAACAGCGGTGGGCTGAAGATTGTTGATATCGCACGCATGCCCCAACAACCGATGCCCAAAAATCAAACTCAATATTACATCCTGGGTTTGCTCCTGGGACTCGGACTCGGTCTGGCTATGGCTTTTTTAATCGAATTTAATGACACTTCTATAAAGTCGGCTGAAGATGTTGAAAGATATCTTGAATATCCTGTGATGGGTACTATCCCCCACATTCAGTATAACCGCAAATCAGACATCGAAATAAAGAGACGAAGCAATAAGAAGAACAAAAGTAAATCCGTCACGGTCTATCCACGCCACCTGCTAAATTTCTCGGGCAGTGATTCCGTCACAACCGAATCTTATCGTTCCTTGCGGACAAACCTGTCATTCGTTAGTCCCGACAATCCAATCAAGAGCGTTTTACTCACATCGGCAGGTCCTTCAGAAGGCAAATCTCTGACAATTTCAAATCTCGCTATGGCATATGCTCAAATGGGTAAACGGACGCTTCTGGTAGACACCGATTTACGCAGACCAGTGTTACATCATCTTTTTGGATTAAAACGTGAACCGGGATTCACCGATTTGTTTATTGAAAATCCGCAATATGATAAAACTATTCGTAAGACCGAGAAAGAAAATCTGTACCTGGTTACCGCTGGAATGTTTACACCTAATCCAGCTGAGCTTATTGGCTCTCAAAAAATGGTTCAGCATATCGATTATTTTAAAACCCACTTTGATATGGTATTTTTCGATACACCGCCTATAGTGGCGGTTACCGATGCGACTCTTCTTGGTACAAAACTCGACGGCGTTTTACTTGTTATCCGCTCTCATCATACAGATAGAGAAATATCGCGCAGAGCCTTGCGAATGCTCAGCAACGTTAATGTGAAAATTCTTGGGGCCGTCTTAAATGATATAGATCTCACTCACCGGTATTCATCATATGGATACTACAGATATTATTATAATTATAATAAATCCTAAATACGGTTTTCCTGATAATTTTTTCTCTTTCCGTAACCGTATAAATTTTTTATGAAAACCTCTACTTGTCAAGCACGAAATTTTGCAACTCAAAAGCATACCAGCGGTGACTGGAATACAGCATTCAGTCACAGATACTCTTTAGTCAAAAAGCTGGCAGGTAAATTACTTTCGCGCAAACACGCGGGGGTTGCCTGGCTCGCATCATTGACCGCCACCGACAGCCTGGTATGTGACCTCGGTTGTGGAAAAGGTGCATACACGTATTGGATGCTTTCCCACACGCGTGCAAATATTGTGGCAGTTGACTGGTCCATATGTGCCCTGAAATCCATAACCCCCCCTCTATCTGGTAAAATACTGCCCGTGTGCGCGGATGTAAGTGCATTGCCTTTCAAAGCTAACTCCTTCTCTTATGCTTACTCTATTGATACGCTTGGTCATGTGCTCGACAGCTACAAAGCAATACAAGAATGGGAACGCATTATGGATGTACATGGCCACATGTTTTTGCACAGTGAAATAAACGACTACATTCATCGTTGGCCCACCAGGATTGTTTTGAAAAGAGCTGGATTCGATCCTGTCGCAGTGATGGATGGCCATTTTGGATTAAAGAATAGCTTTGCCATTAAACAAGAACTCCAAAAATCTTTCCAAATCCTTTCAACCCAGAGTCCTGCCGGCTACCTGGGGTGGATTTTTGGGTATCCGGAAAAGTATCACATTGCTTTTAATCATGCTCACATGCCATTCTTTGCTTTTATTTGTTTTCTCATGGCCGGAGTAAAAAGAGTTCCTGTTTTAGGGATTGTGCTACGAAGTATCAACATTTTTTCAAATACTATCGAGTTGCTTTTTGGCGCTTGCGGTGGAGGATCACTTTTTGCCAAGCTAACTAAAAACGGCCATGAATAATAAGATCGACATAATCATCCCGACTCTTGATCGTCCGTGCCAGATTCAATCTCTAGTTGAATCACTTAAGCCAATGCTTGCCCGCGGCGACACAATAACCATAGTGTGGCAAGGTTCTGAAAAGCCTGAAATCGCCTGTCACCCGGATATTAGATTGTACTATCTTCCAACTCGGAATCTTCCCACCGCAAGAAATTTCGGAATCCGGAAAACCAGTGGAGATATTATCCTTTTTCTTGATGATGATATTGAGGTAGAAAGCAATCTTTTGCATTATCACCGCAACGGGTACGAAGACCAAAGAGTAGGAGCGGTTTCCGGCTTTATCGAGGATCCTCTTTTCCCGTCGGGACCGGATAAACTTCCCAAATACAATACCAAAACCGGCGAAATTATCCAAAACTTTTCATCTCCTGAACAAACGACAGTTATCTCTCTTATGGGTGCTCAGATGTCATTTCGGCGCACTGCACTGGAGAAAATCGAAGGGTTTGATGAACAGTATAAGGGCAATGCGTTATGGGAAGATGTAGATTGTGCTTTTCGATTACGTGCAGCTGGATACATGATTTTGTATGAACCGAATGCACGTGTTAAGCACATCCGTGAGAGCACGGGGGGATGTCGTTTCTCTGCGGGGGCACGGTATGTTTTCTATGAGTTTTACAACACAACCTATTTTGCAGCCCGATTTGCACCAACTGATTATCTCGGATCATGGGTAAATTTTTGGTGGCACAGACTGGAATACCGCAGTCGCAAAAAGTTCTACAGTCTTAAACATAGTCCCATTATTGTTGCCGCCGGGATTTTGGGAGCATGCCATGCAATAGCCGGTTACTGTCTAGCCGGCAAACAAATCCCCGGCCCAGATACATATTCCTCCTTTCGTGCCTGGGCGGCAAGTGGAGAATAAGAATGAAGATCGGATGGATTTTCCCCAGAAATAAAAAATGTGGTATATCATATTACTCTCATGCATATATAGCCAAAATCCGTCAACATTTTGCTGTGGAGGAGTTCGATGCACATGAAGTGCTTTTTTTAACACCTACTATCATTGATAAGATAAACACATGTGACTGCATTCATATTCAATATGAACCTTCCTTTTTCATGAAAAACCGATTTGAAATGTATAGTAAACTGTGCAGGAATATACGTCGACCCATCATTGTCACCTTGCATGAGGTATATGAGCAATCTCCTTTTGACTTTCCGCGTGAAGAAATAACAGGTAGTTTTCTCATACGAGCACTAAAATTATTTCGCTACGATCTTGCCCACCCCTACCAGACAGCCTATCGGCGTCATCTAAAACGGCATTTTTTCGCACAGAAGATAGTGGTACATAACCAGTATCAAAACAGAATACTAAAAGATTTCGGAATACCTGCTTCATCAATCCGGATAATTGGACAACCGATACAAAACCGCCCATACACCAAACCGAATCTCTGCCGTAACCGGGTTTTACAGTTAGGAAGTACCGGGTTTGTCAATCCAACGTATGATTTTGATCTTCTTTTCCAAACGCTCGATGCACTCACTATCCCATGGGAATTTATCTGGGTAGGCTCAGCAGCTCGAGCTGTACACCAGGAAACACTCCAGCGTTTATATAAGATGATTGGACGGCGCAACTGGGAGAAAAAGTTCATTATTACAGGCTGGCTTTCCAACTACAGTCGTAATAAAATTCTTGATTCTCTGGATATATATATGGCGCTTTTCACCACTCGAAGCAATTCCGGCAGCCTGGCAGATGCACTTTCCGCACGTCGACCCATCATTACTACCGATATACCTCTTACAAGAGAAATAAATAGAAATCGAGAAGTATTAAGGATTGTACCTTCCCAGCCGGCCGATATTGTTATGATGATTAAAAAATTGACTACAGATAAAAGGGAAGTTTCCCGGATAGTGCGCGCTCAATGTAAAATGTGTGAAGAAAATTCCTATGACAATATAGTACAATCCCTTATAAACACGTATCGCGAAGTACTGACATCATGAGAATCTTTTGGGATTATAGGTTGTTTTCGCTTCCTTATGCTGATAGGGGAGTTGGTGTCATTACCCGCCGTCTGGGTGAATCTATCTGCAGCAAAATAGCTGAACATAGAGTATTCATATATGGAAATGCTTCTCATGTACCGTCATCCTGTATACCACCGAACAGTATTTTTATTGAAACAAAGCCGCTTTCCTGGAAATATGACCTAATATCGATTCCTCTTGTTTTAAAAAAATATAAAATCGATCTGGCGCATTTCTGGGTAGCCCTTGGACCGATACATCATATCGGTCTGCCTCTTGTCCTATCATGCCCGGGTATTGCTACAATACACGATATGGGAGTTGCACTCTGGAAAGATATCCCCTATCTATGCAATAAATCCAAAACTTTATTCTGGAAATTTCAAAAATTCTGTATTAAAATGTTCGATGCAGTGCATTTTTATACCTATGCTTCAGAAAAAGACTATACGGATTTCTTCGGCAGATCTCAAAAATCTATGGTTACTTACCCACCTCTTCCTTCCTGGCGCCTGTTGAGAGACAAAGGACGTAAACCATTTGTTCTGACACTCGGCGGAGCGCCACATAAAAATCTCAAGCGGGTAATACAGGCGTTCAAGAGGATACATGAAACGTATCCTCATTTACAGCTGGTGATTGCCGGGACAATAACACGTGAAGAGATTCCGTCCTCCGTACCCTCAAACATACGATTTGTTACGATCGACCATTTTCCTCAACTACTATCAACAGCAGCCGTCTTCGTTTCAGCATCGTATCATGAAGGATTAGGGCTGCCAATGCTAGAGGCTATGAAAATGAACTGCCCAATGGTTTTATCCGAAATACCCAGCCACCTTGAAATAGCTGGAGGCCATGCGGTTTTTGTAGATCCATTTTCAGTACCATCGATTGCCGCCGGTATTCGAGAGGCACTGATGCACCGGAGGAAATTAATTAAAATAACGTTTGAAGCACAGCAATCATATGAAAACTTATCATCGCACTCTGCCGAAATTGTATTAAGCACCTACAACGGACTTTTACATGGATAATACAATTGTCATTCCGACTTACAACCGCAGCGCCTATTTGGACACATTGCTTTTATCCTTATCCCGGCAATCCGGGCTTGATATGCAGACTGTTATTGTAGTTGATGATGGTTCCACAGGAGAACATGCGGAAGTAAATCAAAAGCTTAGCAGGCAGTATGGGACATGCTATTTGCGACACGCTCATACACGCGGCCCCGGCAGCGCTCGTAACAGCGGAATACAAGCAACTGAGTCAGAATGGGTTACCTTTCTGGATGATGATGTATGGGTAACAAATACCTGGTATCAACATTTAAAAAACAGCATACAATCCACCTCAGAGCACATAGTGGGCCTGGAGGGACAAACGCAGTCTGAAGGAAAGGGGTTATGGGACAATGAGGTTAGAAATATTTCGGGAGGAACCTTTATTACGGCAAATATTGCATACAGGCGCAGTATCTTAAACACCGTCGGATTATTTGACGAGCGCTTTGAGAGATATTCTGAAGATTGTGATCTGGCAATACGCATGCAACGATATGGCAGCATACAGTTTGTGCCACAAATCAGTGTTGTGCATGCACCAAGAAACATCAGACTTCTGCCGTATTTTCTCTCTTCATACAAACGGATAAGACAGATGCTTGATGCGGAACTTCTCCTGTTTATGAAAAACAGAGACAGATATCACACCTGTCGATTCAGAGACAGTTTCTGGGCAACATATTTCGACATAGTCAGCCGCAATACAGTCATTACATTACGAAGACGAAAACTCTCGAGTTTGCTCAAGCATCCGCGGTCATGTTTTATTCTTATTCTCAGCGCTATTATGGAGCAGATATGTGCTGTTATGCTGTTTCCTTCTATTTTGCATAAATTCATGAAAGAAAATTCGTTTCCGGATCATAACATTTGTCGCCAAAAAACCGCTTCTCTCAACAACATACCTTCAGAAACGCTCCACCGTCAGATTTTAAAACCGAATATTATAAATGCGCTTTTTTTTAAAAAAAGACGACAACCAGTATATACGCTCAAGCCTCAGCCTGCAATGTCAAAAACATATCATCAGACCCACCAAAACTCATCACCAATATTCCTACGTTTTGATGATGTATTTTTCGACAATTTGGAGATTTTCGATGCGTTTTCGGAATTTGCATCCACGACGCAGATACCATTTGTTGCAGCCATAAAAGGACAAGACCTCGCCTCATCACAGCTTTGGCCTAAAATCAGGCAGCTTCAAAAAAACTGTGTCCACATTGGTCTTCACGGATTTACCCATTGTGGAAAATATGGACCATTTCCCAGTGAGCTACTGCAAATGAACATAGCGGAACTGGATACAAAGCTTTCTGAGCTGTTTTCCACCGTTGCTCAAAATATTAAGACAGAGATTTTTATACCACCTTTCAATGCGATATCGAAAGAACAGATAAATCATCTTGGTTCGAGGTTTCGAGTAATATGCGGTGGCCCTGAAACTGTTAGGTTCAGCTGGCGGGTCGGCTATCCTATCGTTCTTGATAGCGGCGCACTGTATTTTCCTTCATTATACCCCTTTTACCAATCGGCAAAAGGTATGCTTGACAGCAAATCTATGGATACTCTTCTTTATAGTCGCTTTCCTGTATGTCTGACTTTTCATATGCCCTGCGAGGCTGCCGATAATTTCAGAGCCGTTTTGGAAATTGTAAAAACTATTCGACCACGAATTTGCCGGTGGAATCTATTATGGGATTGAAGAAACTTACTGTTTGGTTTGCTGCTAATGTTTCTGCTGACTCATACGGGGGAGTAAGCAGAGTCATGCATGCGTATAGCTCAGAGTTGTCATCACGTGGATATGAGTGTAAAATTATAGTAAATGCTCCGAAGAAGAAAATGGGGTATATCGGTTTTTCTTTCAAATTGTTCATTGAACTGATTATCCACCTTTTTTCGCCTCCGGATTGGATCATCGCCCGTTCATCGGATGGTGTCATATGCGCATTGTTTTTACGTCTTTTCAGACAGCTTTTTAGGATTAGCACTCGTGTGGCGGTTCATAGCCATGGTTGGGAAGAACGTGTTTTCGAAACAGAAAAGAGACTTCCCATCAAAATACTTTTTCCGCGCACTTCGATACTAGCACATATGATCCGCTTTCCTCTTCTTAGAACGGCTTTATACGCAAGTGATTGCTGTATAACCGGAACTGTCGCGGAGGTGCGCTGGCTTGGAAAAAGACATCCCCGTATAAAAGATAAATTCTTTTATCTGCCCAACGGGGTGGACATCGGGTCATATACGGTAGATCAATCTGAAAACACAATGCAGTTTCTTTCTGTAGGTGGCAATACCTGGAAGAAAAACATTTCGTACACGATGGGTTTATTTGAAAATATACGGAAACAACATAACGATGCTACTATTACAATGGTAGGGTTGAATCAAACAGGCGCACGCAAGATGAGTTCGGAGAGTTCACAATCCATATCCTTTATACCTGAGGCGGCCTTTAATGAAATGAATACCATGTATATGCATCACAAATTCCTGATCAGCTCGTCGCGATTTGAAGGCGGGCATTCTCTTGCGGTACTCGAGGCGATGTCCTGTGGTATGGTTGTTTTTGTCGCTGCAATAGATTCGATGAGAGAGATCGTGCAGGATGGGAAGAATGGCATTCTTATTACGGGAGTTGATATTAGAGCAGATGTAAAAAAAATCTGTTCCGTTATTTCGGATCCTATTAAAAGAGTCTCGATAGGAAAACAGGCACAAAGAAGTGCCTTTCGGCACAACTGGAGGCGTCAAAGTTTTCGTTTGGAAAGGATTTTGAATGATGAAATCTGAAGTGGAAGTTTCTGTTATAGTTGCCTCACACAGGCCAGATTATGTAGGTGGACTGGCGGCTCTTCTAACGGCGGCTGCTACATGCAGTGTTCCAACGGAAGTTATTATCGTGACCGATTTCTGTTTTGACACACTCCCTCACGATTATCCTCTTATACATTGGGTCTTTTTAAATAACAGGAGTATATCCGCCAAGCGAAATAAAGGTATAAGCTTAAGTAAAGGTCGCTTTATCGCCTTCATAGATGATGATTGCCGTCCATCAAAGGATTGGATCCAAAAAGGCTATACGTTTTTAGCCACCAATTCCGAGTATGTTGGTGTCGAAGGGTTAACCTCTATTGCATCTCCAATCGAAGCAAAAGAAAAACCAATCCGTGACTATAAGCGTCTGGAGAATCCGGGGTATCGAACAAATAACATTTTTTATCGAGCCGAAAAAATAAAAGAAGTCGGTTGTTTCGACGAGCGATTTACGGTTCAGCGGGAAGATGTCGATCTTGCGTTCTCTCTGATTGAAAAGGGGTATCGAATAGGTTTTTCTCCTGAGATAAAGATATCTCATATGGTTCGTTCGGGCGAATGGTGGGATCTTCTTAAAAATTGTTGGAACAGGCGCTTTGATCCTCTTCTTTCTAAAAAGCATCCTGTATTGTACCGCAAGCAATTGGGTTATTCATGGTCAGGCAGTATTTTCATAAACGGCGTTCTTACAGCAGCATCCTTTTTCCTACTCATTGTCAAAAACAATAAGAAAGTTTTGGCGCTGCCGATTCTGTCCTCAATACTTTTTTCTGTGCGAAGGCGCAGGGATATTCAAATCATATCATTTCGCTGCGCAGCCGAAACAGTATCCTTTCTGATAGCACCATTTGTATTATTGGCAGCACTTGCATATGGTTCATTGAGATATAGAATTTTTTTCCTTTGCTGATGTCACCATGCACTCAAATCGTATACTCAAAGTAGCATTTTTCAACAAAGAGTTACCTTCAGATAAGCCCAATGGCGTTTCCTGCCAGGTAGACCGCCTGGCAAACGCATTGAGCGAAAGAGGACATCAGGTAACCGTTTTTTCTTTCAGCCAAAAACCGGCAGATAGCAGATATGCACACATACAACTAATGTATCCATCAACAATAAAGCTGTTCAGGAAGTTCATACCAGCTGTTGTGTACAGACGGATTGACACGCAAGGTTTCGATATCATTCACTATCATGGTGATGATTACCTATGCAAGCAAAGCCTCAGGAGAGTAAGGACCTTTTATGGATCGGCTCTACAAGAGGCAATTCATGCAGTTACCATGAAGCGTTTTCTTTATCAAGCTCTCTTTTACTTGTTCGAACTCTGCTCGGCATATAAAAATGGTGCATCTATCTGCATTTCCAGAAGCACAAAAAAAAGCATTCCTAACATACAACATATAATTCCTTGTGGTGTACCGACCCGTAAATTTTTACCCGGGAGGGAAAAAACCAATCATCCATCAATTTTTTTCCTGGGAGATTTGGACAGTCGTAAAAGAGGCCGCCTGCTGGTTGAAACATTCAATAATCACATCCTCAAGTCTATTCCCGATTGCGAGCTTCGGATAGCAGGACCGCAACATGTAGACGGTTCTCAGATTTCGTATCTTGGCACAATTGACGAGCAGCAACTCATACAGGAATTCCAAAGATCATGGGTATATTGCTTTCCAAGCTCATATGAAGGCTTTGGTGTCCCGGCGATCGAAGCCATGGCTTGCGGAACACCGGTTGTCAGTGCAGCTCATGCAGGAATCGCCGACATTATAACGGATAATGTAGACGGCATAATAACAGACCCCGATAACCTTGGAAATAAGTTAATAGATGTTTTGACGAACGATATGTTACGAGCCAGACTGACTATAGAGGGAAGGAAGACTTCGGTAACCAGGTTCGATACGCATAAACTTGCGAAACTCTATGAATCAGTTTATTTAAACCTGTTAAAAGGCAGCTGATATTTTCAATGAAAAAGGCCCCTTTACAAGCATGTCTTATCCTTGGGATTTTCCTTTTCGGGAACCTGATTGCCTATAAATTGATTCATGTTCCCATGCGGCTTGAACTTGTAGGTCTCTTTTCTCTTATTCTGTTTTACCCCATTCTTCGCAATCCTCTAGTTGGCGTGTATGCCATGTTTATTATTTTGCCTTTCATTCCACATCTCAGAAGGCTCTATTACTTACTGTATTCGCGCCCGTCTCTTGATCCTCTGATAATTATCGGGGATATCCTTATTGTTTTCATTCTTATCGGTCTTTTCTTTGAATTCAAGGAGCATTATGACAGATACCGTCCAGTTCGTGCATACATCGTTATTATCATATGCTATTTTTTATATATGCTCGCGAGAGTGTTTGTGTTTAACTCACAGCAATTATCCGAGAGTGCATCTAAATTTAAATTATATGGTCCTCCGGTATTATCATTTTTGGTAGGACTGGCTTATTCCACCCGGATATCTCACCTGAAAAGGATATGGGTAATTACTATAGTAACCGGTATCATTGCCGGTCTTTATGGGATCAAGCAGCTATACGTCGGCTACTCAGAGGCTGAGAAAATATGGTTCAACACAATTAATTTCACCACGCTTTTCATAAAAGGAGTTGCACGCCCATTTTCGTTTTTTCAGGCTCCGGTGGCTTTTGCCGATTATCAACAGTTAGCCATCATCGGTGTTCTAATTCTGAGCAGTTGTAAGGTCAAATTTTCCAAAGCTTTTTTGATACTAATTCCTTTTTTTTTCTATGCCACACTCATCACCTCGGTTCGCTCCAGCTGGATAGGTATCATGGCTACCTTTATCATATGGATCACTCTTTTTCATGTTAAAGGAAATAAGAACCGTATACTACTTCTGTCCAGCTTTGCTTTGTGTCTGGCATTGGGTGAGATAATTTTCGGCACCCTCAGTGACGGTTTGTCACTGGGAGGGTTTATCAACCTTGTCACCCGGGTTATCCCCAATCAGAAATATATTGATTTACTTGTTATAAACAGAACAACCGCTTTGGAAAATCCTCTAAGTGAGCATTCTTTGCTTTCTCGCTTCATGCTCTGGAAATATATACTGGCATCCTCTGCAGAACCGATAAAAGCCATTCTTGGACGAGGACTGGGCACATTAAAGGCAGATTCTCTGTACATGACCTACCTGGCAGAATTTGGCTACCCGGGGCTTCTTTTCATTATCATTATGATTGGGACTTTCATTAAGAAGGGGCTTCACCTGATGGATACCACCCGTAATCTGGATGTGGGGGCTTTGGCAAAAGGTATCACTATTATGAATATGGTCTTTGCTTTAATTAGTGTGACAGGCACTCACATTCATTATTTTCCCGGAGATATCTATTTCTGGTTCTGGAATGGTGTTCTGGTTATGCTATCCGCGAATCAGCATGAGAAAGAGACAGAGATACAGCATGAAAATCTTAATCACTATTGATTTCTTTCCTGAAAAGGGCGGTATCCAACGGTACCTTGCCAGTATTGTAGAAAGGTCGTTTACCGATGAGGATATAGTACTGATTGGATGCCATCCAGACTCTCTCATCTATGAAAGCCATTTACCGGGAAAACATATCCGTAAAAGTTGGTTCGCAAGCCGTTTCAATAAGAAATTGTCATTGTGTAGTCTTATTGCACCCTACCTGAATATCATCCATTACGGAAGAAACAACCACCTTACTATTACATGCGGCAATATCTATTCGGCTCTCATCCCATGGTTTTTTTCGTTTTTTGGTGGAAACCCGTATTCCATATATACCTATGGAACCGAGATTATCAACCTCTCCAAACATTCTCTGAAAAATATTCTCCTGAAGAGTGTGCTTTCTCGGGCAAAACAACTCTATGTGTTGACGGATTATTTCGAAAAGGTTTTGAGGGAAAACGGCTATACCAAAAAAATCTCAAAGATATCTCCAAGAATCAAGTATTCCCATCCCCGAGTGAAGACAGATTTTGATTCTCAAAAGTACCGAATCCTTACAATCGGCAGGCTTGTGCCACACAAAGGGCATGATATTTTGATAGAGGCGGCATCCCTGCTTTCACGACATCTGCCCTGGAGTATGCATATCATTGGCAACGGGCCGGAAAAAAATCGCCTTAACAGACAAATCCTTGCAAATAACCTGCGAAAACACGTTTTTCTATACACGGGACTAACCGATTCACAGGTGCAAGAACACTACAGCCAATCCGGTATATTTGTACTCCCCTCTCTGGAGCTTCCCACTGGGACTGAAGGATTTGGATTAGTTCTGCTCGATGCGATGATTAACGGGCTTGCTATTATTGCCAGTGCTGCAGGCGGCATACCAGAGGTTATTTCCCATGGGCAATGTGGTTTGCTTGTTCCACCTGCCGATCCTCGTGCTTTGAGTGACGCGATCTGCTATGTGTGGAACAATCCGCAGGCAGCTCAAGAGAAAATACAGACGGCTCATAAACATGTAACAAAATTTACCTACAAATGAAAAAAGTTGTTTTTCTCACCCATTGGGCTCAACATATGGGAGGAGCAGAGTATTCTCTTCTCGAACTTCTTCGCTACGCCGTAAAACAATTTGATTGCTATCTTGTAACTACGGAAGACGGGCCATTAGTAGATCGGGCCATACAATTTGGTGTTACCCACCGCTGCATTCCCTGTTCATCTCAGATTAAGCTTTTCCGTAGAGGCAATCTGCTGAGTGCCGGATTCAAAAATATACCCGCGCTTTTCGGATATATAGTTTTTGTCATTCGGCTCTTTTTCCTTCTCAGAAAAGTAAATCCTGACATTATCCATGCAAATGTTCCCAAATCGCACATCTCACTCGGGTTGCTTCTCCGTATGGGGCTGCATGCCGAGGGTGTCATTCACATCCGCGAGATTTTCGAAAGAAAGACTTTCGCTTATCATATATACTCACGGCTGATATCAAGACGCATAAGAGGAATCGCGATATCACATGCGGTCTATAGAAACCTTCCCTCACATTTGCAAAAATGCAGCACTGTCATCTACAACGGGATTCACATTCCACCCGCTTTCCCGCGGTATAAACGAACATACCGTCCTCTGAGATTATTATATCTGGGAAGAATCGTTCCCTGGAAAGGCTGTCACGAGCTGTTGGATATTGTGGAAGAACTCCTGCATACGCGGCCGCGTCTGCTGACACTTTCATTAGTAGGAAACACGGCCTACTGGGATATAGAATACAGAAACCAGTTACATAAACGCATAGAGGAATCCTCCTGTTTACATGGATTCGTCACACTTAAACGGCACCAGGATTCTATAGCAGAGATTTTTTCTGAACACGATATTTTCTGTACTACTTCGTACATGGAGCCGTTCGGAAGATCAACTGCGGAGGCTCAGGCATATGGTTTACCGGTGATTGCCTACAACTCGGGCGGTGTTGATGAAGTTGTTGTAGATGGGAAAAGTGGTATTCTGGTAAAGTGGCAAGAACGCGCCCAATTCCAAAAGGCAATAATCACGATATCTGAAAACCGCACCCTGATAGGGAGTATGGGTGCTTACGGGGCAAAACATGCCGCCGCTAATTTCGAGAGCAGCAGACAGGGACAAAAAATGATTGATTTTTTAATGAAGCTGGTCGATTCCTGAAAGCGTCTTTCTTTAACAGATACTATCTTAGCCCTCTTTTTGCATTCTTCAAAAGTGACTTGATCTGACGTTTATTCATCGATTTGTGATCTGACGGCTCCGGCTGGAAACGGTCGCAAATGAACGTTTCATTTCCACCATAAGAAACAACACCCTCTATCCCACCGGTTCTTTTTTTCCTATATTCAGGGCATTTACCCCTAAGTTTACAATTAAAGCAGGACGCTTCCTGTTCTCTTCGATAGCGATCGAAACCTCTTTTTTCGAGCCCGGAATCTTTCCGGCCCATTTCATAGGCACCTGCCAGCCCCTTGTTTTTGTTAACGAACCGGTCATGATCATAACTGTAATTCATTACTCTCCCCTGGTTAGTATTCATCTGAAAAAAATAATAAATTCCGAAAGAAGGCGCTTTCTCAAATCCAAAATAGACGATCCTGGGAGGATAATTCGCGCAAGTTCCTTGAGAACGGATGATTCGAAGCGATTGTATATTCGTAGGGAGTATCCTCTGAGGTAACTCACACGAGTACTGAAGCCAGTATACCCCGGGAGATTGGGCGAATCATCGCTGCGTAATCGCTCATTTCAGGTTATACTACTTCCGGCCAGTACGCTCGAATACTATCAATTAACTCTTCGGCACTTGCGGCACGCGAAACATCGACTCGAACCACATGATCACGATTTTTGTTTACCCACCTGAATACAGTCTCCTGTTCAGGAAAATCTGTCGGTTCAGCCTTTAGCTTATCGGTGAAGAAGAATTCTCGAAGATATTGCACCATTGCATCCCGCTCAGAAAAATCCTGCATGAAAGGCAGAAGTGAGATCTTCTGATTTTTTCTAAAACATACCGCCATACCCTTGTTTGTATCGGCATGAGGAAGTAAAAACACGCTATCATCTATCGCGTTAAACACACCCTTTCGCTCATTAACTTCTACTTGTGTATTGAGCTTCGGCGAATACTTTCTGATTAGCCGATACTCGTACAGAAGACTTTCCAACTCTGAACCACAAGGATGTACGGTTATTCCATATGCTTCATTGCGAAGCATCATCAATTTTTCAGGGCTTTCTTCGCTGGGTCTAAAATAACCCATGATCCGTTTGCGAACATTTCCAGCCTTACCTATGTATATATATTCTCCTTCTTTATTTAAGAAACCATATACTCCCGGCCCAGAGTGTGCATTTTGAATGTCTCTATAGCTGAATTGTTTTTTCGACCAATCAATCTCCACAGTCTGCTCTGCATCCCATTGCTCAAGGTCAGCTCTACTTGCAAACCCTTTGTCTTTAATCCTGCGAAGGAGCTCCCATGCACATTCGGCAAAAGCTTTCCCCTGCGCTGTTGCCGCCGGCCGTATGGAAGCGCATGAAAACAGCCGATCGTAAACCACTTCCAGATTCAGCGGACGATTAAGCGGCACGTTTGCGACTTTACACAGGTAGCTTAGTACCATTGTATCGTCAAACATGCTTTCTCCGGCCTGCAAACACAAGCGAGACAAGAGCCCCTGCTGATGAGTAGAAAAGAAAAGCACCGTTCTGTTCTCAAGCAGCCGCACCAGCTCCGAAACGAATGCATGCAGAGAAGATTGGACAGTAGAGTCTTGTGAGCTGACAAGTATATGGCGCTCATCTTCAGGTATCTTATTTACATCGATAAGCCATCGCGAAAATACCAACTTTGGCATATCAAACAGTGTCCATGCCGAAATATGCATGACATCACGAGAATGCTGCCCCGTTCCTGAAAACAGATAAACTGCGATCCAGGGCTCATCTTCAAGTGTTCGTTTTTCATCTTGCTGTCTTTCGGTGATGACATGCCACAAGCCATCATCATGACGACATCGTCTGTCAGATTCTAAAATGCTTTTGACTGCAATATGCGCCAGCCGCTGCTCTGCATTTTTAAATTTCAGAAACCGTGACGCCAGCTCCGGGGAGGAAACGCCACCGGAATGCTGTTGAATAAAGGCAATCATTTCTTCATGTATGTTATCACCAGTCATAAACTTTCCCAAATGCAAAAGAATATTCTATTTAAACAGTGCTTTTTTTCGCCTCAGGCGCAAGGCCAACAGTATACCGGTAATGAATCCCCCGATATGTGCCCACCAGGCGATATACATCTCGCTGCGACTCCCGGCACCAAGATACTGCATTATAAACCAGGCTATAAGAAAAATAAAGGCCGGGACAGGCAGGACAAAAATCGGGGGCACCCACACAATAATACGAGCGAATGGCAGCAATACTAAATGCATTCCCATAATACCCGCAATTGCACCACTTGCGCCTACCACGGGTACAGACGAGTAGGGATCGCTGAGTGCCTGCACTATCATGGATACCGCACCAGCCACGACATAGCAAACCAGAAAGAGTACGCCATGCATCTTGTATTCGACCGCATTACCAAAGATCCACAAATACCACATATTAGATGCCAGATGGAAAAGGCCCCCATGGAGGAAAAGAGAAACGCAACAGAGTTTAAGGGTTTCAAAAGTCTGTTCGCCAGGATGAAAGAGGGCGTGCACAAAATCAAGTGGAACAAACCCTCGCAGGGCATCAGGCGTCTGGAGTTGATATCCGAAAGTGACAACAGCCCCAGTCATTAACAATATGGTCACCAGCGGCAGATTGTTGGGATGCGACTCACATTTCAGGGGAATCATACAACGTTTTCCTCGCCCGCACTAATGATTTTATACACACAGACAATATCTTTTTGCACCAGACTCTTTTCAAAAATCACAACGCGCCCTTTTAAAATAACACCTTTATTTGTATCTTTACAATTACCTGAATCCGAACAAAGAACCGCTGAGCAGATCTGGAGATGAAAGAGCAAATAGTTTCCCTCTTTGTACGTGACGATAAAGGCGGAAAGAATGGATAAGGCATTTTTTTTCGCCGAATGGTAAGAAAAAGTTGCCATATGTCACTATTTTATGTATAATTTTCAATAATTAAAGCGCTTTGCCTCTTGCCAAATTGCACTGACATATATATATTGGTTTTGTAAACCATTATATCACTCTTCCCAGAAGAGATAATTGCCTTGCCCCAGTCAAGGCAGCCAAACGACCTTGAGCGAAAATGATATGAAAAACAACCATATACATTTGAAGAATAATTTTTTTTTCATTTCACTTACATAACAGGGAGGAGTGGTTTCACAATGGCAAGAATCACTAGCAGTCAGCTGCAGAAACTGCAGAAAAAGTACAAAACCGACGCCGCAATAGGGGAGCAGTTTGGCATTACCCGTCAAGCCGTTCATCAGTTGAGAAAAAAATACGGTATCGATTCTGTTATTGCCAAGAATGAGGACCGCAATAAGAAAATTCTTGAAGCTTATGACAGTGGGATGTCGGGAACGGCATTGGCAAAGAAGTTCGGCTTATCAATCTCCCAGACCTACCGTATCATAAAAGAGGCCAGGGGAGAAGTGGTGCAGCCATCCCAAGCCGCTCAAAGAAAGGCTGCCACTAAGAAAAAAACCGCTAAAAAGGCACCGGCTGCTAAAAAGAAGGCCGCTGCCAAGAAAAAAACCACCAAAAAAGCACCGGCTGCTAAAAAGAAGG
>CAYQOU010000022.1:0-58938 GCA_964419255.1 uncultured Fibrobacterota bacterium | reverse complement strand
CTTGGGTATCATTATCGCAAAATCAGCATGTATCATGTGCGTAAGCCGTACCGAAAGGCAGAACGAAATCATCATCTGTAATGGATTTATACGAATAGTTAGAGTCCTGGAGACTACCGGGGCCGGGGGGGGCTTAGTGGTGACACAAAGGACAGTGTGCACGATCTTTTTTCCCCTGCCTCTTTTGAGCCAATGGGGTCGGACCAAGCCTATCAAACAATATTTCAACAACATATGTGTTCCCAACCGGCATTTTTGAAGCGATTAAATAGACGGGTGATGCGGGTAGAAGTCAGAAGAGAATCAATGAAAAAATGATCTGAAAGACAGGTAATTAAGCGCTTTAAAAGAGGTGCTCCGAAGACATTAATCAATTGTAAATAAGTCATTTAGGTAAGGTCCGACCCCACACACCCAAATCGGCGGCGGCACTGCACCGGCACCGGAAATACTCTCAAATTGATACCGAGTAAGGTGCACCATTCCATTGTCCCCACTCGTCGGCTCCTTTGTAGCTTAACACCACAATATAGCCCCACAGGGGCTACCCCAGAGTGAAGTAAAACGCCGCTCCCCTGCCGACATCTCCCTCCGCCCACACGATCCCGCCGTGACGACTTATGACCCGCTGCACTATGGACAGCCCCACACCGGTTCCTCCGAACTCCTGCTCGGCGTGCCCCCGCTTAAACGGCTCGAAGATCTTTTGCGCAATCTGCATGTCAAACCCCGCACCATTGTCGCGAATGAAATATACGGTGCGTCCGTCTTTATCCAAGGAGCCAAATTCGATGCGCCCGATATCTTTACGGGATGTAAATTTCCAGGCGTTGCGCAATAAATTCTCCAATGCCAGATGTATCAGACTGGGATCGGCATCGGCATGCACATTGTCTTGGACGACACAGTCTATGCGGCGCCGGGGATCCTGACATTTAAGCTCCTCAAGATAGCCACGGACCTCCTTACTGAGGTTGACATCCTGACGTTTCATCTGGAATTTACTGATACGAGAAAGGCTGAGCAGATCCTCGATGAGCCCCTTCATTTTCTTGACTCCCTCATCGATTCGTCGCAGAAAGTCCTGCCCCTCCTTATCGAGCCGGTCCATATACTCTTCCATGAGAATCGCGGTAAAGCTTCCGATGGTCTGCAGCGGATTGCGCAGGTCGTGGGAAACGGAGAAGGTAAAAGATTCCAGATCCGCATTTGCGGCGGCAAGCTCGTCGGTACGGTACTGAAGGGACTGCTCGGCTTGTTTGCTCTCCGTAATGTCGATCACAAATTCCACGGCCTCGTTTTCACCAAGCCGCGCTCCGGCAAAAAGCCCCCACCAGCGGGACCCATCCGGGCGGACCAGTTGCTTTTCGTACGGGCGGAATCGTCCCGTGGCCTGCAACTCCTCAAACGCCTGCCAAGTCCGAGGCATCCACTCCGGCAGCGTTACCCGATCCGAGCGCAGCTCCCCACGCTCCAGCGCCCTTCGATCGTAGCCGATCATCCTAAGAAACGCATCATTTGCACCGGTAAAGACGCTCTCCATATCAAAGAAAAGCACTCCGACACTCTCTATGCCAAGCGCCCTCTGAAGTCGCTCCTCGCTTTTTTCCAGAGCCAGCTCCGCATCCTTTCGCTCGTTAATATCTTCTATGATAGCGATCTCATAGGCGGGGCGCCCCTTCTCATCACGCACCAGCGAGAGTGTCAGCCGTGCCCAGAAGGGATGCCCCTTCCGGTGAATGAACCGCTTCTCCACCGAATAGCTGTCCAACTCCCCTGCCGCCATCTTTTTGAATGGTATCAGATCGATATCGATATCATCGGGATGGGTAATCTGGGGCCAGGGGGTGGCCTTCAATTCCTCGGCTTTATAGCCCAGCATGTCGCAGAAAGCGGTGTTGACGTCTATCCATTTCGCATCATGAAAACCTACCCGGCCGATACCTATGGCCGCCTGCTCGAAGATGACCCGGAACTTCTCTTCACTCTCCCGCAGCGCCTGTTTGGTTCGCACCTCTTCTGTCACATTTCGCAGAAAATGCGCCGCCCCAACCACTCGCCCCTGCTCGTCCCGAAGCGGATTATAACTCAGGTCATAGTACTGTCTTTCCTCTTCTTTTGGACCAAAACCCGCCGTGATTTTGAATGATTCGCCACTCATAGCCCGCTCCCAAAACTCACGTGCACGGCGTTGTTCCTTCGGCCATGGCGCCATCGCATCAATCATGTTGGTTCCAACTGTTATATCCTGTTTCCACAGTTTCTTAAACTCGCGGGAGTAGGCCTCGTTGAAGTAGATATAACGGAAGTCAAGATCCTGGGCCGCGATCATATCCTGGGTGCCCTGGGTGACGCTGCGAATAAGCTCATAGGCTCGGTAGAGCTGCTCTTCGGATTTTTTACTCTCAGTCACATCTCTGAAAAATACGGTCAGGCCCTCCTCCCGGGGATAGCAGTGGACCTCAAGCCACCTGTTAAGCGGCTCGGGATAAAACTCTTCAAAGTGCTGCGCCTCTTTCATCTCCACCGCCCTGCGATACTGTGCATAAAACTTTGTGTTTCGGGCGTAGGGAAATACCTCCCAGATATTATTGCCGACAAGCTCCTGCCGCTTCATGCCCAGAATCTTGGCTCCGGTTGTACTGAATTCCTCGATATGCCATTCTTTATCCAGAAGCAGAAATCCATCGGTGATGCTGTCGATGGTATCCTGGAGAGTCTTTTGGGCGCGCCGAAATTTTTCCTCTGATCTTCTTGCCTCGGTGACATCTTCGATCGCCAAAAGGATCAGAGCCGGCTTTTCCCCCTCCCGCACAACGCGCCGGGCGTTAAGAGTCATGATTTTTTCGCCGATCGTCTCGAAATGATGTCGCACCTCGAAATCCTCCACGGTAGTCTGCTCCGCAACAACGGTTTCAAGCAGTCGCCGCAGATCGGGGATATCCCATTGGCCGCTACCAAGCTCGTAGATAAGACGCCCTTCGGTCTGATCCGGTCTCAGCTGAAACTGACGGTAGAAGGAGCATCCGGCCGATACCACCCGAAGGTCCTCATCCAATACAATCAGCGCCTCCCGGACTGTATCGATTATGTTTTGGGCATACTGACGTGCTTCTTCGGTGACAATACTCATCGAAAATTCCTCTTTATGACAAAAAAGCGTGCTTTTGTCGAGCATCGAATACAATTCTTCTATCTATTCACAGTGATGCTGATTGCGCAACCCCTGTGAATCAGGGATCAACGATTAATCGATCAGGGTACAAAGTTCATGGGCACAAAATACGGCAATACACGTGCCTTTCCACCCGGCCAGCACCAACAAATTGAGTTATTTGCGTCCCGTGACCCTATGGGCTGTCAGCAAGAAAACGGTAAACCGACTAGTTGATCTGCCATCCGCCGACGGTTTATCGATTTTGGTGGCCGTGGTTATCTCTATCTGGCCAAATCCCGCACGGGAAAAAATATCCCGCAGATGGTTTCGCTCAAAACCCGGGTGAAAGACGCCTGTGGCGTCTGCGTGGAATCTCCCCCCTTCCTCATCCAGATCGGCTACTGCTAAAGTACCGGGAGTATTGAGTAAGTCATAGATTGTGGTGAGCAGCGCCTGAATGTCACGGATGTGGTGAAAGACCATGCTGCTGACAATCAGGTCGTATGGTCCCGGAATTCGATCCCCCTGTTCGAGATCTGCGCAGACTGGTTCTATATTGGTCAGCCCGGCATCGGCGATTTTATGGCTGAGCCGCTCGATCATTCCCCTTGAGCTGTCCAGGCCGGTGATCGATCCCACATAGGGGCTTAAAGCCGCTGTCAGCAGGCCTGTCCCACATCCGAAATCAAGTACCTTCATATCTCTTTTCAGGGCTACTTCATCGCGGATAGCTCCGGCTATGCTGTGTGCCAGCTTAACCCGTATCGGATCATCATCCCAGTGTGCGGCGAGTGCATCGAAATCTTTCTTTTTTCGGGTATCCATATTCTTACCGTATTCTCCCGTGGGTGTGGAGTGTTGCGGCTGTCGAGCCTGGAGTTTAATATACACAATAAACGTGCTGTTTGCCCTCCTCCCGTCCCGTATGCCTGCCGGACGGGGTCGGTTTCAGACTAAGAGTCTTAAGGCACATTCCATATCTGAAAATTTTTAGCCCAGGAAGAGTGTTGCACGAAGGGGAGACGACGCGCCGGTTAGCATTCTGGGCGCTACTGGATATCGTGTGGCCAAAATATAGATCATTCACATGAAAGACACAAAATTGTATGAACGGGGGGATAAATAGTAGAATACAGGCATTGAAAAAGAGTGTATGCGGATATCGTAGCCGCGAGATTTTCAAGTTTTATCTGTAATCACTACGATTCCCGTACCCTATTCTGGTTAAATTAATGATAATTAAAATCAATATAAAATTTGACACAATTGAGGATCACTTATCAACACAAGAAGAAATATATATGACGACGAACTACTTTAGAGCTGCAGGTTTGGTTTCACCGATTCCTACTCTGCAAAGACAAGAAAGGAAACACAAAAGTGCTGGCTGGTATGTACTTTGCTCGTTTCTGCATCCTTGCATGTGCTACCCGGTTTGAGTGAAAGGAGATCTATGAACCACAGCGGCGATAATCACCATGCAAAGCAGCAGGCTTTTCCATCGGAGAGCTCGGATCATACCACCAGCCACAAGCAGCATGAAACCGGCAAACAGCATAAAGGCAAACACCACGGGCATCATATCGCCATGTTCAGGCAACGTTTCTGGGTATCGCTGGTTGTCACCGTACCCATTCTACTGCTTTCCCCCCTGATTCAAGGCGTACTCGGACTGCGAGACACGCTGCATTTCACCGGTGACAGCTACCTGCTCTGGGCACTGTCAACGTTTGTCTACTTTTATGGTGGATGGCCTTTCCTTCGGGGGGTGGTCAACGAGCTGAAAAATCGCCAGCCGGGCATGATGACACTGATCGGGCTGGCGATCTCGGTGGCATACTTTTACAGCAGTGCCGTGGTTTTCGGAATCGATGGCGAGGTTTTTTTCTGGGAGCTGGCAACCCTGATCGATGTGATGCTTTTGGGACACTGGATCGAGATGAAAACCGTCTCGGGCGCATCTCAGGCGGTGGAGTCGCTTGTCAAGCTCCTGCCCTCCGAGGCCCACCGGATCACGGACAATAAAACGCAAGACGTGCCGCTTCAGGAGATAAAATCGGGAGACAGCGTTTTGGTTAAACCGGGTGAGAAAATCCCCGTGGACGGTACCATCACCGATGGAGAATCTTCGGTCAACGAATCTATGGTGACGGGCGAATCGCTTCCCGTCCATAAGAAAAAAAACGAAAAAGTAATCGGCGGCTCCGTCAATGGCGAGGGCTCGATAACGGTATCGGTGGAAAAAACGGGTGCCGACTCTTTTTTGTCACAGGTGATAAACCTTGTGCGTGATTCTCAGCAGGCTCGCTCCCGCACACAGGATTTTGCCGACCGGGCGGCCGTGTGGCTCACCGGCATCGCCCTGGGCAGTGGGTTAATCACTATAATCGTATGGCTGTTTGTTCTGAACACACGGTTTGAATTTGCGCTCGAAAGAACGGTTACCGTTATGGTCATCGCCTGCCCACATGCGCTGGGGCTTGCGATTCCGCTGGTTGTCGCCATGTCGACGGCGCTGTCGGCCTCACACGGTTTGCTTATCAAGAAACGATCATCTTTTGAGAAGGCGCGTAACCTTCAGGCGATTCTCTTCGATAAGACTGGGACACTCACACTCGGTAAATTCGGGGTCAGCGATGTCGTGGCATTCAGCAGCAGCTATGATAAGGACACAATACTTCGATTTGCCGCGTCGGTTGAGGCCCATTCAGAGCACCCCATTGCAAAGGGGATCGTTCAGTCCACCGACAAAACCATGTCTGTCAGCGAATTTTCATCAATCACCGGAAAAGGCGCTCAGGGTATCGTGGATAAGCATGAAGTAAAGGTGGTCAGCCCCGGCTATCTTCGCGAAAACAACATAGAAGTAGATACGAAGGATATCGATCCGTTGCGTGAGAGCGGCAAAACGGTGGTGTTTGTGATGATTGACAATAAGGTGGAAGGCGCGGTGGCGCTATCCGATATTATCAGACCCGAATCCAAGGGTGCGGTAAAAAAGCTCAAGGACATGGGGATACGTACTATGATGATCACCGGTGATAATCGCAAGGTTGCCGAATGGGTGGCAAAGGAGCTTGAGCTGGATGAATTTTTCGCCGAGGTTCTCCCCCAGGAAAAGGTGCGCAAGGTCAAGGAGGTACAATCCAGAAAGCTTGTTACCGCGATGACCGGGGACGGTATCAACGACGCTCCCGCGCTGGCTCAGGCGGATGTGGGTATCGCGATCGGGGCGGGAACGGATGTCGCCGCCGAGACCGCCGATATCATTCTGGTGAAAAACAATCCCGAGGATGTGGTGGCGATTATCGGCCTGGCCAAAGCAACGTATAGTAAAATGAAACAGAACCTCTGGTGGGCAACCGGCTATAATGCAATCGCCATACCTCTTGCCGCGGGAGTGTTGTTTCCCTGGGGAATCGTACTCAGCCCCGCGCTGGGTGCGGCACTAATGTCACTGAGCACGGTGATCGTGGCGATCAATGCACGACTGCTGCGGTTTGGGTAGAAGGCGGAGCCTGATAAGCCGGGCGTTTTATGGCTGCTTGTGTCCGGGTGATTTTTAATGTCTCTTCTTTACGGCATCGGAAGCGTGATACCGGTTGTTGTTTTCGCCGTCATACTGGCCTTTGCCGCTCAGATGATCGGCTCGGTGTTTAACGCACTGACTTCTATCGAGATCTGGGTCCGTCGGGCCACAGCGGTAGTGATGTACGTTTTAATGAAAGGTGTCTGGTTTTCAGAGGGTTCATTAACGATATTTTCCCAACCTACTGATTTCTGAGTAAAACCTCAGGCCCGAACATTTTTAAATTCATCTAAGAACAGCCGTAAAACATAACAAGGCCACAGAGGCCCGTGACCACATGACCGCGGGGGTATCAATCACCATCAATGAAGTCCGGCTTTTTCCTGCCATAGCCATAACTTACCAGTCTCTCACCGGCAAATTCACCGTCTGTTTCCAAATTGAATCGAAGATGATATCCCCGCGGACAGAGACAGATTTGATTCGGGTTTTCCTCGTTTGTCATAGATGGTGAGCCCATAATCACCAATTCCATATATCGAGATTGCCGGATTGGGGTGTAAATGCGTGTGAATGCCCACTAACAATCCATCCCGCCTCTGATAATCACTGATATCAGGCATCTTTGAGCTGTTCTTCTCGTATCCTACATAGACCCCAAACTCACCTCCAGGCCGCTCTATTCTCATCCCGATTTCAGGGCAGAGCGCTCTGAAAGGTTCGGCAACGAAATCTTTTATCTCGTTATCGGAACGGGGAAACCACGACTCCTCAAACTCCACATCCACTCGAAATGATATCGTTTCGGTCGGGTAATAAAGCAGCCCACCGGACAGCAAAAGCATAGTACCGTCAAGCGTATATTGCAGAGACCGGGATGATTCTTCCCACAGCGTATCGTAGCGGATCTGACCGGTAAATTCGTTGACATTCTCTTGTATGTCAATAATATATTTTTTTACATAACGCCGCTTTTTGCCCTGATGCTCATAGCGATATTCTGCGGCGACTCGCGGTTCTATTTCCTTCCATCTTTTCAGTGACGCTTTTGCGGCAACACTCACCTCACCCCAGTCTTGCGGCATAGTGGCCTGAGGATATCGTTCGTATACGTATGCACTTCGCACCTCCGTCGATAGAAAATCGGACCACATGGAAAAAGAAAGCATCGGACGCATCGTCATGCGACTGGCCGTATCTTTGGGCACCGAGTCCACAAAGATCTCCCCGTAATCACAATACCCCAGCTCCATCTGGGCAGAAACGGTTTTCGAAAAATCATCGCTCGCCCATTCAAACCGAGGCGTAATGTGATAATTTATACCGGAGATATAGGGGCTGTGGCTTTCACGATACTTTTCGAATGTAACTCCAACAGGCAAAGACCAGGTTGATGAGCGTGTATCATATCTGTTGGTTATGTCAAGAATAATTTCGCCCACCATCTTATCGGAGCGGTTTTTGGAACCACCAACAAACCGCGTATCGGCGACGCGCAGTGCCGTATCTCCCCGGGGGGTAATAAATTTCTCATACTCCTCAAGCCAAAAATTTTTCTTCCCCTCCAGCCGCGCCATGCAAAAAAGCATGCTGTCCAGAAACAGAGCATTTCCACGCCCCGACAACACCGCATATTGATTGGAGCCTTTTACTTCTAAATCAATCTTTGATATCGGTCCTCTGGACGGGCGGGCACCAAGCGAAACGGCTCCATAGAAATTTCTATCGTCAAGTGCATGCGGATCGATCAGTTCGTTGTCATGTTGCTCAATTTCCGGATCGTTATAGTCGATATAATCTGCTCCTGCTCTAAATGTAACGTCTACAGGCTTCCGGGATGCTCGGGGAGAGGAATCATCTGAAATCATTTCGCGGCTAAGATCGGATGGCGCAGATACCGCTTCCCGTATCATCTCAACAGCCCGGTCATATAGCCCCAACTGCGCAAGTTCATCAGCCGCCTGCACGTAAGGATACACTGCTGCGCTATCCTGCCGCATCAACGCCTGACGAGTCTGCACCCAGCTAAGCGAATCGTTATTAACATACGGCGTCTGTGCACCTATCAGTGTGAATTTCGCTGCTGTTCCACACACCAATACAGCCGCATAAATTATGAGTCTTTTTTGATTTGTATGCACACCCGCAACCTTGCTATTTGTCGGTTGTCTCTGAAGAAAGCTGCAGAAAGACTTCATCGATAAGAGCACGAATGACGATCTCCTCCCGTGAAGCTTCCTTTTCCGCACCGTCATCAAGAAAGGCCATATATGCTTTATAGTGTTCGCGCGCCTTGTGAAGGATCTTTTCGGCAGTGGAGCCTTGATGGTTAGTGCACCGTCTTTGGGCTTCAGTCATAAGCTTATCTAAAGAAACCGTATCCTCGGAGATATCTGATGTCTCTTCCAGCTCCATGAGTCCAGCTGAAACCTTTTGTGCCTCTGTCAATGCGCTGTGGTTCTTGCCTAAATCCCTGTTTTTGACCGATTGTTGGTGCAGCTCCTTTATACCACTCATCTTCTCTTTGACATCGGGATTATACGCCGAATGTATTCTGAATGCATTCAGACGCTTTGCATTTGTCCGAATAAGCTGATCAAGCCCGATGCCGGCAGTGATTTCGTTTCTGAATTCAGCAGCTTCGCCAAGCAAGCCGGTTAATTCCGCATCAACCGCATCGACCTGACGACAAAAGAGCTTTACGCTGGATACGACACATTGTGGACAACCTCCACCTCCAGTGTTTCCCTTTTCGATATCCTGATGAATCTTGTCGGACATGTTTTTGATCCGCTCGATTCTGCTGAGCACCATCTCCGATTTTCCTGCCATCCGACTGCTGAATTCCTTGATGTCAACGGATGATTCCTCACGCCTAACCGATGCAACGCTGCGCATTCTATCCGATAAACGTCCGGACATCCGTTCGCAGCGTTTCAGTTGATTTTCGCACCGACTGTATTTCTGCGCGACCTGCTGCCATGAAGCTGCCTGCACCGGAAGGCCGCCCGCTAGTGCCAGGCAGACACTCATCATCAAAACACCACCCCTTTTTCGTTCCATACCCCACTCCATCATTGCAAGAAAACCGGAGCTGTGGCCAGTATTATGCCACGGTCATCCAGAACCCGCACGATATACGCCCCGGCAGAAAGCTTTGCCCCCATGGGTTTTCGAGCATTCCACCTGAAATGCCGTGCATCGGCTGGTATAGTGATATTGTCAACTGATTGCCCCCGCATATTGGTAATACTCATTGTTTTCTTCCGGGGTTCAAAGCCTTCAAGATCGACATACAGAGCCCCACCCTTCCATTGAAGCCGGTCGTGCATCGATATTTGAGAATAGCGCCAACGATCTTCTATCGGCAGAATACCATTGATGCGAATATTGCTGAAACGATATCCCCCGCTGTTTAAAGACGTGTCTCCCTGCATTGCTATCATGGTCAGTACCGGAATGTCATTTTCTATCTTCTCGTAATAATAATCGGCATTAAACGATTGCCCCCCGGTACATACAATCGAAACAATAAGCCAACGCTTTCGTTCAATGTAATAGTCGTATACAATATTATCGACTTCAAGCCGCAGCGAAAAGGTATCCCGATCGGCATTCTGAAGCGTGATCCCAAGGGATTCCATCCGATGCACCGGTACGACAGACAAGACCGGGTTTACCAGCACCGAGTAGGCATCCAGAATACTCTCGCATCCCCTCTGATCGAAAGTAGTAAAAGTATCTGCTCCAACAACCACCAGAGCAGATTCCGGTTTTTCGTAATAATAGAGCCCCTGGTTCTGCTGAATATTACACGGGTTATCCTTTACAATAAATACATCGGCTTGGTAGGTGTCTATCCTGTCATATACGGCACAGATACTGTCTATGGCGCTTTCAAGATCCACGGGCTGAGCATCTTGTATACATCTGATAGAAAAACCGTATTCTTTAGAAAAAGTATCCCATCTGCCGATCGTCGCATCGGTGTTACTCAGACAGCGCCGCCATGCATAGGAGGTGTTTTCCACCTCGGTTGAGGTCCAGAAATAGGCGACCTGATTCTGCAAGGCAAAAGCACCGGAAGGCTCACGCCTGCCCGCCTGAAGAAAATCGAAACCGGAACCTCCCCCAACCGCAAGTTGTGTTCCCTGATCGGTTCCCCGCCACACATTTGCCTGATCAGCATCCTCGGCCGACATCCCCAGAGCCATCTCCAGCTCTTTCCACTCCTGATCCGATGGGATATGCCAACAGTCGGGACATATCCCCTGCGCCTCCTGCTCTCTTGAGCCATTCATCGCCACATCCCAGGTATACAGCGCCCCGAAACTGTCACAGCTGGCCGTATCGTCATTATAACAGTACCGCTCGATCGGCGTTCCATCGGGTGCCTGAGACACGACGAGGTTTTCAGCCATCCACTGCCGCCCACCGATTGTAACTGTTCGGTACTCGTTGCCGTCGATATCGGTGACCGTCTGAGCACATACTCCCGACACAAGCCCTGCCACCATCATTATTGCCAACACAATCGGCTCTCGTTTGTGATATTGCATCTGATCCACTCACTTTTGAAGGAATAGACTTCCGGATCTCCAAAAAGTACACTTCCTAAACATACATTCCGAAACGATTTGTGTGACCATACGCGTGCTTTACCGGATAACTTCCTGTACCGCGGTCCATGCCTCTCGAATAGCATCTGCTGCGGCGCTTCTTCCGTGGTCGATCACAGTCTTACCAGCCATGAGCGCCGCAACCACCGCACTATCGAAAGGAATACTGCCAACTACACAGGAATTTCGCCGGGCGGCGAGCTGATTGATCTCTTTGGCCTGATCCGGATTAATATCGGCCTTATTTATTATGACCACAGAGGGTACCTTGAAATGAGAAGCGAGATCAAGCACCCGCACCATGTCATGAACACCGGAGACAGTCGGCTCTGTGACGATAACCAGCAGATCGGTTCCTGAAATCGAGGCGATGACCGGGCAGCCGGTGCCTGGAGGGCCATCGGCGAGGATCTTTTCCAGATTCAGCTCCCTTACCCGCTGCGCGGCGCGTTCTCGCACCTGTGTAACCAGCCGACCGGAATTCTCTTCGGCGATTCCCAGACGCGCGTGCACCATCGGACCGTTTGCGGTTGCAGAATCAAACCAATTGCCCGTGATCGCGTCACCGGTGGTAATCGCATCAACAGGACACACCCAAGTACACAGTCCACACCCCTCACAGGAGAATTGCTCTACATAGCAGGTCTTTGCAGCTATTTCGTTGGCAGGGCCATCGGTGCGAATCGCGTTAAAATGACACTTCGGTGCACATGCACCACACCCAATACACTTTGAAAGATCAATCGCCGCCTTTAGTCCTCCGACGAAGGGATGAGTCTTTTCGACAGCAGGAGAAAAGAGAAGATGCAGATCGGCGGCGTCGACATCGTTATCGGCCAGAACCAGATTTTGAGCCAGTTGTGCAAAGCAGGAGGTTATCGTTGTCTTGCCGGTGCCCCCCTTACCGCTGATGATCGTAATCTCCTTGAAATCTCCCCTGCTTTTTGGGGCCGACGCGTAAGTTGTTTTTGGCTCAGTCAAGACGAATTGCTCAAGTTGTGGAACCGGCGGTACACTGCTGCCCCGCAGTGCACAAATATCATTATAGATTCGAAGAATACGTTCGCGAAGCTCTTCGTGATGATCCACCAGGATATCGCCACGGGAGTAGGTTTGTGCATAGGCACGACTGAAAGGAATTCGCCCCGCGATCGGAACGCCGACTTGCTGCGCATACTGCCGGATGATCTCATCATTTCCATCCGAACGGTTCACCACAATGGCGGTAGGGATACCCATTTTCAGCGTCATCGATACGGCAAGTTTCAGATCGTTGAGCCCAAAAGGTGTCGGCTCTGTGACAAGAACCGCCACATCTGCCCCTTCCAACGCTTTTACCACCGGACATGCCGTTCCCGGCGACGCATCGATTATGTTCACCGCCCCGGAATCGATACAGCGCTTGGTCGACTCCACAACCTTGGGAGCTAGAGTCTCTCCAACATGCAGCACCCCGTGTGCAAAGAATAACCCTTCCCGTTCAGAGGCTATCTCAACCGTCCCGATTTCGACAGGCTCCTCCCGAAAAGCGCCCTCAGGACACACAAACGAGCAGACACCACAGGAGTGACACAGTTCATTGAATAAGAGCACCTCGTCCTTGATCATCGCAATGGCATTGTAATTGCAAGCCTGGGCACAGCGCCCACAACCGGTACATTTCTTCTGGTCCAGGATCGGCTTTGGCACAGTCACCACCCGCCGCCGGTCAAATGTCGGTTTGATAAACAGATGATCGTTGGGCTCCTCCACATCACAGTCCAATAAACGTATTTTTTCTCCCCGTTTTTTCAAAGCATATGCCAGGTTCACCGCAAATGTCGTCTTACCCGTCCCGCCCTTACCACTGGCTATCACAATATTCATTGTGTTCCTTTCCCCGGCCTTCGGATCTCCTCTCGGAAGATGCATATGTAAGCCGCTGTTTTATGATAGACTATACACGATATCACTCATTGTACGGATTCGTAGAATTTGCACACCATCAAGAATACCCATTGTACTTATTGATCGATCGATCGGAACAGATGCACTGAGATGACTCTCGGACACCTGTATTGTCTCGAAACGGCAAGTTCAGTGCAAGTATCGTGCACATAGTAGATTTTCTGGCGCCTTTCATTTTTCCGACACCCGTAACAGCCATTCAAGCCTTTTCACGCCATTTTCCCGATCGCGATATACCTGCGAAACAAAGACAGGAGGGTCTATCAGGATGCATACCCGTGTTGCATGAAAGAAACATGCAGACCCGCACATGTTGCACATTTGCAACCCGATGCAGTATTTATGTAATTTTAATACAAGTCATGCAAATTTTTACCATAGCATGGCCGATATAGCTTATGGTACTCATAAAATTCTTCCCTTACGCGAATACGAGCCGATGTTACACAGACGCAGTAATGAATATTGATTCTGTACTTGGCTAAATACAAATCACATAGATTCCAAATAGAATGGGGTTACCTATGTCTTGGACACAACAGGATCTTCTCAGGATACTCGATACGATACAGGAGGGGGTTTTCGTTGTCGATAACAACAGCAGAATAACCTTCTTTAATCAGGCAGCCGAAACCATTACCGGCACCAGCAGGAATCAGGCAATCGGCCGTCTCTGCTGGGAGGTGCTTCGCGCCGACTGCTGCGGCTCTGCCTGTCCGCTACATCACACCCTGCGAACCGGAGAACTTTTTTCCGAAAGGCCGGTGACCATGATCAACGCCACCGGCGTACAGAAAAACCTCTCCATTGCCACAACAATCTTGCGCGATACGAAAGGCAACAGCTGTGGGGCAATAGAAACCTTCCGGGATATCTCCTGTGAGGAGGCTGAATACCACAGCCGTTTTGTGGGCAGACAACACCACAACATCATCACCATAAGCCCGGTTATGCAGAAACTCATCTCCACATTGCCGATGATCGCAGAGAGCAGCAGCACCGTGCTGCTTCAGGGCGAAAGCGGTACGGGAAAGGAGGTTTTCGCACGGGCAATTCATGATTTCAGCCCCCGCCGGGACAAGCCGTTTATAGCCGTCAACTGCGGCGCCCTTCCCGATAACCTTCTGGAAAGCGAGCTTTTCGGTTATAAGGCGGGTGCTTTTACAGATGCGAAAAAAGATAAACCGGGACGATTCGCCTCAGCACGCGGTGGTACTATTTTTCTGGACGAAATCGGTGATACATCACCGGCGATGCAGGTAAAATTGCTTCGTGTCATCCAGGATAAGGTCTACGAACCACTGGGAGGCAGTAGAAGCGAGCACGCCGATGTGCGCATCATCGCCGCCACCAACCGAAACCTCACGGAGATGGTTAAAGACGGTCAATTTCGCCGGGATCTGTTCTATCGTCTCAATGTGATTACCCTCACTCTACCGCCGCTTCGCGACCGCAAGGAAGACATTCCCGTGCTGGTCGACTACTTTGTCAACAGACTAAATAAGATACAGAAGAAACGAATCAGGGGGATGGAAGAAGAAACGATGAACCGGTTGGTTGCCTACGATTTTCCAGGTAATGTACGCGAACTGGAAAACACGATAGAACATGCCTTTGTCATGTGTCGCAAGGGATTTATTCAATCACGTCATCTCCCCGAGGCGCTGGGAGGTATGGGGCTTGACGGGGCTATGGTGTATAACAAGGAATCCATGAAACATATCGAAGCCGCTCACCTGGGTGCCGTGCTTCGAAGAAACAACTGGGATCGCAGCAAATCTGCTGCCGCATTGGGCATCCACCGCACCACCCTGTACCGGAAGATGCGCGCTCTGGGCATATCACCGCCGCAGGTCTGACAGATGAGATTCAAATAAACCTTAAGCACCTTCTTATCACTTTTTTACCCTTCGGCTGGAAGGTCTCCCTGCCCGAACAACTACAACCCAAACCAAGCAAACTCCACAGCTCTTTCCTGGCGTTATACCTCACTAGTGCTGCAAATCACGTTTATTACCGATTCTTTTTTCTTCGACAATCGAATACCGGGCATCAATACGCGCCCCCGAGCGATTCGTTTCACGCATCAGGAACTTTCTCCCCAGCGAACGAAGCACGCCGTTGTGATTGGACAGATCACGAATAAGGGCTGCAGCAAATGGCAATAACGAACCGACACCCCCAATACGTCGGGGGCCAATTATCTCCGCGATTCGCCATCCCCTGCATACACCCCGTCTGCGCCCCGTTCGCGGCCCACAGCCTGCAGGCCCGGTACCATCTCCCCATGGCATAAATAACCTCCCTCTACGATTTTTCATCGCTTCTTTGATATGATAGCCTGCGCAGGACACACGCTCAGACATATTGACAGAAGAAGAGGCGAATCGCTGCTCGCCTCCCCTTTCACCGTCGAACACTGAAAGACTACTCACTGCCCTCCAGATCTTTAAGGATTTTTTGGATACCATTCAGCTGTCCTTCCAGATACTCGGACTGCTGCCTGAGCATATTTACCTGTTGATCTTTGGTAGGTGCGGCATAGCCGGTCATGTATGGATTTGCCACCGGTGCAAAGCCCTGTGCTCCACGCTGCCGGCCGGTCAGACCAGTCTCATCGTACCAGTTTCGGCGTCCCCAACCGCCCCGTCCGCGGCTTCCGCCACGCCCGAATCCAAACCCGTATGCTCCAAAACCGCGACCAGCTGCAGCGTTTGCATATCCCGGGACCGAGTATCCGGCACAAAATCCCGCTCCCCGTCCTGTCATCGGCCCTGCTCCTGCAGGACCCGTCCCATTACCACCTGGCATATTTGCCTCCTCTTCAATTTGTAAAACCTATTGCTGATGTGTTTGACAAATCCTGACAAACACACCTCAGAAAAAAAATCCTCATCGCTGACACAACCTGCGGTATCAGATTTACGACAACCAGGATATCTCATTTCGCCCGGGTTGCAGTAATCAGTTAAACACCCAGCAAATCTTAGGTGCCTTGTTATCTTTCCGCCCCCCCCATTCGCCCAGAAACAAGATTCCCCCCCGGTCGTCTCACGATTCTAAGCCCTTCCCATGCTTCTACCATATCGTCTCCCCCGCCCTCGCCACCAGCCGCATCGCCCCCGGGGCCCCGCACCGGGAAGACTGTACCTCGAACCAGCCAACCGACCATGCGCAAAAGCATCCAATATGACATCCACCGGACCGGTTATTCCCGGCAGCAGTTCTATTCCCGAATGGCAGACCATAGCTGCAAATGCATCAGATATCGCTCCACATATAAGGGTATCCACACTCAGATCTCGCAGCGTAGCCACCCGAATCGAGGGCAACGTTCGGGGAAATGCAATACGTAACCTCCCCGAGACCGCGCCATCGTGCAGATGAGTCACCAGCAGAATATCTGCAAAATCCACCACCGTTGCCACCCGGTCTTCCAAAATCGGCAAAGCGATTTTCATCAATACCTCGAAGGATCGACATCATGATGTTTGTGATTATCTATGCTGTCCTGCATGTCCTCTTGCGACCGAATACGCCGGAAGAGTACACGCAATGCACAGTGCGTGCCAGATTTCTCATCCAACCCCAGGCACCAGTGCAAATTGGCCATTAAGGCCAACAGAGGGCGTTTTCCGTGATGGCTTCCACTGCTTGTGCAAAGCCGAGACCGACAATGGCATCCACTGATGTTGCATTCATGCAACGTGTATCGATACACCCCGGCCATGATATCGTCGCGGTCACAATTCCGTCGAAAAGCAGTAAGACAACTGAAATCAACCTGATTAAATGGTGAGAGAACCGTATTGAAGCTAAATACAGTTTGCCCAATCTTTGCGCTGGCTTTTCGATCAACCCTATCCCCGCAAGAATAGTTGCGAGGATAAGGCGTATAGAGGGTATGCGGATAGCGGATCAGATGCTGGAATCATCTTCCCGTCGTTGCTTCTCAGCCTGCTCCCGCGCGGCCCGGGTACCCGATTTCACTATCCGTTCGGCTTTCTCGACGGCAGAGTCCCCTTCCGCAGAGGCTTGTCTGCCTTCGCTGCGTGTGCGGGCCTGCTCGGCCAGCTGCTCGGGGGCTACCCCCTGCCTTCGGGCTTCTTCACCCGCCGCCGCGCCCCCGGCTTGCGCCGTGCGTCTGACCGATTCCGCCATCTCATGAGCCCTGTCGACTGTCGCCTCCCGGCTCTTGCGTGCAGGACCATGCAGGTAGCGATCCTCCGTTGAGCTATGGGGCATCAAAAAACCCATCAGTGCACCGGCTCCCAGGGCTACCGCAGATGCGGCAAGGGGGTTGTCCCTGACCGCCCCAGCGATCGACTCCCGGGAACGGCTTTGTTGATTACGGACGGCATCTTTGGCCGATGATGCCGCATGAGTGCTTTTTTCGGCAGCCTTCTTTTCTGCAAACTCATCGGCATTGAGTTCGCCGCGCTGCTGCTGCTCCAACTGCTCCCTGAGGCTGAGATAGTCGCTGTCATGCTCAAGAGACTCATCTATGCCCCCACGCTCATGAACATACGGGCGGTCGGTGTGTTTATTCGGACCGGAACTAACGGCAAGCCAGGCCAGCCCCGCACCAATCAAGGCAAACGGCAGGGGATCATGCCGGATACGCTCTCCAATCGCCGCGGCAGCATCCCGTGTGGCACCGGTTGCCCGCCTGGCCTCGGGAGACTGTGGCGTGCCGGTGATGATATCTAGCACCTCGGTGACAAACTGCCTCGGATTGAGACGATCCGCCAGCTCATCGATCACTCGATCCATATGCGACCTTGTGTAATCCACATCCTTTTCGATATCGGTGACCGGTATCTTTTTAGGATAAGGAGGAGCCGTCGATTGATCGCCCGGTGCGGTCTGTTTCTTATAGTTTAATGTCTCCTTCTTTGTACCCATTGTACATCCTCCTTGACACTGTTGATGGTATGATCGGGACTCAGGCGTGTATGACTGAACCCCCGTACAGCTTTCATCAGCAGCAGACCACCGATGATCAGCACACCGGCTCCCACGATAAGCGGTGCCAGCCACGTAACGGTTGCCGCCTCCAGTCCCCCGATAATCAACCAATCGATGACAGCCTGGTTGAGTGCCGTGACCGCGTATATCGTGCCAAGAAACGCCACGACACTTCCGACAAGCAGGAATATCAGGTTTCGGCTCAGCCGGGAAATCTTCTCGTTGACCTCATGCTTACTTAGCTCGACCTGCTGGCGCACCAGTGCGCTCATGTCGTCACGAAGCTCGCGAAAAAGCCCGGCCACGGTATGCCCGTCCCTGCGTTGCCCGAGCTCCTCATGCTGCGGCTGTTTTTTCTCCTCAACATTCGGTCTTTGCTTTTCTTTCGTCGTTGCCATGTTTCTGCCTCCTTTTACTCATGAGCCGGTGTCTGAGATGCCTTGAAAAATCGTGATGCCGCTAGCCCCAGGGTAAACATAGCCCCGATAACGATTCCAGGATTGCTGCGGGCCAGATTGGACGTATCATGCAGAAGCTGCTCCGGCGAGCGGGTATACAGAGCCTGCGATGCATCTCGAATACCTTGCGAGACCCTGCGCCCATAGTCGGCAAGATGCCGGTGGTTTTTCTCATACAACCGGTCGGCCGCCGCATCCACCGCAACTCCTATGTCCTCGATACTGAATGCAAGCCGATTTTTTCGCTCATCCGCAGCATGCTCGGCCTGGCGTCCTGTTTCACGAGCGGATTGCTTCAGCTGCTCCCCCGCCCTGTCCAACGCCTCCTGTGTCTTCTCACCGGTCTGCTGCGCCTGTTGCCGAAGTTCACGCTCACTCTGCTTTTGCTCCACATCTTCGGCTGTCTTCTGATTATATCCAGGTATCATCATTGGTACCCTCCTTTCATCCGGACCGATCGCTGTTTTCGGACCGGCCCAATGCTGTGAGAGCCGATATCGTGTCGATGACAGTGCTGCGATAATTTTCGTTCGGTGGGTTTAAAGTTTTCTCAAGGCTCTGTTTATTTTTGCCGGACTGTCATCATCACGGGTCTCGGCGGTAATACTTTACAGTAGTCCAAAAGGTGTGCCGGAAAGGGTGCCGATTAAGAGCAAATGAACCGTTTCAGGGATTTGACCTAATCTCTGAAATTATCGATTATGCATTTTGTAGAATTAGATTGAGAAAACGGCGCGGCGGGTCAAACACATGTGGGCGACAATCGATTAAACCGCCGCCCTGTAAAAAAACAGTCCGTGTGTCTACTTGCCCTTTTTCTTCTCAGACATCTTCCCTTCTACTTTTCTTTTACCTTTTGGACATTCTGCTGGCCGCCGGTTTTCTGCTGCCCGATAATAGAGGCCTTTGCGGACTTTCCTTTTTTGTTGTTTTTCATACAGATCTCCTTTTGTGTACAATAATGCTGTGGATCCGGGAATGGAAGCATTGTAAAAGAGACTCAGAAAAAGCAACCGTAGTCAGGAAAAGAAAGAAAATGCCAACCAGAGCCGCGCCGCGACCTGCGGGTGTGCCGATGTGCTCAAACAGTTAAGCAATACTCATTCCTGTTTCGTGAAGAAAACTGTTACGGCATGAGGATAAAAAACGATAGCTTCTGCGCTGTCGCGCGATCATTTCGGCCGAATAATCTTCATGGTCCGGTTTCCTGTCGATAACCGCGCTAAACGAGGCGATATCCTCATATACACGCTCCTGAGCCATTGGTAATGAAGGCAGCTCGAGAATCGATCCTGAAAATACCGCATCCTGATTATTGGTAAATACTCCAATCATGCTGCCGGATTGCAGCATGGCAGCCGTCTGCTGTTTTCGACTCCAACATCAGAGCCGATGTATTGGCTGGTGGGGAGGATTTCATTAACGACAATTTCGATTTCTCCGCGACCAGGATTTTTTTCATTTCTGAGAATGCTTTTGCCCCCTTGTTATCATTCATTTTCGACAAAGCGCATCCTTTTTTAGCCCAAGATGTTCCCAAGCCCGCATTTTTTAGCCTCAATCGACAGACGAGCCGATTGGCACAGGTTTTGATGATTTTTCCAACTGCTATTTTCACAGTCTTTACGGTAACCATTCAGGGATACTCACATGCCACAATCTCGATTCGATCAGGTTCTACACGAAGCCTATTCGGTCTTCTGCTCCGCAAGCGATTTTTACTCTTCGGAGGCAAAAAGGTCAGCGGATCACATAAGCAAGCTGTTTCTCTATTTCCTTTCTGCCAAGCGTCGGTGCCAGCAGATTTCCCTTCAGATGATAGCACGAAGATACGGCATCGTTTTGCGGCCCGGATCAAACGTTATCCTGCGGCTCAACTACTCTGTCCCGGCGAACGGGAAAACTCTGGATGAGTTGCTTGATTTCTCTCATGAGATGGCCGAGCAGGAGCTGCAGCAGATTCGGAGCATGATTCAACCCGATGATGAGACAAAAGTCCGCTCGTTGATACAAGACCTGAAAACGATGATGCGTGATTACCTTTTCGACATAAATACCGGCTATCTGATATTTGTCTCTCGAAAGTATTCTCCGGAAGAAGAGAATGCTTTCTCAACACCGAAAACTCAGGCCCTTGCCGTTTACTAAAGGCCTTTCCTCTATATATTCGGTTCCCGGTTGCCTTTTCTCACAGCCGGGCAGTGGCTGCTTTGTGAGATCTGCGGAGGCTTGGTCGGCAACAGGAGATGTTTTCCGTCGGGAAATTGTTTTTACCAAACACCTATTACACGGGACTAACATGGTAATGGATGGCACAGCAAAAAAGGATCAACAACTCATTCACCTTTTTCCGCAAAGAGCACAGCAGCCTCAGGGCTCGCTATTAAAGCGCTTAAAAGAGGGAGACACCACAAAAACTCCCAAAAGACGCGGACGGCGCCCTCGTATCGTTCTGAAAGGCTCGACCGTTGTCCCGGGACTGGCCATCGGGGTGGCTCACAACTACCGCGATATTCTTTCCCGGGAAATCCAAGCCATCGATATTGCAGCCCAGCAGATTCCCCATGAACGCACCAGGCTCAAAGATGCACTTGCCAAATCCAGAGTGGCACTGGCTGTATTGCAGGATACACTGGCACCCTCCATTGGCGAGCACAACGCCAAAATTTTTGAGGCGCATCTGCAGATGCTGTCAGACTCACAACTGCTTATCGAACTTCACCAGGAGCTTGAAAGGCGAATGGTGAACAGCGAAGCGGTGGTGCGGGATGTGTTCAAAAGGCTGGAAAGCAGGTTTCGCGAATCATCCAATCTTATCCTGGCCGAGCGGGCCGATGACGTTCGCGATGTGGGACGACTGGTGCTGCGCTCGCTGTTGGGGAATGAAGAGGTGCCGATTCGCTCCGATCGGGCGCCGGTTATCATCCTCTCACGCCGCCTTCTTCCTTCCGATGCCATTCATTTCAAGACGAGACGCACAAACGGTATCGCGACAGCCGAGGGGGGAATAAACTCCCACTCGGCAATCTTTGCTAAAGAGTTTTCGCTCCCGTACATAACAAATATCCCAGTGGACAAACACATAATCACCGAAGGATCGGCTCTCATAGTCGACGGAAATCGTGGTACCCTGACCATCAATCCTCACGAAAAGGAGATACTGGCCTGTCAGGAGGAGATCAGAAGGCGGAAAAGAATAAAGGCTCGTCTGGTGCGAAGCACCCGGGATCTTTCTCTTTCGGTGCAAGACATGCCGGTTAAGATTTTGGCCAATATCGTAGCGGCCGAAGACGTCAAGGCTGCCGCACGTTTCGGCTGCGACGGTATCGGGCTGTATCGACTCGAGTGCCTGTACATGACACGCGAGACAATGCCCACCGAAGACGAACTGCTGGAAGCGCTCAGACATTCGGTAGCACCGATGAAAGATCGAACAATTTCCATTCGGCTGCTTGACACGGGGGGGGATAAAAACATCTCCTATCTCCCCGGTGATATCAGCGCCAATAGCCCCCTGGGACTGAGAGGTATACGACTGCTGCTTCATTATCCCCACCTGCTTTCGATGCAGATTCGAGCGTGTCTGCGCCTGAGCACCAGCCATACCATAAACATACTCATCCCCCTGGTCACCACTCCCGACGATATCAGCCACACCCTAAAAGTCATCGAGAATGAGAAAGACCTGTTCCGTAAAAACGGCATGGCATTTGATACAAACATACGCATAGGAGCAATGATCGAGACGCCCGCAGCACTGCTGCGGGTGGATGAGATACTCAGCAGGGTTGATTACCTGAGTATAGGAACAAACGATCTTATTCAGTATCTCATGGCCGCAGACAGAGATAATGCACATGTCTCGGCATACTATGAACAGGGCAATCAGATGGTCATACCGCTGATCGGAGAGGTGGTCTCAAAGGCTCGCAGGCACAATAAGGAGTGCAGTCTGTGCGGAGAGCTTGCCGGTGATACACGGTTTATAAGGCCCCTGCTAGAATGCGGGTTGCGCGATTTTAGCGTGATTCCGTATGCGATACCGGAATTGAAAGAATCTTTACGCATAAGTATCGAGCAGATCCAAAAAAAATAGCACCACTTTTCTGTTTTATCCGCCCGATATGAGTATATGAAGGAGCTGTCGATGTTACGGTTGGAAACGGAGATTCATGGGTATTCGGTTCATGGAACGGATGGCGATCTGGGGACGGTGAGTGAGTTTTTCTTTGAAGACAGAAGCTGGGTGATACGGTATCTGGTTGTATCCATTGGGGCATGGCTTTCCCGCAAGAAAGTACTGATTCACCCCGAAGCCCTACATCCGCCCGACTGGATCAAGCGGATATTTCCGACGGATCTGAGCCGCGATCAGATACGTCACAGTCCCGATATCGATACGGAGATGCCGGTCTCGCGTAATCAGGAACGCAACCTCCTGCAATACTTCGGCTGGCCCCTTTACTGGGGAGAAAGCTATATCGGGCCGGGCACAAACGCCAGTCTCATGTCTACCATGGCCGCCCAGGAGGCTCAGAGTCAACATGAGACAGATCAGAAAGAGTGTGATACACACCTTCGAAGCACCCGCGAGATTAAGGGATATCACATTCAGACTCCTCAGGGCACTATAGGTCACGTATCGGATTTTCTTTTCGAAGACTCAAGCTGGCAGATTCGCTATATCGTAGTCAATACCAAAAACATCTTACCCGGTAAAAAGGTGCTCCTGTCAGTTGACTGGATAGAAACCATTGACTGGCCAGGGGCAACGCTGGATGTGAGTATCTCCAAAGAGATGATAAAACAAAGCCCTCGGTTCGATCCATCCCAGCCTGTTAACCAAAACTATGAAAATGATCTGTTTGACTACTATGGAAGACCGCGGAAATGGCTCAAATAAAACAGGTGTTTTGGGTACAGGAGGATATATGTTTGGTAAAAGAATAACGCTCTTTAAGCTTATGGGCTTTAAGGTGCGCGTGGATTTGAGTTGGTTGATAATCGTCGCATTGGTTGTATGGTCGCTTGCCAGTGGCGTTTTTCCCTATTATTATGAAGACCTTCCGGCGTCCAGTTACTGGATTATGGGAGTGATAGGAGCCATCGGGCTTTTCCTCTCGATTATCGCTCATGAGTTTACCCACTCTCTTGTCGCCCGACGCTTCGGCATGCCGATGGAAGGAATCACCCTCTTTATTTTCGGTGGCGTCGCGGAAATGGAAGAAGAGCCGCCCAGCGCAAAGGCGGAATTTTTCATGGCTTTCGCCGGGCCGCTATCAAGCATCCTGATCGGTTTCCTCTTCTGGGGCCTGACAATCATATCGCGGGCAAATGGCGGGCCTGTTATTGCCACCGGTGTTTTCAATTATCTGAAACTAATAAACTGGATTCTCGCCGGTTTCAATTTGCTTCCGGCTTTCCCCCTGGATGGTGGAAGGGTACTGCGGTCGATTCTCTGGCAATGGAAACACAATCTTAGCCAGGCCACCAAAATGGCCTCCAGTCTCGGTTCAGGTTTTGGTCTCCTGCTCATAGTTGGCGGTATATTCTTTCTCTTTTCCGGAGCCTTTATCGGCGGCATCTGGTGGATTCTCATCGGGCTTTTTCTCAGACAGGCATCCCAGATGAGTTACCGCAGGATACTCATGAGGAAAGCCCTGGAGGGAGAGAAAATAAACCGATTCATGCAAAAAGACCCCGTTACCGTCTCCCCTTCCACCTCTGTCAAAGATCTGGTCGAAAATTACATCTATAAGTATCACTACAGGATGTATCCGGTCACCGATAACGGCCACCTCCAGGGATGTATCACAACAAAAGAGATCAAGCAGGTGCCTCAGGAGAGCTGGGAAGAAAAAACGGTTCAGGATATTGTCCACACCTGTTCGACCAACAATACGATTTCAATCGATGGCGATCCGGTCGAGGCTCTTTCCCTGATGAACAAAACGGGTAACAGCCGACTTCTAGTGCTTGACAAGCAAAACGAATTGGCGGGTGTGATAACCATAAAAGACCTGCTGGGGTTTCTTTCCCTGAAGTTTGATTTAGAGGAAGATAACCTCAGGAAGATGTGACCTGCGCAATTCGAATCGAGGAAAATGCCTGATAGTGGAAAGGGGCCTGGAGGCACACTTCGGTGCGCCTCCAGCAGATAAACTTATGCCACAGAGATAGATTCGTCCGTGTAGATTTCCTGTATCGCATGGAGAAGATCGACACCGTCCTTGAAGGGGCGCTGAAAAGCCTTTCGACCGGAAATCATTCCCATTCCTCCTGCACGCTTGTTGATCACCGCGGTTCTCACCGCCTGGGCGAGGTCGCCGGAACCTGCGGAAGCTCCTCCAGAGTTGATCAGCCCCATTCTCCCCATATAGCAGTTAGCCACCTGGTATCGGGTTAAATCGATTGGATGATCGGAGGTGAGGTCGGTATAAACTTTCTCATGGGTTTTGCCAAACTTAATCTTACGAAACCCACCGTTTACTTCCGGTTGTTTCTGCTTGACAATATCGGCCTGGATCGTGACAGCCAGATGGTTGGCCTGACCGGTCAAATCGGATGCCAGATGATAGTCGGTACCGTCCACCTTAAAGGCATCATTTCGCAAGTATGCCCACAGAATTGTCACCAGCCCCAGTTCGTGCGCACGCTGGAAAGCCTCGGAAATTTCGATGATCTGCCTGTCTGAGTTTTCGGATCCGAAATAAATGGTTGCCCCGACCGCAACAGCCCCCATCTGGAACGCCTGTTCGACTTGAGCGAAGAGAATCTGATCGTATCTGTTTGGGTAGGTTAATAATTCATTATGATTTATCTTTACGATAAACGGAATGCGATGCGCATATTTTCTGCCCACGGCCCCCAGAACTCCCAATGTCGAGGCCACCGCATTACACCCCCCCTCCAATGCAAGCCTGACGATATTCTCCGGATCGAAATACATCGGATTGGGCGCGAAGGAGGCCCCGGCGGAATGTTCCACCCCCTGGTCCACCGGCAGAATCGAAAGGTATCCGGTGTTGGCCAGGTTGCCTGTGCTGAAGAGAGCCTGTAAATTGCGCAAAACAGGGATACTCCGATCCGAGCTGAAAAAGGCCCGCTCGACATAATCGGGCCCCGGAAGCAGTAGTTGATCACGGGATATCGTTTTGGAGGTGTGCCCCAGCAGATAATCCGCTTCCTCCCCCAACAGCTCTCTTATCTTGTTTTCCATACTCCTACCCTCCTGTATTTCCGTGTTTTTTCTTTGCGAGTCTCACGAAAACGGATTAACATTAAAAAAAAGCTGGGACAAACCCCGGCCCACTGCTGGCTCTGTTACACCTTGAGTTGAGCTTTCCACCTACTCAACGGCAATCTCCTTGGAGTTTTGCCAAAGTCCATGGATGTTGCAGTACGCGGAGGCAAAGACGGTTCCCGGTCTGTCGGTTTTGAAACTCAAGCTTGCCTCATGATGCGTATATACGGAACTGGTGTCGGGGCCGTCAACCGATGCACCGTGTGAATCGAATTGTGCCTTACCGATTTGATACGGAAACTTACTTCCCTCAGGGTGAAAATACACACTTATCCAGCCGATATGGTGAGCCGTTGTGTTCGGATGTGCGACTTCTTTACCGATGGTAACCTTTACAGGGAAGAATTCTCCTTTCTTTACCCTGTCAGGACATTCGATAACCGGTACATGCTTCTCGGTTTTCCAGTCCGCGGTTTGAAACAGTTCTTTGATTGATGCCATTTACAAGCTCCTGTAAGATTTATAAGGTTAAGGACATCACGATTCGGTTATTTTGACGATTTCAGAAAGCAAATCGTGGATGGAACACTGAGACGAAGAGCAATACTTTCGGAAATAAAGAAGGTATAGTTTCGTCCATCCGGCCCCTCAAACCCGGTCATCATATCCTGCCCCAGGATAATTGATGCGAATTGTTTGCCTGTTGCCAGAAGCACTCCCCCCTCGCGGATCGCCGGAGCTTTTATGATACCACCGCTGACCAGAGATCTGAGATGCTCAAGCTCGATAGTATTTCCCTGGGGATAGCGCCTGAAAAGCCTATTGTAGAGATCTGGTGCCAGGGCGAGTGCAAATGGCCCATGAAATCCGGCATCATCCAACTTGTTTGCGGCGCTTATAATATCTTCTGCCGCATCTCCCACCTCGCTCCAGGGTTTAAGCCCCATCGACTGGATACCGGCGGCGTTAAGAAGCCCCGGTATTCCCAGCGCCTTGGAACCATAGAAGAGTAATTCATCTTCTTTGCGGGCACATGAGAGTGCCGCCGTCACAACAGCCTTCATATCTATAGGAAGTCCGGAGGCTTCATGCTGTTCTATATCGCGTGCGGCAATATCAAATGTCTGGGTGATGGATGCCACAGGTACCGTCACACTGGCGCTGAGCTGTGGCTCGCCGTCCTTGCCCTCGAGCACCTGCTCCGGGCCAGGAATCGACTTCAGGCCATACCCGTAAGGTCCCTGAGCATGAAGAAGCTTTCGGGCACTGAGCTGACTGACAGCCACCGCACAAACAGTACCGTCTATGAGTTCCCATACCTGTTGGCTAAATGGTGCATCGTCACGGTGTAGATATTTATCAGCCATGGGATATCCTCCTTTATTCCACTCTCAGGTTACCAATAGTCTTTATTTTACTCTCACCTTCTTGCTTCTGTTCTTGATCGTCCTCCTCCAGCACACTCTCCATCTGCTCACCAGAGTCGAGTTTTTCTTTCATCTCGTCTACTTCCTCCGCACCATCTGCGAGAAATTTCTCTTCATCACTTACCATGATGTTGATCAGACGCTGGAATTCACCCGCATGCACACGCTCCTCATTGGCGATATCCTGCAAAACGGTTTTCGCCAGAACATGATCGGTGGCATCGGCCAGTGCTTCATACAGGTGTATGGCTTCCTCCTCCGCTGCAATCGAGAGACGCAGTGCCCTGGTAAGCTCTCGGGTGGTAACCTTGCGGGGAACGGTACCGCTAAAGGGATTCACAAATTCAGGCATTTTTTGATTCCTTTCTTTTACTCGATAGTAATTGCTTCAACCGGACAACCATCGGCGGCTTCCCTGGCGCTATCTTCCGCATCGGAGGGTATCTGATCTACTTTTGGGTATGCAAGTCCCTCATCGTTTAGCTCGAAGACCTCCGGACAGATTTCGGGACAGAGTCCACAGCCGGTGCAGGTATCCTGATCGACAATCGCTTTCATGTTCTCTCCTTTTCGAGAAGGTTGTACAGTTATTTCCCTCATTCAAGAGAAGGGGCTTAAGGTACGCAAATCATATGCCATCAAAAAAAAGCTTTTTCCCACCATCACCCGAGCCACTAATTTACGGGCATTTTTTTCATTCTGAGAAAATCTACACCGATGTTGAGAAATAGAATCTCGGGCTGTAGCGATTCCTGCCTCTTCCACTCATGTGCGACATTGTGGCAAAGTATTTGCTTGTGATCTATCGATTTTGCGAGTCATGGGAGGAGTATGGTATCAAGCGTTCACCAAAAAAGTATTCTGCTGGTTGATGACGAGCCGGCGATTCTTCTTGCCTTCAAAAAGGTTCTTCAATCACCGACGGTAGGAGTAGATACAGCACAGACGGTAGATGAGGCAAAACAGTCGATCGATAATAATGGTTATCTCGGAGTTATCGCCGACCTTCGACTGACCGGAGCAACCGTCATGGACGGCTTTGAAGTGATAAGTTATGTAAAAGAAAAGCAACCTTCGGCTTTTATTATCGTAATTACCGCCTATGGAGATAATCAGACTAAAGAAAAAATCTATACCCTGGGCGCTGACTACTATTTCGAAAAACCGATCTCCCCCAAAAAAATCAAGGATGTGCTCGAGTCGTTGGGGACCTACAGCTAAACTTCCGGCAACTCCAGAGGAAAAGTCAATGATCCAAGATTAAAAAAACAACCCCTGAGTAAGATAGATTAAGCATTACAACAAATCAGCCTGATATTTTTCATCTGTATCATCCCGCATCAACGTGAGAATACAAAAAGATAGGTGTCAGGCTCAAAACTTAGGAAAAGACGCGACGGAGGATTCTTACATTTAGATCGTATTTTCACAAACGTTCTCAACTTCCCGTCCCAAAAACCGTCTCCGCAAGACAAAAAACACGATCTTGTTTAATCCTTTCAGCATATTTTCAACCAGCCGTCACATGGCATATCCTTTGCTAAAATTATTGAATGCCATCGCCATAAACGACACCTGTTACACACATCGGCCTCTTGCGATGGAAGAAAGGAAGCATGCAGAGGTGCTTCCTAAGGAGGAGAAGAATGATTTTAATCGACACACTGGCTATAGAGCACGGGCTAATTAATCAGATGATCAGCCTGATGCGAAAAGAGTTGGAATCGATGGAGCAGACTCGAATGGTGAGAATCTCCTCGATTGGCGTTCTCATCGATTTCATGTCGACGTATGCCAACAGGTGTCACTGCGGCAAGGAAGAAAACATCCTTCTCAAAAAACTACTGAGTAAAGACATTGCTTCCGAGCATCAGAAGATTCTGAGAACATTCACAAAAGAACATGAGTACGCATCGCTAATTATAAAGCAGCTCCAGAAAGCACGGGACGCCTACCTTCACAGCGCAAAAAACGCGTTTGACACTATCCGTGAATGCCTCCAGAAGCTTGTGGACTTCTATCCACGGCATATGGCTCGCGAAGAGGAATTGTTTTCTCTTTACAGCCTGCAATATCTGGATGATGAGGAGCAGGAAGATATGCTGGAAGAATTCTGGGATTATGATAAAAAACTTATCAAAGAAAAGTACCGTCTTAAAAATGCCGCTAAAAACGGCTCACACAAGAGTTCAAAATCATCCGCCCCTCTCAAACCATCACAACCGCTACGTGCTTACTGCTGAAAACATCTTCCCTTTACCGAAGAAAAAAAAGCCGATCGGTCGACCGGCTTGGCTCCAGACACAGACAGATCAGGCATCTTCAAGAGAAGGCATCAACTCGGCAGGCAATATGGCCCGGATCTGCATGGCGGAATGCTCCGAAATCCAGGAAGACATTGCCCTGCAGACAGCCTGCATGATCTCAAGTGAGCTGTATTTTCTTCCATCCAGACCATAACAGCCCTCGATACGGAATTGTTCCGATTCAGAGAGCTGCCGATTGCCCTGATCATGCCACCCCTCGTAAAAAATCCCTCTAATGAGAAGAGGAAGTTGCTCCCCGAGTGCAATAGCCTCCTGGCGGGGAAGACGATCACGAACAGCATGCAGAGCCAGGCGAATAGCCATGTAGGAAGCATACCTGTCCGCGTGCCCCAGCTCTTCGCTAACCGTATCAAACCATATAGCAGATTTTTTCACCGCCGTCTGTTCTACATCTCTTAATGCAGGCATAAGCTCTCTCTCCTTATTTACATTGAAAGTATGTGCTCGAGACCATTTCCTTGATCGGCACCGTAAACATCACACCAACATCAGGAAGAGCGAAATCAATGTTTTCCTCCATAAGCAGTTCCTTTATTTTCTGCATCATACTTTCATCTATCAAGATGGAAAATATGGTTTTTATGACGGCTTTTCGTGGAACAGGAGTTGGAGATACGGTGGCGAAGGGAGTGGGCTCAAATCCGGCATCTCCCCACAATCCCTGTCCATTATGGACACTGATAGCACAAGCTTCGGCCTCCACCAGTATTGTAAGCACTTTTTCCAAATACCGTTCTTCATTTATCATAACCACCAGTAGATTCATTGTGTCACTATCCCCTTTTGATATGGAAAAGACCCATTCACCATGTTTAATTTTTTCCACCCTGCTTCTTCTGACAGAAATCGCAGTAGTATGAGGATCTGCCGGATATCGTATCTTTTTGTATTCTCCCGCCACATTTGGGACACTTCTCGCCTTTTTTACGATGCCTCAGAAGATACCCATCAGGCATTTCCGTTGGATTGGCGTGATGCCTGATGGCCACATCAAGCACCCTGCGCATCACCCTAAACAGGGATTTGCGCTGCTTATCACTCAGTGAATCCGCTTGCACCGCCGGATGTAGATGTGCCTGATATAAAACCTCATCCGAGTAGATATTGCCCAGTCCCGCTATTCTGGATTGATCCATAAGCGCCGATTTAATAGAGTTAGAACTTGCAGATATGCGGGAGGTAAACTGCTCCTCAGTACAGTACAGGGCATCGGGGCCAAGGCCCTTTTCCTCGACGAAATGTTCGATCGAATCGGAAAGACTGAGTCTGCCAAGCATTCGTTTACTTACATATTCCAAATATCGATTGTCGTCCAGCAGAAAAGTAACCCGACGATATCTGTCGGGTTCACCGTTTCGACCGTACAGGTATCCTGTCATACCGAAATGGAAAGCCAGAACCTCATCCGAGTCAAGCGTCACCAGAAGATACTTGCCCCGCCGTTCACTGCCGACAAATGTTTTCCCCTGAAGGTGACTCTTCAGCTTTTTCCCATTTAGCCCCTGCACAACCTTTGCATTGTTTATTTCAAGATCTTGCACCCGTTTGTGAAGAGCGACATTATCGAACACCTCCTTGAAGGCATGAACATCGGGTAATTCGGGCATGGTTTAGTACCTCATTTCTTTTTCTCAATCTCACTGACCCGCTTGACAATATCTATTACGCTGTCCGGATTCAAAGAAATCGAATCTATTCCCTGCTCGACCAGAAACTGTGCAAACTCGGGATAGTCGCTTGGAGCCTGGCCACAGATTCCCACTTTCTTATTTTTGCGGTGCGCACGTTTAATCAGATCTGCAATAACCGTCTTTACAGCCTCATTGCGTTCATCGAAGAGCTGTTTCAGCTCTCCGGAGTCGCGGTCAACCCCCAACATCAGCTGAGTAAGATCGTTTGAGCCTATTGAAAATCCGTCGAAGCGATCGGCAAACTGCTCGGCCAGGACAATATTTGAGGGAATCTCACACATGACATACACCTCCAGACCATCTTTGCCCCGTTGAAGACCATTTCTTCTCAGCACCTCCAAAACCCTGTCCCCTTCCTCAGGGGTGCGACAAAACGGTATCATGACGAGCACGTTTTGAAGCCCGATTTGCTCACGAACCTTTCTGATAGCCCGGCATTCCAGTGCAAAGCCTTGCTGATACTTTTCGCTGTAATAGCGGCTTGCGCCCCTGAAACCAAGCATCGGGTTTTGCTCTTCGGGCTCAAACTCTGCCCCGCCAACCAGATTCGCATACTCGTTTGTTTTAAAATCACTCATTCTCACAATCACCGGGTCAGGGTATTGTGAGGCGGCTATGCGGGCTATCCCCCGAGCAAGGTTTTCTACAAAGTAGTCGGTTTTATCCTCATACCCAGTCGTAGCCCTCTCAATAAACCGACGAGCCTCCTGATCTTGCAGCGAATGGTAATTGACCAACGCCATGGGATGAATCTTAATGACATTATTTATGATAAACTCCATACGGGCAAGACCGATTCCTTTGGCCGGAAGCTGCCACCAGCGGAATGCGCCATCGGGGCTGGCGATGTTTATCATGATCCGGGTTTTAGTATCGGGCAGTTGGTTGACATCAATCTGGCGCTCATCATAGTCGAGTCTGCCTCTATAGACATACCCCTGGTTTCCCTCGGCGCAGGAGATCGTGACCTCGGAGCCTTCTTCGACCACACGCGTTGCATCACCGGTACCCACCACCGCCGGTATCCCCAGCTCCCTGCTGACAATGGCGGCATGCGAGGTCCGCCCGCCGTGATCGGTTATTATTCCGGATGATTTCTTCATAATGGGCACCCAATCAGGATCGGTCATTCCCGTAACCAGAATTGCCCCATCCTCGAACTGATCGCTGTGCTCGGCACTCTTGATTATCTGCGCTTTACCGGATGCTATACTCTCGCCGATAGCCAGTCCCTCGCTTACGACCTCTCCTTTTTGCTTCAATGTATAGGTGTTGAGCATCTTTGACTTTTTCTGGGAATGGACTGTTTCGGGCCGTGCCTGAACCACAAACAGATCGCCTGTTTTGCCGTCTTTGGCCCATTCCATATCCATCGGCTTATCGTAGTGTTTTTCTATGACAGAAGCCCACCGTGCGAGCCCAATGATTTCTTCATCCTGCAATACGAAGGAAGATCGCTCCTGTTTTGAGGTATGCACGTTGCGGGTAGTCGCACTCCCCCCCGAACTGTAGACCATTTTCTTTTCTTTGTCTCCGTTTGCTTTCTCGATTATCGGCCGGTATCCGTCTTTGTCGATAAGCGGTTTGAACACCTGATACTCATCGGGATTGACCACACCCTGCACGACATTTTCTCCCAGCCCCCAGGCGGCGTTTATCACCACAAGATCTGGAAAACCGGTGTCGGTATCCAGAGAAAACATCACGCCGGATCCCGCCAGATCCGAACGCACCATCTTCTGTACCCCAACCGATAGCGCCACCTTCATGTGATCAAAGCCCTTTTCGGTGCGGTAGCTTATCGCCCGATTGGTGAAAAGCGATGCGTAACACCTGCGGCAGGCATCGAGGAGTTCTTCTTCTCCGGTGATGTTCAGAAAAGTTTCCTGCTGGCCGGCGAAACTTGCCCCGGGCAGATCCTCCGCGGTCGCACTGCTTCTGACAGCGACATCGATTTCATTGCTACCATATTTTTCAGAAAGACGTCGGTAGGAGCCGGTTATGTTTTCTGCCACCTCCTGGGGAAATTGACTATCATTAAAGATCCCCCGTATTTTTCTTCCCACCTTCTCAAGCGATTTGCGTCCGGCTTTAAGATCGTCGATAAGGTCGCCTATTTTCTTATCGATGTGGTTTGCGGTCAGAAAATCCCTATAGGCATTGGCTGTTGTGGCAAATCCATCGGGGACTCTGACTCCCTCGTGCTTGAGGTTGCGAATCATCTCGCCCAGCGACGCGTTCTTACCTCCCACCTCAGCGACATCCTCGTTGGTTAGATCTTCCAACCACCGCACGTACTTTGTTTGTGTCTCGACAGCCATGCACCACCTCCCACAAAAATTCTATAAATTGTTTTTTCTTTCCAGTTCTCTAAACAGACGTTCGGCATCTTCTCTTTTGCAAAGCTCCGAGCCCTCGGTCATCACCGCCGCAGCACCACAGGCCACTCCGTATCGCGCAGCCTCAAGCGGCGGATATCCCCGTGCGAGAGCCAGAACGATTCCCGCAACCATGCTGTCACCCGCCCCTATCTTGCTTCGTATCGGCACGGAGGGGGAACGTAGATGAGCCGTCTGCTCTGCCGAAACAAATAACGCCCCGCCCGCACCAAGAGACAGCACAACCATGTGTGCCTTGCCCCTGCCGATCAGCTGTTTTGCGGCCCTGACCTGCTGTTCTTCGTTTTCTACCTGCTGCTGCAAAAGATCTTGAAGCTCCCGCATGTTTGGCTTGAGCAGAAAGACCCCCGCCTCCACAGCCTTCCGCAACGGCCGTCCCGAGGTATCCACGATACAGCGAATATCTTTTTGTTTCGCAATTTTCGAAAGCCTGCCGAAAAAGTCGTCGGGCACTCCGGGGGGCAGACTACCACTTGCCACAATAAAGGATGGTACCGGATGCAGCGATTCGATCGTCTTAAGGACAGATTCCCACTCTTTTTGATCGAGCAGTGGGCCGGGCATGGTAAAGCGGTACTGCCTGCCACTTGTCTCCTCCATCACCGTAAAGCTCTGCCGGGTAAGCCCTGCGACCTTCATAGATGTGCCGGGTATCTGCTCCTTTTCGATTAACGTTTCGAACAGATTTCCGTTTGCGCCTCCGAAGGTATAATAACAGCGGCTTTGACCACCGAGTCGGGAGATTGCACGCGAAACATTAATACCTCCTCCCCCCGGCTCCTCTCGCGGCTGAGAACAGCGCAACTTCAGGTCGGGAGTCACCTGATTAACCGCTACACTCACATCAACGGCAGGATTCATGGTGATTGTCACTATCGGTTTCTGATTTTCCATAGCGGGGTAACTCGATTCCCTAGCGCTTAGATTTTGGTGAAAGTAAACTGAGACGATCTGCATTAGCATTAGCTGTAGTTAGCAAGGCTAATGCCAATAAAGCTTGCCACACACACCATGCAACTCCCCCCGCATGGTGAGTGTGTATGCGCATACATCGATTTTTCAGTTTGAAAAAAACACTGTGTAATCACAGGCGGTCAGAAAAGGTTGCCGCGTGAGCTGCCGGTCTGATCATCTGTTGGTGGTATAGCGGAAAGCGACTAAAAGCACAAGAAGTATGAGAGCGATCCAGAAGAAAACATCCAGCATGATTTGTGTTGCCCTCTCCTGTCCGGCCTCTTTCACCGCACTGCTCTCTGAGATTGTCGGACGAGAATGAGGCGGAGTGGCCGCGGCCAGCAGTAGTGCGAATATGACTCCCACCACCACAATGGGAAGAACAGGAGTGGCGCCGATGGTCGGGCCGATGGGAAGAGCCCATATGCCCCCGGCCCATGCGGTCAAAAACACAATGAAAAAAAATGCAAGCACGCTTGCCCACGGCCCGGGCCTTCTCAGCCCCACCGCAAACAAGGCGGTCAGAATTATTCCTACCGACAGTGCTAAGAATATGTCCCAGAACACTCGTGCTGCCTACCCCTGTGAAAAGATTGGTGAGGGATACTCCCGCCATACGACATTTCTCGTACCCCTCGTGGTCATCACTGATTTACCAGGCGTTTATTGGACGTGGGGCTTTTGTTCCCCTTTCCCATGCCTCGTTTATCCGGACATTGCGTCCTCCGAGATTAGCCCCGTTGAGCTCAAGCTTGGCGGCCTCCGCACGAGAATCCTCCAACTCGACGAAACCAAAACCACGCGAACGCCCCGTTTCTCTGTCCTTTACGATAATGGTGGAATGAACCGGCCCATATTCATTGAAAAGATCGGTAACTTCACTTTCGGTAGCGATAAAAGGCAGATTTCCAACGAAAAGCTTCTTAGACATAATCTTCTTTCCTTCGATAAAGAGTTGTAAATTATTGCAAACTTGTTCTCAAAAACGAATTTGGTGACACATGCTTTATTCCTGATAAGATGTTTGGTATTCTATTTCCCACCTCCTTTACACTCTATTAAGATGTGGCCTCTCCTGTAACAGATGCATGCATGCTTGTAAGTCTTGTTTATATTCATTTCTTAAGAAAACTACCTGACATATGGATTTTTTAGAGATATTTATTCTTTGAAGGAGTTTGAATCGGAAACGACTTGCAGTTAAGCAAACATTGTGCCTGGCTATCAGAGACTACCGTCTGGCCTGCAAAACTCGTCGCAACTGCTTTATTGATAAGGTGTTTACAACATCTGACGGTTCGAGCCACCCACGACGGGCCTGCCATATCCCATACTCAAGATTATCAAAATCGGAAACGGCGTGCGCATCGGTGGCGATAGAAAATCGTATGCCCAGCTGCTTTGCCGCCCTGCAGTGGATATCGGGCAGATCAAGCCGGTCGGGATGGCTGTTTAGCTCCAGGATCATTCCGGTTTCGGCTGCGTGACGCAAAATCCTATCCATATCGATCTCGTAAGGCGCACGTCCCTGAATGATACGCCCGGTCGGGTGCGCCAAGATCGTGGCATACCGATTGTCCATAGCATGCATTATACGAGTGGTCTGCTTCTCCCTGTCCAGATTGAATCGGGAATGAACGGAGCAGACGACAAGATCCAGCTCCCGAAGAATCGAGTCGGGAAGGTCGAGTGATCCATCTTCCAGAATATCAACCTCAATCGAAGCGAGGATATCGAAATCCGCAATTTTCTGATTCAATTTGTGTAGCTGCTCGATCTGTCTGGCAAGTCGGGCAGGATTAAGGCCTTTAGCCATGGCAAGACGCTGAGAGTGGTCGGAGATGGCAAGATAGTGATATCCCCGCCGACGCGCCTCATCAACCATCTGCTCCATCGTGTAGTGTCCATCGGTAGCATTTGTGTGAGAGTGAAGATCGCCCCTGATGTCGGAGCGCTGCACAAGATTCGGCAAATTGCCTTGCTCGGCAGCCTGCACCTCCCCCCGATCTTCCCGGAGCTCGGGCTCTATGTATGGAAGATCGACGGCCGCAAAGATTTCTTCTTCCTTTTCTCCGCCGATATAACGGTCCCCTCTGTAGATACCATATTCGTTTATCTTCAGGCCTCGCTTCACCCCCCTTTTGCGGATAGCAATGTTATGCGCCTGAGAGCCGGTAAAGTAATGCAGTGCCGCACCATAGCTTTTGTGGTCGACCACCCGCAGATCGACCTGGAGATTGGATTTCAGACGCACCGTCACTCGCGTCTCCCCCATGGAGACCACCTCTGCAACATCATCATAGGCTACAAACCTTTGGATCACCTCCCGGCTTTGTTTACAGGCGACAAGAACATCCAAATCCCGTACGGTCTCCTTGCGGCGCCTGTAAGAGCCCGCCACAGCCACCGGAGCAACCCGCGCGCTTTTCTTAAGATAGTCAACCAGCGGCTGTGCGATCTGCTGTGCGATGTTAATCTGTGTTCGTTGCGAGCTGCTCTGTCTTCGGCCGGTCTCGGTGAGGATCTTTTCTTCAGTCTTCGCCCCGAATCCGGGCAAACCACGGATTTTCTGCTCTCTGGCCGCCTGCTGAAGCTCTTCAATCGTGTTAATACCCAATTTCTGATTCAGCACCTTCACGCGCCTGGCACCCAGCCCCGCGATATTCATGAGACTGGTCAGCTCGGGAGAATACTTGCGCTTAAGCTCCTCCAGCATGGGAAGCGTACCGGTGTGGACAATGGTCTCGATCTTTGCGGCAAGATCTTTTCCGATTCCCGGCAGTTGAGTAAAATCCTCCCCTCTGCGCACCATCTCTGCAATATCCCCCGATAAGCCTCCCAATGTGCGCCCCGCATTACGGTAGGCGCGAACCCGGAAGGCGTTTTCACCTCCTATTTCCAGAAGATCGGCAACGGTATTGAAAATCCCGGCGATATCACTGTTATGAATCGGCACGATTCCCCCTCAAAAAGAAAGACTGTAAAGCTTAAAACAAACACTATGCCAAAAAGGGCCGTGCCGTGGGCTCAGGCTCCTGCAGAGCCGCCTCGAGGAGCTTGGAGTTTACCCAAACAAACCGATGGGTTTGGCGATAAATTAAGATTTTCACCTTCAACGCTCATCCGTGGTATCTCCATGGAAGAAAATGGCACGGCTGTTGCTGGACTAGTTTGCCTGACAGTTATCCAAGGATATATGCTTATGAGTTATACCATGAAGTCAACCTTTTTCGATAAGATCAAGCGGTTCATTTTTGTTGGAATAGCCACCATTTTCCCTCTCTCCATAACCGGCTATCTTATCTATTTTCTCTTCCATTTAACCGATTCGATTATGGGAATCCATGTCAATGGTTTTCTCACAGATGCCTTTGGATTCAACATTCCCCGACTCGGCCTGCTTCTGGTAATAGCCATCATTGTAGCCACCGGGTATGTGTCTACACACTGGATGGGCGATCGGTTTTTGCCGTTGATTGATAGAAAACTGTTCAATTTGCCGGTTGTAAAAAAAAATCTATCCTTCTGCCGGGCTGTTGTCGGATTTTCAGTTTACGGAAAGAAAATATTAGAACAGGTCGTTTTAGTGCAGTATCCGGAAACAGTTTCCTCTTCGCTCGAATTTGTCACAAGTCAGAATCTGGCAACCTTCGACGAAACGCAGGAGTCGAATAACCGTTCATCTCAAACCTAAAGGTGGTATACATGTGGCTCAAATGGCTACCCTGGCGATTCGTACTCAGCCATGTTGCACGTTCGCAAGGCTTCATGGATCCGATCAATATTCTTTCCCAATTCGGCAAATTCTCTCAACCCGCGGAGGTACTTGCACCCGATGAACTTCTTCGGGCAGGAGTAATCTTCCACACACGGGGACTTGTCAACAGTCAGGCTATTCAGCATAACCTGGACTGGGTATGGCCCTTCTGGGTGGAGAGACAATTCGATCCTCACGGCAGCTCCTTTGTTCCGCGCGCCTTCTCGCTGACAACCATTAACATGACCCACCGCAACTGGACCGCCGTGGGAATACCAAACGTGGACTCTCTACCGCTGGTGGACCCGCGGGGGCTGCTGACACCCTTTTTCAACAAATGGTCTATCGATGCCTGGATTGTCACCGATGAGAAAAGGGACGAAAACAACCTGTACCCATCTCGAGAGCTTTGCGCCGAACAGAACATGGATAGCTCCGAAGATGGCCGGGTCACCACCTCCACCACAAAGGGGGATCATTCTCTGGATTCGATCTGTTTTGTGGAGCTTCAGGAGGGCATACCCGTTGCCAGGATGAAACTCAATGCACGCTCCACCAAGCAGTGTTTGCTGGCGGTCTCAATCAGGCCTTATAATCCCGAAGGAATCAGCTTCATTCATAATATTGCAGCTGTCGGCAAAGACGGCTTCAGGGTTGATGGTGATCATAGGGTGTTTTTTTCCCGCGAACCACAGCAGATGAGTTTTTCTCATTACACCATCGGCGATGTCTCCCATAATCTGTCCCGCGGCTCGAAGAAAAACGCCGTAACCTGTGATGTTGGTATGGCGACGGCCGCAGCAATTTTCCCTGTTTTTGCCGAATCGACTCAGGAGGTGGAGGTATCCATACCGCTGACCGAATCGAGGGAAAAATCCCTGCCACACAAGACTCATCTGATGCCTCAGAGTTGGGATTCGGTGATGGAGCACCACTGCCGGCTTTCGGTTCCAGACAAGCACTACCAGTTTTTATATGAGGCAGCGGTACGAACCACCCTTCTACACACACCAGGAACCGTATACGCGGGTCCGTTTACCTACAAACGGTTCTGGTTCAGGGATGCAGCCTTTGTGTTACAGGCACTGTTATCGGCGGGATTTATCGAGCGTACCGAGGAAATCATGGATACTTTTCCATCCAGGCAGACGGCCACCGGATATTTCGAGTCTCAAAATGGTGAGTGGGACTCAAACGGTCAGATTCTCTGGCTATACGGAAAGTACGCCGCACTGACTGGTCGACCGATGAAACGGTCCTGGTATGATGCTTTGGTTGAGGCGGCCAAATGGATCGACCGCAAGAGACTTCCCGAAGATCTGGAAAAACCGTACGCCGGCCTGCTTCCCGCGGGCTTCAGCGCAGAGCATCTGGGGCCAAACGATTATTATTATTGGGACGATTTCTGGGCGGTGGCGGGACTTAACGCAGCGTCTGTACTTGCAGCGGAAAACAAAGACAGAAAACATAGTATTGAGTTTAAAAATTATGCGCACTCATTAATGCACTCGGTCGAGCGGAGCCTTGCGCTCAACCGCAAGCGTTTACAGCGGGAGGGGATCCCCTCCTCCCCTAATCGGCGACTGGACAGCTCGGCGGTGGGCTCGCTGGTGTGCGGCTACCCGCTTCATCTATTTGCCTCCGATGATCCGCGGCTGCTTGACACGGCGGATTATCTTTTCGACAACTGTCTGGTGCATGACGCATTCTTTCATGATATGACCCATTCAGGAATAAACCCCTATCTTACGCTTCATATTGCTCAGGTGTTGTTAAGAAACGGAGATCCGCGAGCGTTTCGTCTGATAAACGGCATCGCCGCTCTGGCTTCTCCCACCGGTCATTGGCCGGAGGCCATCCACCCCATGACCCGCGGCGGTTGCATGGGAGACGGACAGCATGTGTGGGCCGCGGCAGAGTGGATAATGATCGTGCGCAATAGTTTTGTCCTGGAAGAAGAAAAACGCGACACTCTGGTGTTGGGATCCGGCATTCCCCGTGAGTGGCTTAAAGACTCACAGGGCTTTTCATACGGACCTGCCCTTACATCCTTCGGGAAAGTATCGGTGAGTGTCACCCCCAAGGATCAGAAAGCTATACTGCGCTGGGATGCGCAGTGGAGACAGGCCCCACAGGTCATAGAGATACGCCTGCCCGGCCTCAAGCCGGCGCGAGTAGATCCGCAACAGGAATCTGCGGAAATTGCCCTGGAGTACCATACATGAATATCCTGATGATGACCAACACCTATAAACCATTCATCGGCGGAGTGGAGCGATCGGTCGAGACATTCAAAGACCGGTATTTACGGAGGGGACACCATGTATATATCGTTACTCCGGAGTATAAAGGAGCAACCGAACATGAGCCGGGAATATTTCGGTTCCCCGCTATTCAAAATTTCAACGGTTCGGATTTTTCGGTCAAGCTTCCGGTTCCGGGCATACTGATGAAAAAGCTTGAGGAGTTCGATCCGGATATCATACATTCTCATCATCCCTTCCTCATGGGAGATACCGCATTGCGTGTCTCGGCCAGTCTCAATGTCCCCCTGGTGTTTACTTTTCATACTTTCTTCGAACGCTACACCCACTACGTACCGGGTGATTCCAAGCCGCTGCGGCGTTTCGTGGCTGCTCTTGCCACAGGTTATGCCAACCTCAGCGACCATGTTATCGCCCCCAGTGAGAGTGTGAAAAACATCTTACGCGAACGGGGGGTTCGCAGTCCCATGAGCGTCGTACCAACCGGCATCGATGTGGGAGATTTTGACCATGGAGACGGCAGCGGTTTTCGCAAAAGTCTGGGTTTGGAGGAACATGCGTTTGTGGTTGGATTTGTCAGCAGACTGGCACCCGAGAAAAACATAACGTTTCTCTGCCGGGCACTGAGCCGATTTCTCCGACAGAAACAGAGTGCACATTTTATCATCGTAGGCACGGGGCCGTCCGAAAAAGCAATGCGTATGATTTTTGAGGAAGAAGGAGTCCAGTCACGTGTTCATTTCACGGGCCTTTTGGAGGGCCAAGGGCTGACCGATGCCTATCATGCCATGGACGTATTTGCGTTTACCTCTCACACCGAGACACAAGGAATCGTGATCGCCGAGGCGATGGCTGCATCGGTACCGGTGATAGCACTCGATGCTACAGGAATCCGAGAGGTTATCGAGGATGGGCGCAATGGAAGGCTCCTTTTCCACGAAAACGAGGATGAGTTCTCGGAAGCACTCATACAGGTTGCAGATATGGATACGCACAGGCGAAGGGAATGGTCTCAGCAGGCACGCAAAACCGCCGATGAGTACTCGATCGAGCGTAGCGTGGACAAGACACTGCATATTTACGAACGCGTATCGGTACGTGACAGATTCGTAAATGGTTCGGTCAAAGAAACACCTTGGCAGGACACGGTTCGCAGAATACATGCCGAGTGGGAGCTTCTGATGAATACGGCACGGGCAACCGGAGCCGCTTTTTCGGGTAATAATGACCCTAAAAACCTGTAAGAAAGGCTCTAGATATGAGCCTTATGTCCGAAAAAGATGCCACTTTCTGCTCATTATATTCGTTTTCATTAAACGAGAACACGTTTATGGAGACATCCTCCCGAGCCGGCGTTGGCGAAATCAGTGAGCCGGGGGGAGAGCCCCAGGTTCTGTGGACGACGTCCGAACAAGTTTAATTTCTTCAATTTCTGCATTCCACTGTCTACAGCTTTCTGATATATGTCCACCTTTGATTTGCCAGTGTGGATATCCGTGACTTACGATTCCCGCCATAACTCTTGATACCTGTTACACACATTTTGTACCGAATGTGCGCACATGGGGCGATGATAATATTTGCCCCTTGAATTTCACCCCTTAAGACGGGATTCACAACGTCTCTCTTACATCTAAATAAAACGATCAAACACCATTTCTACCCCTTTTTTCCCGGGGTAAAACCTTGTATGAAGAAGGATTGATGAAATCGTGGCATTCTTTGGGTATTGCATTTTTTTTCCGGTTTCAATCATGTTCTCATTTTTGCAGCGTTACCGACAAGATTGCAACCGGGAAATCTGCCAACAGTTGTGCCAACAGCAACTGGCGGCTACCGGTCAGCACCTGATCGGTTAATTGATTATGCCACTCAGATGCTTTTAGTCCAATCGGTAAAGCCAGCGCGGTATTGGCCCAGATCTCTCCCATTGGAGTATCGTTTTCTGAGATGATCGAAGTAAGAAATCGTGGTGCTACTACAAGAACTGCCTTGGAATCGTATCGACGCATATATGCAATCACCGAATCACGGTACCTTCCGGTGACACGGATCGGTTCATAGGAACCGTTTTCAAACACGGAAGAGAACGTGCGTCGGGTATGGAGTGTTTTATAACTGAGAAACATCTTTATCCGACCATCTATCCTATTTTCGATAAACTCCTGTAAGGCATTTTGACCCTCGTTCTCAAGCTTTTGGACCACATCACGAAGCAAGGCCTCACGTTTGGTGAAATCGATCGACCGCCGGTTGTCAGGATCAACCAGGCTCAGATCCCAAAGCTCCGAACCCTGATAGAAATCGGGCACCCCCGGGGCTGTCAATTTAATCACGAGTTGAGAAAGACTGTTCCATATACCGTATCGGGCGATTCTTTGCTGAAAAGACAGGAAATCGACAAGAAACCGGTTCTCCTCACCGTTTTTCAGTAAGGCTTCAACAAATTCGACGCATGCATTTTCGTATTCCATGTCAGGCTTGATCCAGGCAGTGTGGACTTTGGCTTCCCTCACAGCTTTAACGATATATTCCTTCATCCGATTCGTAAAGGATTCGCCTCCCGGTTGACTGAACGGATAAGCACCTAGCAAGGTCTGATAGATCATGTATTCATCATTGTAATCGGGCATATATTCACCATCCGTGCCTTTTGCCTTTTTTCCCCGATTTAGACGAGTCCAGAGTTTTAGGTGTTGACGCCATTCACGAGGAAGCTCGGATAGTACATTTATACGCGCGCGTACATCCTCAGACCGCTTTGTATCGTGCGTGGAGCTGGCGTTCATCGTGTGCGGCCAGTCTTTTTTCCGATCCTCACAAAACGAATGGAACTCCTGCATGGAATAGCCAAAACCTGCCGGATTTCCCCCGACCTCGTTGAGCGAAATGAGCTTGTTGTATATGTACAGCACAGTATCTTCATATCCCTTTGCCATAAGCGGACCGGTAAACTGCTGAAAACGCATGATAAAATGATAGACCAGATTGATTTCCTCTTTCGTAAGCTCCTTACCGTTAAATTTAAGAAGAAGAAACTTTTTTATGAAATCCAGCTCGTGTATGAGACCAGGTGATTCAGACAGTGCGCTGTCATATGCACGTCCTATGTACTCCCGATCCTCATCACGTGCATGCTCCGGCGTCACATATGTACGGTATATGGGGAAATGAGCCATTATTTCCACCAGACCACGTTTCAGACCATACAGGGTTATGTCCCTGCCATACCGGTCGCGACTTGCTACCTTCATCATGATATGTGCGATATTATCGATATCTCCCGCCATATGCTTGCCGATGATAAGTCTTTTCTTATCTGTAACCAGGTTAGTATACGGGGTGTGCAGCTGGGTGAATTTGTAATACAGCTTTACGAAGTCATTCTGCCGTTCCTTCCGACAGAAAATACCATTCACGAGGTTTACAAAGTCGTATCCTGTTGTGCCTGACACCGGCCAGTCGCGGGGAAGCCGCTCATTTTCGCTCAGGATCTTTTCGACCGTGATATACCTTTCACCAGCCAGCCCACGAAGCCACTTAAGATATGCGCCGGGATTGTACAGTCCATCGATATGGTCAACCCGCAACCCGTCCCATTTTCCCTGCTGAACATAGTCCCGGATCAGTTTGTGGGTATAATCGAAAACTTCGCTGTCTTCCTGCCTCAGGCAAATAAGATTGTTTATGCTGAAAAACCGGCGGTAATTGATTTCCTCCGAGGCAACTTTCCAAAAAGATAGACGGAAGATCTGCTTTGACAGAAGATCATCGAGAATGTCGAAACTATCGGCATCGCCGGCAACACCATTAAACTTCTCCAATATCCCCTCGATGTGGAAACGTATGATTTCGTTGTCCGTGTACAGACGCCATAGCATAGCTTTTGCGTGTCCGGTCTGATCGTAGCTTTGGTCACCATTTCCTTGCGCATCAAATGATCGGAACAGTTCTACCATTCCGATATATTTGATCAGGTCCGGACTTTCATTTCCCAACGCCTGCTCCAGCTGTTCAAAGTTTGTCAAAAACACATCCGGGTACGTATCGAGCTTTAAAGGATATCGATGATCATAGTAGGTAACAGATAGCCCGAACTGGTCGTATCGTAAAGCAATCTCACCCGACTCCAGCGAATCGGCGTAAAATTTGCCCAGAAAGGGAGCCAACAGCTGATGTTGAAGCATCTCCGAAGAGTGATGCGGATTGGCATCGAAGAATGTATAGAATCGGGAATATTCCCCTTTTTCCAGCAGGTCCATAAGCATCGGGTTTTCCCGTGCATATGCCATATGGTTGGGTACTATGTCCTGAAGCCAGAACATGTCTCTTCGATGAACCAAATCCAGAAGTGAATCAAATTGCTCCGGTGTCCCCAGCTCGGGATTTATCTGGTTGGAATCAACCACATCATAGCCATGCATGCTTTGCGGCGCAGCCTTGAAAACAGGCGAAGCATATATATGTGACACTCCCAACTGTGCCAGATAAAACACGATGCGCTCGGCATCTCTGAAAGTAAAATCTTTGGAAAATTGTAATCGGTACGTTGCATTGGGCACATTCATCTTTCAAACCTCACATCCAGATACTGTCCAAGTGTAGTAAAAAGGGTCAACCACTTTCCCGCGATCTCATCCCCGTTTTGGGCGAGAGTGGACTTCTGGTTGTACACGGTTTTACTTATTGCAAAGAAGGTGTTTTCCGCCTTCCACAAATCCAGGTTCAATTTCAATGGTGAAAGCACTTCGAGAAAAGAGCCCGTAGTGTCAAGGATAGCTATGTTGTCCGTGTCATCGGCAAGCCTTTCAACGTATGTGTTTACCTTTTGACTCACCGCATACTCCAGACGCAACCGATCAACGGCAACGGACCATTTCTCCACCTCCTCGATGGTTCCACGCAGCTGCACCAGATCGGTGGGCTCCTCGTTTACTAAACGCATGAGATCCTGATTGATCGCAATTTCTACGCTCATTTGCAATAACCGCGGAAGCGGCACATGCATTTCGCGCATGGCATGAAGCAATGAATAGTTGTATTGATTAAGCTGACGGAAGGACGCCTCGGCATCCGATAGTCGTGAGGCCAGAATAATATCGAGTATTTTTCGCTGTTCATCCTTAAACAAATGCCATAAGGAGTAGTTTCTCTGATTGAAGAATCGATCTATCAAAACAACACAGGCAGCAATATCACTGCGTGAAAAAGCCTCATGTATCTGCTGCTTCAACTGATCGAATTTTACGATATCGGAATATTCCCCCCCCCCGCCGATGAAATTATGATCTCCCAGATGAAGGAGTGCAAAGGCTGTGGTCTTTGCATCGCCGGTGATCTTTGAATGCACCTTCACAACCCCCACCGCCAGACTCTGCTTTCCCGACCGTAAGCGCAGGTATTGTAGCTTTTCGGCACGGTAGGAGTACAAATCGACACATTTGCCATAATCCGTAAAAATTGACGATACGGCATAATGGGCTCCAACTCGAATCAGATCGAGCGCCACCGGCTTGACAAATTTTTCGTATGCGTATGCGGCATCGCCAAACTCTTTTATATTACTCGGAGCTCTTTTCAGCAGAGTGATAAATGATTTTTCCAGCTCCATTCCGCTTACGTCATGCGCAAGCTGTATGGCCCTGGCCGCATACTGCATCACCTGCACGGTCTCGATTCCGGTAACTTCATCGAAAAACCACCCACAACTGGTATACATCAGCATTGCATTACGCTGCATTTCGCATAGCTTCAGGACGGCAGATTTTTCCTCGTCAGAAAGTTGTCTGGCCGCACACCGTTGAATAAACTGCTCAATCGCTTCATCGCAACGTCTGAGCACTATATCGATATACCTGTCCCGAGCCGCCCAGGGGTCGGTAAGCAGTCCCCGGCTCTTGTGTTCGAATATCTCGATAAGGTTATCTCGCAGCCAGTCCAGGGCCGCACGAAGCGGCGCACGCCACATCTGGTGCCATCCGCCTTTCATTCCGGAGTTGCACCCGCAGTTGGACCGCCAGCGCTCTATTCCGTGAATACAGCTCCACGATGATTTCTCAATTATTTCGGCTTCATATCGCGGCGGCTCCTTATCCAGAAACTCTGCATAGATTGTCAGTCTGGCCAAATTGTTGGATTTGATATGGTGTAGACAGTAGGCTAATGCCATGTCACCGTGCTTATGGTGATGACCATATGTCTCACCATCTGTAGCGATGTGAGTTAACTGTGGCTCCTCCGGATTTGTATCGAAGGCATCCATCAACCTGCCCGCCAGAGCCTCTCCATTGTCCAGCAGCTTCGAAAACGCCAGATCCTGTGCAATAGGCCCGTCATAGAAAAACAGTGCGATTGATCGCCCTGAAGATAAGTTACACCGATATGCCCGGCGTGGATCGATCTTGTAACTGTCATTAAGATCAATCCAGTTGTGGTCACCTATCGGCCTGAATCTTTTCGCCTGATGCGGGGCAAGGATCGTAAAGCGTATACCCTGCTCCGCCATAATCTCCAGCGTTTCTATATCAACTGCCGTTTCCGCAAGCCACATCCCCTCCGGCTCTCTTTCAAATCGATAGCGGAAATCCTCTATCCCCCATATCACCTGCGTCCGCTTATCGCGAGAGTTGGCAAGAGGCATTATGATGTGATTGTAGCACTGCGCAAGCGCCGCCCCGTGTCCCGAAAAACTCGCCCTGCTCCTATGATCGGCGTCAATTATCCCGGTGTAAACATCCGGTTCGTTACGCTGAATCCAGCTCAACAGGGTTGGGCCGAAATTAAAGCTCATGTAAGCGTAATTATTTACAATATCGATAATCTTTCGATCCACATTGAGGATACGGGAAGCCGTGTTTGCGCCGTAGCATTCGGCTGTTATTCTCTGATTCCAGTCGTGATAGGGAAATGCCGAATCCTGCAGCTCCACCTCCTCCAGCCATGCGTTTTCGCGAGGAGGCTGATAGAAATGTCCGTGAATGCATATATATCGGTCCATGCGAATCTTATCCCTCCGCGATAAATAAAGCCAAGCTTTCTGCCGACACACTCACCCGTTGGCCGGGAGCGGCCGATTCGGGCAGACAAGAGCCATCCCCAAGCCACTTCCGTTCACAGGAGTCAAGCAACAGCCGCCCCTGTTTTTCATACGGAAACCGGACATCTGTCGCCTGTTTGCCAAAATTCAGAAGAGCGATTGCACATGCCCCCTTGTTACACCGAAAAATCGCCATCGCCTCTTCTCCGATCTTTCGTGCCCAGGCCTGCTCCCGCAACACCCCCTGAAAGGCAAGATTTTGCCTGCGTACAGATAACAGTTGCCTGTGCCAGGCAAGCATAGCGGCATGCCCGGCATCATCGATACTGCCCCATCTGAGTTTGCATTGTTCATACGTCTGAGGTGAATCGGGATCGGGTGGTTCCTGATCCCAGGCAAAAGACGAAAACTCCCGCTTGCGTCCCTCTCGAACAGCTTCTACCAGGTCCGGATCGTTGTGATCGATAAAGTAGAGAAATGGTGCGGTCTCCCCATATTCCTGCCCCATGAAAAGTAGTGGCTGATAGGGAGATAAAATCAGCGCAGCGGCTATAAGCTTCTGTGCCTCAAAGGAGACCAGCGTCGAGATACGATCCCCCATCATACGGTTTCCCACCTGATCGTGATTCTGCGTGCACACCACCATATGAGCAGGCGGTAAATCTCTAGCAGAGTTTCCGTGGTATCGCTTCCTGTGTTCGGAATACCGCCAGTCATACACAAACCCGCAATTTACCGCCTTTACCACATCCTCCAGTGATCCGAAATCTTTATAATAGCCGCCCCGTTCACCGGTAACAATCGCATGCACCGCGTGATGAAAATCATCACTCCATTGAGCATCCAACCCGTAGCCCCCCTTTTCAGGGTGGCGAATAAGACGTGTATCATTCAAATCGCTCTCGGCGATAAGATAGCGTGTGCGGTTGTTCTCCTGTCCAAACGCCTTTACCCGGCAGGCAAGCTCTTCAAGGATATGCCTGGCCCCCGTGTCGTATATTCCATGCACCGCATCCAATCTCAGAGCATCCATATGATAATAGTCAAGCCAGTACAATGCGTTTTGAATAACGTACTCTCTTACCCCATAGCAGTATGTGTCATCATAGTTGACCGCACTTCCCCAGGGAGTCTGATATTTGTCGGTGAAATAGGGTGCAAACATGCTCAGATAGTTGCCCTCCGGACCCAGATGATTGTACACGACATCCAAAACCACCGCCAGGCCCTTTCGGTGACAGGCATCAACCAGCTGCTTTAAACCGTCCGGACCACCGTAGCTTGCCTGCACCGCATACGGATAGACACCATCATAGCCCCAGTTGCGCTGACCGGGAAACTGCGCTACGGGAAGAAGCTCTATTGCAGTGATGCCCAGATCTTTCAGATAGTCAATTCTTTCGATTACCCCCTCAAAAGTCCCCTGAGGTGTAAAGGTGCCGATGTGAAGCTCATAGAAAATCATCTGCTCTAAGGGTATTCCCTCCCAAAGCAGGTCGGCCCACTCAAACCGTCCATGATCGACAACTGCCGACTCGTGGTGAACACCATTTGGTTGATAAAATGAAACAGGATCGGGCCATGCCTTGTCGTGATTTATACGATACAGATAATGGAGCGTCGATGGTATGTCATCAAGCTCCACATGCCAATACCCCATTTCATCACGCTGCATCTCCACAATCCGCTCCCGGGGATGCGTTATCTTAAGCTCGACCGATTCATGCAGAGGTGCCCACACCGTAAACTTTCCCCTTCTTCCATGTATACGCGCACCGATATCCATGATCATCCTTTCAAAAAACATGAGACATACAGGAAGCGTATGCTGTATGAAGGTCCGGCAGCCACTTTATATTCTCAGGATGGCTCCATACCGCTTCGCTTCATCACTTTGGCTGAATCATCCACAAAAAGATACCGCAATCAAGCGTCGCAGCCGGCAGCCTTTACTCCTGACTTAATGCCATTACGCTCAAAGGTGGAATCGTCAGTGACAGTGACTGTCGATAGTTGTGACAGGGAACAGGTACGGTCTCCCGTCCTCCGAGATTGCCCTGCCCGCTTCCGGCATACTCCCGTGCATCGCTGTTTAGCACTTCGCGCCAGAAACCCCTTCGAGGAACACCTATTCGATAGTTGTGGGAAGGTGTAGGGGTAAAGTTGCATACGATTATGACAGATCTGCCATCCCCATGGCCATGGCGCATGAACGTGATGATACTCTTTTCGTAGTCGTTGCAGTCGATCCACCCAAAGCCCTCGTGGGAAAAGTCCCGCTCATAGACAGCCGGCTCGCTGCGATAAAACCTGTTGAGGTCGGATATCCACTTCTGCATGCCACGGTGATACTGGTTGTCAAGCAGATGCCAGTCGAGGCTTCGTTCGTGGGTCCACTCCTGCCACTGTCCGAATTCACCTCCCATGAAAAGCATTTTCTTTCCGGGATGACCATACATAAACCCCAGAAGCAGCCGAAGATTAGCAAACTTCTGCCACTCATCCCCCGGCATCTTGTTTATCAGCGATCCTTTTCCGTAAACCACCTCATCGTGGGAAAGGGGAAGTACATAGTTTTCGGTAAATGCATACATCAGGCTGAATGTGAGTTGGTTATGGTGATATTTGCGGTAGATGGGATCTTTCGACATATACTGCAAAATATCATGCATCCATCCCATGTTCCATTTCATACCAAACCCAAGCCCTCCCGTATAGACCGGTCTGGACACCATCGGCCAGGCGGTGGATTCCTCTGCAATCGTCTGCACATCGGGAAACTTTTCGTATACGGCTTCATTGAATCTACGGATGAACTGGATCGCCTCGACATTTTCGCGCCCCCCCTGATCGTTGGGAATCCACTCCCCATGCTTACGTGAATAGTCCAGATACAGCATGGATGCCACCGCATCCACCCTCAGACCATCCACATGATAGTACTCAAGCCAGTACAAGGCGTTTGAGATCAGAAATTCCCTGACCTCGTGACGCCCGTAGTTAAATATGTAGGTTTCCCAGTCGGGGTGAAAGCCCTTACGGGGGTCGGCATGCTCATACAGATGAGTTCCGTCGAAATAAATCAGGCCGTGCTGATCGGAGGGAAAATGGCTGGGTACCCAGTCGAGGATAACACCGATACCGTGCTGATGCAAATAGTCAACCATGTACATGAAATCCTGTGGCGTTCCGTAGCGACTGGTGGGAGCAAAGTAGCCGACTGTCTGATATCCCCACGAACCATAGAAGGGATGCTCCATAATCGGCAAAAGCTCTACATGTGTAAAGCCGACTTCGGTGACGTAGTCGGCAAGCCAGTGAGCCATTTCCCGATAGTTCAAGTACCTGTTACCCTCTTCGGGGACCCGTCGCCAGGAGCCCGGATGCAGCTCGTAGATCGACATCGGCGCATGGAGATTATTATGTTTATGGCGCTTAGTCATCCACTGCCCGTCGCCCCAGTCGTATTCGAGGTCCCATACCACGGATGCGGTTCTGGGAGACAGCTCCCAGTGATATGCGTATGGATCCCCCTTGTCGGTAGAGTATCCCTGGGCGCGGGAAAGGATATGATACTTGTAAAGCTCCCCTTTCTGCAGCCCGGCAATAAACCCCTCCCATATTCCCGAACCGTCCCAGCGGGCGCCAAGTGGATGGGCGGAGTTGTCCCAGTTGTTGAAATTTCCGACCACCGAAACCCGCTCTGCATTGGGTGCCCATACGGCAAAATAGGTTCCCTTCACGCCGTCGATTATCGTCTGATGTGAACCAAGTTTCTCGAAAAGATGAAAATGACTTCCTTCTTTGAAAAGATGAATGTCATAGTCGGTCAGAAGTGTCTTGGTATGATCTACAGAAAGAATGCTTGTCGATTCAGCTGACATAACCTGCTCCCATTCACAAACTATTACAAAGTACCTCGAATAACATCGTCTATTCCCTTAAGCGGTATCGACACCCAGTCGGGACGATTGTTGAGTTCGTAGCCCAACTCGTAAACCGCCTTTTCGAGCAAATACACCTGCAATAACGGTTCCAAGTCCTGACGATTATCCGGCACAAAGGGAGCATCCTGAACCGTATCAAGATATGAGCGCAGGAAAATGCCCGCGGTATAATGATACCAGGGCTCGATCCACTGCTGCAACACCTCGATATCCTCCGGGCGAAAGGCGGTATTGAGAAACAGCGATCCGAAGCCGGCATAGTGATAGGAACGTATCATCCCGGCAACATCCTTAAAGGGAGAATGCTTGAGCTTGCGCTCGCTGAGAGCACGCGCCGGTTCTCCCTCAAAATCCATAATCACGAAATCTTTGCCCGTATAAAGTACCTGCCCCAGATGATAATCGCCATGGATTCTTATTTTCATGGCAGGTATCTTCTTGCCGGTGATCTGTTTCATAATGGTAAGAATCTTGGACTCCTGCCCAAGAATGGTGTTTGCACGTGACCTTATCGATTCGGGTAACTGCCGGGTTGATCGGCTGAACATCTGGAAGGTGCGCCGAACAAGACTCTGCATCGATTGATACATCGAACGCTGGTACAGAAGGGTAAAAGGTTCGGGGGCAAACGATGCCACAGACCTGGATGAGCCCAGGGCAAGATGCATCTCCGCGGTGCGCCGTCCCAGAAGAGCTGTCTGCTCGAGATACAGCTCGCCGATTATCTCCCGTAATATAGTGGGCACATCATCGAGCGTAACATCCAGCATGGAGGGATAGCGGCGAGTGACTTCGACAAGCTCTTCTTTTCGCTGCAATACCTGTTCGAAATACCGCACCATCATATCCAGCGTGTATGTCCAGGCGTTACCGGCATTTTCCACAAATCCCTGCAACAGAGCCACCGTCACCGGCTCTCCCGTGTTGCGGCGATACTCCAGCGCTCCCGCATAGGGCGGAATGTGAGTATAGCCGGCACGGTCGGACAGAAACCGCATCACCTCGAGTTCGGGGTTTGTCCCCTCATCCAGACGACGATACAGCTTCATGAAAAGTTTTTCCCCATACACAATGGAGGTGTTGCTCTGCTCGGCTTTAAGTTGACGGGATGGGTGGTATTCTTTTATGTCGATAAGTGTGCGCAGCAATTTACTCGGTGATCCGGTAAATACACCTCTGTTTCCCTGAATTTTTCTTCGTTTGGCAATCACCTGAAGCATCTCCTGTTGCAGACGCTCATCATAGGTACCGTCGTAGACGATTCCACTCTGACTGGAAACCGAAATCTTACATATGGTGCCGGGAAGAGGCGGCTGTTCGGTACCAAAGGCATCGGGACCGGTGTTTTCCCAGCTGAAGCTTATGGGCAGACAATAATGTTCGACCTGTCCTTCACTGTAGCTGAGCTCAAGAAGCAGAATATGCGCCCCGGAGGACTTTGAGTCAAACACCGCATCCTCGATGATGCTGACCCGCCGAATAGTACGGGATTTGGCCGCAAACCAGCGACACCTGCGCAGGTACTGGGGAAGAATCTTTTCCTCGAATTTTTCCTTCGTTTTGCCCGCAAGAATCGACTCCCAGCTCTTGCGCACGGTGATTTCGGGTATAACTTCCGTTGGTCCCACTCCCACTCCTTCCTCTTTTTTCTTCAACAGCAGCCAATAGTGATTGTATGGACCCAGGGTCAGTGTATACGGTCTTTTTCCAATGAGCGGAAAATTGTTGTGGCTGAAAACCTCCTCCGGCACATAGCCCTCATAGTCGGTGAGATGAAGGGTCACCACCTGAGAGAAACGGGAGAGGTTAGCCACCACCAGTATTTGTTCGTCCTGATAGGAGCGGACAAATGTCAACACCTTCGGGTTATCCGAATACAGCATCTCCAGACTGCCGCGGCCAAATGCCTTGTATCTCTTGCGCATGTCAATAACCCGGCGCATCCACCAGAGCAGAGAAGAGAGATTGGCATCCTGGTTTTCCACATTGATCGATTCGTAATGGTACTCGGGATCGATTATTATCGGCAGATAAAGCCGGTGGGGATTGGCATTGGAAAACCCGGCGTTTCGGTCGGGTGTCCACTGCATGGGTGTTCTCACCCCGTTACGGTCGCCCAGATAATAGTTGTCCCCCATGCCGATCTCATCCCCATAGTAAAGCACCGGCGTACCCGGAAAAGAAAACAGCAGAATGTTCACCAACTCTATTTTGCGGCGATTGTTTCCCAGAAGAGGCGCCAGACGACGACGTATACCCAGGTTGATTTTGGCCTGCGAATCGCGCGCATACATTCTGTACATGTAGTCACGCTCCTCATCGGTCACCATCTCCAGTGTCAGCTCATCGTGATTGCGCAGAAAAATGGCCCACTGACAGCTCTGCGGTATCTCAGGGGTTGTTCTCAATATGTCAATAACAGGAAAACTATCCTCCATGTGCATCGACATGAAGATACGGGGCATGAGAGGAAAATGAAATGCCATGTGGCATTCATCCCCCTGTCCCAGATATTCGACCGCATCCTCAGGCCACTGATTGGCCTCGGCAAGAAACATCTTGTTCTTGTGATTTTTATCGACATGCTCGCGAAGTTCCTTTAAGTATTGATGTGTCCGCTGGAGGTTCTCACAATTTGTACCTTCTTCTTCGTATAAGTAGGGCACAGCATCGAGGCGCAGCCCATCCACCCCCATGGCAAACCAGAAGTCTATAACCTTAAACATCGCTTTCTGCACGGCGGGGTTTTCGTAGTTGAGATCGGGTTGGTGTGAGTAGAACCGGTGCCAAAAATATTGCTGCGCCTGTGCATCCCAGGACCAGTTCGAGCTTTCAAAATCCTTGAAGATAATACGCGCATCCTGATATTTTTCGGGCGTGTTGTTCCAGACATACATGTCGCGGGTTCTGGTCCCCGGCCTGGCGTTGCGGGCCTTCTGAAACCACACATGTTCGCTTGACGTATGATTGAGAACCAGCTCGGTTATCACCCGAATACCCCGCTTATGGGCCTGACGAAGAAAGTGTTTGAAATCTTTCAAGGTGCCGTAATCGGCATGCACATCGAAATAATCGGCAATATCGTAGCCATCATCCCGAAGCGGGGAGGGATAAAACGGCAGAAGCCATACCGCGGTGACTCCCAGGCCTTCCAGATAGTCCAGCTTCTGCGTGAGCCCTCTGAAATCGCCCATTCCATCGGCGTTTGAATCACGAAATGCTCGCACGTGAAGCTCATATATTATAGCATCCTTATACCACAGCGGATCGTCTTCCAGCGGATGTTCTCTCATCAGTCAATCACACCTTTCTACATAAAGTAGTCAAAATCACTCTCCCGTCTCAATCGGCGACGGACATGGAAAATATGGGCCGGCAACACATGGGGATTGAGCTGTACGAAGTTACGCTCCCCCTGCCACAGGTAATGGTCCCGGCTTATCAGATCATTCATAAGATAGGTCTGTGCAGGGTCGATTCCAAATTCCTGCAGCGGCATTCGCACCCAGCCACTCTGTGTATGAAACGGATCCAGATTCACCACCATCATCAGGATGTTTTGCAGATCAGGCGTAGCCTTGCTGTAAAAAAGAATATAGTCGTTATCCACTTCATGAAAGCGGAGGTTCCAGGTGCTCTTCAACGCCTTGTTTTGCCGGCGGATATGGTTTATCATGGTAACGATCTCTTCGAGACTTTCGGGATCCTCCAGATTCCAGTTTTTTATCTCATACTTTTCGCTGTCGAGATACTCCTCCCTGCCCTCCACCGCATCATGTGCCATTAGCTCATAGGCCGGCCCATACATACCGTAATTTGAGGAGAGAGTGGCAGCCAGAACCAGGCGGATAATGAAGCCGCTGCGGCCGCTGTATTGTAAATATTCCGGAAGGATATCGGGAGTGTTTGGCCAGAAATTCGGGCGGAAAAATTCCCTGGCCGGCGAATCAATAAGCTCCTCCATATATTGAGTAAGCTCCCGCTTTGTATTGCGCCAGGTAAAATAGGTGTATGACTGGGAAAAGCCGGCTTTGGCCAGACGATACATAACTTTGGGACGGGTAAATGCCTCGGAAAGAAAAATCATATCGGGGTAGCACTTACGGACCTCGGCAATCAGCCACTGCCAGAACGCAAACGGTTTTGTATGCGGGTTATCCACCCTGATTATCCGCACCCCCTTCTCCGCCCAGAACAGCACCACGCGTCGAAGCTCCACCCACAACGACTCCCACTGATCCGTTTCGAAGTTGATGGGAACGATATCCTCATATTTTTTGGGCGGGTTTTCGGCATACTGGATTGTCCCGTCGGGACGTCTTTTGAACCATTCGGGATGCTGATGCACCCAGGGATGATCCGGCGAACACTGAAGCGCCAGATCTATGGCGATATCGATCCCCTTTGAGCGCGCGCTTTGCAGCAGCAAAGCAAAATCCTCCACGCTACCAAGCCGTGGGTGAACCGCATCATGGCCCCCCTTTTCCGAGCCTATCGCCCAGGGACTACCCGGCTCACCGGGCCGTGCAGTGGTGCTGTTGTTCTTACCCTTACGATGCGATATACCGATAGGATGAATCGGCGGCAGATAAACAATGTCGAAACCCATTTTTGCGATTCGGTCAAGCTGCTTCACGCAGTCGCGAAACGTCCCGTGCTCGAAGGGCTTTTGGCCAAAGGAGCGGGGGAAAAGCTCATACCAGCTGCTGAAAAGAGCTTTGGGGCGTTCCACCGAGACTCGAAGTTCGCGAGCGTATGTGTGTGCAAAACGCCGCGGCCCGAAGGTTCGCATCAGGCGACTAAGCTCGGCAGACTCTACCCGCCGAGCCAGAAACTGTCGGTCGGTCTCTCCTGCGATTGCATCGGCAGCCCCTTTTAGGGAGGCGACAACAGGATCATCGCTTCGTGCCGCCTGCTCGATCAGATTCAGCCCGACTCTTGTGTCGACCTCGATATCCTGCCCGGCATGCAGTTTTTTGAGAAAATCCCTCTGCCATGTTCTGAACGGATCGACCCATGCCGTGATGGTGTACCGATAGTCGACAAGCTCCTGAATACTAAAGTGTGCCTCCCAGCGATCGTTTACCATAGGACTCATCCATTGCTGCTGCCAATGTACCGAATTTTCGGTCTTGTATAACAGCAGTGCATCAATACTGTCGTGACCATCTGCAAATATGTCGGCCTGTACAGAAACGGTTTCTCCGACCACTCTCTTTACGGGAAACTCGCCACAATCGATCTGTGGCCATACTCCCTCGATAACAACCCGTGTGCGTCCCTCGAAATCCATTCCACAGCTCTCCTCATGTTTTTAGGCATTCACCAGCCGGACATAGCATTATTTGATACTCCTGCACACCATTGATTTTCTCAAAATGAGAATACCCTCTCTTCCTTTTTTACACCGCAGCGAATCTCCGGCAAAAAAACGTTCAGCCGAATAGCCGCAGGCGAGGTTAAGATGGGGGAATAGAAAGCAAAAACCATGCACATACCTGCTTTCCTGCTTTACGCAGGAAAAATGCAAAAAGCGGCACGGAGGGGGGGGAGTTGGGACAGATGTGCACGCCTGGTGGATGTCGAGGGAGTTTTCTGATGGGAAAGAAAAACAGCAGACCATACACGGGGCGCAGGCGGTGGCATGCGAATTGCTTACATTTTTCCGGCTTGAGAGTGGCTCATATGTAAACCACCTCAAGTTCGATGAGGTGCATGATGTGTTCTATTACCCGAATTGGCGGGCATGAGGGGATGATTCATGCAATCCCCTTGGACAGGAGGAACAGAGTGATCGCGCGGAGGACCATCCGGTGGCTTCTCAGGATTGCTGGAGCCCCTATGCTCCAGGGGATTTGTGCGAATCGCCGGGAGAGAATAGCCCGATTCAGCTACAAGACAGTTGTCATCAAATCGACCGATTACATTTACCTTACAGCACATAAAAAGGAGTTCGCAAATGACAGCCTCAACACAAGAAAAGATAGCCAAAAGAGCATACCAGCTGTATCAGCAGAGAGGTGGACAAAACGGGAGTGATTTCGACGACTGGCTTCAAGCCGAAAAAGAGATAAAAACCAAGAGTACACCGGACAAGAAAAGAGTGGAAAAATCGGTAGCTAAGACTTCTGGGGGCAAGACTCCATCGACCACCGTCAGCAAATCGGCCAAAGGATCGGGAACAACATCCGGCGAATCGGCACCGAAATCAAAAACCGGGGCAAAAAAGAGCAAGGCTGTGAAGAAGACTGCGGAGAAGAAGGCGGCGAAAAAGAGTAGCAAAAAATAGGCATGGGCGGCGTAGCATACCCTGCGCCGCCATCCTAATCCGCATGCAAGCTGCCTACCGGCTCTGCACGGTGGCGGGAGCCGTGCGGTTTATATCGAAGTAATGTATAACCCTATTCACAAGAGATTCCGATGCGAATCGCATACCGTTGAAAATTATCCACAAGTAAGGATCTTTATCGTACCACCTCCGCCGGTAGACATCCAGGGGAAATTCCAAGACAAAATCCTCCAGGACTGCCGGCTCCTCAGAGCGGATAAGCTCGATCAGATCGCGGACGATCCGCTCTCTTTTCCCGCTCTCCAGGCACCTCAAACTCTCAAGGCAGCAGGCCAATTTTTTATTACTATCATACCAGCGCCCCATATTACCTCTCACCTCCTCTTATGGAAAGACTCCAAACGGGCTTCCTTTTTGAGCATACCACAAAACAGTTTTGGTGACAAGAAAAAGGGACGGAACAGCTCATTTTCGATGGTCCGGAAGTTGCTAAAATGATGTTGATAATGTAATTTTTTTTCACTAATACAGTATTCTTTATACTTAAAATCCGGGACCGAACATATTTTTTTCTGCATTGAGTTTCTTAACGCGACATACAATCGTGCGCAGGACCCGATTCCGAAAAAACCCGAGCGTCCAGGGTCTCGAAAACAGGAAAACAGAAACTCAAAAACCTGATAATGAAAAACGCATGTTTTTCCTCCGACTCCTGCCCTTTTGCTGCGGGACAGGAGAGCGGGACAGGAAGGGCAGGTATCGAACATATAATCTAACCCAAGAAGGAGGGGGATGTCCATGTTACGTGATGATGATTGGGATGAATTTGCCGGCATAGAAGAATACGATGCCGTTGAGGATGAGGATCAGGAAGACTTCTTCGATGATGACATAGATGACGAGGAAGATGACGACATAGATGACGA